>NZ_JALNUZ010000003.1:0-460299 GCF_026541005.1 Pantoea sp. GM_Pan_4
GAAACAACGGGACATGCACTCCCCGTTTCCAGGTGCGCATGAATGCGCACCCTACGGAAATAACGGGACATGCACTGTAGGGTCGCCGTTCACGGCGACCGGCTCCACTGTTAACCCGCCAGCCTCTGCCGCTACCCGCCGCTAAAATTTCATTAACTAAAAACCACAATCTGCCGATGTTCTTTAATCTGCCCTTGTACCCGCCGCGTCATGCGCCGGGACGCGTTTAGATTAAGGATAATAAGATGAACATCTCCCAACGATTGCTACTGACCTTTTCCATGCTGTTTGGCGCCATTATCCTGCAGGCGGTGCTCGCCATCTCACTGCTGTCCGGCTTTCAGGAGCGCTTTGAGTACGTGCAGACCAACGCCATTCCGTCGATTAAAGACCTCAATACGCTGATTGATCGCAGCAATCAGCTGGCGCTGACGCTCTACAAACATCAGACTCAGCTGCAGGACAGCAACATGCCTGCGGTTGAAGCGGACATTGATAAACAGATCGGCGGCCTGAAATCGCTCACCGATTACTACCTGACTCACAACATTTCCAGCGAGGAAGATAAACGCCTGACCGAGCTGGCTTTTGCCAATATACAGCGCGTTAGCGAGCGGCTGCCGGCGTTTCTCACTGCCTCGCGCGCGCATCAGAACGCCATCAGCCTTGATCTGATCGAGGGGCAGAACGGCATTGGTGCCGCCATTCGCCAGCTGGTCACCAATTACCAGCAGCAGCTGATGCTGAATATTTCTATCGGCGATGAGTTACGCGCCACCAACCTCAGCACCTTCCATGAAGTGCTGTGGACCACCATTACCGGCGTGATAGCCACAGTGATTATTTTTGGCCTGTTCGCCCTGTTCACCGTGCTGCGCATTCGTCGCAGTCTGTCCGATGTCGGCAAAGTCATGATGCACGCCAGCGAAAATCTCGACCTGACGCTCAGCGCAGACGAAAGCCGTCGCGATGAGGTGGGCAATATGGCGCGCTCCTTTAATCAGCTGATGCGCAGCGTGGCCGGTTCGCTGAGTGCCGTGCGCAGCGCGTCGCATTCGGTGAGCAGCGCATCGGTGCAAATCGCCGCCGGCAATGAAGATCTCTCTGCGCGTACCGAACAGCAGGCCGCCTCGCTGGAGCAGACCGCGGCCAGCATGACTGAACTGAGTGAAACCGTACGTCAGACAGCCGATAACACGCGTCAGGCCAGCCAGCTGGCGGCTAACGCCAGTTCGCTGTCGGAAAAAAGTGGTACCTCGCTCAGCACCATGCTCTCGACCATGGATGACATTCGTGGCAGCTCGCGCAAGGTCACGGACATCGTCTCAATGATCGAAGGCATCGCTTTCCAGACCAATATCCTGGCGCTCAACGCGGCAGTCGAAGCCGCACGCGCCGGTGAGCACGGCAAGGGCTTTGCGGTGGTGGCGGGTGAAGTACGCAGCCTGTCGCAGCGATCAACCTCGGCCGCACGCGAAATCAAAGGACTGATTGAAGAGTCGCATCGACTGACCGAAGCCGGGGCCGCCCAGGCCAGCGACGTCAGCAGCAACATGCAGGTGATGAATGACGCTATCCATCAGGTCAGCGAACTGATGAGCGAAATCGCCGCAGCCGCGGTTGAGCAGAGTCAGGGCATTAGCCAGGTACAGCAGGCGGTGAATCAGATGGATGATGTGACGCAGCAGAACGCCGCGCTGGTGGAGCAGGCCTCAGCCGCGTCGCAATCGCTGCAGGAGCAGGCCCAGACGCTCAACCAGCTGGTGACCCGCTTCGTGCTGGCGGAATCCGGCGCAACGCCGGTCATCAAGCCCACGCCGGCGAGCCATAAAGCGCCACAGCCGGGACGCCTGGCACTGGCCAGCGATGCCGACTGGCAGAGTTTCTAATCCCGTTGCCCTCCGCGTCGTCGCGCGGAGGGGCTTTCTCCCACTGACGAATTCTTCCCGGCGCGCTGGCGCGAGCGACATTGCCTCAACGAGCGCCAGCAAAACTGCTATTCTGTGAACCATACTAACGGTCATCAGCAACGAAAGCGTTTCACCTCCGCATGCCCGCCGCTCCCTAAAGGAACCTTATGCACCCTCAGCAACAGACACGCGGTAAATGGGCCATCTTTGGCCTGATGTTTATTCCTGGCTTTACCTGGGCTTCCTGGGTTAGCCGCACGCCCTTTATGCGCGATGTGCTGCACGCCTCGACGGAAATGATGGGCCTGATTCTGTTTGGCTTCTCCTGTGGCTCCATGCTGGGCGTGCTGCTTGCCGGTAAGCTGGTCGCGCACTTTGGCACCAGCCGGGTGATGCGCACGGGTTACCTGATCCTGCTCGGTGGCCTGGTGCTGATGACCGTTGCGTTAACGCTCGCCAGTAGCGGGCTGGTGTTTACCAGTCTGGTGTTGCTGGGCGGCGGAACCGCGCTGATGGATGTGGTGGTTAATGTCGAAGGGGCAGCGTTTGAGCGGCGCATCGGCAAGTCAATCATGACAATCATTCACGGCTTCTTCAGTTTCGGCACGCTGATCGGCGCACTGGCGGGGCTGGCCATGACCGCAGCCGATATCAGCACCCACTGGCACTTTAGCGTGGTGCTGCTGGTTAACCTGCTGATTGCCGCCCTGGCGCTGCGCCATCTGCCCGCCACCAGCGACAGCGAACGCAGCGAACAGCCGCATCACGGCGGCTTTCTGGCCCAGGTTGGACGTGAACTGCGTGACCGCCAGCTGCTGGTGCTCGGCGTGGTGATTCTGGCGATGGCGCTGGCGGAAGGCTCGGCTAACGACTGGCTGCCGTTACTGATGATCGACGGCCATAACCTCAATCATACCCAAAGCACGCTGGTCTACGCGGGCTTCACCGCTGGCATGACGCTGGGGCGCTTTCTCGGTGGGCTGGTGGTTGATCGTCTGGGCCGTGTCTGGGTACTGCGCGCCAGCGCATTCTCCGCCGCGCTGGGGCTGACGCTGGTGATTTTCTCCGATAACCCATGGCTGGCGGCGGCGGCCGTGCTGTTCTGGGGCGTCGGCGCGTCGCTCGGCTTCCCGCTAACGGTCTCGGCGGCGGGCGATGGCCATAACAGCGCGGTGCGCGTCACGATTGCCGCCACGCTGGGCTATCTGGCGTTTCTGGTCGGCCCGCCCGGACTGGGCTTTATCGGCGAACATGCCGGATTGCGCATGGCGATGCTGCCGGTACTGATCATGGTACTGCTGGCGCTGTTGTGCGCCGGTGCGGCTGGCCGCCCGCGTCAGGCAAAAACACCGGCTGAACAATAAATCTCAGGGCACGCGCCAGCTGCCCTGCCAGCCATCCGCAGTGGCCTCGAATCGCGCGCGCTGATGGGGCTCGCGGCTGACATCCAGCCACTCCACGCTGAGCAAGGTGATCTGCACCAGCGCAAAGTGCTCGTCGGGTCCGGTGCCCGCCTTTTGCGCGCTGGCAGGCAGTGCGTCATCAGGATGGGCAATCACGCTGCCCGGCCTGACCGGTGACTGAAACAACGCGTGCGAATGTGGGCGCAATGCATGCCAGGCTGCGGCACGCTGTTGTGCATCGTCAACGCGCTGAGCCGTGCCTGCCAGCCTGAGCTGAACGCGCCTGGCGGCATCATAAGCCAGTAACGCCACCTGCGGCTGGGCTGCAATATCCTGCATTTTGGCGCTGCGCCGATCGGCGGTAAAACGCAGGGCCGGCAGCGCGGGCAAAAACTGCCGTATCACCACGGTGCGCAGGCTGGGCTGGCCGTCAGCGGTCACCGTTGCCAGCTGCATCAGGGTGAAAGCCGAACGCGATGTGGTGGCTGTGCTAAGCAGCTGCCAGATGGCTTGCAGGCGGTCGTCGAGCGAGATCATGATTCCCTTCCTTAGCGGGCGTGAAGCGGGTTGCTGCCAGCACGTTTCAGCGCCGACAGCGCCAGCGCGCTGAGCAGTAACCCAATGACGATCAGCAGCGCGTAGCTTAGCCACTGCAGCAGCAGAATGCCCAGCACGCCGCCAGCGAGAAATGCCAGCACGGTGTAGCAATGCAGTTTTAGCCGTTCAATGTACAGCGGCGCGTCTTTCGGTGACTCTTTGCGACGCAGCACGTCGAACAGCATCGCCAGCTCAATGCCAATATCGGTTGACGTGCCGGAAACGTGCGTCGTGCGCACGCGGGCATTGGAGATGCGCGTTACCACCGCATTTTGCAGGCCCATCAGAAAGCTCAGGCTGAGAATCAGCAACACGCCGCCCTCGCTGAAATGAAAGCCGCTTTCGACAATCCCCAGCACCAGCAATGCAATGCCCTCCAGCAGAATATTGATGGCGTAGATGCCGCGTATCTGCCGCCTGCGGCCGGAATTGATGATCAGCGTGGAGACCGACGAACCGGCGATGAATAACAGCACAATCAGCAGGAAGAACAGCCCGATATGCAGATTGGCTTTCGCCAGATGATCGGACAGTGACGAGACGTTTCCGGTCATGTTGGCGGAGAAGAAACCAACCGTTTCGAACGCTGCAGTGTTCAGTGCGCCCGCCACGGCGGCCAGCGTCGCCGCCAGGCGGATGTCGGTGTTGAAAGTGCGCGTATCCTCAGTGGAGATCAGCATGAAAAGGTCCCGGCCCGGCAAAAGGTTTATCATCCTCCGGCAGTCAAAAATTCTCAACTATCAGGGCTGAACATTAACGCGGTTCGCTGTCGATCAGCGCACGCCGGGCCAGCCGTTTGGGCAGGATTTGACCCTGTCACCGATAAGCCGGATAATTTGGAAACGATTCATTCTAAATAGCCCGCATTATGTCCAGTAAACCCAATCCGGCGCCGGCTGCCAGAGAGCGCGGCAGACCGCGCAATTTTGATATCGACGAAGCGCTCGACAGCGCCATGATCGTGTTCCGCCAGAAGGGTTTTCATGCGGCCTCGATTGCCGATTTAGGTGAAGCGATGAACCTGACGGCGGGCAGTATTTATAAAGCGTTTCAGGATAAACGTTCCCTGTTTCTGCGGGTGTTTGAGCGCTACATCCTGCTGCGCAATGTGGACCTGCGCACCCGTTTGCAACAGTACCCGACCGGCCGGGCGCGCATTGCTGAGCTGCTGCAGTTTTATCTCGACTCAGCCAGCGAGATCGAGGGCAGACGTGGCTGCCTGGTGGTTGGCAGTACCGTGGAACTGCAAACGCTGGACGAAGAGTTATCCCAGCTGGTGCGTGAAGCGGTATTACGCAACCGCAACTTCCTGACTTCGCTGGTTGAACAGGGACAAGAGGACGGATCGATTTCGCCACGACTGGATGCCGACACCGCCGCTGGACTGCTGCTTTGCGTGGCATTTGGTATGCGCGTGGTAGGCAAAATTCAGGATGTGACTAATGGCAAAGAAACCATTAATATGGTGCTCAGCATTCTGGACTGATTCGTCTGGCCTATTAGGAAATAGGCGTTTCCTAATTAATATTCGCCGCGATAACGTTTTAAACCCTGGAATCGCGCGCTTAATAATATTTATCAGTCAGTAACATATTACTTAGATTTATGTTTATTTGTTCCGGGGGTTGAGTGAAGCACGATGAATTAGAAGATGCCGATGAGATCTATCTTTTATTGGGCAAAGTCGTCACACAGATTGTACAACCGGGTGAAACCTTATCTGTTCAGCAAATAATTGGCGCGCTGTATCGCACGGGCTTGCGCTCGGAGAATCCGGCCATCCAGCAGGCCTGCGATAATGCGATCAGGCTGCTGGCCAAAAAGCTGAATTAACGCACTGCTATCAGGGTAATGATGATGCGATACGATCCTTTTCATAATAATTCTGAAGATGCATTACCATGGACTGGTGGATCGCTGCAGGCAAAGCAGCATGAGTTACTTGGCACGCTGGTGCAGGAAATTTTGTGCAGCGGCAAGTTGCTGAACCGAAAAACCCTGTTTGTCGCGCTAATAGCACGTCTCGACCAGTGCGACGATGTGATATTGAAAACGCATTATGAGGCTATTTTTTCTCTGCTGCTTGGTCGCCTGGCCGCTGAGTAATATCGCAACGCTATCCTGCCTTCCCAATATACGCGGCGAAACACATTAGCCGCGCCTGGTAATTTCCTCCTCATCAATTGCACGCTAAACCGCATTAATTGTGCAAAGAAAGCGAGTCAGGTCAGACCAGAATCCGGATTTTGTTCTACGCTTATAACTGGACTTCAGACCAATCAGGGAAATTACTATGAAGAAACTGACCGTAGCGGCTGTGTTATTGACATCGATTTTTGCCATCGCCGGCTGTTCATCAAATCAGGCGATTAAAACCACCGACGGACGCACTATCGTCACCGATGGTAAGCCACAGGTGGATAGTGATACTGGCCTGGTCTCTTATAAAGATGCGCAAACCGGTAAAACAGAACAGATTAACCGTGACCAGATCACCAATATGAGTGAACTGAACAACTGATCTACTCGATAGGGAGAGCGACATGAAAAAAGTGATTTTGTTACCACTGGCAGCCATTGTGGCACTGAGCGCCCTGACCGGCTGTACCCGTACCAGCTACGCCATTCATACCAATGATGGCCGTACCATTGTCAGCGATGGTAAACCGCAGGAAGCGGAAAGCGGACTGCTGGGCTACGTTGATGCCAATGGTGTCAAACAGCAGATCAACAAAGCGGATGTCAAAGAGGTCTCTGAGATTCCGCATTAATCGGTTCTTATCAAGCCCGCGCAGCGGGCTTTTTTGTGCCAGAATTTTGTGATTGAACCCATACGCAGGGCCATCGTAAGAGAGCAATCCGGTCCATCGCGGCGCCTTTGGTCAGGGACGCACGACGGTGAGTTTAAACGGCCCGCTGTTTTTCGCAGCATGCGCGACTGAATCATTCACTCTCTCAAGCGGAAACTCGGTTACGTCATAGTGGCTGAGATCAAGCAGTCCCGCGCGTATAAGTCCGCAGAGCGTAGGGACTGCCGAAGGTTCATACATCCACTGCCCTTTTAAGGTAATGAGGTTACGCATTATCCAGGGATAAGGTAGTGAAAGATCGTCCCCACCCAGCATGCCAACACCGCCCATAAGGACTGCACGACCATAAGGTCTGACTGACATAATCGCATTCCGGGCGACAGAGGCCTGCGCAGACGGCGGAAGGAAATCAAGGACCGCATCAATGGATCCCCCGGCCATGTGCTTCATGGCAGCAATATCGATCTCTGCTGTACCTGTGAGCTTTACTGTTTCCACACGCGATCCAAAACGTTTTTTCAAATCGTTCAGCACCCGTTCACTACGGCCCGGTGCGATGACTTTATGGGCTCCCATGGCCAGGGCAGCAAGCACAGCGGAGCTGCCGAAATTACCGGTTGCGCCACTGACCAGCAGGCGCTCTCCCGCTTTCAAATCCATAGATAACAATCCGCCATAGGCTATAAGCAGCGTATTGATGGCACACCATCGCCCCGCATCTGCAGGCGATATGTCGCCAATGGGCACTGCGTTTTCAGTCGGAATGCGTATTTGTTCAGCAAGACTGCCATTCAGATGATATTGCTGGATTTTTTGTCCTCCTTCACCACGGGCACTCCATCCCTGAAGGACAATTTCTGGCGACAGCGCGTTGTCACGGGAACGCACCGTCGGATCGCAGAATACCCAGTCTCCTGGTTTCAGCCAGGCTGAGTCAGGGCCGGTCTGGCGAACCTTTCCGATGGCACCACAGCCCGGGATGACCGGCACAGGTAAAAGATATTTTCTTTCCCCACTCAGTACTTCATTCGTGTAGGAAAGAACGGGCGCCGCAACCACATCGACAATGACTTCCCCGGTTCCCATCACCGGTGCAGGCACATTCTTAACGTCTAGCGGGTGGCCAAAGGCAGTAAGCACAGCAGCTTTCATGGTCATATTCTCCTGAGGGCATAGAACAATATGAAACCATCATAGGGCGACCCAAAACGGCGTAAAATACACTAGTTTTATACAGGTATAATTTACTACCAGGTTCAAAAAATGGTTAAGAATACTGAGCTCAGCCAGTTTTTACGTTCACGACGTGCAAGGGTGAAGCCTGAGCGTCCCCCCTCTGCCGGGCCTGAAAGACGGCGAACGCCCGGACTAAGGCGCGAGGAAGTTGCAGCGATGCTGGGAATAAGTACGGAATGGTATACCAAAATCGAACAGGGACGGGTCAGCACGCTTTCCGAACGGATAGTTAACGCCCTGGGTAAAGCTCTGCAGCTGAACGAGGCAGAATTTCTGCACCTGAAAACACTGACAGGCCGGAAAAAAAGTGCAGATATCGAACAGGAAGTCCCGGCTAGCTTATCGCATCTGGTCAGGGCGCTGAATGAGCCTGCCTACGTCACCAATGACAGATGGGATGTATTGGTGTGGAATTCTGCAGCAGAACAGGTCATCACGGATTTCAGCCTGTTGGCTGCAGATGAGCGAAATATCATGGTTTTCATGTTCACTACAGAGCAGGCCAGATACCTTTTTGGCGACACCTGGCCTGCAGAGGCACAGAGAATGCTCGGCCTGTTTCATTCCAGTTATTCACGAAATGCAGACGATGAGACCTTCACTGCGCTGGTAGAACGCTTAAGCCGTGAATGCCCGGAGTTTGATACATGGTGGAGCGAGCATGTGATAACGGCGCCGGTGTCCGGAGAGAAAAAACTCACTGGGAAAGACGGGATAACGCGGACATTCAGCTATTCAACGTTTACGTCAAATGACTCCCCTGCACTCAAGCTGGCAATTTATGTCCCCGCCGCTATCTGCTGACGTCCGCATGTCAGCAGAGCAATCGATATAATCTCAGGCCGCTCTGCGCTGTGAGTTCAACGGGTCGATGCAACGCTATCTTCATCAGGGGGCGTTGCCATGAAACGAAAAACACGCATTAACTTTACGCCAGGCGTTCACGGAAGTAATTATGCATTTCTTCAGGCTGCTGCCGCTCCATTTCACCTGGAATCTGGTGTTAGATCCGGTCTATTGGGGGCTAAGGTCCGGAGTGATGAGATAAGGCGCCATTCATTAACGCCCGCGGTGAAACCGCTGCGTCAGGGCGCATTTTAAGCCGCTGTGGGACCACGAAAGCGCCCTGACGGGAAGTTTTCCTGCGATATGTGCGGGCTTGAATGGAAGCCTGAGCAGGATAAACGTGACAGAGATAAACAATGAAACCCCGTTTTTGCGGGGTTTTTTAATGGACCGAAATCTGGAAGTTAATCATGGCTAAGCTGCTCACCCTGACCGAGTGGGCGAGCGAAACCTATTCTCAGCCGCCTTCCCTGTCCGCTATGCGCCGCTGGGCACGCGAAGGGCGAATCTACCCATGCCCGGAGCTACACGGCAAAGAGTGCCGGCTTCATCCGGAAGCGATTTATCTCAATTCCCATAAACACGCCAGGAATCCAAACGTTCATTCGCATAGTGTTGTCGGGGGTAATTTGCTGATGGAAAAAGTAAAATATGATCAAAAGGCCTGAAACTTATGATGCTAACCTCCACCGTAACCAGACCTGCCGCCGCGCCCGGAAAATCTGACGCAGGCATTGACGCAGGCGCGAACCCGCTGCGGTCTGGATGAGGCGGACAACCCGCCAGCTTTCCATGAGATCAGCAGTTTATCGGTAAGGTTATATGAAGCGCATAATGGTGAGGAATTTGCACAGTGGTTACTGGGTCATAAGAACCTCTCAATGTGACAGAAGTATCCCGACCCCCGTGGCGATGAGTACGTACTGGTATGAGGCATAGGCAATTACGGACAAATTCCGCAAATTTACGCACAGCTGAAAATCTGACCTTGCAAATCATGCCGTTGTGGATATGCTATATACATATCATATTTGTTAAAAAACGCACATTTAATCTAGTAAATTCAAAGAGATATGCGCTAACCACCAGCTTATGAATGGTAGCAATACTAATCAAAGCATCTCTTTATAATCAGACAGTTAGAATTTTTTCGGCCTCTATTCGGACAGATTTCGGCCAGCCTATACCAGCCAGAATAAAGTTTACCTGGACTGAGAAGAAAAAAGTATGGCGCGACTGGCAGTGGTCAATGTCAGGTTGTGATGAAGCGTTCTGGATACCATG
Source organism: Pantoea sp. GM_Pan_4 (assembly GCF_026541005.1). Classification (NCBI taxonomy): domain Bacteria; kingdom Pseudomonadati; phylum Pseudomonadota; class Gammaproteobacteria; order Enterobacterales; family Erwiniaceae; genus Pantoea; species Pantoea sp. GM_Pan_4. Next base: position 10,087 of record NZ_JALNUZ010000003.1, read on the forward strand.
CAAACGTATCTCAGTGTCCGACAGATTGCCGATTGTGTAATGCAGCGATAGCGTTTATTCAGGGTAAAATCTTAAGAAAAATGTCTGAGTGAGGTAACTGTCAGGCATCAGTTTCATGTGAAAGGCGCTTAAGATAGGGGCTCTCACTAACATATTCGCCGATAATGCTTTTGCGACCGTCTCATCCCCCAGCCGTAAAAACCGTGTCCCTTCCTTCGGCACGTTAAGCATCACTGCACTGCACTATCACTTAACGCCAACTCCTCCCCATGCGCTGCGACTCGATCAGCCCGGTAATAGCGCACCACATCGCCCACAATCAGTAACGACGGCGACACCGGTTTTTGCTGTTCAACAGTTTCAGGCAACCCGGCCAGCGTGGTGATCAGCACCCGCTGGTTCTGACGCGTACCGTTTTCAATGATCGCCACCGGCGTCGCCTCGCTGCGGCCATATTCCCGTAACCGGGCGCTAATCACGCTGCTCCAGCTTAATCCCATGTAAAACACCAGCGTCTGATTGGTCGCGGTCAGCGCCGCCGCATCCAGCTGCGGTTCGCCGCTGCGCCCGTGTCCGGTGATAAAGCGCAATGACTGGGCACAGTCACGGTGCGTCAGCGGAATGCCGCTGGCAGCCGCACAGCCCACTGCGGCGGTAATACCGGGCACCACTTCGCAGACAATATTCGCCTGCTGCAGGCTGACCATCTCTTCACCGCCACGGCCAAAGATAAAGGGATCGCCGCCTTTTAAACGCACGACATTGCGCCCGCTGGCAGCCAGGTCCACCAGCAGTTGATTAATCTGAGTCTGCTTCAGGCCGTGATGACCCGGCTGTTTACCCACGTCGATACAGAGTGCACTGCTGGCGACTTCCGCCATCACCGCTTCGCTGACCAGGCGATCATAGACCACGACATCCGCACGTTGCAGCAGGCGCAGCGCCTTGACTGTCAGTAGATCCACATCCCCCGGTCCGGCCCCTACCAGCCAGACTTTGCCAGGGCTGGACGCGTTGTCCGGCGCCAGCAGTTTATCTAAAGGGTTGATCGCAATCATCATTCTTCCTCCGGTACAGCAACGGAAAGCAAAAGGTGTTTTAGCTCCGGCAGGCAGGAGCCGCAGTTGGTACCACAGTTGAGTGCGTTACCCAGTGCCTGAGTGCTGTGACAGCCCTGTTTAATCGCCTGTAAGATGGTGTTTTCCCCAACGCCAAAGCAGCTACAGATCGTCCGGCCAGCCACGGCACGTTGTGCCGATTGTCCCGCCAGCAGAGCATGCCGGTCCGCCGCATTCACAGGTGCCTGGCGAAAAGCCTGCGCAACCCAGTCATGATTGATCTCGGGTAAAGACGCGCCTGCATAAAAGACCAGGTGCAGCTCACCGTTACGCCAGGCCAGCAGGCGGTAATGCGGTTCCGCCGCATGAGCGGTTTGCAGTTGCAGCCCGGCCAGCGGGATCGTTGCCATGAGCCACTGTTCTGGTGAACCGTCTCCAGCCACGCTAAAGCGTTGCACGCCCTCATAGGGTGTTCGCGCCCAGTAGCGCAGCGCATCAGGCGGGCTTGCGTCGCGCTGCCAGAGCCAGCCCTGCCAGCTGGCGTTGAGCGGGTGGATACGCACAGCGGTTTGTTTAAATGCAGGCTGTGCCGAGACTGGACAGCGGGTTGAAGCCACCAGTCCGCCAACCGTGCCCTGCAGGCTGAACTGTCGGTTCCAGTGCATAGGGACAAAGATCTCACCGCGCCGCAGACCGCTGTCCAGCGTCACACGCACCGTCACCCAGCCCGCGTCGGACTGCACCCGTGCCAGTGCGCCCGCGCACAGGCCATAGCGTTGTGCGTCCTGCGGATGCAGGGCTGCAAATGGCTCATCACAATGCTGCATGAGCCGGGGAACCAGGCCGGTACGCGTCATGGTGTGCCACTGATCGCGGATCCGTCCGCTGTTCATTAATAACGGGTAAGCCGTTTCGCACACCACTGGCTGCGGCGTGGCCGGTGGCAACAGGCGGGCTTTACCATCAGGATGGTAAAAGTGCCGGTCGCTAAACAGCCGGGCGCAGCCCTCGGGATAACGAGCGTTGATTGGCCACTGTACCGGCTTCATCGCATCCCACTGTGCGTCGCTCATACCGGCCAGACCGCTGATATCAAAGGCGCGCTGGCCGTTGTTCTCAAACCCCGACAACGCCGCATGCTCGCGGAAGATGGCTGCCGGATGCGTCCAGGTAAAGCCTTCATGAAAGCCCAGACGCTGGGCGACCTGCGCGAGTAACCACCAGTCCGGTTTAGCTTCTCCGGCCGGAGGCATAAACGCGCGCTGACGGGAAATCCGGCGTTCAGAATTGGTCACGGTGCCGTTCTTTTCCCCCCAGCCCTGCGCGGGTAGCAAAATATGCGCAAAGGCGGTGGTATCCGTTTGCGCCAGCACGTCTGACACAATTACCAGCGGACAGGCAGCCAGCGCCCGGGCAATGCGATTGCCTTCTGGCATCGAAACCGCCGGATTGGTGCCCATAATCCACACAGCTTTGATTGCTCCACGGTCAATGGCGTCAAACAGATCAACCGCCGTCAGGCCGGGCTCACGCGCCATACGCGGACTGCGCCAGAAACGCTGTAAACGGTCGCAATCTTCTGCGGTGAAACTCATATGCGCCGCCAGTTGGTTGGCCAGCCCCCCTACTTCCCGCCCGCCCATCGCATTCGGCTGTCCGGTCAGCGAAAACGGGCCGCAGCCGGGTCGGCCAATCTTGCCGCTCAGCAGGTGCGCATTGAGAATAGCATTGTTGTTGTCACTGCCGCTTTGTGACTGGTTAATGCCCATGCACCATAAGGTCAGTACGCGCTCATGCCGGGTAAACAACCCGTAGAACGCGGCGATCACTTCATGGCTGATATCACAATGGGCTGCCACCGCCGCACCATCCCACTGCCGCGCGGCCCGTAAGGTTGTGTCTACACCGTCCAGATGCGGCAGCATCGTGACGTCAATGCCGTCATGCTGTTCCAGCCAGTGCAGCAGGCCCGAGAACAGGGCCGGATCGCTGCCCGGCCGGAGCGGTAAATGCAGATCGGCGAATTCACAACTGGCCGTGCGGCGCGGATCGATAACCACAACCTGCATCTCAGGGCGCTGCACTTTTGCCTGTTTCAGGCGCTGAAACAGCACCGGATGGGCCCAGGCGGCGTTCGAGCCGACAAGAATGACTACCTCGGCCTCATCCAGATCCTCGTAACAGCACGGTACGGCATCCGCCCCAAATGCCCGTTTATAGCCTGTCACCGCGGAGGCCATACACAGGCGCGAATTGGTATCGATGTTGGCGACGCCGAGAAAGCCTTTCATCAGCTTGTTCGCCACATAGTAATCTTCCGTGAGCAACTGGCCGGAACCGTAGAAAGCCACCGCCTCCGGGCCATGCGCATCGATAATCCTGCGCAAACCATCAGCCGCGGCATCCAGTGCCGTCTCCATGCTGACCCGCTGGTGATGAAGCTGAGGATGCAGCAACCGTCCGGCCTGTGTCAGGGTTTCGCCCAGTGCCGCGCCCTTTACGCATAGCCGCCCGGCATTCGCCGGATGACGGGTATCGCCACTGACCTGAGGCGACGCGCTCTGCGGCTGCGTGACCTCGACGCCGCAGCCCACCCCGCAATAAGCGCAGGTAGTTTTCATGATGCCTGCGCCATCAGGTTAAGCGGACGGTTTGCGACCCAGACCTGGCCGTCCTCCAGTTTAACCGGCCAGCAACGCAGCTGATGCTGGGGATTATCAAGGCTCTGTCCGTCACGCAGGCGTACACGCTGTTTGTAAAGCGGCGAGATCACCACCGGCTCCCCCGCAACATCACCAAGGATACCGCGTGACAGTACGCTGGCTTCGCTGCCCGGCTCACGATCCTCCAGCGCATAACAGTCATCACCCATGCGGAATAAGGCAATACGGACGCTGCCAAGACGGGCTCCGATGCCGGCCTCTGGCGGAATGGCCTCCAGTGGGCAGATTTCGCTCCAGGGTTCGGCGGGCAGATGCATCAGGGGAATACCACTAGCCTTGTGTGGCTGGCGCTGTCCGCGCACGCGTGCATAGTGCAGCGTTTCATCCGGCTGATCGCTGTTCACTGTGGCGGTAAACAGCGCACGTCGCGAGGGATCGGCCAGCGTGGTCTGCCATTCGCATTGCCAGGTGTCCACCACCTGTTGCATTTCCTGTTCCAGCGTGGCGGCGATCCCCAGGCTGTCATGAATCACCACCTCACGCAGGTAGTCCAGCCCGCCCTCCATGTTATCCATCCAGACGCTGGTACGCTGCAGGCGATCCGCCGTGCGCACGTAGAACATCAGAATCCGGTCGACGTACTGGATTAGCGTGTCATCGTCCAGATCGCTGGCAAACAGTTCCGCATGGCGCGGCTTCATGCCGCCATTGCCGCAGACGTACAGGTTCCAGCCGTTTTCCGTGGCGATGACCCCGATATCTTTACTTTGTGCTTCCGCACATTCGCGGGTGCAGCCGGACACCGCCATCTTGATCTTATGCGGTGCGCGCAGACCCTTATACCGGTTCTCCAGCGCGATGGCGAAGGCGGTAGAATCCTGCACGCCATAACGGCACCAGGTCGAGCCGACGCAGGATTTCACCGTACGCAGGGATTTTCCGTAGGCATGACCGGTTTCAAAACCGGCTTCCAGCAGGGTTTCCCAGATAGCAGGCAGCTGGTCCAGCCGCGCACCAAACAGATCGATACGCTGGCCGCCGGTAATTTTGGTATAGAGATCGTAACGCACGGCCACTTCGCCGATGGCAATCAGGCCCTGTGGCGTGATCTCGCCCCCCGGCACGCGCGGTACGACCGAATAGGTGCCATCTTTCTGGATATTGGCAAAGTAACGGTCATTCGTGTCCTGTAACGGTAAATGTGCCGGTTTCAGCAGGTAATCGTTCCAGCACGAGGCCAGTAGCGACCCCACCAGCGGTTTGCATACCTCGCAACCACAACCCCGTCCGTGGCTGGCCAGCAGATCGTCAAAGGTTTTGATGCCATTAATACGGATCAGGTGATACAGCTCCTGACGGGAATAGGCGAAGTGCTCACAGATGTCTTTTTTAACAGCGACGCCCAGGTTTTCCAGCTGAAGCTCCATCACCTGTTTTACCAGCGCGGCGCAGCCGCCACAGCCTGTTGCGGCTTTAGTGCAGCTTTTTATACTGGCCATATCGCCACAGCCACTCTGCACCGCATGGCAGATATCGCCTTTACTGACGTTATGGCAGGAACACACCTGGGCACTGTCCGGCAGCGCAGCGACGCCCAACCCTTTGGCCGGCGCGCCATTCAACGCAGGCAAAATCAGCGCTTCCGCTGCCGTCGGCAGCGGCATGGCGTTTAACATCATTTGCAGGAGCGTGGCATAGTCGCTGCTGTCTCCCACCAGCACGCCGCCCAGCAGTCGTGCATTGTCGGCGCTAACCACGATCTTCTTGTAAATGCCTTTTGGCCCGTTGGCCCAGTGGTAGCTCAGGCTGCCCGGCGTTTTGCCGTGCGCATCGCCAAAGGAGGCGACTTCTACGCCCAGCAGCTTCAGTTTAGTGCTCATGTCGGCACCGGTGAATTGCGCCGGTTCGGCCGCCAGATGCCCGGCCAGCACACGCGCCATCTGGTAGCCAGGCGCTACCAGGCCAAAAATCTGCCCGTTCCACAACGCGCATTCGCCGATAGCATAAATGTCGCTGTCACTCGTCTGGCATTGATCATTGATGGTAATGCCGCCGCGCGGCCCCACGCTGATGTCGGCGCTCCGGGCCAGCTCATCACGCGGGCGGATACCGGCAGAGAACAGCACCAGATCGGTGGCCAGCTCGCCGCCATCGGCAAAGTGCAGCACCAGACTGCCGTCAGGCTGGGTGGCAATCTGTTCGGTCTGCTTCGAGGTATGCACCGTCACGCCCAGCGAGTCGATCTTTTGCCGCAGCATCAGCGCCCCGCCGTCATCCAGTTGCACGGCCATCAGGCGCGGCGCAAACTCAACCACGTGCGTCTCCAGCCCCAGCTGCTTCAGCGCATTGGCGGCTTCCAGCCCCAGCAGCCCGCCGCCGATCACCACGCCGCGCTGACTCTGGCGGGCACAGGCTGCGATGGCATCCAGATCGTCCAGCGTGCGGTAGACAAAGCAGCGCACGGCGTCATGGCCGGGTACCGGTGGTACAAAGGCGCGGGAGCCGGTGGCCAACACCAGCTTATCCCAGGCCAGCTCACGTCCCGCGCTGTCACGCAGGCTGCGCTGCTGGCGATCGATCGCCTCTACCCGGCAACCGCTGCGCAGTTCAATTGCGTTCCGGGCAAAAAAATCCTCGCTCACCAGCGACAACTCTGTTGCCGTTTTACCGATGAAATACTCAGAAAGGTGAACCCGATCGTAAGCCTGATAGCGCTCTTCGCCGTAGACCACAATGTGATAATGCTGATGCAGGTTACGGGCGACCAGCTGCTCCAGAAAATGGTGGCTGACCATGCCGTGACCCACCACGGCTAATACAGGTTTCGTTTGGCTCATCACAGGGTTTCCTGCAGCCAGCGGCTGCGTTTCAGGTTCATCAAGGCCGAACAGCGTATTCACAGAAACCGGTCCGGCATTATGGAGTTGGTTCAGCAGCGCGCCACTTTGCTGGCAGTCGCCATACAGCAGCACGCCGTTCAGTCGGCCGTCTTTGAGGAACAGGCGGCGATAGTGCCCGGCGATCGGGTCAAAACTGGTGACAGACGGGGCTTCGCGAACGTCACCAGCGCTAAACAGGGAAATGCCGCTGACTTTGAGACGGGTGCCCGTGGCCGCACTGTAGAAATCTCCCTGAGGCCGATCGGCCAGTTGCGCCGCCAGAATCTTTGCCTGGGCCAGACAGGGCGCGACCAGACCGAAGGTCTCGCCGCTGATTTCACAACATTCGCCTACGGCATAAATTCCGGCGTGCGCAGTGCGCAACTGGCGATCCACCAGAATGCCGCGCTGACAGGGAATACCGGCGGCCTGCGCCAGGGCGATCGCCGGCTGGACACCAATGGCCATCACCACCTGCTGCGCCGCCAGCACACGGCCATCGTGGAGGATCACGCTATCCGTGCGGATCGCCGCAAGGCTGGCATTCAGTTCACAGCGAATGCCGCGCGCCCGGAGCTGAGCCAGCAGTAATTCCCCTGCCCTGATATCCAGCTGTCTGTCCAGCAAACGTGACTGACGATGAATCAGCGTGACCTGACGTCCCTGCGCCTGAAGTCCGGCGGCGGCTTCAATACCCAGATAGCCCCCACCGACCACCACTACCGGACCGTGCCCGGCCAGCAAAGTGTTCACATCCTGCAGCGTGCGAAACGTGCTGACATGCGGCAGGTCGCTGCCTGGAACAGACGGCCTGCAGGGCTGCGATCCGGTCGCCAGTACCAGGCGGTCCCAGTGCAGCAGGCGCTGGTCGGTGCGTAAGGTCCGCTCAGCAATATTCACCTGTTCCACCGTCTCTCCCACCCGCAATGTTATGCCGTGACGGTGATACCAGTCAGGGTCGTGGATCAGCGTTTGCTCAACGGTGGTTTCTCCGGCCAGCAGCGGCGACAACAGCACACGGTTATAGTTGCCGTGCGGCTCACGGCCAATCACAGTGATGTCGTAACGCATCGGCGCCAGCTGCAACAGAGTTTCTACCATGTGCATACCCGCCATCCCGTTACCCGCAACCAGCAGCCGTTGTCTCATGGTGTCGTCCTTATGCCGCCGAAGTCTGTTTTTCGTAGAGAAAATGCAGCACTTTCTGGCGCAGCTGGTGATAACGCACGTCATCCGCCAGCGCCACGCGTGAACGCGGCCGGACCAGGTCGATCGTCAGGATATCGCCCACCTGCGCCGCCGGACCGTTGGTCATCATCAGTACCCGATCGGACAGCAACACGGCTTCATCCACATCATGGGTAATCAGGACGATGGTGGTGTTCAGCGCCTGCTGGATGCGCATGACGCTGTCCTGCAGATGCGCGCGCGTTAAGGCATCCAGCGCACCGAAGGGTTCGTCGAGCAGCAGCACGCGAGGTTTCATTGCCAGCGCGCGGGCGATACCGACACGCTGCTTCATGCCGCCGGAGATCTCGCCGGGGCGTTTATGCATGGCATGACTCATTTGCACCTGGTTCAGGTTGTGCTCGATCCAGTCACGCATTTCCGCCTTGTTCATCTTGCCTTTAAACACCTGCTCTACCGCCAGCTCAACGTTCTGATACGCCGTCAGCCAGGGCAACAGCGAGTGGTTTTGAAACACAACGGCGCGCTCAGGGCCGGGGCCGGTGACTTCGCGGTTATCGCATAACAGGACGCCGCTGGTAGGTCGGGTTAAACCGGCGATCAGGTTGAGCAGCGTGGATTTACCACAGCCGGAGTGGCCGATCAGGCTCAGGGTTTCCCCCTGATGAATATCAAAGCTGACATTATCGAGCGCCAGAAAATCGCCGCCGGAAGTGGTAAAACGCTGGCTGACCTGCTGTACACGAATGATAGGTTGCATAGTGTTCCCCTTATTTATCCCAGCTAAAGCGACGCGCCAGCAGCATCAGTCCCTGCTCCAGTAGCAGGCCGACGACGCCAATCAGCAAAATGGCAATCAGGATGTTTTCAACATTGAGGTTGTTCCACTCGTTCCAGATCCAGAAGCCGATCCCCAGGCCTCCCGTCAGCATTTCGGCAGCCACGATCACCAGCCAGGCGATACCAATCGACAGGCGGACCCCGGTCAGCACCGCAGGCAGAACGGCGGGAAACAGGATGCGGCGCAGGATGGTCCATTCCGACAGTTGCAGCACGCGCGCCACATTGAGGTAATCCTGTGGAATGCGCTGTACACCTTCGGCGGTATTAATAATCATCGGCCAGATAGAACAGATAAAAATGGTCCAGCTGGAGGCCGGTTCGGCGCGCTGGAACAGCAGCAGGCCGATAGGCAGCCAGGCCAGCGGGCTGACCGGACGCAGTAGCGCGATAACCGGATTGAACATGCGTGCCACAAAGGCAAAACGCCCCAGCAGAAAGCCTGCGGGAATCCCCACCAGCGCGGCCAGGCCAAAGCCGATAGCGACGCGCTGCAGCGAGGCCAGCACATTCCAGCCGATGCCCTGATCGTTAGGGCCGTTGTTATAGAACGGATCGGCGAACAGGATTTTCGCCGCTTCCCAGGTAGCGTACGGGCCGGGAAAGCCTTTGCTGGAAAGGGCCGCGATCTGCCAGATTAGAAGCAGAAGCATCACACCACACAGCGCGGGAATGGCACGCTGCAAAAACGGACGCAGGCGCGCAGGAGAGCGCATCTTTTTTGGCGTGACCTGAAGGGGCACCACCGTGGCCCGGGTGGGCAGCGTCTCAGGCTGCGTCAGGGAGCGAGTCTGGCTTTTCATCACGACCTCTCTTTGTGGTTAATGGCAAAGCTGGCGGCGTAAACGGCAGGATTCGTGCCATCCCATACTTTGCCGTCCATCAGGGTGCTGCTGCGCATCTCATTGCCGGGCAACGTAATGTTGCCGACAGCGCTCGCTGCCTGTTTGTAGATATCAATTCGGTTGATCTGCTTTGCGACGGCCAGATAGTCCGGATCCTCGGTCAGCATTCCCCAGCGCTTAAGCTGGGTGAGGAACCACATGCCATCGGACAGATACGGGAAACTAACGCTGCCGTCATGGAAGAAGCGCATCGCATGCGGGTCCTGCCATTTCTGTCCCAGCCCGTTTTCGTACTGGCCGAGCATGCGGCCTTGCAGAATCTCAGGTTTGGTGTTGATCCAGGCGCGCCCGGCCAGCACCTGCGCCGTTTCGCGGCGGTTATCATCGGAGGCATCGATCCAGCGTGCCGCCTCCAGGACAGCCGCCGTCAGCGCGCGCGCCGTATTGGGGTTTTCTTTCACCCACGCGGCGCGAGTGCCGAGAATTTTTTCGGGGTGATCGGGCCAAATCTGCTGGCTGGTAGCGACGGTAAAACCAATATCCTCACTGATGGCGCGCTGATTCCACGGCTCGCCCACACAGAAGCCGCTCATATTGCCAATCTTCATATTCATCACCATCTGCGGCGGCGGCACGACGACAGTGCGCACGTCATCAAAGGGATTGATACCGGCATTCGCCAGCCAGTAGTACAGCCACATCGCGTGGGTACTGGTCGGAAAGGTATGCGCAAAAGTGAGACTGCCTTTGGCCTGGCTGTCGATGGTCTTTTTCAGGCTGGCGGCATCGGTGACTTTTTGCGCTTTAAGCTGGTTCGACAGGGAGATTGCCTGGCCATTGTTATTGAGCGTCATCAGGTTCGCCATCGCATGCTGAGGACCGGCAACGCCCAGTTGCAGGCCATAGATCATGCTGTACAGGACGTGTGCTGCATCGAGCTCACCGGAGATCAGTTTGTCGCGGACGGCTGCCCAACTGGCTTCTTTACTGGGCTGTAGCGTCAGACCATATTTTTTGTCGAAGCCTTTCACCGAGGCCATGACGACCGGCGCACAGTCGGTCAGTGGAATAAATCCCACCCGCACGGTGGCTTTTTCTGGCGCATCGGAACCCGCCGCCCATACGGCGTTGCGCAATCCCGGCAACAGCCACAGCCCGCCAGCGGCGGCGCTGGATAACAGCAGTTGACGTCGAGACAGTGAAACTGGCGATTTGCTCATTTTTTGCCACCCTCAGGAAATAAAAAAAGGCGTCCTCTCCACTGCTTTCACAGGGAGATGGACGCCTTTATCCAAAAGCACTCGCTTTACCGCCGTTGGCAAAGCTAATGCATACACTTAATAGGGTAAAGCAAACTGCATGCCAGCTTTGAAACGGCCCTGCGCGTGGCGATCAGGGCTTTCCCCGGGCTGGTTTTTTAACCGATTTTGCACGTTTTTGACGCAGAATACGCACAAGCATTGTGCAGCTAACGCTTTAGAGTTATCTCTTCATTGTGGCTGCCACCGTGACGATCGCCTGGGCGATTTCCGGTAGCCGTTTATTCTGATCCATCGCGCTTTTACGCAGCCGTTGCCAGGCGTGCTCTTCACTCAGCCCATGCTGCTGCATCAGCCAGGTTTTGGCCTGGTCGAGCAGTTTGCGCTCTTCCAGCGTGGCGCGCAGGGTGGCCAGCTCATTGGCCTGATGCTGTAAACGCTGAGACTGCTCCGTGATCAACGACAGCAGTGAACGACCCAGCTGGGGTGCCAGCCCGTCGCTGTTCAGCGCACCGGACTCGGTGGGCAGCCAGTCCACCCCGGAGACATATAATGTAAAATCGCAGCCCGACTGCGCCACATGCAGAGGTTCAGCTGCCTGATGCTGTGCCAGTGCGATCGCCTCGCGGCAGCGCAACATCAGCGTGGCTGACAGCCGATCCTCCAGCAATTTCATTTGGTCGATGCGCTGTGACAGCAGCGAAAACCAGTGCAGCGCGCCACTGTCGTCCCGCCGACCGTCGGTACAGGCAATGCGTCGCAGTCGTTCAATTTCACGACTGGCCTGCGCCAGCGGCTGCCAGTGGTGTAAAACCGCCTCATCGGCAAACTGCTGGAAGGTCGAAAAGCTTTGTTCCTGTGCTTCAATTAAGGCCACCATGGCGCTGCGCTGCTCCGCGCTGAATTGTCCGGCAGCAAAGCCGGCCGCTCCCAGGGCGCGTTCCTGTCCCGTCAGCTCTTTGCCCTGCATAAAGCTGAACAGCGCAATGAGCGCGCGGGTAATGTCAGGATGGCTGGCGGTGTCGGCGGCCTCAAAAACCAGGTTCAGTAAGCTACGGATAATGGTACTGAACGCCGCAACGGCCTGCGCGTGCGCGATCTGCTGTTGCGTAATCTGCTGGCGCAACGCCGGTAATCCGGCCAGGGCCTGCAGCGCGGCGGCGATCAGGTTGCAGAAGCGGCTGTATCCCGGCTGGGCTTCAACCCTGGGTAAGGCCTGGCAAAAATCCCGTTGGCAGCGCGTCACATCCTGCTCACTGGCGAGCCGTTGCTCGCCGTAAAGCCTGCCTTCTGAACATATCCACAGATTGCTCGCCCCCCGCTCGCGCTGAAGCTGATGCACCAGCTCGCTGACGGTGGTAATGAGTTTGCCGGTCTGGCGAAGGCGTTGCAGGCTGGCAATATCGCTTTGCCTTGAGGCCTGTAACCAACTCAGTGCGTCATCCATTGCTCCCCCACCCTTTGATGCCAAAAAGTGAGTCAAGCAAAAGCCGTGCCGTTTTCGTATCACCTCATTTCTCTTCACGAGAATCGCAGCGGCTGCCCGGTCATAAAAATCTTTCTATGACCAAAAAGTATCCCGGTCCGCGTGGAGACGAGAACGTAGTGGTCTAAACAATGTATTTGATTTTCTGACAAATTCCGCAAATTTACGAACAGGCGAAAATCTGAACTTGCAAATCATGCCGTTGTGGATATGCTATATACATAGCATATACGTTTCATATAAAGGCCAGCTATGGGTATCGTCAAAATTTCGGATTTAATGCATGAGAACCTGCGCATCGCCAGCACGGCGCTCAGTCGTTCGATCAACGCGCAGGCGGAGCACTGGATGAAAATCGGCATGCTGGCCGAACTTTATCCGCAGCTCAGCCATCAGGAACTGACGCGTCTGCTGATGCGGGTCGAACGTGATGGCGGCGCTGAACTGGCGCAGCTGCTTGACCAACCTTCCTTTATTCCGCAGGGAATCGCGCAATGAGTATCAAACTGCATACCGCTGAAGAGATTGAACGGGCGCGCGCCGCCGGTCACGCCGCCGCCAAAGTCCTGAAGATGATCGCGCCCTGGGTGAAACCCGGCGTTACCACCGATGAACTGGATCGCCGCTGTCATGACTATATTGTCAATGAGCTAAAGGTCATTCCGGCTAACATTGGCTATCAGGGTTACACCCGTACCGTTTGCACCTCGGTCAATCACGTGGTGTGCCACGGTATTCCGGGCGAGAAAAAGCTCAAAGACGGTGACATCGTCAATATCGACGTGGCGGTCATCAAAGACGGCTGGTACGGCGACACCAGCCGCATGTATTTCGTTGGTCAGCCGTCGGTACGCGCTAAGCGCCTGGTTGACGTGACGTATGAATCAATGGTGGCAGGCATTCGGATGGTGAAACCCGGTGCAACGCTGGGCGATATCGGTGCGGCTATTCAGCAGGTCGCTGAAAAGGCCGGTTTTTCCGTGGTACGCGAGTATTGCGGTCACGGCGTCGGCGAGATCTACCACGGCGATCCGCAAATTCTGCATTACGGTACGCCCGGCCAGGGGCTGGCACTGCAGGCTGGCATGATTTTTACCATTGAGCCCATGATTAACGCCGGCAAAGCGGGCACCAGCGTGCTGTCTGATGGCTGGACGGTGGTGACCAAAGATCGCTCCCTGTCCGCGCAGTGGGAGCACACTGTAGCCGTCACGGATACCGGCTTCGACCTGCTCACACCCTGGCCGGAGGGTACCGGTGATTACGCCGCGATCGTTTAACGCCTGCCAATCGTCCAATCTGTGATCTCTATTGTAGTACAATCAAAATAGATTGTACTACACTGCTAACTCATGACGATTTATATCGCTCATGTGCAACATCACTATCGGCATAGTTAATGCTGCCGCGTGGCCGAAATAAAATGATTTTTATTTTTCGGCTGCACTTCATTTATTGCTTAGCAAGCGAAACAGATCATTCATGACATCGCTGCCCTTGCGCCCGTCTGCCGGCGCGGAGTGGCGTAATGCTGCGTGACGAGGTGGATATGATAAGTTCCGATGTTTCTGGTTCTACGTTGAGTCAATTAAATAAGCGCATCATCCCGTTTATCGTGATCTGTTATTTTGTCGCTAATCTCGATAAAACCAATATCTCTATCGCTGCGCTGCAAATGAATGCCGACCTCGGGCTTACCACCAGCATGTACGGCCTCGGTGTCGGCATGTTCTATATTTCCTACATTCTTTTCGAAATTCCCAGCAATGTCATTATGACCAAAGTCGGCGCCCGGCGCTGGATAGCGCGCATTATGATTACCTGGGGCATTGTCAGTACCGGCATGGCGCTGGTTCATAGCGCCAATCAGTTATATGTGATGCGTTTCTTACTCGGTATGGCCGAAGCCGGTTTTGCGCCGGGTATTATCTATTATATTTCCTGCTGGTTCCCTAAAAGTAACCGCGCACGGGCAATGTCTTTCTTTTATATGGGATCGGTAGGCGCGTCGATTATTGGTCTGCCCATTTCCGGTGCCATTCTCAATATGCATGGCATTGCCGATATCGCAGGCTGGCGCTGGCTTTTTGCGCTGGAAGGCATTCCTGCAGTGGTGCTTGGTTGTCTGGTGCTGTGGCGCTTACCCGATAAGCCCGACGATGCTGTCTGGTTAACTACACCGCAAAAACACTGGCTGCGTCAGCGCCTCGAACAGGACAATCTGGGTGTTACCCTGAATAAGAACCACTCCTGGCTGCAGGCATTAAAAGATCGCACGGTGTTATTGCTCAGTCTGGTGTGGTTCTTACAGGCGTTTGGCTCGATCGGTATTACGTTGTTTATGCCGTTGATTATTAAAAGCATGGCCGCAGAGCAGAGCAATTTTATTATCAGCCTGTTATCCGCCCTGCCCTTTGTGATGGCCTGCGTATTTATGTATTTAAACGGACGCCATTCCGATCGCAGCGGTGAACGTGCCTGGCATATGGGCTTGCCATTAATTTTATCGGGCCTGGCATTAACCGGCGCGATTTATTCGGGCAGCCTGCTGCTGGCTTATATTTTGCTGGTCTTCACCGTCGGGCTTAACTTTGCCCTGACGCCAATATTCTGGGCAGTGACCACAGAAAAATTAGCTGGCGTAGCCGCTGCGGCATCGATTGCCTTTATCAATACGGTGGCAAACTTTGTCGGACTGGGTTTACCGCCGCTGCTGGGAAAAATGAAAGATGCGACGCAAAGTTATCACTCAGGATTGCTGATTGTGGCGATGGCGCTAATTGCCGGCGGTATTCTCGGTATTATTATCGCCCGTCCATCGGGCGGTGCCGGTGCCAGCAAAACCCGCGCGCCGCATGCCGAAACAGGGCACTGAACGTGATTACGGCCCGCCAGCGGGCCTGACACTGGCCATCGCCTCGATCACCTCAGTCATACGCTGAATCACCATCTGCGCCGCCCGCGATAGCTGGCGCGACGGCGCAGTACACAGCGCCAGGGTCAGCGGTCGCATCACGCTGTGCCTGAGCGGTACGAAGCAGAGCTGGTTCTCCTGCACCTCGGTCATCACGTCCAGCAGGCTCAGCACGCTGATGCCGGTGCCCTGCGCGATCAGGCTGCGAATCAGGCGGATGTCGTTACAGGCGATAATGTTTTCCGGCGCCAGGCCCTGCTTGCGGTACAGCGCATCGACACGTTCGTGGACCACCAGCGCGGCGCCAGGCACAATGTGCCGCTCATGACTGAGTTCGCTGAGCGACAGCAGCGGCCTCGTGCTAAGCGGATGGTCGGCGGCCATCACCACGCCCATCTCCAGTTCGGCAAACGCCAGCACTTCAAGTCCGCTCTGCCCGGCGGGATCGAGAATCAGGCCAAAATCGATTTCCGACTGGCGAATCATCTGGCTGATGCGGTGGCTGTTGTCCACCGTCAGCTCCAGCCGCAGCCACTGATGCTGGCGTGCGATATCGGCAATGGCGTCTGCCACGCTGCCTTTGGTCAGCGACTGCACCAGCCCGGCCGTGACGTTACCGCGCTTGAGTCCCTGTATATCATCGAAACGCTGCCGCGTGACGCGAAACTCACGCTGCCAGCGCATCACATCGTCATACAGCAATTCTCCGGCGGTGGTCATGCGCAGCCCTTCCGGCAAACGCTCAAACAGCGGCGTACCAAAACTCTCTTCCGCCTGCAGAATCTGCCGGTTAATGGCAGAAGCGGAAACGTGCAGTTGCTCAGCGGCTTTGCGCAAACTGCCGCTGCGCGCCACTTCGGCAAAATAGACGGCAAAGCGGGAAAACGGGCTCATTGCTCACCTGTACGGTTTTTTGCAACACCTGGCTGCATTCTTGCTGATGGATTTGCACAGGCAAGCATATTAACAATGTCCTGACAAAAATGAAGCCTTCTATTTCGCCTTGTGTGAGCACCTGACAGGACAACAGCATGAATAACATTACGCCTCCCGCACACTGCACGTTTGAACCTGATGACTGGCTGCGTCTGGCGCGACAGTGGCATCCGGTTGCCCGTTCCTGTGATATCGCCGGCGCACCGACCAAAGCGGTGCTGCTTGACGAGCAGCTGGTGCTGTATCGTCTGCAGGGTCAGGTGGTAGCGGCACGCGACGTTTGCCCGCATCGTGGCGTCCCGCTGACGCTGGGTTTTCATGATGAAGAGGGTATCGTCTGCCCTTATCACGGCTTGCGCTTCGGTGCCGGTGGACGCTGCAATCGCATCCCGTCCAGCCCCGATCAGCCGATTCCGGCCAAACTCAATCTGATCAGCTATGCGGTGGAAGAGCGCTTTGGTCTGATTTGGGTGTGCCTCGCACCGGATGCTGACCAGCCCGCGCCGCTGCCCACCATGCCGCACTGGGATGATGCCGGTTTTCAACAGATCAACTGCCCCGGTTTTGACGTCAACGGCTTTGCCGGACGCCAGGTGGAAGGTTTTCTGGATGTGGCGCACTTCGCCTGGGTGCACACCGAAACCTTCGCCGATCCCAACAACCAGCTGGTGCCTGCCTATAACCCGGTCGAAACCGAGACCGGTTTTGCCGTGGATTACTGGAGTTCAGTGAGTAACTTTGCCGCTGACAGTCCGCAGCAGGCGCCGGAAGGATTTAGCTGGCTGCGTCATTTCGAGATGCATCTGCCGTTTACCGCTACGCTGACCATTCATTTCCCCGGCGAATCGCGCCTGGTGATCATGAACGCCGCGTCGCCGGTGTCGGCGCGCAAAACGCGCATGTTTGCGCCCATCGCGCGTAATTTTGACCTGCACATCCCGGTCGAAGAGGTGCACGCCTTCAATCAGCGCGTATTCGAAGAAGACCGCCTGATGGTGGAAACCCAGCAGCCGGAGCGTTTGCCGCTCGACCTGGCTCTGGAAGCGCATATTCCGGCCGATCGCAGCTCCATTGCTTATCGTCGCGGCCTGAAGCGCATGGGCTTCGGCGAATTTTTCCTGGTGTAAGGAGGCAACGATGAGTGATCTGCTGAATGTGGTGGTGGATGGCCTGTATCGTCAGGGCCGTCACAATCTCAGCGTCACGCTGGTGGCGGAAAATGGCCAGCCGCTGCCGGACTGGCAACCGGGTGCGCACATTGATGTCCACCTGCGTGATGGTCTGATACGTCAGTACTCACTGACCGGACGCTGCGATGACGTGCGCGGCTATCAAATCTGTATTGCCCGCGACGGGCAATCACGCGGGGGCTCGCGCTACGTGCACGACACGCTGCGCCCCGGCCAGACGATTGCGATTTCGCCACCGCGCAACCTGTTTCCTCTGCAACCGGCCGCTAAAGTCATTTTGCTGGCGGCCGGAATTGGCATTACGCCGCTATACGCCATGGCGCTGGCGCTGGAGGCCGCCGCCGTGCCTTTTGTGCTGCATTACTTTGTCCGCCAGCGCGGTGATGAAGCTTTTGCCGCCGAACTGGCGCAGCGTTTTCAGCATGGATTTTGTGAAATCTGGTACAGCAGCGAAGGCCGCAGCGCCCGTGATTATCCACCGGCGGAACTGCTTGATGCTGCCGCCGACACGCATCTGTACCTGTGCGGGCCGGAAGGGTTTATGACGCACATGCAGCAGCAGGCGCTGGCGCGCGGCTGGGACAGCACCAATATTCACGCTGAAGCGTTCAAACCTGCCGCCCGCACGGCTGGCGCGGAAGAGGGCTTTACCGTGACGCTGGCACGCAGTGGGCAGCAATGCACCATTCCACCTGACAAAACCATTGCCACGGTACTGCTGGAGCATGGCGTCGACGTTCCGCTCTCCTGCGAGATGGGCATGTGCGGCGCCTGCCTGACGCGGGTCACCGCCGGAGAGATCGATCATCGCGATACCGTGCAGTCTGACAACGAAAAAAGCGCCCCGGAGCAGTACATCGCCTTGTGCTGCTCGCGCAGCAAATCGGCGGAACTGGTGATTGATCTCTAGGGCGCGCGGCAAAATGACTTAATCCGTGCCGGAAAGCTCAGGTTCCGTGCGCAGCACAATGGCTTCTTCTGCCGCCTGTGGCAACAGCTGCAGCAGCCTGCTGGCCATCTGGCTTTCCTGCTGCAGGATGCGCCGCACGAGCCTGACATCCTCCCCCTCTTCCGCCTGCTCTGCGGCCACCAGCAACGTTGAGTAGGTGGCGATTTTATAGTTACAGAACACGTAGCTGCTGACGGCCACACGGATGCCCTCTTCATCCTGCAGCATGTCGCTGGCGGCCTGACCGACCGCCGACATCCGGCCTAACGACTCCTTCAGCACCGACCAGCTGCTGTCATACTGGCGCAGCAGCGTTTTCACCTGCTGCTGCTGTTCACGACTTTGCTCAAGATACTGCTCAAGGCGCGTCTGCAACGCGGGATGCTCCGTCAGGCGTAACACCGCCGCTTTCAACAAGCTTTCCGCGTGTTTTTCCATAGCATGCGCATCGCGCAGCCAGTCCAGATACACAGATTCCTTCGTCATGGTTTGCTCCAAAGTGAATGACACGGGCGATCTACCTCAACGGCGTCAGAGACGGATCCCTGATCGGGCAGCACGCTTTGACCTCATCGCTTTCAGGCTGGTTATCTGAAAAATAAGCGAAGCGCTAATTAAGTCCAGGCGAACAACTTAATTAAACGTAGCAAGCAAGCCGGGCTGTGCAAGAAAGGTTTTTAAGAAATGCGACAGCGGTTAATTGTCATAACGTCATCAATTCACATTAGCGCCGCTAAAAGAACGCTTCCCTTTATGAAAGTAAAATGTTAACAATTCCCCCCAAATGATTTGCCGGAATAAATCAGCTGAAATTGACTCATCGTTAAACAACCAACGTGCTGTAAATTAAAAGTTAAGATTATTCCTGGCTTGATTATGGTAAAAACATCGCTACATTTATTTTTGCTTCATGCGGGTATGAACAGAGAGGAAAAAATGAAGGATCCAAAGAAGAAACCTGAAGAGGAAGAAAAAGTGACGCAACGTCGTGGGGGTTCAGGCAACTTCGCCGCCGATAAGGAGCGCGCGGCTGAAGCAGGCCGCAAAGGCGGTCAGGTCAGTGGTGGTAACTTCAAAAATGACCCACAGCGCGCCATTGAAGCCGGCAGGAAGGGAGGAAAGATCAGTCGTCGTAAATAACTACTCCCCATCTTTGTATTGATTTAACCTCGATAACTTTTTGCACTGTGCTCTCCTGACATCGCGTTTACGCTTCGCTTAAACGCACGTCTAACCTTGTCAGGAGAGTAATTTTCCCATCCGAAAACAATTAATCGATCAAATCTTCAGCGATCCTGCGTTATTTACCGCTTCGCTTATCAGCGACCGCTTTTCAGTTTATTTATCCCAAAATTAAATCATTGATTATCTAACTATCAGCTTCAGGCACCCTATATTTGTACAAGCCACGCAGAGTTGTACACTTTTATTTAATCTGCGTTAATTACCCGGGCTGATATATATACACAAGCTTACAATTGGCTAACTCCGCAATATTTAAGGAATTATTGCATACGCAATGCACCTTACATGGATTAATTACCCGCTATCCGCTTGATATCACCCCGCTTTTAGCTAAATTCTCCATTCACGCTCACTATTGCGTCGCTATTAACCTGACGCTAAGGGAAACGCATGAACGCTGACCTCAATGACTGTATCGCGCTGTGCTATCGCTGCGCGACCGCCTGCGACCAATGTGCAGCAGCCTGTCTGATGGATGCTGATGCCAGTGAGATGAGTCCCTGCATTACGCTCAATCAGCAGTGCGCGGCGCTGTGTCGCGTAACCGCCCAACTGCTGGCTGCTCAGAGTGAACTGAGCGAGCAGCTCTGTACCATCACGTCGATGGCCTGTCAGCTGGCCGGTTGGGAGTGCCAGAAGCACCAGCATCCGCACTGTCAGACCTGTGCTGAAATTTGCCTGCAATGCGCAGATAGCTGCATGACGGTGGGCATGGCGGAATAACGGATAGAGGTACCGGGAGGGCGGTGGCAGGTCGCCAGTGCGGCGACTGGCGACCTGGCTTAATGGTCCTGCATCACCAAACCGCCATCGACATACAGCGTCTGGCCGGTGACAAACTCGCTCCACGCTGATGCCAGAAACAGCACTGGCCCGGCGACATCCGCGGCGCGCGCCAGTCGTCCGAGCGGCGTTTGCGCCGTCAGCGCGTGGCGGACCGCTTCTGGCGTATGCTGACTGGCATCGGTGGGATACACCAGTCCCGGCGCTACGCAGTTCACCCGAATGCCCAGCGCCCCCAGTTCGGCCGCCAGCGTCCGGCTAAAGCCCGTCAGCGCGGCTTTTGCGGTGATATAGTCGTGATAAGCCACCGCCGGCCGGGCGATCAAATCACTTGCCAGATTGATGATACTGCCGCGCGCCCGGCGGCGCATCAGCGGCAAGGCCGCCTGACACACGTTGTAGCAGGCGTTCACTGCGCCATCAAACTGCGTCTGGTAAGCGGACCAGGACGTTTCCCAGAAGCGCGGGCGCTGGTCCGGATCGAAGCGATAAGGTGCGAAGGCATTGTTCACCACCACATCCAGTCGCCCGGTAGCGGCGTCGATCTGCTGCATCATATCGGCTACCTGTGCGGCGCAGGTCACATCGGCGGCAATCGCCAGTGCACCCCCGCCCTGTGCTTCACAGGCCGCGACTACCTGCGAAGCGGCGTCGTGATTACGTAAATAGTTGACCACGACAAACGCGCCTTCGGCGGCAAAGGCCTGGGCAATGGCGGCGCCAATACCGCGGCTGGCGCCGGTCACCAGCACGGTGTGATTGCTGAATTTCATTGCGTTTCTCCACGCCCGCTCAGTCAAGATAGGGCGCATAGTGTTCAGCGGCGGTTTCCGCCGCCTGTTCGATTTCGCACAGGGTGACCAGATCCAGCAGGCTAAAACGGCCATCGTGATGCCAGCCTGCCTCCGGCGAAGTCATGTTACCCAGCGCCGTGATGCGCGTGACGCCCGCCGCCCCGAGCTGCGCCGCCAGCCGAAACAGCACCTCGGGCGCGGCCGCGAGGCCAACGCTTTGCAGATACGCGCGCTGCGCGGCCACCCAGCTCACCGTCTCCTCCAGCGTATCCACGGCAATCACCTTCAGCGTGCGTCCGAGCGCGCCCGGTTGTAACGGCTCCTGCTTATCGACGTACACCACCGCCCAGGCATCGTGCTCATCGCCGTACAGCGTGCGGTCACCGCTCAGCGCAGATATTTCCTCCGCGTTGCGCCATGCGGCCACTGCCTGGCTTTCACTTAGCGTCAGCGCAGCACGCGGATAACGCTGAGCCAGCGCGGCAAGTTCATGAGCGAGGTAAGCAGCAAACTCCTGCGGCGACACCCGGCCGCCGCGCTCAATAAACAGCGCCTGCGGCGAGTAACAACCGGCCTGGTCATAGCGCATCACATCGTAAGCCACCTGACGCGCCAGCGCCGGACCGCGCCGCACGTCCAGCGCCGAGCGCGCCACCATGCCAAAACTGATTTTATGGCCGTGCGGCAGAAAGCGCGTGGCTGGCGGCAGACGCCGCTGCATCGCCGTCAGCGCGGCTTCTCCGCCATAAGCCATCACTACGTCTGCCTCGCGGAACCACTGCTGCTCAGTGCGTTCATCACCGCCCTGCCACCATACAACGGCCAGACAGTCGCCCAGCTGCGGATCGATCTCCGCCAGCAGCTGGGCGAACCAGCCCGCCATCAGCGGCTCAGCGCTCGCCACTTTGCCCACGCTTCCCGCCTTCACCAAGAGGCCGGCAATCAGGCTCCACAGCGGCAAACCCGGCACATTGCCGGCCCAGACCTGCAGCAACAGCTGCGGACCAAACGCGCGGGCCAAGCCGCCTTTTGGCCGCGGCTGAAAATCGTTCAGCATCTGCACGTTGCCGAAATCCTCCACCAGAAAACGCCGCAGCTGCGGTTCACGAAAGGTTTTGAGATAGCCGGTTAAACCGAGCCGCAGCATGTCGGCGTCATAGCCGGTAACCAGCGGCAGCAACCGCTCCGCCTGCTGGCGCACCGGGTGCGAACGGTCAAGCAGGCGCGCGATGGCTTCATCAATCAACGCGGTGATGCGCGCTACGCTCAGGGTGTGCAGGTAGCGGCGCGCGTTATCGCGTACGCTGGCCGCCAGCGTGGCAATCTGCGCCTCGGACAGCACCGGCACGCACACTTCCAGCGCGCTGCCCTGCTGGCCAAAGTGCAGGCTGTGCCACGCCACCTCGCTGTGGCGGATGCCCGGCAGATGGCCGGCATACAGTTTCATGCCCGCGCCTGCGCGGCAGCGAGAAACGATTCCATCGCCAGCGAGCAGCCTTTGGCATCGGCGCCCGCGACGCGCCCCAGCAGCTGAAACCCGCCGGGCACCATCACGCCGGCATCTTCGGTCAGAATCGCGGAAACAGAATTGAAATGGGCGAGATCGTGATGCACCAGTACGCCTGTCTCACCTTCCGGCACGTCCGCACCGGTCAGCGGATTGACCACGCGCGTGCGGATCCAGTGCGGTCCGGATTTCACCGGCGGGCAGATTTCATTGCCGGCATCGTAAAACTGGGTGCTGAGTTCAGTCATGCCGTACATATTGATGCAGTGCGAACGTGGCACGCCGAGCGTCTGCTGCAGCGCGCTATAAAACGCCTCCGCCGCCACTTCACGCGACTGGCCTTTAAAGCCCCCGGTGTCGAGGATGCGGCTGCCCGGCGGCAGCCTGAAACGCCGCTGCTGACGCGCCAGTTCGTCCAGCAGATGGACAAAACTGTAGCTGGCACCCAGCAGGGCATAGGGTTGGCCGCTGGCCTGCGCCTGCTCCAGCGCGGCGATCAGACGCGGCAGTTTCAGCCCCTGCGCATCCACCATCACTTCGCTGTCTGGTGTGCCACATTCTTGCATCGCCAGCGTCAGATAATGGGCCAGCGAAGAGTTGGGCAGCTCGCTGCTGTGCGGAAACAGGATCGCCATCGGCAGGCGCGGATAACCGGCCATAAAGCGCTGGCGGAAATTGATCAGCATTGAGCGATCGTAAACTGCCAGCGTCGGGTGATAGCTGCGCCCCCGGCCAGTACCCGTGGTGCCGCTGGTCATAAAGATGTGGGGAATCTCCGCCACCGGACGGCAGCTCAGCGTCAGATCTTTAAACGCCGTAATCGGCACCGCCGGAATCTGCCGCCACTGTTTTACCGTCAGCGGCGTGCGGCCACGCTGGCGGGCGAAACGGGCGTAAGGAAGATTGTGTTCGAATTGCCACGCGAACAGCTGCAGCGCCAGCTGGTTGAAATCCGCTTCCGTGGTTTCCTGGCGCTGCATAAACGCCAGCAGCGCGGCAATGATTGACGCTTCGGTCATGAAGGTGCCCTCTTTGGACTGCGGCATAACGGCCAGCCAGGACCTGAGAAATGCGCAGGATTCGCAGAAAGGCGCAAAGAGGGAATGAGGGCGTGCAGTGACCCTGGTTCCACATCCCTACGCCGGTATTAGCCGGATCAGGTTCAGAGGGTCACTACGTTGCCGGCCGTGACAGCCGCGCGGGTAGAATCTCAGCCCTCTAACAGGGCACCCCTTGGAACAAGCTGCATTCTGGGGTCGGAACGGAGGGCGTGTCAAGGCGGGAAGGCGCAGAACCCCCCGCTTCAGCAACGCGATTATTAACGTGCAATATCACTCACAGGAGCGCGATCAGCCCGGCTGACGCAGGCAAAGCGATCGCTGAGCAGCGGATAGTTTTGCGCATCCGGCAGTTCAAAGTGCCACCATTCGGTGGGCATCCCGACAAAACCGCCGCCGAGCATGATGGCGTTCAGCAACAGGCGATGGCGCTGCGCCTGCTGCGGCACGTTGGGATGGAACGGGTGCGACTCAGCAGACATGTCGTCAAACCCGGTCCCCATTTCCAGAATGTTGTCCGCCTCATCCACCAGCGTCACATCGATCGCCACGCCGCGGCTGTGATTCGAGCCCCGCGCCGGTGGCACCACATAATCCGCGTCCGGACAGGCATCCCACAAGTGCCACTGCGCCTGCTGCGGACGATACGCGTCCAGCACCAGCAGGCGAAATCCCGCCAGCCGGGCGATATCGCAGCTGCGGCGCAGCGCGGCGGCGGCATCCGGATGCAGCAGCGCCTGCGCGTCGCGATAAATGGCATACCCGGCGATGTTATCGGCGGTGGCGTATTTCAGATCAAACATCAGGCCCGGCAAGGTGGCAGCCAAATCAATTAATTCAACGTCCTGCACTGTACATCATCCTGTTAATTGTTAGCCGGCAGCGTAAATGGCTGGCGTGGCAGCGTGGTGAGTCGCTCTGCGCCCTGTGCCGTGACGCGCACGGTTTCACTGAAGGCGAGGCCCTGCGCTGAAATATACATGTGAAATACCATGTTTTCCTCCAGTAACCACGGCGCCTGAGGATGAAAACAGCAACTGAAATCGCTTGGACGCGGGGTGCGCGTATACAGACCCAGCGCATAACCGGTGATGTTGCTGTAATTCTCACGCAGCCCGGCGCTGAGCACCGCCTCACGCGCGACGGCATCCACCGTGCAGGCCGCTACGCCCGGCTTCATCGCCCGTAGCTGGCGATCCTGAATGGCGATCAGCTGTTGTGCCAGCGCCGCGCGCGCCGCAGAGATTTCACCGACAATCAGCGGACGCATCAGGCGCGCGCTGTAGTGCCGCACTTTAGGGATCAGCTCAACGTGCATTACATCGCCCGGTTGCAGATGCTGCTCATGGCCGCTGGCATGCAAAAATCCGCTGTCGCCGCTGGCGATAACAATCGGTCCGGTTTCACCGCTGTCAGCACCGAGCCGCAGAAATTGTGCCGCCGCCAGCGCGGCGACATCACGCACGCGCCAGCCGCCCTGCACCTGCGCACTCAGCTGGGCCAGCGTGGCATCGGCAATGCCGGCGGCCTGGCGTAAGCTGGCGATTTCAGCCTGAAATTTAACGCTGCGCAGCCGGTCGCTGAGGCCGCTGACATCACACCAGCGCACCCCGGGCAGATGGCGCGCCAGCTGCTGCCAGCTGTGTACCGTCATGCCGTAGGATGCATAATCCGCGCCCAGCTGCGCCCGCTGATAGCCGCGCCGCGTCAGGCTTTGCGCCACCGCCAGCCACGGATCGTCTTCATCACGGTACGCGTCAATCGCCAGCTGCGGTGACTGCGCGCGGCACGGCGCGGCATCCAGCTGGCGCAGCACCATCCACGGTTCGTCCTGCAACGGCACCAGACAGGCACGATAACGCGTTTCCGACACGGTATAACCTGTTAACCATGCCAGCAGTTCGCCATGATCGATCAGCATCACCTCGATGTCGGCGGCGCGCATGGCGCTGCGCAGCCGTGACAGCGCGTCGGCGATCATGACGCCGGTTCAACCGGCTGGCAGATGTCGAGGATGGCCAGCAAATAGATGCGCACCATATCGAGAAACTCACTGATCTCGACGCGCTCGTCCGGCATGGTGTTGTACTTGCCGCCGGGACCGCACACGATGCCCTCCATGCCCGCATGCTGATACAGGTGCGCCGCATCGGTACCGTAGAAGGCGGGCGGCGTGATCACCCCGGTGGGCTGCGGCGTGCCGCGCACAGTCTGCCAGCCGCGATTGACCGCTTTAACGATTGGCGATTCCGGCGACACCTCAAACGGCAGCATGGTGGGTTTATCGCGCAGGCCGTCATCGAACAGCTGCGCCTGCAGACCCGGATAACGCTGGCACAGTGCATCCAGCAGGGCCTGTAGATCGGCCAGCACGCCGTCCACCGTTTGCCCCGGCGCAAAGCGGGCGGAACCTTTCAGGCGGACAAAATCTGCGACCTGCGGCGGCCGCCACTCCTGCAAATCACGCCCCAGCGCACCGTGTACGGTGCCAATATGGCCACGGTTAATTTTGCGGTGTTCTGCGCCTTTCGCTCCGCTGAAGGTGATGTTATTGATCTGCGGAATCAGTTCGACCGCCGCCGCAATCGCGTCGACCGCCTCCTCACGCTTTGACAGATGGCGCGTATCGCCGGTCAGTTCAATGGTGAACATCAGCGAGCCGGCATGCATGGTCAGTGCCTGTAAATCCGTGGGTTCGGCATTGATGAAATAGTCGGCGCGTACGCCCTGCTCAATCGCCGCCAGCGTACCGATGCCGCCCTGTAACTCGCCGACCACGTATGTGAGGATCACGTCGCCCCTGAGCTTCACGCCGGCATCAATCAACGTCTTCAGCGCGCAGAAATAGGCGGCATCGCCCGCTTTCATGTTAGAAACGCCGATACCGTAAATAAACTGATCGTCGATTTTTCCCGCCCAGGGATCGACGGTCCAGCCTTCGGTGACCGGGTTAGTATCAAGATGACCGTTGAACAACAGGCTGTGGCCGCCTCCGCTGCCGGCCAGCCGCCCGATGGCGTTCAGCCGATCGCCGGCCACCGGCTGCAGTTCCGTCTCCAGCCCCAGCTGCGCCATCTGTTCTGCCATATAGCGGGCTAATTCGCGCTCGCCCTCGGTGGCACTGTAACTTTTGTGCTGCACCATTTTTGCCAGGAAAGCGAGGCAGTATTCACGATCGATGTGATGAATTAACTCTTCAGGGTTCATGCGCTTCTCGTTATGCCACGGATTGGGTCAGATCAGGGATGTGCACGGCATCAAGCAGTGCACGGGTGTAAGGATGCTGTGCCTGCGCCCGCATATTCTCGCCGGGCAGCACTTCCACCACATCGCCGCGATACATCACCGCCACGCGATGAGCGATCTGGCGGATGAGATTGAGATCGTGGGTGATGAACAGATACGCCGTGCCGTAGCGACGGCGCAGCTCCAGCAGCAGCTCAATAATGGTGGCCTGCACCGACACATCCAGCGCCGCCGTGATTTCATCGCAAATCACCAGGTCCGGCGGGTTAGCGAAGGCGCGCGCAATCGCTACGCGCTGCTTTTGCCCACCCGACAGCGCGTGTGGATAGCGGCTGGCAAATTCCGCGGGCAGCCGCACTTCCTGCAGCAGACGCGCCACAGCCTGCGCCTCGCTTTCTCCCGGTGGCAGTCCATACAGCCGCAGCGGACGCGCAATGATCTCGCCGACGGTCATGCGCGGGTTGAGTGACGCGTCCGGATGCTGAAAAATCATCTGCACGCGACGGCGATACGCCGGGTCCATCTGCGCGCGGCCAAATAACGTCGAGCCGCAGAAGTCGATGCTGCCAGTGAACGGCACCAGGCCGGTTATCGCCTTACCGAGTGAAGATTTACCCGAACCGGACTCGCCGACCACGCCGAGAATTTCGCCCTGATGCACCGTCAGCGAAACCGCATTGGCGGCCCGCGTCGTGTTCGCCTCCCGTTTCAGCAGCCGATCGAGCACGCCGTGCTGGCCATAATCAATCGTCAGCGCCTGCAGGCTGAGCAGCGGCTGACCGCCGGCCGTATCCGCGACCAGCCGATGCTGCGGGTCCGGCACCGCGGCAATCAGTTTGCGCGTATACGCATGCGCGGGTGCGCTGAACAGCGTGCGCGTCGCGGCCTGCTCGACGATGCGGCCCTGCTCCAGCACGCACACGCGGTCGGCCACTTTCGCCACCAGCGCCAGATCGTGTGAGATATACAGCGACGCGACGCCGGTCTCGGCGCGCAGTCGCTCGTAAAGATCGAGGATTTGCGCCGAGCTGATGACGTCCAGCGCCGTGGTCGGCTCATCAAAAATCAGGCAGTCCGGCTGGCAGGCGAAGGCGGTAGCGATCAGGATGCGCTGCTTCTCACCGCCGGAAACCTGATGCGGATAGCGCTGCATCATGCGTGCCGGGTGCTTTAGCTCGACATCGCGCAGCAGCGATTCCCCCAGCTGCTGCGCTTCGCGCGCTGACAGCCCACGATGACGGCGCAGCACTTCGGTGACCTGTTCACCCAGCGTCAGCGTCGGGTTCAGCGACGCGCTGGGATCCTGAAAAATCATGCCAAGCTTTTTACCGCGCAGCGCCATCAGTTGGTGCGCTGGCAACTGCAGCAGGCTTTCGCCGTTCAGCCGGATATCACCCGCCTGCTCGCGTGCGTTACTGGCCAGCCAGCGCATGATCGCCCAGCCGAGGGTGGTCTTGCCGGAGCCGGATTCCCCTACCAGCCCCAGCACTTCGCCCGGCATCACCTGCAGGGTGATATCGCGTAGTACCGGCAGCGAATGGCCGCGCGCTAACGCATAATCGAGGCTGTAATTGTCCACCGACAGCACCGGGTTGTGCGGACTCTTCATTTGTGGCTCCCTGGATTTAACACATCACGCAGGCCATCGCCCAGCAGGTTGAAGCCAATCGCCACCAGCGCGATAGCCAGACCGGGGATCATCATCATCCACGGTGCTTTAAAGAAATAGCTGCGCGCTTCGGACACCATCAGCCCCCACTCCGGCTCGGGCGGCTGCGCGCCGAGGCCGAGAAAGCTCAGCGTGGCAAACAGCATGATGGCGAATGCCACGCGAATAGTGGCTTCCACGATGATCGGCGCGAGAATGTTCGGCAGCATTTCGCGCAGAATGATGTAGTAACCCGCTTCGCCGCGCGCGATGGCGGCGCTGATGTAGTCCTGCTGACGCGCCGCCAGCGCCACGCTGCGCGCAATGCGCACCATGCCCGGCACGAAGGCGATGGTGATGGCCAGCACGGCGTTCATGCTGCTCTGCCCCAGGGTGCTGACAATCAGCAGTGCAAACAGCAGGCTGGGAATCGCCATCACCGCATCCATGGTGCGCATCAGGAATTCATCCACTTTGCCACCAAGGTAGGCGCTGGCGGTGCCCAGTACTGAGCCAATAACCATCGCGAGCGCGGTCGCCAGCAGCGACAGCAAAATGGTGGACCGCGCGCCGACCAGCACCCGGCTGAAAATGTCGCGCCCCAGCTGATCGGTGCCGAACCAGTGTTCCGCGCTGGGCGGGCGATAACGCGTCAGAATCGAAATCGACTCCGGATCAAACGGTGCCACGTGCGCGCCGCCCGCTACCATCAGCAGCGCCAGCAGCAGAATCAGCACACCCGCCGCACCCTGCGGCGAGCGCAGTAATCGTTTCAGTATTTCAGGCATAGGAAATCCGCTTATCGAGCATGACGTAGGCCAAATCCGCAAGGAAATTCACCACGGCATAGGTTGCCGCGAGGATCATCACGCCGGCCTGAATAGTGGGCAGATCGCGCGCCTGTACCGCGACAATCAGCTCCCGGCCAATACCGGGAATGGCAAAAATCTCCTCCACCACCACAATCCCGCCCAGCAGATAGCCGACGTCGAGCGCCACAATGGTGATGGTGGGCAACAGGCCATTGCGCAGCGCATGGCGCCACAGGATGCGCCGGCGCGACAGGCCTTTCAGCCACGCGGCGCGAACGTAGTCGGTGTGCAGCACGTCAACCATTTCCGAGCGCACCATGCGCGAAACGTGTGCCACCAGAATCAGCGCAACGGTGATCGACGGCAGAATCAGGTGCTGAATACCGCTGATAAAATTTTCGCTGAGCGGCACGTAGCCGGTGGCGGGCAGAATCTGCCAGACATCGGCAAACAGCAGCAGCACCAGCGTGGCGGTGACGAATTCCGGAAACGAGATGCCCATATACGAGATCACGCTGACCAGCACATCGGCGGTCTTACCGCGCCGCACGGCCGCCCAGATGCCGAGCGGAATGGCGATCACCAGCATCAGTAACAGGGCGCACAGCGCCAGCAGCAGCGAGCGCGACAGCGCGGTCAGCAGCGTTGGCCCGACCGCCAGGCCATTGCGCATCGACACGCCAAAGTTGCCCTGCAACGCCTGCGTCAGCCAGTGCCAGTATTGCAGCCAGGCGGGCGCATCCAGCCCAAGCCGCGCCCGCACCGCCGCCAGCGCTTCCGGCGTGGC
This sequence comes from Pantoea sp. GM_Pan_4, assembly GCF_026541005.1. Lineage (NCBI taxonomy): Bacteria > Pseudomonadati > Pseudomonadota > Gammaproteobacteria > Enterobacterales > Erwiniaceae > Pantoea > Pantoea sp. GM_Pan_4. Next base: position 40,174 of record NZ_JALNUZ010000003.1, read on the forward strand.
GTTTTGTCCCAGCAGCGTGACCGCGGCATCGGCGGGCAGCAGTTGAGTGATGCCGAACACCAGCAGCGACACCACCAGCAGCGTGTAAATCATCAGCAGCAGGCGTTTAAGCAGGTAACTTGCTGTCACGGTCGCTCCTTACAGGCTGCGCTTTGGCGCGTTAGCGGTCAGCCAGACATGATCGAGGCGGAACACCGCACCGCGCGGATGCAGATGATAGCCCGCCACGTGCTCACGACTGGCAGCCAGCAAATCAAAGAAGGTCGGGATTAACGAGGGCACCTCGTCGTGCATCAGCTGCTGGGCTTTGCCGTACAGCTGGGTGCGCAGCGTTTCGTCATTGGTTTCACGCGCCGCCATCACCGCACCGTCGAAAGCCGCATTGTTCCAGCGCGTTTCGTTCCACGCCGCCGTTGAGGTATAGAGCAGAGAAAACACCGCATCTGGCGTCGGCTGCATATTGTAAAAGCCGACGTAGAAATTGCCCTTCTTCCACACCTGATCGAGATAGGTGCTGTGCGCCATGGTCTGCACATTGATACGGAAACCGCCCGGTTTCGCCATCTCCCGCAGGGCAATTCCCAGCTGGGTGCGGGTTGACGGTTTGTCCGAGGCGATGAGCGTTAAATCCAGCCCATTCGGATAACCGGCCTCCGCCAGCAGTGCTTTGGCTTTGCTGTAGTCCAGCGCTTTTTGCGTCAGCTGCGCGTAATACGGATAAGCGGCGTTGATCGGCGTGTCGTTACCCGGCGATCCCAGCCCGTCTGCGACAAAATCCACCGATGCCTGGCGGTCCACGCATAACGCCAGCGCCTGGCGGACGCGCACATCACTAAACGGCTTTTGATCGCAGCCCATGTTGACGTTAAGAAACTGGCCGGACGCCACGCGCAGCGGCAGCACGCCCGCCGATTTGGCTAAGCGGGCGAACTCGCTCGACTGCGCACTCAGCATCAGATCGGTATCGCCGGCAATCAGCGCGGAGCTTTCAGCGATAGCGTCGGGATACACCACTACTTCCACGCCATCCAGATATGGCCGCGTGGCGTCGTAATAGTGCGGGTTGCGTTTCACCACGATTTTGCGTTCCGGATCGTAAGACACCAGCTGGAACGGCCCGGCCCCCAGCGAGGCGCTACTCAGCTTGTCGTACTGCCCCTGCGCGATATGCGCCGGGATGATTTTGGCATCCGGATAGGCCAGCATCACCGGCAGATCGGCATAAGGCGCCTCGGTCTCAATCAGGATGGTGTTGTTGTCTTTGGCGCTTACCGTTTTAATCGGGCCGATGTTGTGCAGCGCCGGTGAGGCGTTTTTCGGGTCCAGCAGCGCCTGCAGGCTGGCGACCACATCCGCTGCGGTGAGCGGCGAACCGTCGCTGAAGCGCAGATCGGGCCGCAGGGTGAAGGTCCACTGGGTTAAGTCGTCGTTCGGCTGCCAGGACTGCGCCAGATCGGCTTCCGCTTTCATCGCCTGCGTCAGGCGGGTTAAGCCGCTGTACAGCAACTCTGCCACCAGATATTCCGGATTAACCCGCACCTGATGGGGATTGAGCACGCTGACCGCCTGGTCAACGCTGATGCGCAATACGCCACCTTTACGCGGCGTGCCGCCCGGGGTCGCGCTGGCAACGGCGGCAGCCGAGGCACTGAATGACCAGGGCAGCAGCGCCGCTCCGGTCAGGGCGGTTGAACTGGCGATAAACTGTCTGCGGTTTAACCCTTTCATGGCGCACATCTTCTGTTCCTCGTTGGTTTATTAATTACCCTGGGTTGGCTGAAAATCATTGGCGAGATACGCCAGAATCGACTGCGAAAGTGCAATAACATCTGCCATCGTGGTGTATTCATCGGCGGCATGAATGCGGTTATCGGGACGGGCAAGTCCGCCCAGCAGAATTTCCTGAATGCCGGCCTGCTGTACCCAGCCCATATCCGAGCTGGTGGCGGATCCCCAGGCTTTGAATTCTGCTGGCGGGAAGCCGAAGCCCTGGCTGAGCGCCGCCTGCCAGCGCGGCCAGTGCGGACCGGTGGGATCGGCGACTGGCGCCAGATGGCCAATCAGTTGCAGCGTGACGTCGCTGGCGGCGCTGCCCTGCATCGCCTTATCCACGCACTGCGTCAGCTCCTGCCACACGTCGGCAAACGGCTCTTCCGGTGCATAACGGCGATTAACCAGCAGCTCGAAGCGTTCCGGAATGGTGGAGCCTTTACTGCCGCCGTGCGCGGCGGCCAGCGTAAGTAAAGCGGTGAGCGGCTGGCCCTGATAGTGCGGCGGCGCGGGCATTGCCGAAACCCGCTGTTCCACCTCGCCTTTCAGCTGATACAGCGCATTCATCAGCGGAAGCGCAGCCTCAATGGCGTTAATACCCTGCAGCGGATCGCCGGAGTGCGCCGAGCGACCGCTGACGATAATTTTGATGTCGATACTGCCAAAACAGCCGGCCCAGATGCGCGGCACCGCGCCGCCGTTAAAGCTCAGCAGGTGGCCGTGGAATAACTGCTGTTCGGCCAGATAGCGGATGCCGGGATAGAGACCGCCCTCTTCGTCGGTACAGAGTAAAAATACCGGGTTATAGCGCAGCCTGAGCTGATAGCGCTGCGCGGCCCGCACCGCAGCCAGCGCGGCCACGATGGTGCCTTTCATATCCGCCGCACCGCGTCCGAACAGCTTGTCGTCCGTCACGCTGAGTGCCAGCGGCGGAAAGCGCCAGCCATCGCCGGCCGGGACCGTATCGGTGTGGAAGTAGAGGTTGCAGTTCTCAGCCGCGCCGGCATCCAGCGCGGCCAGCAGATTCACCCGCTCGCCCTGCGCGCTGCCATCCGGCGTCTGCCACAGCGCGTCGGGCACCGAAACGCGCTGCAAATCAAAATGCATCGGCTGCAGCATCGTGCTCAGCAGGTCGGCGAATGCTGCGTAACCCAGTCCGGGCGGGAAGCAGGTATCCACCGCCAGCATGCGTTGCAGATCGTCAAGAATCTGCGCCTGATCGTCGGCGATATGGGTCAGAGCGCGCTGTAGTGATGAATTTTCCTGCATAAACTGTTCACTTATTGTATTTCTATATAGTTTATAGATAATGCAAATGAACAGCTGGGGTCAATCGGTAATCGGAAACATGCAAAAAAACTATGACGCGCACGACGTTCCTCAATTCAGTCGCCTGAACGAAGGCGAAGGCGCTCCGCTGTACGAAGTAGTGAAGCGCCATATCAGTGAATCCATCCTGCAGGGCGAACTGCCAGCAGGCACCATTTTGCCCAGTGAAAACAGTCTGGCGGCGAAGTTCGGTGTCTCGGTCGGTACGGTGCGCAAAGCGCTGGCGGCGCTTACGACGGAAGGGATGCTGATGCGCCGGCGCAAAACCGGCACGGTGGTGACCGGCTGGGCGCCGCTGCATAACCTCAGCCATTTCTTTCACTATTTTCGTCTGCATGACAAATCGGGCGGTTTGCTGCAGTCGGAAACGCGACTGCTGGAGTATCAGCACAGCCGCGCCAGCGCCGACGAGGCCGATAAGCTGCAGATCGCAGCGGGTGACGCAGTGATTCGCCTGAAACGCCTGCGCCGGGTGAAGGGCATTGCGGCCATGCATGAAACGCTGGTGCTGCCCGCCGCGCGTCTGCCCGACTTTCCGCCGGCGGAACAGCTACCGCAGTTGCTGTATCGCTACCTGTTTGAGCAGTACGATGTGCGTGTTGCGGCGGTACGCGAGCAGATCAGCGCCACGCTCGCTACAGAAGAAGATGCCAGCCTGCTGGAACTTGCTCTGCCGCACGCGGTGATGGTGATCGATGAGGTTTCATTTGATCAAAGCGCCACGCCGGTGATTCTTGCGCATCACCGTTTCAGCACTGAACACTTTATGTATGTCAATGAGATACGCTGATTACGTAGATGTTTTACTGTAAGGTGTTTCAGATGCGCATCGACGCGCACCTTATTAATTTGCACCAAAACGTAGCGAACGTTGTGAATAACAACCGCTAAGGTGATCTCACTGAACAGGACATTTCCCATGGCAGCACGGCAGCACCATTACCAGATTCACCTTCGCTGGAGCGGCAATCGCGGCGATGGCACAGCTTCTTATACCGCTTACGATCGTGACAGTGAATTACAGGCACCCGGTAAACCGCCCATTTTGCTGAGTGCCGATCCGGCATTTCGTGGGGATACAACGCGCTGGAATCCTGAGGAATTGCTGCTGGCGTCTGCGGCGGCCTGCCATAAGCTGTGGTATTTACACCTGTGCGCCGATGCCGGCATTGTGGTGGAGGAGTATGAAGATGCTGCCGAAGGGAACATGGTCGAGGGGGCGCGTGGCCGCTTCACCGATGTCACGCTGAAGCCGCGCATTAAACTGCGCGACCCAGCGGATGCCGATCGCGCGCGGGCCTTGCATCATAAGGCACACGAAGCCTGCTTCATCGCTAACTCGCTGAATTTTCCGGTAAACTGCGATCCTGAGTTTTTCTGATTATGATGCGCGGGCCAGCGGCGTTTGCCACAGTCGCACGCCGTTGCGCCCGGCGCGCTTCACTTCATACAGCGCTTCATCCGCATGGCGCAGCCAGTCGCTTAATGATTCGGCGCTAACCGCAGGCGCAATACCGATACTGACCGAGCAGCGAAACTCTGCCGAGGCCGGTAAGCGCAGCTGGGCAATCTTCTCTTTTAGCCTTTCGGCCAGTTCCACCACCGATTCATCGCTGGCCTGATGCACGATGACACCCAGCTCATCGCCGCCAAAACGCGCCGGAATGTCCTGCAGCCCGACATAGTTGCGCAGCAGCGCCGAGATCTCGGCCAGCAGAAAATCGCCCGCCTCATGACCCCAGCTATCATTGACCACTTTGAAGTGATCGACATCCAGCAACAGCAGATAGCCGCTGCTATCGCCGCGCCGCGTGCTGAGAAACTCACTCTCCAGCCGCCGCTCAAACAGGCGCCGATTAGGGATTTTCAGGCCGGGATCCATCAGCGCGATGCGCTCCAGTTCACGGTTGCGGGTGCGTAAATGCCAGGTGAGATTGTAGGAAGCCACGCTGAGTACCAGCATGTAACAGGTGGCCAGCGGCAGCGTCAGCCAGACGGTTTGCGTGCTGAACGCCAGATGTACGCTGGTGCCATCCAGCAGCCACACCATAATAAACCCGCACAAAAATGCCTGTATTGCGGCAATCAGTTGCGCGCCGCCGCCAGCGGCATAGCGATCCGATGCCAGCACCGCCATGATGACAAAAGAGGGCATCGGGCTTAACGCCATCAGCGCTACCCAGATTCCGCCGAAAGCGGCATCCAGCGTCAAATTCTGGCGTTCGGTACCAGTTGAGTCTTCGGCACGAAGCGCACGCTGATACGCCAGCCATGGCCAGAAAAAGGCGTTCACAAACAGCAGCGCGCTGAATGCCAGTCCGCGCTGCATTTCCAGTAGCACTGAGAGAATCGGAAAGAAACAGAGGATCGTGCCGAGCTGACGCATGATGAACATACGACGAACGAAGCGTTTTGACCGGCGCTTCAAATGGTTTTCATCAGGCGAGTAGTAATTCATTCACGGGAAAATTCAGGTCGACAAAAATGGCAGTGTATCGGGAAAAAGTCGCCCTGCGGCGACTTTTTTTAAGAATTTTCACCTTGCACATTGGCGCACACGCAAATAACAGCGCTTTGCCGCCAATAGCAGCAGCGGCCAGCGGGTGAAGTTCGCTGCCGCTGTGCGTGTTTTTAGCTTACAGCGCCTTGCAAACGGAACTGGCTGACCAGCCGCTGCAGCATGAATGCCTGCTCTTCCAGCGCCTGTGCGGAATGGGATGACGCGCTGACCAGCGACGCATTTTGCTGGGTAGTACCGTCCAGCTCACCTACCGCGCGCGCGATTTGCTCAATGCCGCGGCTCTGCTCATCAGAAGCAGCCGAGATCTCCGCCATGATTTCATTTACGCGTGCGATGCTACTGACAATCTGCTCCATCGTTTCACCCGCGCGCGCCACCTGCTGATGGCCGTTGCTGATTCGTCCCACCGATTCGCCAATCAGTCGTTCAATATCTTTCGCGGCTCCGGCACTGCGCTGGGCCAGATTACGCACTTCGCTGGCGACCACGGCAAAGCCTCGGCCCTGCTCGCCGGCGCGGGCGGCTTCAACCGCCGCGTTGAGCGCCAGGATGTTGGTCTGGAAGGCGATGCTGTTGATCACCGCAGTAATCTCGGCAATTTTCTTAGAACTATCAGAAATCTCGCCCATGGTGCTGACGACGTTGTGCACCGCAATACCGCCCTGACTGGCGTTATGCGTCGCTTCCGCCGCGATCTGGCTGGCGAGACGCGCATTGCTGGCATTATTTTTCACCGTGGCGGTCAGCTGCTCCATGCTGGCAGCGGTTTCCACCACCGCAGCCGATTGCTGGGCGGTGCGCGACGACAACTCGAGGTTGCCCTGATGTATGGTGCTGGCAGCCTGCGACACATTGCTGACGCTGTGCAGCACCTCGCCAATCATACCGCGCAATCGCGCATTCATGCGTCCCATGGCAGAGGTGAGCTGGCCGAGCTCATCCTGGCGATTAGTGACAAACTGCGAGCTGAGGTCGCCGCTGGCAATGCGTTCCGCCAGCGCGAGGTTGTGAAACACCGGGCGCGTAATCTGCCGGATGATGGTCCAGGCCACCAGCACGCCCAGCACTATCGCCAGGCTGCCAATCAGCAGCGAGAGCGCCGCTGACCCGTTAGCCAGTTCATCGTTACGCGCCTTAACCAAGGCGATGATCTGTTTGATCGCCGCGCTGCTGTTATCGCCCGCCACTTTGACGGTGTTTTCCGCGACACGCAGCTGGCCGTAAATCGCTGCCGCCTGCAGGCTCAGATCTTTAAAACGTTCGGTATCCTGCCATAGCGCACTAAATCCGCCCTGCTGCTCCGCTGGCAGCTGAGTCAGTAGCGCGTCCAGGTCCTGCCCGGCGCGCTGAAAATCATGTTCCAGTTTATTGCGCAGTGCCTCGCTGACGTTGAAGCGCAGCGCCCAGGCCTCTTCGCGCACATTACTGATGGCAAACAGCAGCTGATATATCTGGTTGGTGAGTTCGGGTGTGCTGACGGGTGTCCGGATTAGCCCGGTATAGCGCGACGTCATGTCCTGCTGGCTCAGCGCGTCCAGCTGGCTGCGCAGATCGTTGAGCTGTCGGGTTGCCTGTGTCATGGCGGTGATGCTGTGCTGGAAACGAGCAAGATGGCTGGCGACATCGTTGAGCAACCCTCTGGCGTCCGCCGTCCACGGCAACTGCTGGGCCTGCTGCGTCAGTTGCTGAGCGTGCGTGACGTAATCCGTCATGGTGTCGCCCGCTTTGTCCTCGCCATACAGATATTTAAGACGATTGATTTTGGCCTGAAAGACTTCAATGTTGATGTCATAAATCAGATTGGTTTTCTGATAGATGTCGTGAATCTGGTTGAATCGTTGCACGCTGAGCGCTGTGGCCAGCGCCACCAGCAGCAGGACGATGCCGAAGCCCGCCGCCAGCTTGCGCGTAATGCGCACATTCCGTAATCGGGAGACCAGTCCCATGTCTCGCTCCTGTCATTGTTGTTTTTGTTGAGTCTGCAGAAGGGGTTATCGGACCGTAACGGGAATTATTTACTGTTGCGGGGCGAAAATGTGCTGTGTCATAAAAGCGGTCCTGCCAGAGTAGCCTATTCATAGCAAAGCCGGCGATTTCAGCCTGAAATCGCCAGCCATGGTGGGCAATTACCAGCGAGTTGCCAGCATATCAATGACGAAACGGTACTTCACCTCGCCCTTTAGCATACACGCGAAGGCCGTTTCGATCTCTTCACCGGCGATCAGCTCAATATCTGCCGTGATGTTATGCTCGCCGCAGAAATCCAGCATCTCCTGAGTCTCTTTAATGCTACCGATGGATGAACCGCTGATGCTCAGACGGCGAAACACCAGCGGCGTGACGTTCGGCGACTGATGCGGTTGGTCAGGAATGCCGACCAGCACCAGACGGCCATTGGTCTTCAGCGTCGCGAGGTAAGGATCGAGATCGTGCGGTGCCGCCACGCAGTCAATGATGAAATCAAGCGAGGTCTGGCATGCCGCCATCTGCGCGACATCACGCGACACCACCACGCGCGTCGCACCAAGACGACGTGCGTCAGCGCCTTTTTCCGGTGAGGTAGTAAACAGGGTTACCTCGGCGCCCAATGCGCTGGCCAGTTTTACCGCCATGTGGCCCAAACCACCCAGCCCCACCACCCCGACGTTATCGCCGGCTTTGACGCCAAAATGGCGCAGCGGTGACCACACCGTTACGCCCGCACACAGCAGCGGTGCCACGCCCGCCAGCGCCAGATTGTGCGGAATCGACACGACAAAATGCTGATCGACCACCACATTCTGCGCGTAGCCGCCCCAGGTGCTGTCGCCGGTGTATTTATCGATGCCGTTGTAAGTGGCGGTGAAGCCCGCTTCGCAGTACTGCTCTTCCTGCTGCTGGCAGAAGTGGCAGGCACGGCAGGAATCCACCATCACGCCCACACCGACCACATCACCGGCTTTGAAGCGCGTAACCTGAGTTCCGGTCTCCAGCACGCGTCCAACGATCTCGTGGCCCGGCACCAGCGGATAACGACTGACCGCCCACTCATTGCGTGCCATGTGCAAATCGGAATGGCATACGCCGCAGTAAAGAATTTCAATTTTTACGTCCTGCTGCTGCAGCGGACGCAAGGTAATCTGGCCGGCAGCGAGCGGTTGCGCTGCATCCTGTGCCACCAGTGCGTTAATTTTCATGGTGCCTTCCTCAAATTCTGGTGTGGGCTGAATGAAGGCGGCAGACTATAATCAACGCGGTGCAGAATTGATAGTAGTCACCATTTGGTGACCATAAAGGAGAGTGCGATGCCTGTCTGGATTGATGGCAAACTGTTTTTCTATGCGGATTCGCCACCGCGCCGTCTGATGGACCTGTTTTCGGTGAAATGGAGCACGATGGTGCTGCACGCGTTGTATCACTGGCCGGGACAGCGCGCCCGAACCGGTGAACTGCAGCGTAGCCTGCAGGGGATTTCGAAAAAAATGCTGTTTCAGACACTGAAAGAGCTGGAGCAGCGCGGCTTAATTGAGCGTCAGGTTTACGAAGTGATTCCACCGAAAGTGGATTACCGGCTGACCGCACTGGGGATGACCTTCGCCCGGCCGATTGAGCAGATGTATCAGTGGGGATTAGAAAACCAGGCGGCACTGGATGAGATGGAAGCTAACCTTCGCGCGGCAGGCGGCACGCCGGCGGAAAACGCCCGCCCTGCAGCGTCATCCGCCAGTGAATAACCACGCGCGGGTCGCATACTGTTCGTCGCGGCGCGATTTATCCCACACTGAATAGCGCCGCGGTTCGTGGATCGATCCGGTGACCGTTAACCAAACGGCGTTTCGCGTGCCAGCAGGCGGGCGATGACGTTGAGAGCGCCCTCGTCGTTATTACTTTCCGTCCGATAACGCGCGACGGCTGCCACCGGTGCAGCGGCGTTGGCCATGGCAAAGCTGTAACAGGCCTGGCGCAGCATTTCGATGTCGTTGGCGCTGTCGCCAATCGCCAGCACTTCACAATCATCAATGCCCCACTTCTCCTGCAGCAGCGCGATGCCGTGCGCCTTATGACAGCCGGGAATGATTAAATCGACAAAGCCAAATCCGCTTGAGACCGGATGCATGATGTTTTCAATCGCGTTCAGTTCGCTGTGCAGACGCGCCAGCAGCGCCTCGACACCTTCGTGTGCCAGATTCAGCGAAAACTTGAAAATGGTATCGTCGATATCGTACAGGCTGTCGCGCTTCTCCAGCCGGCGATAGTGATTGGCCAGCATGGCGACCACCTCATCCGGCATTGACTTGTGCACATAGGCGCCGTTGCGACCGCACACCACGGTGCTGATTTCCGGTTCTTTGGCGAGAATATCCAGCACCTGATGAACACGTTCCGGCGCCAGCTCGCCGCAGAAAATTTCTTCGTTGCTGTCGGACACCCAGGCACCGTTTTCAGCCACGAAGGCGATCTCATCTTTGATAGCGGGAAAATAGTGCTGCAACTGATAATACTGATTGCCGCTGGCGACCACGAAACGGATGCCTTTCTCCTTCAGCAGCGCGTACTGGCGCGCAAAACGCTGCGCGTTGTACTGCTTATTGTCATCGAGAAATGTCCCATCCATATCCACCGCAATCATTTTTACTGCCATCATGCTCTCCCGTCTCTGTGTGCCGTCAATCCATCCGGCTTAACCAAGGTTTTATCAAGCTTACTCGCGGTGTGGATTAATGAGAATGTGAATAATGAGTTTGTTAACCGCTTTCAGAGATTTCCAGCCCATTTTTTACTGCAATTCGGCCCCTTTTTCTCTGATCCAGGCACAGAACATGTCTGCCATATCGCGCGCATAAGCCTGAATTTCTGCTGCGCTGCGCGGCGATTCGGAAAAATGCTTGCCGACGTCACCCAGCGTGCTGTTGATTAAATCCGCCGCCCGCGCCACCTCAGCCGCGTCCCGCTGCGGCAGCAGCTGTTGCAGAAATTCGCACATCACATTCTCGCCATTGGCGCGCGCGGCCTGCACTTCCGGCGCATCCCGGTAAAGCGGCGCGGCATCATTCAGTGCGGTGCGCATCGCCGCCTCTTCACACTCCGAGTTGAGGAACGCCCAGGTCAGCTGATGCAAGCGCTGACGCGGCGTGGATGTGCTGTCGCGCAGAATTGAACCCAGCAGATCGCCGGTTCGCTGCCACTCTTCGCTCTGCAGACGAGAGAAGGTAACAAATCGGTAGTCGTGTGAAGTAATCTGGTATCACGGTTTTTGTCAAAGTCTTACCGCAAGTCGATTCGCTACTCAGCACGTAGTAACATCGATTTGCGGTAATTTTTTGCCCCACGTATGCCCCACTTAAATCGTCGGCCGGTTATCCTCCCGCGCCGATATCACTCCTCACGTCTGCACGCCGATCACAGTCACGTCATTCAACACTTAGCCTTCCAGCGTCTCGCCATCCGGGCACGCGATGTGACTCCGCTCTAACCGGCCAAGCTGGCACGTACCATATAGTTCGAAATAAATCAGATCTCCCACATTTGGCTTCAGCGACTTATCGACCAGCACCATGCCGTCGCACGTTGGAACGAAAAGGGTAGCCGCCGGCCTCGACACCATAATCTCGTTCAGGTCGATGTTGTGCTCGAGGTAATCCTTCGCCGGTGAAGGGAAGCCCATCAGTAAGGGCCGTTCGGATTGAACAGCTGGAACACGCGGTTGTTGCCGTGGTCAGGCGTAATGTCTCGGAAGTACTGCTGATGCTCTATCCAGCGGTTAGCCTGGTCCAGCGTCCATATGTAATTAATCTGCTCCAGATTGGCGATGAAGTCCGAAGTGGTGACGGTGCGACGCCCGCTCTGCTCCTGCTTGATGCTGTCGCGGAACGCGCCCTGAATTTCCGAGTAACGGCCCATGCTCTTATCCTCTCAATAGTTACTGTATATAAGTACAGTAATATCGATCGGTAGAAATGATCAAGACACTGCGGTTGAGGTTTTTGTAAAGCCTCAGCAGGGCAAGGAGATTTTTATGAAGATCAGATTAATCCTAATGTGTATGATGATATTTCAACCAACGCATCAGACTAAGAGCTGAGCGAATATTCATTTCAGGGAAATGCGCCTTCGGGAAAAGGAGAAAAAATGAGTAAAGCTATTGCGCTAAATGAGTTTGATTTTAACGGAAATGCAGTCAGAACGATCACCGACGAAGCATCAGAGGTTTGGTTCGTCGCTAAGGATGTGGCTGACATTCTTGGTTACGCTGAAACAAGCAACATGACAGAGAGGCTTGATGATGATGAAAAAAGAAAGCACACCCTGCAAAATGGACGAAACTATACAAATCAAACACTTATAAACGAGTCTGGTTTGTATAATGCGGTGATGGGATCACAGAAGGCGGAAGCCAAACACTTCAAAAAGTGGGTTACGTCCGAGGTGCTTCCATCGATCCGCAAAACAGGCGGGTACAACATGGTTCCGCAAACATATGCCGAGGCTCTACGCCAGCTTGCCGACCAAGCGGAAGCAACAGAGCGCGCGCAGATGATGCTTGAAAAGAAAGATGGCCAGTTCAAGTCAGTTCGCGGAGCCTATGGTCAACATGTCATGCAGCACAATAAATATGTTCACAGTAAAGGTGAAGGCTTCAGGCACGCGACCATAGCGCATGTAAAAAGCGCAATTCCTGGAAAATATAGCTGGCAAATGCTGGCAAACTATTGCAGTTATCATCAACTCTCTGTTGAGATTCTGACGCCGCACTATCAATCCGTCCCATTGAACTCCTACCCGGCTGAGGCATGGATGGCAATCTACAATATTGATATTTCAAGCCTTTAACCTGAGTAATGTGGAAATTCCCCACCCGGCCACCGCGCCGGGTTTTTTGTGCCTGCAGCTCCCTGCGACTATCCTTACCTAACCCACCCCGTAGCCTGCTCAGATCGGCGCGGCATACCTCTGCCCCGTCGCCGGGGCTTTTTTATGCCTGATGCATGGGATTAGCGTTGAAGGGGATTTTTTGGGGTTGTATTGATGTTGAACCATGAAAACCTTTCGAATCAAAACCATTTATGCATAATAACCACATCAACTGCAAATTAGGGCTTCACATGTCTAATCAAGGAAGAAGCAATTCACTAGATGCTGTTAAAGTGTTAATGGCCTTTTTGGTTATATCCATACATACAATAACACCTGGCGATGAGTTTAAATATCTTCTGACGCAGGGGCTAGCAAGAATAGCTGTCCCCTTTTTCTTTATTGCAGCTGGGTATTATATTTCAACAAAAAATGGAAAGGCCGAGTTATACAAGGCAACAAAAAGGCTTTTGATTCTGTACTTATCTTGGTGTCTTTTGTACTCCCCATTCATAGTTAATGATATTTACAATGCAAGCAACTCAATATATGGAGCTGCAGCAAGCACAATATACCAGCTACTAAAGGGGTGGAGGCACATGTGGTTCATGCCTGCAATGATTCTTGGGATGATTTTTTATTTTTATTTAAAGAATTATAAATGGGTATACTTATTGGCATTGACTTTGTATGTCATCGGAGTAGTTATACAAAACACCATGCCTCAGAGTGAGTATTCAATACTATATTACAGGAACTTCATAACATTTGGATTCCCGCTAATTGCGTTAGGTGCTTTTATCAGGCGCGACCTTTTCACTACGCAGGGTTATGGAAAACTTTCGCTGCTCCTTGCGGCATCCCTGATCATGCTAGCCGTTGAAAGTCTGATAAGGTACAAGCTAGCAATGTATAACAATGACATGTTATTTTTTTCACCGATAGTCGCCTCTGCATTGTTTTTAACTTCCATATCATTTAACTACAAAACACCCTTAGACTTTAAAACTATAGCATCAAGCATGTACTTCGTTCACTTCCTGTTTTATCTTATATTTAAAGATAAAATACAAAGCGAATACTTGCTATTTTTTACAGTGGCATTGCTATCACTAATTTTCAGCTTCACCTTCAGAAAAAGCAAAATATACACATCATTGTTCACCTGAAAGATAGCCCCTTATGATTATTGGGGCTATTTAACTGGAGAGTAGGGCTTATGCCTTTACATCCGGAGGTGATGGTAGCGTCTTACTTCCATCACCTGCATTGATGTAAGCCCTTAAAGATTTACGGTATGTTGTCCATGATGCCAGCGATGATTTAAGTTCATCTTCCGACTGAATCGAATAATCTTCATCTTCAATCTGTTCATTCAGAGATTGAATCTCTGATGATGCTTGTTCGTATCCTGATTGAGCATTTACGAGATTAATTTCAGTCTGCTCTTCTGGTGACAACTCGATTACCGGCGCAGTAAACACCCAATCATTATCGCTGCCCTGGACAGCAGAAAATCCAGGGCCAACAACTTCATCGCCTGTTAGTTCATGAGTTGTGTAATCATCAAAAACCCCATCATTACCATCCCATACCACGACATTTGCAACCAGGCCGTCCTTGATAAGAGCGTAAGAACTCATTATGCATACTCCTCTACAATGATAATCCCGCTTGTTCCAACGCCACCCGCGGTGGTCGCCGCTGCTGACGGGCCTACTGCAGAGCCACCTCCACCCGCACCATAACCAAAGGCTGATTTTGCTGTGTTCGCGCCCCTGATGCCGCCGCCACCAATCCCCAATTTACTGTCGGCCCCTCTTCCTGACTTCATCGTCGCCTGGCCAACGGTAGCACTTAACGATAATGGTCCAACCCCGACTGATGCTGGGGTTCCAAAGGCTAAAGCGCTACCAGAAGGGTTGGATCCAGTGTCCATATCAACGCCTGCACTTACACCGGAACCTGCCGATCCAATCAATCCGCCAGCTCCACCTGGGGTAATTAAATAACTACCAAAGGAGCTTTGGCCTCCAGCGCCTCCAGCAGCACCGGTGGCAGGTATGCCAGCCGCGCCAATAGTCACAGCTACCGATGCTACGGATGAAACATCAATGAGAGAGCTTTCCGCATAAGCACCAGAGTTTCCACCCCACGCTGCTGCAATTTGGGCTGAAGTTGTCACCTCCGTTCCACCACCTGCACCACCACCACCAAGTGATTTGACTCGAGCCTTCTTGGTACCTGGTGTTTTGGTATAGGTCCCGCTGGAGGTGAACACCTGTATGTTAAGCAATCGACCCGGAGTAAGTGATGTCATTGCAGCTTTTAGGTTGGCCAGAATGGTCGCAGGAACTCCATTGTCTAGAACGTCGACAGATGTAGAATCTGAGATAAATTGGGCCAGCACATATGCCATAGTTGAAGACTGGCGAAGTGCCTTATTGATCTGTGCGGACGATGCTTTTCCACTTTGGAATCCGGTCAGCAGTGCAGCAAGTGCTTCATAGTCTGCCTGACTGGTCACGTTAGCCCCTGCACCAATGCCAAAGGCCTTGAAGTTATTAGTAGCCATTACAGTGTTTTCTCCCATGCGCCATCATCAAATCCGGCGATATATTCGTTGTCCATATCGAAACCAAAAAACCGGTTTCCGACAGATGGTGTTTCTATTGAAGGTGTCTGAATGTCGCCAGCCCAGACGCCGGCAGCTTTAACGGTTAGATATCCCTGCCGAATGGCAGCGATGAGTTCGAGCGAAACCTGGCTGATATCTTCTTCCGGAAAGACCCACACAGAGATGGTCATGTCCTGATTGTCGACGATCTGCATTTTCAGGCCTGAGCCTTCCAGTGCAGTTTCCAGAATCGGCGGCAGCGTGTCGTTTTGGCCGTTCCAGTTATTGATCGCTATTTTTGCCTTCAACACGATGCGGTATGTGTCATCGCTAAGGCTGGTATAACCAGCATCAGGGTCATACGGCCCCTGCCATATGCCCTGATCCCAGCCGAGGCCATCCGTATCAAACGAAAAGTAGACGCCACTGATAGGCTGGCTGACGATGCGCGTTCGCCCAATCCACTCGCCGAGAATATCCAGTTGCGCACCAACCGCGCTGTCGATGTCAAAGGCAGTAACCAGCCCCTGAATCGCAGTTGAAGCATCGGTAAGCGGGCGAGTTGAAAGGTCTACATGAGCGACGAACCGCGGTTTACCTGCGTGATAGTTGGTGATCAGTTCGGTGTATTTGCTCATGAGGTCACCGTCAGCGCTATGTTGGCGGTACTGCAGGATGCTGATTCGTTGAAGGCGATGACAATATTGGCCGGCGCCACAGTCCCGGAACTTTTACCAATTTGCAGAGAAGCAATATCGTAATAGCGGGCATTACCACCACTCACCACCCCTAAGTTTGCAGGGGAGTAAACCCTGCTTAGCAGGACGTCATCGCCGATAAGCAGCCCGTTGATATAGTCAGAGATCGCCTGTTTGATTTGCTCTCCGATTTGCGTGGTATATCCGGTGAACACCTTCAGCGAAATCGCGACGTAAATCGGCACATCAGTTGAACGGTAGAAGCTGATTACGTGTGGATTACCGTAAGTGTCGGCCACCGTTACTAAGGTGGTGCCGTAGGTAGAAACGCCCTGCCCCTTCTTACCGCGTATTGTTTGTGCAATGATCGTCGCATCACCGCCGTCGACGACCGCAGAGATGGAATGTGCCGGAAGTCCATTAAAATCAACTGCGCCGGTATCGTTCTCATAAAGCTTGTGCCGCGTCACGCCATCAACGTTTGCCAGTGCCCCATCAACTGCTTCGAACGGCGTCAGTGATGGAAGCGCCACGCTCTGCCCCTGACGGATTCGCAAATCTGAATCCTTTTCGACAGCGGTACCAACAGTGGCCGCGCTGGCGTTAGTGACTGATGTCCAGCCGCGCGTCGGTGTATTAATTTGGTTCACAGAGCCAATCACCGCCGCTACAGCGCCAGAATTCGCACAGATTGCTGTTGCGATTACGGTACCTCCTGGCTCGATTGTCACACTGGCTGGCAGGTTCCAGATAATGCCGTTGGCGTCTTTGACCGAACCATTTGTGATGGTGGTTCCTGCTGTTCCGGTTAGCGTCAGGTCAACAGTTGAATTGGTGGCAGCTTTGCGCGCGATGCCGTTAATCTTCACGTTTCGCGTGAGGGCATCAGACATTGCCGTTGAGGGGGAAAACGAGTTGTACACCTGAACTGCAGTGTTGTTGGCATCGTTGATAGCCAGCGCCACCAGAGCCACCATTTGGCCGTCCTTACTGTCCGGATCAAGGTAGGCGTCGGTCCCGTATATTTGCTGAAAGTAACTGGTGATGGTGGAGAGTATCGTCTGGTAATCAGGCGCACTAATCCCTGAGGCGGTCACCGTAGCGGAGAGCCCCAGCGTGTCGAGATCAAGAGCCATTATGCCTCGCTTGTGACTGTCGTCGTTCCGTAGATGGTGTCGATCGTCGCGGTAAAAATTACGCGGCGAGTGGTGGTATTCAGATCGGTATTAAAAGCCAGGATGGAATTTACTCCCGGCGTTTCGAGGATGTGCTGGCGAATGGCAAGGTTATAGGTCTCAGGTTTTTGCTTGCCAAGCACCGACTGAATCCACGGCGTGCCAGCAGTGGTATCGAGAAACCATTGTCCATACCAGAGCAGGAATCGTGTTTTAACCGCCTGCGCCACTGCTTCAGGTGAGTTAATCAGCCAGGTATCATCACCCTGCCCGAAGGTGTAATCACCGTCGTCATCTTCGCGTCTGTATCGCATCAGTTCACCTTGCCGGAATTGCCGCTGCCAGTCTGCACGCCGTTATGCGTGTGCTGGTCGCTGATGTCTTTGCCGTTGGATGTAAGCGTGCCGAGGAACTGGATAGCGCCGGTAATCTTCGCCGCGGTGCCCGAGGCAATACTTCCCACCATGCCGCCAGCCCAGGTCAGCAGGCCAGAGATGGTCACCGCCTGGCTGAATTTTGCCAATGGCGTAGTAACGTTCACTCCGCCTGGTGCCACCAGATTGATTGCATGGCTGTTTGGATCAAGCTCAATATATGCAGCACCGTCATCGGTGCGCATCTGCAGCGTGGTGCTACTGATATTGCTGATGACGTTAGCCTGAGACTGCGGGCCAACAATTGCGAATGCGTCTGATAAATCATGCTGCCTCGGGTCAACAGTCTCCTGCACGCCACCGCTTTGCCACCAGAAGTCGATGCAGCGATCGGAGAAAACCACCAGGCACTCATCTCCCGCTTTCACCGGGAAAGTAATCGTGCAGCCACCGCCACGCGGGAAAACCACTGGCACATCCACCAGCAGCGGAAGCGGCGCTGATTTCATGTTGCCCAGTTCGTCGGCGGTCTGGCCCTTCAGCGCCGGTTGTACGGTGCAGGTGCATGCGATGGGGTCAAAGGATTCGATTATGCCGGGCAGTGAAACGCGCAGCATGGAGAAGATGGTGTCTGACAGCACCTTCATGGCCTGCTGTTCACCGCCGGCCAGCGATTGAGGCGATACTGACATTTAAACTCCAGGCAATAAAAAACCCGCCGAAGCGGGTTATATTTTCAAAGATGCGCAGTTAATTAATTTTTTGGCAGTCGAAAGTGCCAAACACTCGCGGCTGATCCATGTTGCTGCGAATCGCCTCTACGTTGAGTATGGCCTTTCCATTACGCTTAACGTAGTCCATGCCAAACCAGCCAGGTGCATCGCTGCGCTGGACGAGCCACTGCATTTTCACGTTTTCATAATCGCCGTTGGCCTTTAAGAAAGTGAATTTCTGACTTTCTGGCTTAACCCCATTGATGCGTGCCCAACCATCATTAGCGGCACTTGTGCCAAGCTTAAATGGTCCACATTGTGAGTCTGCTAAGGCTGAGCCAGCAGCGAACAAAGCAAACATGAGAATCCAGCGCATCAGTATGTCCTGTTCAGCGAAGAGTTCGTTTGGAGGTCTGCCGAACCGCGAGCAATGCACATCAAATCCATGTACCACGGCTGACCTCTGGTATCGCCAGTATAATCTATAGCCGATACGATATACACGCCGTCAGCCGCAATACTTGCGGGCTGTTGCAGTGTCCCGTTCACCGAGAGATTGCCATTTGTATTGGTTTCGCTGGCCCGGCTGGGTAGTGATTTCACCTCATCAGCTGACAGACTGGCGCGGTAAACCGACGCCTGGTCGATCTGCACCAGACCTTTGAGCTGAATATTCGGGTTGATCAGGCAGCGAACGTTTACCCCGCCGCCCATCGTCTGCTGCGGCATGCCGATCAGGCCGGTGTCGCTGTTAAGCACAATGGCGTTCTGCACATACTTATCTGTTGGCACCATTTGTGCCTGACCGGCGACCAGCTGCCACGTTGCGCCGCACTGCGCCGCCACATTATCCATGATGTCACGGGATGACTGATAAATGACGCGCCCGCGTGGGAATATTGTGGCCGGCATATCGCCGGTGATCCCCTGCGTTACGTCGTATGGGTTGAAACTGTCCATTGCAGCCGCGTGCACGTCAGCAACCGTGTAGCCGGCGGACAGGGTTTTGGTCACGCTGGCATTCATAAACGCTTGGTGCCCATCAATGGCCTGAATCAGCACCCACGTATCAGTGGGGTTATCGCGCCCGGTAATAGTGAAGCGAATGTCGCCGCTGAATATCTCACCGAAATTTGTGCCGTTTGACTGGCCAACTTCGGCGGCATTGATGTTTTTTACAACACCAACCTGACTGGCATCAACTGGCTGCGCGATGCCATCGTACCCCGCGATGATTTTTATCTTCGCGAACTCCTGCCCCAGAATGCGCGAAGCCGTATCCTTCGACAGATTATAGATTCGCACCATCGCAACACGCGGCCAGCGCGTATCCGTCCAAACGATGTTAAAAACCACTTTAAAGTCACTCAGGCTGATGCCCTTCCCATTTTCTGAGAGGATTTGCAGCTCAAAGTGGCGCATCCAGTTCTGTGACATGCTTACTCCGTTACCGCCAGCAGGTGGCTGCGAATTCCCAAATCAGTTTTGGTCGGATAATCCTGCGCCGGGTCATCGCACACAACCGCCAGACCAAAACCGAGATTAAGGTAGGCGAACTGCGCCAGAAGATTGGCGCCGGTCACCAGCGGGATGCCCGTTACAATGGCTACCCCGCTGCTGTCCAGCAAGTCGATAATCCATCCCGCATCATCACGCCATAGCGTCAGAATGGAGTAGTTAACGCCGTTAATTGCGGTGGTGAATTGCTGATTATCCGGCGACAGCGGTATCTCATTGGCCTGCATTACTCCCCCTAAAACAGGTTTGATACCCTGGAAAGAATTGATTCGCTTTGCGGTACCGTGGATTTAACGCCGGCGTTCTGCACGGCTGAAGTGCTGACGCCCTGCGACATGTCTGCCTTGTCTGCCACGGCAATGCTCTGGGTTGAGGTGATCAGCACCTCACGCAGCGTGAGCGTGGCCGCCAGCACGTTCTCAGTGGCTTTGTCGGTAGTTACATCGAGCACGCGAATCAGCATATTGCTGTAAATGCGCTTGCCGGTCGTGACGCTGAACGGTACGCGGCTGCGCTGCAGGTCGATAAGCTCCTGATACACCTCTTTCGGACTCAGCCCAAGACTAACCCCGATTGATGATGTATCCAGTAAATCGAGCAGCGAGCCGCCGCCAGCGAAACCAACTTCCATCACCAAATCCGAAGGGCGCCGGAAAGCGTGGTCAGCAACCGGCGCCTTGTCTTCCACCGGATGCTCGGTGATTTCCAGCGTGTCGCTGTGCTTTTCGGTGATCACCACGTCAGGCACTATCATCCCTATCCTGCGACTTTGCAGGGAAAATAGCGTTGAGAGAATATCCATTATCGGGGCCCTGTAGACATCGCCTGGCTGAAGCGTGAATTGACCGAGGTTTGCTGGTCAGCAACCGCCTTGCCAGCCTGCCCCGGGTCGCTTACGCCGTAAATGTTGATGTTGGTTTCCTGGCTGATCTGCGCACCACCAGCTGAAGGCATGTTGCTCAAAACGCGCGGGATGTAATTGCGCGTTTCCTCTGGCATTAATGCCATGCCGTGCTTCTGGACATTGCCTATGCCCCAGTTGTAAGAGGCAAGGGCTTTGCTCAGGTCGCCGCCATTAGCCTTCAGAAGCTGACTGAGATATTTTGCTGCAGCGCCGGCGGACTTCACCGGGTCGAAAGATTCATTGCCACGCAGCCCCAGATCTTTAGCCGTTCCCGGCATCAGCTGAAACAGCCCCTGAGCGCCAGCGCCTGACATTGCGTTGGGGTCACCGGAAGATTCGGCGATAGCGACACTGCGCAGCAAGCCTTCTGGCAGCCAATACATCTGCTCAAGATTATTAAGCGTTGGCTCAAGCCACCCCAGCAGTGCCGCGCCATTTTTGGAGGGCTCTGGACGCTTGAAGAACTTATTCCGTGTCCACTCACCAATGCTGCGTGGATCAAAGCCTGTTTTCGACTTTATCCAGTCAGCCGCACCATTGGCGCTATCAGATACCTGTGGCAGCGCATCTGAATTACTGTTCTGCTGGAGCAGTTCACGACCTACAGCATAAGCATCACTCCACCGCCCATCCCTTATAGCGCTCATCAGCCGGGCGATACCATCCAGCATTCGGGCAAGGCTGCCGAGGTTTTGCGTCAGATTGCTCAGGTCCCACTTTGCAGTCCACGTCTGAGGGTCAATATCGAACAGCGCAAAAATGCGGGCTTTCAGTTCATCAATCGCTTTAATAGCGTTGGTGATTTCCGGCTCCCACCTCTTCCAGTCGATGAGGGACTTGCCACCTTCTTTCCACGTTTTGTAGTCGTCATACAGCGCGAGAATGGCAAGACCGAGCGAGGTTATGATGCCGATGGGCGATGTCAGGAAGGCGCTATTCAGTAACTTCCAGGCGAGAATTAGCGCGCCAAATATCTCAATCAGACGCTGAGTTGACTTATCCAGCGATGCCCACCAATCCATGATGTCAGCGCCGGCCTGAATCAGCCGGTAAACAACCCTGCCGATGACTTCAGCAAGCCAGAGAAGCCCTTTAACGCCGCTGGTGATCACCCCTTCAATTTTGGGGAAGTTGTCGACTATCTGTTTGCGCAACGTATCGATTGAGCCAGATAACCCTTCGGCGAGGTTTGAGCCGATTTTATCGCGCGCCATGCCTGCCATCTGGCCGAATGTGCGCAGCGACGTCATGAAACGGTTAGAACTGGCAGCAGCCTGATCGGCGTTGAAACCAATAGTTTTCGCCATCTGCGTATACTGGCCGCTGAACTGACCGAGCCCACGACGCATCGCCATCAGCGTGTTTTCATCAATGCCCAGCAGTTGCGCATACTGATTGGCGCGGTAGTAAGGCATTTTATTCAACTGCTGACCGACACCTGTAAAGATGGAGGCCATATCACGCATGTTGCCGCTGGCGTCGCGCGTCTGCACACCCAGTCTGTTCAGGAAGCCTTCCGCGCCGGGGCTGTTTCGCATGAATCGGGCCAGGCTCTCCAGAGAGCCGCGTGCCGCTTCAGCGCTCGAACCGGTTTGCGATGCTGCATATCCGATCGCCTGAATGCCTGCGACCGTGGCACCTGTGCGCTGTGAAGCCCAGTAGAGGTTATCCAACCCACTGGCGATTTTTGCAGTATAACCAACAACCGAAAGAGCAGCGGCCTCGACAGCCACGCCCATTTTTACAACCTGTGCGGTAGTGCCTGCGATGACAGCATCAAACTTACGCGCCCCGGCATCGTCAATCTGGAAGCCCAGTGAAACAAGGAAGTCTTTAATGGTTTCAGCGTTCATTGGTTGTCCTGTTCCCAGCGGCGAATGCGGGCATTGTTATCTGCTTTGATATCCAGCCAGTCGTTCATCCTGGCAATGTCCGCGAGGTCAACTGACCCATCTTTCAGAGCTGTATAAGTGATGTACCCGGCATCGACCGGGCGCATCAGGTAATCTTCGCCATCTGGAAGGGAGTCGAGCGTTAATCCGCTGGAAGGGGCTGCGTCTCGCTGGCGTGGGGTGCGGGCAAAAAATTACCCAGACTGTCGCCTACCACACGACCAACCATCTGCAGCATGCTAATCAGATCGATGTCATCAAACATCAGTTCGCCTGACTGCATTACCGCAGTCCAGCCTTTGCCATGGTTGCGTGACACTACTGACAGGCATGGGAAGATAATCGCGTTGGTATCTTCTTCGGTCATGTCAGCCAGTTTCTCAGCAATCTTAGGCAGGGCCTTTTCGAGTACACCGTAAACCGCCTGCGGGTCTGCTTCGCCACCCTCTTTTGGCAGGGCATCTTTGATGCTCTGCATGTCAGGCATAATGCCGGCGAGAACCGGCAGCAGCTTACGGGTGACCTTTAGTTGATCGAAAACGCTCAGTTTTTTTGTGCGGTACTGCACGCCTTTGATTTCAAATTCCATCCGTTAGAACTCCCCGAGGACCTGGTCGATTTTGCCGCAGTCAAACACCCATGATTTGGTGTTGCCTACTTTGGCATCTGCATGGTCTGGCTGCTTCTGGAACGCCACGGCGCGGGCGGTGGTGATGTCTCCAGATGCATGGTTGCGCAGCACGATCACGTTATTTCCCCACAGAGCGGATGACTGGCTTTGGGCGTTGTACATCAGCGAAAGCTTTTTGTTGACCGGGGATGTTTTCAGCAGGGTGACAGTCATCGTGCCGCTCTTTCCTGCATGCAGGCTATGCATCACTTCGCCATCAGCACCGATGGTCATGGTGTTTTTGGATTCCGTCATCGTGACGGTAATGCCTTCCTCGGAATTAGCTGAGCCATATCCAAGGTCAATAGAGCCAGTCGGTCCTGTCAGGGACGCGACGACGTCCATAAAAGAGTAAGTCGCCATTTATATCCCCTTAGCGAACAACGTTGATCTGAACGTCGGCGTAATGAACCGCGCCGGCCAGTTTAATAGCCGCCTGAATAAGCGGGGCTTTACGAGCTTCGCGATCGGCTTGCGCCTGCGAAGACAATGGCTGGGCATAGACGTAATAACCCTTGGTAAGCGTATCCCCTGCTGTGATTTGACCGATATCGCCGCCATTCCAGACGCCGGGGGCTACCAGACCATTTGAAACGCCCTGGTCAAGTGACTGCTCTACGTTTGACAGCAGGCGGGTAATGCCGGCTTCTGTCTGAGGGATTTTGGTGGTAGAGGTGTAAAGCAGGTTATAAAGATTGGTCTGCACGTAATTCTGCAGCCAGTCCAGCCCGTGGCGCTCATCGAAGAAATCACCGTTGGACATCACGCCCTGCTGCAGGATTGCCGTGTCGTTTGCGTAATACACATAGACGTTGGCATTTTTCGCATCAACAGCGGCAGCCTGTGAACTGGTAAGGGTTTCATACGTCACGCCAGGTTCAGTTTTAAACTTGAGTGTGATCGTGGTGTTATTGCCCGTGAAGTTCACCGTAAACGCGCGCCCAAAAGCCGACAGAGCAGCATACTTACTCTTGGTCGAATACTGGACGAAGGTACGTCCGTAACCAGCAGCTTTCAGGGCAGACGCGATGTCAGTTGTCGATGCAGGGTCGATGATCCCAGAGTCGTCAGACGTCACGGCAAACACGCGGCTAAGGCTTGATGCCTGAATAGCTGCGGCAGTAGCCGTGATTTCCGCTGCCGTCAGATCTTCATCGTCGGCGATACCCAGACCATACCAGTTGGTGAACTGCATCACAGCAGTGATCGCCTGCGCCAGCGTTTCAGCGCTACCAGACTCACTGCCTGATAATGTCTTGGCCCAGCGCCCCACATACACCTGAGTGGGCTGCGGAGATTGCGAGAAGTAGATAACTGCAGCAGCATACTCCGGGCTATCTTCGCCAAAATCATCACCAATATCTTCTGAGCTGGTATAGAGGCGGATACGCTCTGTGACAGGAATAACCGTGGATGTGCCAAGAATAAGCAGCGAACCGAAGTTACGACCAGTGGCCGCAGTGGGCGACATGATCACATCAACGTTCACTACGTTGGAAACAGGTAAGCCCTGTGCCATATATTAATCTCCAAAGAATGATACTGGCGCGTCGACCAGAGATTTAATGCCGTAATCGCGGATGACTTTGCGGCGCAGGCGCACGGTGATGTCGTACCGGCGCACCCACTGGTTGTTGATGAGTTCAGGGAAAGCAGTCAATTCACTGTAATCAGCGAGAGATAGCTCATTTGTTTTCAGGGTTTCGTTGTTCTGCTCAACTGTCAGCCCGTCGCGGAACAGCGTCGCTATAGACTGGCTTGTAGGGCCATAAAACGAAGCAAGCGTTTCAATCACCTCATGGCGCCATAGTTGATTGCTGTCATCGGTCTGCAGTGCGAAGGCGGGAGAATCGTCAGCTGTAAAACCAATAATGCCAAACCCGCACCAGTTTTTATCAGCCGCGGGTAATGCAGCCTGCACTGGCGTCCATCTCGGTCGAACCATTCCGGCCGGCAGACCAGACAATGCCCGAACCCACTGACTTAGTTCACGCTCAAGCGCTTCATCGTAAGCCTGCCCTGCACTCAATGGTGTCAGGTAGCCGGCTGAGGTGCTTTCGTTACTCACGCGGACCTCCATCAAATGGCTGCAGTTCGCAGTGCGCCTGAACAAACCCGGCGCCGTAGGCCGTATACGGATCGACAAACGTCACGCGATAGTCACGCCCGCGGTAAGTCACAATGTCAGCATCAACACCGGTATTACCGCTGGTCAGCCTGTAAGTGGTCACAATCAGGATCGCCCCATTGATAACCTGCCCGGCCTGCATGCGCTTCGCCTCAAGCGACCGGTCTACCGTTACCACCCCAGCGAACTGGGTTTGCGTGACCGTGTTTTGTGCAAATCCGTCGTTATCAACGGTCTGCTCACTGCGCTTTACCACAAGCGTCGTATCGAGGAATTCAGGCGACAACAGAACGTCAGTTACATCAAGTGTCGGCATCTTTATCCCTCACAACGTGCGTGATAGAGCGGCGGTATTCGCCAGTGTCGATAAGCGGCTTATTGCCGGTGCGTCCACGGCGGAGGCGATTGGCGATCGTGGCATCGGCCAGGGGAGTAAAGCCGGTGATTGTGATGTATCGCTTTACCCCATTGGCTGCCACTGTCCCGGCCCGGTCGAGCGATGCCACAGCCCCCTCCCCGTTACCTTCAAGTGCTTTCTGCGCTGCCGCCTTCAGGTGTGGCAGGAAATCAGGCTCAACCGATTTCACACCGGGTTTGAGATGCGGCCGCGGCGGTATGTTCTGCGCCGGCGAACCGTTCTCATTGATGTAGCCGATCGCTGCATTGCCGATATCGCCATCATCACGCTCGTCTTTCGATTCAGGGATGCCCACCAAAACATCCTTGTTAGCGAGGGTTTTAAGGGCGTCCAGAATGCCTTGAGCGGCGTCCCTACGAATGGTCAGGCCTGATTTCATAACTGAATTCCGCCATATCCGAAAAACTGCAGCAGCTGCCAGAACTCAGCGCCGTAACGAGAAAAGTTCCAGAAACCAGCGTCAGCATTGAGCGTTGAGCTGTTGTCGTAGCTTACGCTCACCTTATCCACTGACTTGGACGCAACAACACCACTGGTCGACCCGCCAGCCCCACCGAGCGCGCCAGCCGCCGTATCAGATGCGTACAGCACCATGTAATGCGCGACGAACAGCTCCGCGAGATAGGGGAACATATCCCCCATAGCTGAGCCATCGATCAGCGTGTCGGCAAGGTTGAGCCGAAACTGGATAACCGGATCGGGATATTTCGTTGCGTCACTGAACTGCGGGAAGTCGCGGCGGAAATCACTTACCGTCGGAAGATTTTTGTTTCTTGCCATCAGCACCACCTTCACCTACCGGTTCAGTCACGGGCGCCTGCATGGCTGCCAGCTGTGCGGTCAGGTCAGTAATGGTCTGGTCCTTCTCCACTACCGATTGTTGCAGCTCGCCATGCGCCTTTTCTTTCTCTGCCAGCTGTGCGGTTAGGCTGTCGATTTGCGCCTGCAGCTCTTTAGTGTCCGCACCGGCCTTTACCTTGCCGGTCACATCAGAGTGCGCGGCGACGAACCAGTGATCGGCAACTTTGTCATCAACTGTGTGCTCGCCGGCCGGGAAATGCTGGCTGGTGCCATCTTCAGCGGTGAAGTTAAACGGGGTGTGGACGCGAATCGTCTTCTTAGCCATTTGTTGCTCCTGTTGGCCCCTTCCGGGGCCGGATGGGTTAGATGCCGTCCAGATAAGCCATGGTTTCTGGATACGGAGACTCAACAGCGCCCAGCTTGCCGTAATAGGTTGTCAGCTGGTAAATGCCGCGGTACTGCACCGGCACGCTCAGCAGAGGAACCATCGGGAAGCGAACAAACTTCTTATCGTTGGTGTAGGCCATCATGCGGTCAGTGCCGCCAACGCCTGCGCCTTTCAGCCATTTCACCGCGCGGATATTCAGAGGCACGCCGTTCTGATGGAAGGCGATGGTGTTTTCGCGCAGGTAGGTCAGTAATGACTGGTTGCCGGCTGACGAAACGATGATGCTGGACAGCAGAGCGAACTGCTCAGGCGGAAGCAGCAGGTCACGTGGAACAATGGTGTAACCGGATGCAGCCCAGGCATTCGAGAGCAGCAGGTTGATTGACGCCCGGATTTCGTCAGGCGTTGATGTTGCCCACGTTTTCGGCGCGTTGGTTACTGCCGCACCGTTGTAGTTGAGGAGCCCTTTCACGCCCAACTGAGTGTCACCGCGATAAACCTGCTCGTCGGTGTCCATGTTCCACTTCAGCTGCATCGCATCGAATTTCTGGGTGTCGATCGGGCGACCGACTTTGGCAGCGGCTGCCAGTTCGACAACGGTCCAGCCCAGCTCCATGCCCCACAGGGTCAGCGGGAAGCCGGTTTTGGCGATATCGACGTTCGGGCCAGCAATGGCGGTAGAGTCTTTGCCGATCCAGTTTTTACCGTTCGGATTCGGTGTACCTGCAGCAGCAAAGGTGGAGTTGGTGAAAGAACTGATGTCATCAGCAATAGACACGTCTTCGCGCAGCTGAATATCACGCGACCACGTGTAGCCGACCAGCGGCATATTCAGTTCCTGATCGAGGCGCTCAAGCTCGCCAACCAGGAAAGCGCCAGTACCGTCAACGGTGGCTTGGTCAAAAGTTAACATATTTAGCGTTTCCCTTAGATGTTGTATGCGATTTCAGCGTTGCCATCAGCATCGCCTGCGCCAGTGAAAGTAGCGTTTGGCAGCACTATGGTTTCGTCTGTAACTGCCGCGCCGAGGATTGCACCCAATGGGCTTGCGTCTGTCGGGTTAGCGTTACGCACGTAAACCGGCGCGCCTTTGGTCAGATTCACTGCGGTGCTGCCGATGTTCACGGTCATGTATCCGCGTTTCATCACGTCACCGGTGAAGTTCTTACCGGTGCCAACCTGACGAACCATGTCGGGGGTTGAAGTGGTCGGGTACGGGCGCACATACAGGCCGGTAATCACTGTGGCCGCGTCATCTGCTGCCAGAGGGATGAACTTGCCGTCTGCGCTATCTTTACCCGCCAGGCCGTAAGCGCTGAAGGTATTGGCGGAATTAAGAATCACCGGCTCGGTGGTCAAATCCTGAGGGCGTGAGATAGCCCCGGCGATGCCTACTGGCATCCGGTACAGTAATGAAGGCATTGGTTATCCCTTATTTATTCCAGTGGGCGGCGAATGCCTTGTTCAGGGCAGCCGGAGAGTTTTTGTTGGATGAATCGTAAAACGAGGCGCGAGAAGTGGTTACCGGGGCAGTGTTGCGCGACTTGGCGATTTCACTTGCCGACACGAACACGGCATCCAGCGTAGCTTTTGGCATTTTGCTGAAGTCCGGAGAATCACCAACCAGCGGGGTAAGAAGCGCCTGACCTTCTGGGGTTTTGAATGCCGCATCCATGGTGGAACGCTTAAACGCAGCCAGCTTGCCCCCTTCTGGCAACTTCACGCCCGGGAGGATGAGTTCAGCGCGAGCCACCACACCCTGATGATAAGCAGCATCAGTGGTTGATTTGCGTTTCTCATCCTCTTCATCCGGATCGTCGCTGTCAGCGGTCGATACAGAGGATGGGTTGATCAACTGTTGAACCAGCAACGCCAGAGCATCAACTTTCTTTTCCAGTTCGCCAGTGCTCATAGCGCCGCCGGCTTCACCTTCTTCATCGGTGGTCAGACCGCCAAGTTCACGCTCTGGTGGCAAAGGCTGAGCAGGGTTGATGGTGATGTTAACTGCCCGCGCCAGATCAAGGTTTGGCTCGACCAGTTCTGATGGCGCATTGTCCACCAAATCAGCCAGGCTATCGGCATCCTTGGTTTTAATGGCCCGCTTCAGCTGGCTAAACCAGCCCTGATTTTTGGTAGTCATGAATGTGCTATCTCCAATTGAACAGCGAATGCCTGCGCGACCATTGGGTACGCTCGCACAGTGGTTACCGATAATTGTGTGTTGACGGGCCTGACCGGGTGCCTGCTGCTCATATTCAGCGTCATAGCCCATAGATATCTGGTCCTGACCATCCATCACCTTCAGAATGCCTTCAGCAGTCTTGATGTGAATGTCGCCCAGCATCAGATCTGACTGGTCGCCGGTACCGCGCCGGACGTTCTGAATATGTCCGTGGGCATAATCCTTCCAGTTCGCCGGGTTGACCATGTCCTTAGGGTGACCCAGCGTGAAGGCCATTCCTTCAAACGATGCGAGCGTTTCCGGCCGGAATACCTCGTCAGCATCGCGTGTGACGACAATCTCGCCATCGTCATCACCGATAATGCCAGGTAACTCGCTTTCGTCGTAAACCTGCGCGCCGGTGCGGGCGATCGGTACGTCTTTGCACAGCAGAGAGCCATCGGCCATCTCAAAGCGAGTGTTGCCGAGGCGGGTGGTGTAGAAATATTGCATCGTTAATCCTCGGGAACGACGACTTCGCAGTAGCAGCGGCAGTTAGGAAACTGTCCAGCATGGCCGGTCATGCCATCCAGCGTGGGCGGCTTTGCCCAGTCGACATACTGGCCTTCCATTTTCCTGTGAGAGTGGCGAACGTCGCTGTCATCGGCAGTGCGCCAGATATAGCCGCGCGAGCCGATTGCAGTTGAGCGCGCCTGAGTGATTGCGGTTGATGCCCGGCCAACTTCAGTGCGGGCAATAGTGCGCGCCCTTGCCTCAGTCACGTCTCCAGTACGCATGATTTCGTCAGTGAGCGTGCTGGAGCGCTTGCCGGATACCACCGCTTCAATCGCCTGATTGTGAATGTCGTAAACGCGATCGGCAGCCTGCAGTGGGAGCGATTTGAACAGCTTTACCTGCTCGTTGATGATACTGCGGGTTACCGCGCCGGTGCCTGAATCCATAAGGTCACGCAGACCGGCAGATATACGCTCTGACCGGTTACGCCACATGGCGTCATCCGAAATAACCAGCGTGTCGATGAGTCGCTTCGATACTGCTTCAGACCATGGCTCTATCAGGTCGGCATAACGCTCCAGCCTGTCCATGATGTCCGTAACGCTATCGTTTGACCCATCGTAAGAACCCTCGACTATCGCGCCCACTGCCTGCGCTATCTGTCGTAGCTGTGTACCGAGCTGCCTCTCGGCGCGCTTCAGGTTCGGCGGCTTCGACGTTATCGAGGTCTTTCTCTGTCGGCGGCGGGAGGTCACTGGCATTGTCGATATCCTCGTCGCTGATGGTTGAGCCGATGCCGGTAATGCGGGAGGTTTCCTGCAGGTGCAGCGCCCCAGCCTTATCGGTCATAAGCCCTGCATCTACCGCCTTTGTGGTGGCATCAACAACCGAATTTGCGATTTCCGCGCGCTCTTTGTCGGAGACCTGCCACAGCTCGTTGAACTCGAAGGCGAAATCATCCGGCAGCGGCTGAGAAAACAGGCTCATGTGCAGCACTTCGAAGAGCTTGCGGATCGGGCGGCGCAGTTTGCGCTCCTGCTGGGTCGACACGTTGTCGTAATAGTTGGCGAGGTCAGTATCACCGGTCGAGAACCCGGCAGGCGACTGCCCGAACAGGCGAACCAGCGGGATACCGAAAGCACCGGACACCTGCTGTCCGAACTGTGCAAGCACATCGCTCAGCCCGGTATACGAATAGGTGTGCGCCTCGAACTTGTCGGCGGCGTCCATAATCGTCATGCCTTCGTTGCTCTGGTATTCCCGGATCATGTCCATATGCGACATCAGCCCCTTAAACATCGGGCTGTCTTTACCCATCGCCAGCAGCTTACGCAGGCCATCAATGCTGTATGTGCGCAGGTGGGCTTTATAGACCAGTTGAGCAACGCCGGTTGTTGTGGAGTCGAACGCCAGCAGGCGATCGAAGCAACGCTCAATCACCGACATTCCCCAGTCGTTCTCAGTCAGGCGCTGCTGATATGGAAGCGGAATGCCGTCAAAGCGAATCAGCCTGGAGTGATGAATGCGCCACGGCGGAATGCCGGTAGCTGATGTCACCACGCGGTAAAACTCAGGCATGCCGAAGTCCGGCCCCAGCTCTGTGACGCGGCGCTCAGTGGTAGCGTTGAGCATCCACCGGTCCATTACCATCACCCCCCTGAATGATCCGGGCTCGATAGCGTCAATGCGTAGAGGCGTCGAGTAGTTCTGGCCGTCAATCAGGATGACGCCTATAGCACCGCCATAGAGCCGCGCCCACTTCAGCGTGTCGTTTAGCGCTTCCCAAAGCGCCATCTCATCCCATGCGTTATCGAGCTGCTTCTTGCGGCCATCTTCCAGCTTGGAGGTGATGGTCACGCCCTTGCGGGTCATATCATCGGGAATCGCATCAACGCCAGCGCCCACCAGCCATGACGACCGGTAAGCCTGCTCAATCAGCAGTCGGTTGCGGGAAGTCCAGTTATTGCGGTAGGTGCCAGCGCCAGACTGGTTCGATTCGTTAACGCCCATGCGGGCAACAAAGTTTTCGTAGCTGTCACGCGTCGGTAAAGGCTGCGACACGTTTTCTGTTTCGGACATGTTCAGCCTCTGCCAAGTTGCGCCCATATATCCAGTGATGTTTCCATCGGTGCGTAACTGATCATCACCGAATCAGCTAAGTTAGGTGACTTGGTGCCATCAGGCTGCTTATCCACGACGATTTTACCCACCCCGTTGATGGAGTAGGTTGGCTGGGATAGCTCGACGATCAGCTTATCTTTGTTGGTGATGCTGCTGCTCAGAGAAATTATTTCATCAGGGTTGTATTCCATGCCCTGAATAGCGCGGAACGTGTTCCGAAATAGTTTGCGAAGATGCCACCAGCTTTGTGCTTTAGCATTAGCAAAGAAGTCTTTGTTGAGTCGCGATGGCTGCCCGTTGTCACCTTTGACAGCCTCGCCTTCAGGGTCGAATACTGAGCCACTCCCACGGAATGGGGTTGCGAGGATATATGGTCTTCCTTCTGGCTGGCGTAGTTCATTGATGGCTTTTGCATCCCCACGTACACCAGCACCAAGGCCATCCTCATCAAACCGGAACTCTTCAAGGTTATTGTGATCGCACAGGCCAAACACCTTCACTACTGAGCTGTAAATGTCGCTGCCAACCCCAGACCACTCGTCCACTTCTTCAAGCAGAAAGCCGTGGCGGCGTGAAAATGCGTTTTTGTCGCGCCCTTCATCAGCAACATCCATTGCTCCGAGTCGCTGGCCGGTTGGAGTGATGCCCAGTTTGATGTGAGCATCTACAGCTGCCTGTACCCATTCATTTGGGATCAGAACACCTTCAGCTGAAGCGCTGTAATTCAGGTCAAGTTCCTGCGCAACGACAACGGGGTTATCGATTTTTTCGCACTCTTTCTGGTACCAGGCATCATCTTTGCGCGGGTCACTGCGCCAGTGGAAAGTGAATACCGGAATGCGGCCGCCGTGGCGTTTCTGCGCGAATGGGTTGGACATCCCATTTACAGATGACAGATCGATACGACAACGCGTCGTTTGAGATAACGCGGCATCAATGAGCAGTGGACGCTGAAGAAAGGCCGCCTCATCCACGAAGTAAAGCGTTGTTCGGTCACCACGTCCGATGTTATCGCCAGCCTCACCTTTGAGAACAGCACCAGTTTCCGGGAACTCTACACGCATATAAGGAGCGTGCTTTCTCTCGTTCCAGTTACCTCGAAACTCAACCGGCAGCGTCTCAACGAATTTGCGTGCTTTCCAGAACAGAGCTTTCGGATCGCCAGTGCTGTCTACGTACTCCTCTTTACGGGAGCCGAAACCAATTACCATTTCTTTGTTGAACAGGCAAAGAGAACAGGCAAGACCGATTGACGTCCAGCTGAGGCCCATCTCACGGCTCTTTTCAGTAATGCCGTTCTCCATGCTGCGACGGCGATCCATTATCCAATCGATCCATTCTTCCTGCTTTGGGAATAGCAGAAACGGGATTGTTACCGGCAGGCCATAATCGAGGTTTCGCGGGTCCGTTGTCATGCCCCAGTCGATAATGAACTGGGCAGGGTTATCCCGGTAAAATGCCTTCAACGCGGGTAGCATCGCTGGGTTGGCGCGGATGCGCTGTAGCCTCTCCATCCGCCACTCAAAAACCTGAGTGTAATCCGGGTTCTTGAAATCGAAGGGGAATGGTATTGGCATATCTAACCCATAATTTTCTTATAGTGCTCTGCTGCTTCCTGCGGCGTCATGCTGATAACGTCGACTTTCACCGGCGCACCATCAGCGCCGGTTATTTCGGTTGATGTCTGCTGCTTGAACGCCTGCACAGTGATGTGATCGCCGATTAGCTTGAGGGAGGCGACAGCGCCTTTGGCATCAAAGCCATAGACCGTCCTGCCCTGCTCGTCCGTAATCTCTTCACCGCGGCGGTCTGTAAGCGGCTCCACTTCCTGCATGCAGCGTTCGTGGAGCTTTACCGCCTGTCGCAGCACGTAATCAGCATCAATATTGGTTCGCTTAAGTCGATCCTGATTTAATTCTGCGATACGCTGCAAAATGTCGTCATTTGTCATCAGGCGGTGCGCTTGGTTTCGTGCTGAACCATCGCTATACCCCGCCCGAATGGCCGCTTGCGTGGCGTTCAAATCGATGAGGTACTCGCGACAGAACATTTCTTGTTTGTCGGTGAGTGCCATTTACGTTCCTGTGAGGTAATGAGTGAGCGATTTAATGAATAATTTAAACCAAATATCTATGGATTTAATGCATCGCGAGGCCAAGCAAGCCGCTGCGCGAAATCTTTCAGTTACAGGTAATTTTGCAAATGAATTCCATCGACGTCTTATTGTATGGATCAATAACTTCCACAAAGATCTAGGTGATGAATTTGAAGTTGGTGGCCAGCTTGCTAGTTTTGGCCGTATCATCGAATTCCACTTTACTAATATAGGTTATTGGGATCCGTCTCTTATTTCCTTTATTGGCGTACTAGAGGACGGTAGTCCGGTGGAGCTTGTGCAACACGTTAGCCAAATAAACGTTCTACTCATTAAGAAAAAACGCTTAAATCTTGAACAACCTAAGAGGCCAATTGGCTTCGCTGCTTGGGAAGATTATGAGAAATTTCAGCAAGGCACATAAAATCATCGGGCGCACTCGCAAATTCGCCCTGCGATGATCACTTCTTACACTGCTCTCTGATGTACTGCTGCAGGCCAGCTATTTGCTTTCCGGCGAGCTCGATTCGGCTTCTGAGGGTGAAATAATCCCGTTCAGCGGAGTCAGTAAGTCCGGGGCTGGCTGCATCATCCACGCCGGTGGAGGTGGCGGATTGCTTCGTACAGGTCGCGTTGAGCTGCAACCGGCGCTTGCCAGAAGCAACATCACGCTGAAGCTGATCGATAGTTGCCTGAGCACTGGCTAACTCCTTTGTGTATTTCTCATCAAGCGCGGCAACTGCACGCTGACGCACAGTCATATCGTCAATGGTCGCATTGGCCAGTTTAAGATCGCCTGTCGCCTTGTCGCGCTGGGCCTTATAGTCGATGGCATTGCCGCGGTAATACAGAGCAAACCCGCCGGCGGTGAGAATACCTATCAGCAGGAACAACATAAGAGCTGCAATGGCTTTAGATGTCATTTGGTCCATCCGCCAGGCAAAGTGAGCGCTCCATATCGCGACGGTTTTGCAGCCCTTTCCACTTCATGCCGCCGGCATAGACCCATCGGCGCATTTCTTCACACGCGCCAGCCTGGTCACCGGAGTTAAGCCGCTTAAGTAGCGTCGATTTGGAAAATGCAGAAGTGCCGACGTTATAGGTAAAGCTGTAGAGAGCTGCGCGCTGGTATTCGTTCAGCTGAACTTTTACCAGGCCGTCGACCGCTTTCTTGACTGGCTGCAGGTCCTGCATCAGCAGGCGATCGCATTCACGGTCGGTGTACTTCTTACCCTTAATGATATCGGTTCCGGTGTGACCATCGCAGACAGTCCACACGCCAGCGACATCTTTATACGGCTCGTATACCCTGCCCTCTACGCCATCTTTACCGCCGAGGAATACCGTGGCGATCGCAATAGCGCCACCGCCCGCAACAGCTATCAGCTTATTGCGAAGGTTGCTGGAAATCGCCATGGACTAATCCTCATCGATGACAGGCGGCTCGGGCCAGCGCTGCAGCGCCTTAATCTGCGCGAGCGTAGCCTTACGCTTGTAGTACCAGTTGATACAGAGCGTAATCAGCGCGACCACAATACCGGCCAGCACGCCAACAGCACTCCATTCATCGGGACTTAGTTTGGTTAGCAAACCATTGGCTATTGTCCCGGCAGATGCGCCGTATGCTGCGCCTGAAGCCAGTTTGCTCATATCAATCGCCATACACACCTCCCATTAGGTCGGTGCCGTCTGTAGTCGTAAGAAATGCGCATCGCCCCTTCGTTACAAGGGAGTAAGTGAAATATGACGGGCGAGCGCAAAAGGGAAGAAACCCAGCTCTGTGGCTGGGCTCTGGATTTTTTATGTGGGTAGCAATACATCATCCGACGCACTCGCAAATGCGCCCTGTGATGATTACTCAGTTGGCTTAATGTCGAGGTAGTACTCTTTACCCTGCTCAAACTGTTTAAAAGCTTCAGGGTTAGATACGTGCATGCTCAACTGCCCGCCAGGCGTATACTTCGACCACGCTTCGTTTTCAGTGCTGCCGCTGGTAACTGCGCTCAGGTGCACGGTGCGATGTGAATCGTCATCTGCTTTCTGAATGAAGTGGCAGCGGAATTTTGCTCGGATAGACATAGCCTTCCTCTTTGGTTATTTCAGGCATTAAAAAAGCCCTCGCAGCTGGTGAGGCCGCAGGGCTTTTTGATTATCACAGAGTGATGGAATTTGTTACCTGCTCAGTTCGCTTTTACGCCCCGAGCTTACATGAAATATGCCAGGTAACATGCCCTTTGTCTTTAGCTATTTGTGCTCTATTTCTATTTAAGCTGCTAAATTAGGAATCTCCTTCTCCATTTCTCGCTTAATTGCGTAAAACATTTCTCCTTCGAGGATATCCAGCGCCCATTCCGTTCTGTTACGCCCTTCTTTGGTGCTTAGGCCGGTGTGGTAAATCAGGGAGGAAGCAATATTTTGCGCGCTCTTGCGTTTGCAGTAGCGTAATCTGGCCATGTTGCGGATCGGATTATCCCGGCCAAAAGTTTTCACCATGACAGCCTCAACGAAAGCAGCATCATCAGATTCTTTGGCGAGAGCGATGATGTTGCTGGTTGAGGTTTGCGGCATCAGTAAGTCACGGGCTTTGCGGAATAGCTCTTCCCCGCGCAGGCCTTCACAGTGAAGCTCTGACACGATTTTCTCAATCTGCTTACCCTTCTGTTCGCTCCATTCGCAGCGCATCATCAGGCGGCCAATGACATTAACCTCGCCGCGGTCATAATCTTCGCCGCCGAGGTGCTGGCCCCACAAGGTGAGCAGGTGCCGAATCCATGCCTGTTGCGATCGGTTAATAGTTTTCCATCCTGTGCCGAAAAGCCGGCGCATATCCGCAGCGCTACGAACACCGGCAAGCCTGACGATTTGCTGAAAGTCTCGTTCAATGCGCATGGTTATTGCCTCTCAGTTTCAGTTCAATCCTGATTAGTCGATAGTTGATTTCATACATGCCGCGCATCTTCATAATGCGTAGCTTCTGCCACTTGGCTTTGAGGTATTCGGTCATGCTGCATACTCCATCTGACGCTTGCGCAATTTTTCGTAATGACGTGCCCGGCGCGTGAATATGGATTTCACTCGCTTTAGGTACTCGATATCGAATTTGCGTGGCGTGTTGTCTGCTTCCAGCCTCTCAACGCGTTCAATGCCTATGCGCTGAATCAGCCGAATCCTGAACTCAACGGCGTTGCCGCTTAACTGCCTGTTGCAGCGGGTGCAAGCAGCATGGACATTGAAAACGTTAAACCTGAGGTGGGGTGCTGCGCCGCGTGAGCGGTAGTGGCTGGCGTCTACTGCACTGCCGGTGAGGTAATTGCTGTTGCTGATAAGTGGCCCATCATGGCTTGCGCAGTCTTTACCAAAGTCGCGCCACCTGATGTACCGGTTAAACGCCGCCTGAGCCTCTCTCTCCCATTCTGCTTTCCCCTTGATCTTCTCCCTTCGCTGCCGTAAATCATCACGCTGTAGACGCTCCTGCTTGCGTTGTTCGCGCGCAGCAAGTTCCTCATCGCGCTTCTTGTTGAAGGCAATGGCGCATTTGTAGTTGTGGCAGACTTTTTGGAGAGAACTTCGTGGGGTGTATTCGGTACCGCAGATGGGGCATTGCTTCGGCTTAGGCGGCTTGATGCCTTTAGCCATGGCGCCCCCTCTCAAACTGTTTTAGCCAAACGCGAAGATTTTTCAAAACCGTTTCATCTTCAGTTCCTGCGTATTTTCTTTTGGCATGAACGCAGCGCGCGTATGTGACGATACCAAAGAGCCAGAATATCAGCGGCCATGACATCGCCAGACATATTGCTAACGCGCTTATCGGAAGCTTATACCAGGCCTCTCTCAGTTCGAGATCGGGAATTTCAGCCAAAATATCCTTTATCCCTTTCAAGACATTGATCCTGAGCATCGCCTCTGACAAACAGTCAATAATATTGAAATTATATCCCGCTGCGGCGGCCCATGTCGGCCTGTCGCAAAAGTGTTTAAAGGTCAGCATTATCGTCCACTCCCATCATTCCGTTCGGATCGGATGCCCATATCTCGTCTACGCAACTTTCGCAGCAATAGGTCTCTTCCGGCGCCAGTAATGCCGCACAGAAAACGCACGCCAAAGCAGACGGCTCGCCAGCGCCAGTAGGCTGATTTGATTGCCCGAGGTCGTTCCCATTCTTCATAGCGGTAGTCCTGTTCACATTCTTCACATGAGACGCCGTACCAGTGTTTATCTTCACTGGTGAGGATGGTGTGGCAGCGGTGACAGCGTTCACGCGGCATCGGGCTTCTCCTGCATCATCAGGAAGACAATCATGGCGGCGCGGAGTGGGTTGCTTTCATCAGTGGACACTACTGACCCATCATCGGTCATCGCGTCCCAAAATCCATGCCCGTGGATGAGACTGATAGTGTTGTCCGCGATAATCGGGCCAGCGTCAGCCCATGAGTTGCAGAAGTCAAACCAATGCAAAATTGAATTTTTCGATACAGGTGCCCCAGCTGCGCTACCTCCCCCTCTTGGTGTGGGGTGAACGGGAAACTTACTCAAAACAGAAAGTACTGCTTTGTTAATTTCAAAGTCCGTCATTTCAGCGTAATTCATCGTGTTAGCCTCATTCTGTTCCATTTGGCGCGCAACAGGCCGTAGGTGTAATCGAATGTCTTCACCTCATTTGCGGGCGGTTGGATTTTGCGCTTACTTCTGGTGCGGGGTGTTGGCTTGAATATCATGTTATCCATGATGATTTGGGTGGGTGACTTACGCTGTCTGCTCATCTCGCCCTCGCATTCATGTTCCTGCAGGAGTCAATGCTGCAGCCCATTCGCTGGCTGATGATGTTCCAGGTCAGCCCCTGCTGGCGCAGCTTCGCCACTTTGTTGCACTGCTGCTGTGATGGGTGTTCGTATCTGCCTTTGCTCATGCTGCGCACCTGTAGTCAGTGGTTACGGTTCCCGGCGTGCCGGTGGTGAACATAGGATTGCGGTCTGGATTTTCTGGCGTCACTTCCATCAGTCCGTCAAAGCGCTGGTATACGCAGTGAGGTTTCTGATAGACGTGAGCAAGCCACGCAGCTTCTTCGATGGCTGCGCCAATATCGGTAAAGGGTGTCATTGGTTAGTTTCCGAATCTGCCGGCCCATTCAGCGGCAAGCGCCGATTCATCGCTGAATCTGACGTTATGCTCTGCGCCGAAGGCATGGATAATGGTGATAAGGTCGCGCATCTCGCTGACACGCATCTTGCTGGTCGACTTACCCAGAACGACAAAGCCACCGTTGATGCCGGGCACCGTGTCCTGCTGATGCTGTGCGGCGCTGAAAATGTGCTTCCACGATTCCGAATCCAGTTTCCGTCCGTACCATACGACCTGCTTCGAGATGTCATGCAGGCACGCCCAAAGCATCCTGTTTTGCGCCAGGCTGCGGGTATCTTCCTGAATGGTTACTTGCAGAGGTTTGTCGGTGTCGGTAGGTAGTTGCTGGATGGCGGTGATGCAGTTCTGTCTGACGTTGTTATTACGAAGCAGGTAACGTTGGGTCTCCATGCTTGGCCTCAATCATCTTCTGCACCAGTGCCAAAGCCTCATCGGTGATGCGCTTCTGCTCTGGTGTTGGTTGGGTGTCGTGGATGCTGTCGATGAGTTCGTAGAGATTGCGGAGTGGGTCAGGTCTTAGGGGGATTACGTTGCTCATGGTTAGCTCCTGGGATGGTGCAGCCTTGCGCCGCATCGAGTGCACTTCATGTAATGTCGGTAGTAAATCACCTTTTTGCAGCGCCAGTATTTTGTTCTCCTGCGCCAGCGATGCCCAAAGATGAGCCCGAATAATCCGCAGCATTTTTTCATCGCTCCTCCTGCTTGCTGCTTAACGCGGCCTCCCATGCACACCAGGCAAGGTGTACGCCAAATATTGCAAAGCAGTTACGTTCCGGCTGCCACTCGACATCTTCACCGTATAGGCCATGCACATCTTCAAGCCATTGAGTGAACCGCTGACGCTCCAGCTCATCGCCGTTGGTTTGGGGTTGCTGCGGTGATGCTGGTAGTGGATGCCAATGTGTTGGTACCCATGATGCGCCAGGAATAAGCCATCCCTCATTGCTAGCATCAGGATGTCCGTGAATGAGTGAGGCCCATTTTGTTGCCCACTCGCGCCCGTACCAGCATCCAACCAATACGCCCGTCTTGCTTGGTGGCATCCGCTCACTACAGCTAATCCACCCACCCTGCTGCTCCAGCACCGGCAGCGCAATCTCCAGCGCAGCCAGATACTTCTCTTCCAGTATCGATATGCCGTGCTCTTTGGTTTGGTTGAGGTGAAGCTTGTCGATTAGTCTTCGGGCTTCACTGGGGGTTAGGTTAGTCATTGTTTCACCTCATACCCGGCGGCGCGAATGGCGGCGATAACGTCGTATTTTGACACGCACTCTACCACCCCATAAGCCCATGCGCGCGTTGGCGGCAGCTCAACCGGCTTAAGCACCGGCGCTTGCGTTGCGGGATTCACATATCCGCTGTGCTTGTTGGCGTCATAAGCCAGAATATCCGGCTTCTCCTGCAGCTCACCAATCAGATGACGCATGCGGTCAGCTTCATAGCGAACGCGTTCAGGATATTCAGAGCGGTCAATGGTGATGCCAGTCGAAATGCACTCACCTTTGCGATGCAGTATCGCTGTCCAGTTGGATTTACCATTGGTTTCCGGCATGGCCCCGTACCAAACTGTCAAATCTGGCATTTTTTTCGCTTCCATCAGAAACCTCCCTTCTTGTTCTTGCCGCCTTTTTCGGAGCGGGAATCGCTCAACTTCCTGAGAGCTGCGATTGTCTCTTCCGGCTTCATTATGACCACGCCATCTTTGCTGATGGTGTACTTATCGCGGTTTTCAATCAGCGCCTTAAGCAGTCGCTCTTTCGGGTCGAATGTCAGACTGGTTAACTGCTCGCGTGTCAGCCCGTGAATTACCTGTG
Organism: Pantoea sp. GM_Pan_4; assembly: GCF_026541005.1. NCBI lineage: Bacteria > Pseudomonadati > Pseudomonadota > Gammaproteobacteria > Enterobacterales > Erwiniaceae > Pantoea > Pantoea sp. GM_Pan_4. Next base: position 80,768 of record NZ_JALNUZ010000003.1, read on the forward strand.
TCATGCTGGCTCCTTAACTTTCATGCCGGCCGATTTGATGGCGTCCACCACGTCGCGCTGGTAAAGCGAGTGTTTAAACACGCCGTCATACCAGTATTCGCTGTCGTTTAGGTCGGGCAGCTCAACTGCTGGCGCGTTAGCCAGAACAATGCTTCGGCTGCGCTTGTGTTTACGCTGCAGTACGCCTTTTTTCTCCAGCGCCTTAACGTGGAGGTATGCCGTGTTTCTCGACTTCCAGCCCATGGCCTCGGTAATTTCCGTGATGGTCGGAAAGAAACCATGCTCGGCGCTATACCGCTTCATGAAGTCGAGCGTAGCCTCCTGAATCTCTGTGACATGCTTGGTCATGCTCCACCCCGCGAACGGTAGGAATCCCAGGTGAAGGCCAGTGTGCAGCCACCGCCATCGTTCATGCGGTCAATGACGCGCTCGCCGATGAACGCGGATAGCTCATCTTTGGGTAGGTTGCTAATCAGGATGGTCGGCATCATGCGCTCATACCGAGTGTTAATGATTTCAAAAAGGATTAACTTCTCGGCCTCGCTGCCAAACTGAACGCCCACTTCATCGATGATGAGAAGCTCGGGATCGGTATAAATCCGGATGACTTCTGCCTCGGTGCGCTCGCTGTTTTTCGACCAGGTTGATTTAAACAGTCGAGCAATGCGAAGTGCGGTGGTGAATAGCGCTGAGTTCTGGTGTTCGAGAATCACATGCTTGGCAATTGCCAGTGCAAGGTGGTTCTTGCCGGTGCCGGGTTTACCACACATCACCAATCCGCCGCCTTGCTTAAGGCGTTCAGGCCACTTAGCGGCATACGCCTTGCATAGCTTAAGGCAGCGTCCGGCATCATCGTTGACGACCTCGTAGTTATCCAGTGTTGAATCAGCAAATCGCTCCGGCAGGTGAAGGTCAGACATCAGCCGGTCAATCTGGCTTTGCTTCCAGCGCTTTTCTGATGCGATCTCCTCTTGTTCCAACTTGAAAAGACGGTCTTGCAGGCATGATGGGCACTCGCTTTTTGTCTCCAGCACGCGGTTCATGATGTTGGTCTTACGGCATCGCTGAGGGAATGCTCCATGCTTATCGCATACCGCGCTGATTACCTCGTAGGTTACGTTTTCTAGCGGGGTGGGTTGAGCACTGATATCAGCCAGCTTGCGGCGCACTGATTCGATTTCAGATCTGTAATCCATAGTTAGCCCTCCATCCAGGCTGGCATCTCAGTCGTGCCATAGTTTTTAGATGCGAAGTTTTCGTTCACTGCCCTGCGAACAGGCTGAACAGGACGTGATGCGGCTTGTTTGTTCTGGTAGCTGAGCTTCTGGCTGGCGGTGATGAACCAGTTTTTTGGCTTATCATGGGTGAATTCGATATCCAGCTTTTGCAGCTCGTAGTTCAGATCGATGTTCGGGTAAAGCAGCTTCCAGGCTTCGTAGTCCTTGTGATTTAGCCGAACGATATTTCCTTCGAATGCATAGCGACCTGACATGGCATGAACCGTCGCCTGACCCTCCCCTTCGCAAGTCGCGTCAGCGGCTTGGGTGTTATAGGGAATCAGGTTAAGGGAATCAGGAATCAGGTTAAGGGAATCAGCAGGATTTAAATTGTTCTTAACTGGTTCTTGCACCGTACTTGCATGGTGCTCTACTGGTGCCTCATTAATTTCAACAGGTTGGGTGTTTTTTTCTGGTTCTTCAACCGTTTCAGCACCGTTCTTTACTGGTGCTTCTTCCGGTTCAGGTTGTGCTTCGCATGGCTCAGGAATCTCACTTGCCGCTTCTTTGCAGTGTGGGTTCTGGTGCTTCTTCCAGTTTGAGATCTGGATATAACAGTTGCCATCTACTGAGTAGCGGTTGATGAAATGTCGATCGTGAAGCTGCTTGAGGCAGTCATCGCAATCGACATTATCGAATGGAAGAACGAGCGCTTTGATTTTCTTAGGGCGGTCATCTAATCGCCCTTCCTTATCTGCAATGGTCCACAGCCCGGCGAACAAGAGGCGGGCAATTGGGGTGCATTCGGCCAGTTCATCATTAGTGAAAAAGCCTGGTTTGATGTTTCGAGATCTGGCCATTAGATGTCCACCGGTATGTATGGTCCGCAGATGCCAGCTTCTTCTCGCTTCTGGTAATACTCGGCAACTTGCCTTTCTTCCTCTTCGAATTGCTGCTGCTCTGCGCTCATGATAGGAATTGCCTTCTCGTCGATCAGGACGAGTGACAGATTGTTTTGGATTAATCGGTTGTAGGTGATTTCATAACCGAATCTGATTAGGCGTTCTGCGATGGCTAACTTGCTGCCAAATGTTGTGAGGCCAAGCTCATCAAACAATGCTGATACGTTAAGCTCAGTTAGCTTCTCAAAGCAGATGATATTGTATTCAAACGCCATATCCTCAACTGCCATATCAGCCCTGCCCTGGCAGTGCTCTTCACAGCAATAAAGGATCTCTTCAAGGTCCAAACTGAAGAATTCGCGGGACTCGCTTACCCTCCATTCAGAAAGCGCCTTGTGAATAGCCGCTTCAGACTTTGCTGGGTTGTCGCAATGAAATGACGCTTCAATTTGAAAAGGCGTGGGAACGCCAGTAGCTGAAGATATCTCCTTAGCTCTGGCTTTAGGGTTATTTGTTGTCATGCCGATCTTGAACATTCTTGGCATGCTAGGGTTGCTTAAAACATAAACCCATCCGCCAAGGCGAAACCCCTCAGGAACCTGCATTTGCTTAATTACGCCGGGTTGTCTTTCGACATCATTTAGGTGCATAATTACCCCTGTGATTTGATCCAGTCATTTCGCATCAGGCCTCAAACGTTCCCGCGTTTGGGGCTTTTTCTTTGCCCATAGCAGCAGCTACCGCTTGCCGGGCTACCTCAGCTATCAGGCTCGTTTCCCACACCTTCTCCAGCAGCACGAAAACCGTCGCCATATCGCGCAGGTTTAAGCGGCTTACTTTCGATTCGTGCCATCCAGCTTCATCAGCCAGAACGCGCTGCCCTTTGTGGGTCAGACGGCTGCGTAATTCTGTTTCTACTTCGTTGATCAACTTGCTGTTTCTTGCTTGTTCCATGATTGATAATTTCCATGTAGTAAATTGTTTGCGTGACTTTGCGGTGAGCTAGTCACTTAGGTTTGTGCTCCACAAGCGGCGGAGCGATCTCAGAGCTTTAAAGAGCGGTGCTACTTAAGCTGCTTGTTCCGGGTGAGGGAACAGGGACGGTAGATCAGGCCGGATTTCGTGAGCCTGAACCTGCCCTCCAGTGGCATTAACAATGGCGGATACTTTCTCTGGTGATACCAGACCGCCTTTCAGCCATTTGTGAACTGCTGGCTGGCTAACACCACACTCATCGGCAAGTCGTTTCTGGCTGCCAACTATGCTTAAGGCTTTTTGGATAACCATATTCATGATTAAGCCTCTTTTGGTTATGGATTCAAACAAAGGATAACCGAAGTTATCCATTTAGTCCATAACCAATGTTATTTGAATTCACATAACCGGGGTTATATATTTGCCGAATGAAAACATTCGCAGATCGTCTCAATTACGCCATGCAGCAAGCTGGCTTGTCGCAAGGTCAACTGGCTGATAAAGCAGGTGTGTCTCAGCCTGCCATTCAGAAGCTGACATCAGGAAAGGCTTCCAGCAGCCGTAAGGTTGTTGAGATAGCTGCAGCGCTTCAGGTGCGTCCTGAATGGTTGTCGTCCGGTGAGGGTGATATGAAGTACACCTATGGGATTGAACCAGCCAACATACGTGAATCATCACTTTCGGCGGTTGTATGGGAGGATATGAACAAGGATGAAGATGAGTTTGTGGAGATCCCCCTTTTGAATGTTTCTTTGTCTGCCGGTGATGGCAGCTGTGAATTAGAAGAGTCATCAGAGTTCGCACTTGTATTCCGCAGGTACTATTTAAAGCGCATGGGCGTTCCTGAGAGTGCTGCAAAGCTGGTGAGGGTAAGTGGGCAAAGCATGGAGCCGACGCTTCATGATGGCGATGTGGTTGGTGTTAACACGCAGGACAGCATCATCCGTGATGGAAAGACGTACGCTATATGCCAGTCAGACCTTCTGCGAGTGAAGACGCTCATTGCTACACCATCATCAGTGATAATCCGGTCTATTAATCGCGATGAATATCCCGATGAAATCATCGAAAGAGAAGAATTCCAAAAGAGTGTTCGTGTGATCGGGAAAGTATTCTGGTCATCTCATAGTTGGTAAACATCACTTAATTCGTAATAACCCCACCAAACCCGGCCATCGAGCCGGGTTTTTTATTGCTTTTCAAAAATAAATTCTCTTAGTTATCAGTAACCAATAACTTATTTCTCAGTTTATATAAACATGGTTATTGACCCAATCCATAACTTTGGTTATCTTTATCACATCAGCACGAAGCACAGCACCAACCGGCAGGACGCCGACGCTCTTTAACAAATGAGACTCCTACCGCCGCTTGCGGTAGGCCAAAGTGAGGTTGGCTTTGGGATTGGATGAATGCGCAGGCTGATGCGCAGTGGGACGTGGCTGACTAACGAGGATGGCTCAAGCGAATAAGCAAGCTCGACGCCGCCGAACAAGCGCCTTATGCCGGGAATCAGTGCCGGCCATCCAATCACCTAAGCCAATTAACGGAGGCAGATATGACAGATATCGTCTTTAAACGCAGAAAAGAAAACAGCAAATCACGCCGGATGCGTGAACGTGGTGAGCATTACGCAGCAACCAAAGCTCAATGTGATGCTGACCGATCAACGGCACGGAAGATTGAGGCAGCTTTTATCAAGCTCAGCGCCGGATGCAGCTTAAACGTAGCCCGCGCAACATCAGCGCCTAGTCTGCGTGAGAAGCATGAGAGTGGCAGTGCATGTTTGCCAGACGTAGCGAAATTCGCAGCTGGCTATCGCAAATCAAAAGACATCGTAACGGCGAGAGGTTGAATATGAGCAAAGCAATTCAAGATGTGGTCAGTGAACGCCAGCGTCAGCAATTGGTCGAGGGTTACACCACTGACCGAGATGATAATTACACGCACAACGAAATGACTGCTGCTGCTGTTGGGTATGCACAGCATGTAGTGGGTCGTGGATGGGTTCACAGTTTTGATAATGAGAATTACCAGTCAGAAACATGCCCAAGCATATGGCCGTGGGATGAAAAATACTGGAAACCAAAGTCACCGCGTGAGGATTTAGTGCGAGCTGCAGCATTACTTATTGCCGAAATTGAGCGGATCGACAGAACAAATCAGGCTGCCTAACCCGCAGCCTTTTTATTGGCTGTTCACCCAGCGTGGACGCAGCAGAACTGATAAGAGGTGAGTATGACACTTACAGAATTGACGCAGCATTTGGGCGCAGCAAAGCAACGGAAGGCGGCGATTCAGGACGTTTACGAGATGGATATCAAGAATGTAGATGCTGAGATTCTTCGCCTCACTCAGCGTATGAACATTGCTAACGCTGGCCTTGATGAAGAGATGGTGAAGCGCGGCATGGTAGTTATTAGTTTTGGTGACGTGAAAGGTATACCTGAACGGATGAGTTGTGTACGTGATGCATTGGATGATCTAGCAGGTAACGCAACGTCGCTGAAGCACGAGTATTTCGGCACCAAGAATTATGCACACTGGAGCGACCAGCGCTGTGATTGCGCCTACGGATATGGGCCTTCGCACGGTTCGATAGTTTTTCACGTTGGGCTGAACCACGATTATCGGGGGAAGGATTTAACCCCTGACGACATTGAATGTGCGATTTACTGCCTGCTCAATATCGACATGATAAACGAGCAAATGAAACAGCCAGCATAACCCGCCCCGAGCGGGTTTCTTTTTACCTAAACAAAGTCCAAAACCATGAGCACACAAGATTGCATTATCTGCTGGGTAGTTACTGTGTTGCTGATGGGGTTGGCGATGATAGCGAGGATTTGAGATGAGTGGATTTACGCCGGGACGGTGGGAAGTTGATGAAGATTTTGATGTAACTACTGAGGATGGAACCGTTATTTCGTGGACGGCATCTTGGGGATTTGATCCAGAAGAGATGATCGCCAACGCTAACCTGACATCTGCTGCTCCGGAGCTGCTTGAGGCGCTGCAAAGCATCGTTACCACTGACACTGAGGTGTTAAAGATTCTGACGCCAGAGCAGCGCGAGGCAGCCAATTCAGCGATAGCTAAGGCGCTGGGCCAGTAACAGCTGACAACGCTCACTGCCTCCGGCAACGCTCCGAGCACTTACGCACTTCATCCCAGCACTTCTCCCACTTTTTCCGCCAAGTAAAAGGTCGTCCACACACTGTGCATATTTTGGTTGGGAGTTCACTTTTCTTCATAACGCACCTCATCTGGAAAGTGATGCAGAGGGATTATTTTAGATGAATTTAGAGCGGTCGCAACGATGCGGCCAGTAACCACAGGAGAGAGAGATGAAAGAACTGCGTTTTTATGGTGCTAGCGATGATTTGTTTGAATGCGAAGGCGCCATACGTGAAGAGATAGGTTGTTTTAATGACGTCGGCAAGTATCACCTCAAATCAAGCGAGGGCGAAGTGTTAGTCATCGCGCAATATCTTGATAGTGGGTTGTGGAGCATAGGGTTATCGCCAGTTGATGAAGGCGTACCGGTGCCAGAATGGCCCTGCAAATATTCAATTTATGAGCATGGCTATAGCACGCTGCTGACTATGCAGGTTCCAGACGATACAGAGCTGGTTGAATCTTGATTATCTGATACAGCAGCGCAATGCCTTCACTGAGGGCATTTCGGTGCTAGTCACCAACGCTTAAGAGTCGAGCCCTTGAGCAACAAAGAGAACGTTACATCCCTTAAGCCCGGCGCAATGCTGGGCTTCTTTTTACCTGAAGGAAATTAATATGAGCGAAACAACGGATCTTGTCGTTATCGAGAAGGCTAACGCCCTCACGGTTTTTAAATCAGCTGATCAGATTGAGGAGATTCTTCAGAAGGTTGAGCGTGAAGTTATGTCCTTTGTGCCGGATGTCACCTCGGCGAAGGGCAGAAAGGAGATCGCTTCACTGGCCTACCGCGCTTCACAGACAAAATCTTACCTGGATGGATTGGGTAAGGATTTGGTCGCAGAGTTGAAAGAGGTGCCGAAGCTTATCGACGCCAACCGCAAGACTGTGCGTGACCGCCTCGATGCGCTGCGTGATAAGGCTCGCCAGCCATACACCGACTGGGAGGCTGAACAGGAGCGAATTAAGGCTGAAGAAGAGGCGCGTATTGCCGCTGAGAAGCTGGCAGCGCAAATCGAATCAGACCATGAGATCGCCCTGCTACTGAATGAAAAGTTCGACCGTGACGCAGCAGAAGCGAAAGCCGAAGCAGAGCGCCAGCGTATTGCTCACGAAGAAGAGATTAAGCGCCGGGCTGTCGAGCAGGCAAAAATTGAGGCTGAACAGAAAGCGCAGCAGGAACGCGAAGCAGCAGCGCGGCGCGAAGCAGAATTGAAGGCAAAAGCTGAGCAGGCAGAACGTGATCGTATAGCCGCACAGGAACGTGCAGAGCGTGAGGCCAAAGAGGCACAAGAGCGAACAGCACGCTTAGCGCAGGAAGCGCGTGATCAGGCAGAGCGTGAGAAACAAGCCGCTATCGCTGAAGAGCAGCGCAAGGCCAAAGCAGCGGAAGATGCCCGCCTGGCTGAAGAGAAACGCATTGCCGACGAAGCCGCAGCGCGTGCAGCTGACGTGAAGCATCGCAAAGCCATCAACAATCAGGCCAAAGCCAATCTGATTGCCAATGCCGGGCTGACCGAAGAGCAAGCCATTGCGGTAATCACTGCGATCGCCAAAGGAACCATTAGCGCCATCACTATCAACTACTGATTTCCCCAATTTAACCAACACCAAGGAATAGCCATGCAACCGTACGCCGTTGCAGGGTGGCCCGTTGCTGGCTGCTCTGAATCTGAAGAACCAAAACGTAGTCCACTCATCGAGCTTCTGCTCCGCATTGCCAGAACCCTTAACGAGAAAGGCGACCCATTATGAAAAACCGCTACTTCATGAAAGCGCAGGAGCTTTCACGCGAAGCCCATTTATTCGGCGACAAAGCGAAGTGGGCAATGGCAATGCAGCTGTTACGGAGAGCTATCAAATGAAAGCCATGAATCCAGAAGTTGAGATGCAGATAAGCAAATTTGCCCGGTTGTCATACGTGGCCAGCGCGTTGATGTACCGCAAATCAGGAGATCGCATTCGCATGAAGATAGAGCTGAACATGGCTAAGTGCGAAAAGTTGAAACAGAAATATTTCATCGGGCCATGCCCGTTCTGAGGTTTTTATGGAAACAAAAAAGGTTTATCAGGCGATCAGTGCAGTTGCGAAAGAAATGGCTGAGAAAGGTATCAGCAAGGATCGAAAAAACGTCCAGCAGGGATTCCAGTTTCGCGGCATAGACCAGGTTTATAACGCACTGGCTCCAGCGCTGGCTAAGAATGGCCTGGTCATTCTTCCGCGTATCACAGAGCGCACGGTAACTGAGCGAGCCACGCAAAAAGGCGGCGTGTTGTTTTACGTTGTGGTTAAGGCTGAGTTCGATTTCGTTGCCACAGAAGACGGTAGCGTTCACACCGTTACGACATATGGTGAAGCCATGGATAGCGGCGACAAGGCCACCAACAAAGCCATGTCCATCGCCTATAAGTACGCAGCGTTTCAGGCGTTCTGCATCCCAACGGAAGAAACTGCAGTTGATCCAGATGCTGAAGTTCACCATGTGGCACCACAACCAAAAGCCAAACCTGCTCCCGATGCGGCGCTGACCGCATTCACTGAAGCAGCGATGAAGAAGGCAACACTCGAAGAACTGAAGCAGGCATTCGCTAAAGCGTGGCAGATGCTCGACGGAACACCAGAGCAGGCTAAAGCGAAGGAAGTCTACGAAATCAGAAAATCAGAGCTTGAAGGAGCCACAGCATAATGCCAATCAACACGATCACAATCGCAGGTAATGTCGGCAAGGATGCCGTTCTGCGTGTTACCCCAAATGGAAAGCACATCTCGTCATTCTCTTTGCCGGCCAAATCAGGCTTTGGCGATAACGAGAAAACATCCTGGCTGCAGTGCAAGATGTTCGGTGCCATGGCTGAGAAGCTGTCGGCATCAATCCTGAAAGGCGCGAAGGTCACCGTTACTGGCGAGTTCGTTCTGGACGAATGGACGAAGGATGACGGCACCAAAGTTTCGACTCCAACCATTCTCGTGCGGGATATCGACCTGCCGCCAAAGCAGAGTGGGCAGCAACAGAGTCGGCCGCAGCAATCGCGTGGTCAATCTACCGAACCTGATTACGACACCGATATTCCATTCTGATTTAACCCACCAATAAGGCCACCACTATGACATCACCGGTAAACCCGGCGCCTTTCGCACGCCTGAATGCAGCCGATGCGGAGATAGCCAGAAGGAAGCAGGAAGTGCTGAGTGGCGTCATGGCGGCCTTAGCAGCACACAAAGATGGAAAGGATCACCCTCGCCTGCTCACGCCAGCAAGGAAGGCTGAGCTGAAGGAAATCGATCGGCTCCGGCGAATAGCAATGGAAACGTCGAAGATGCCGCCGCTACCGCGAATCATCGTCACCAGGCCGGTTGATGAATGGCGCGATTACACAACAGAACGTCGCGGCCGTTTTGGTGCCGTGATTCAGGAATGACGCCGGCATTTACCCGGTCGGCATTGAATAAGGGGATTCAGATGAGCGAAGTGAAGCGATATAAGTTAGCAACCGAATGTGGAGTTGCTGGTCATATGGAGAGCCTAAGCGGCAAGTGGGTTAAGTACGAAGAATACGCCGCACTGCAGCAGCAACTCTCCGCCACCACTAACTCCCTCACCAAAGCACAGGAAGCGCTTAAATCAGCAGGGATTGAAGCTGATACGGTGCAGGCGGGAGTGATGGAACTGGTGAGCAGGATGAATCAGGTGGTGACGGAAATGTCAGCGATGGCAGAAAGTCGCAATCGCCTGGGTGAATTCATTCTGGAAGAAATTGATGCCGACTATCCGCTTAATATGGAACTGGAAACCCCAGCCGCTGACGCTTACCTGAACGCGGTGCGGGCGGAGGGCGCGGAGATGTTCGGAAATCGTACTATCGCGGTTGGTGAAGAAGAAAATGACTCTGCGATCGTTTATGCGGGTGAGCAAGCGCTTTTATTCGCCGCCCAACTCCGCGCCGGCAATGCTGGTAAGGATGGTGTGTGATGAGTGACCCATGCACCATGAAAATGAAGATTGCCAAACAGTTGGTAATCGCGATGCAGAATATCGGCGCACCGGCTGAATTGATGTTTCTCATCGGCTCGTACGGCGATACGCAAAGTGACGAGGATATCCTGGAAATGCTAGAGCAATTCAACGAGCGCGGGACGTATGTCCATGAAGTTATCTCACCAGCATTTCGTTGGGAACCCGGCAATGCTGGTAAGGATGACTGGATTGAATGGGGTGGTGGGGAAAGGCCTGTTAGGGCTGATGTACAGGTGGAAGTCAGATTCCGTCACGGAAAGGTAATTCCATCAGAATTGGCGTGTTACTGGAATTGGCATCGACACAATTCTCCGGCGGACATCATCGCCTATCGAGTGATTAAGGATGGCAGCCATGAATAATTTACCGGCTATGACTGAGGAGCAGCGGCAGGAGCTGATCCAGCACGCAACTGAAGAGATTCGACTAAAGACCGGGCACATTGCCCGTCTTGAAAAGCATATGCCTGGACAGTTCAACACGTCACGCTATCAGATGGACGTGTTGACGGCAAAAATCGCCCTCGCGGCGCTTACATCACCGCCAGCGCCGGTGCTGCGGGCGCCGGATGAATTAAAGGTGAAGAATGGTTCTCACCAATCTCATATTGATTATGCGGAAGGTTGGGCGGATTGCATTGACGAAGTTAAGCGCCTCAACACCCAACCTTCACCACCGGAGGCGAGCAATGACCAATGAAATCAGCAACGAGCGGCTGGAGATACTGGCTGCACAGGAAACCATGAGGGAGCAGGCGCAAATGGCGAAGGAGTTGCTGGCGCTGCGTAAGGCGTTCAGTGTGCCGGATTGCTGGGAAATCGCAGGCCACATATTCGCCACTGAAGAAGAAGCTCTCAGTTACGGCTTCACAGGAAAGCCAGAGCCGCTCTACAGCAAGCCAGAGGCCTGACCATGCTAATCGGCTTCGTACTCATCCTGTCATCAGGCTTTCCCGTCTCTGAGCGCATATGGGAGACAAAGGAAGCCTGCGAATCCATCAAAGAGCGAATACTGCAGCGCCGGCCAATGGCGCAGCTTGAGTGCTCACCTGTTTACCGTTAGCCGCGAAAGCGGTTTTTTTTGCCCAAAGGAACCGAACATGATTAATACCGACTATCCGAATGAGCTTCGATGCAACCTGGTGTCAGCCATTAAGGGCTGTTTCGCTGATTGCTCTGACCAATCAGAACTTTATATTGCTGGCAACTGCATCGTTGAAATTCTTTCTGCATTATCCATGAGCGATGACGAGCTGGTTTCTGTGCTGGAATCTGCATCAGGCGATGCCGCTGAGGTAGATGAATACATTGACAAGATGATTGCCAATATCAGGGAGTGACGAAAATGTGTGACGAAATCGACGCAGCAGCAGAACTGGAATTACTCAACGTTGAGATAGCACTTAAGAACCGCCAGCGCCCTGCCATTGAGTTTACCGGCCATTGCCACTACTGCGAGGAATCTATCAGTAAGGGAAGTTTCTGCAGCAAGGAGTGTGGCGAGGACTACCAGAAGGTTGAGCGCGCCAAGCAGTTTAAGGGGGCGGCATGAGTCAGGAGGAAATTCTGGAGCTTCGAAACGAGGAGTTATGTGAGTTGTCGCATGCAACAGCCCGATATTTGGCTGTATCACCACTGGAAAAAATTAACCTGACTGCAGCCGCTGGCAAGGAATGGAATCCGATCGCTTCGACAGAGCAGGCTGTGCACCTTGCCGCTTTGATGAATATGACTATCTGCTTTGGCGGAATGGTTGTGATGGTCAGCGAGCCCGATGGCGCCCAATCACGCACTGTCGAATATAAGCTTAACCGTCGCACTGAAGCTCTGCGCAAAGCAATAACTCTGCTAGCCGCGGATTTCGCTCAGCACATCTAATCCCCCACCCCATTAACCTTTATCGCGCTCTGCGTGAGGAGCTGTTATGTCAAAAGACTTACTATCTGAGTGGCTCACCAGTGGTGAATATATGCCTGAATTCCTGCGCGACTTCCACAGCCAGAAAGATTTGTTTAAGGCTATGCACAACACCATTACTAATGCTGATGAAAACGGAAACTGGAGAGATGGTCATATCTATGTCGTCGACACATTTCTCTGGTACATGGCCCGATGCGGATACACATTGCAGCGCAGCAGGAAGCAAGTTCCATTCAAAAATATGGAAGATGACATTGACAGATATAAAAAGGAGATGAGCGCGAATTTCAGCAAGATGCTAACCGAATCATGAACACCCTCCCCACCCTGTCACCAGGCGATATCACACTGTGGATCGCCTTTTTTATTGCCCTGATTATTGCGTGGCGATGGCCGCCAAAGGAGTAGAGATGGAAAACGTTGTGCAACTGGCTCCCAATAAGTGGGTTTCAGAATCAGTTCTCACCATAGTGACTGGCATGACTAAACACATGATTCAGCATGCCCGCCGCTCCACATGGATGGAAGGAAGGGAGTATAAGCACGTTTCGCCAGACCTTTCTCCCAAGGAAAACAGCACCATCATGTATTGCCTGCCAGAAATTAATCACTGGATTGAGAAGCAGCGACCGGCGATCCGCCGGCGGATTTCTGCTTAAATGGCGCATCCATCAACAACCGAGGAAAGTGAATGGCAAGCTATCCAACTGGTGTAGAGAACCATGGAGGGTTCCTGCGCATCTGGTTCATTTACCAGGGTAAAAGAGTTAGGGAAAGTCTCGGGGTGCCGGATACACCCCGGAACAGGAAAATGGCAGGAGAATTGCGCACAACGGTGTGCTATGCAATCAAAACAGGAAATTTCGATTACAGCAAGCAATTCCCTGATTCGCGTAACGTTTTCAAATTTGGAGGAAACCGTAAGCCAGTCACCTTAAACGAGCTGTCCACGAAATGGATGGAACTCAAGGAGATGGAGCTTTCAGTCAACGCCATTTCAAATTACAGGGCATCGTTCAGGAGCGTGTTTGAGGTTCTTGATGGAGAGAGGCTGGCGAACAGTGTTACACAGGAAGATATTCTGGTTGCCAGAAAGCAATTGATGGAAGGGTGGCAAAGACCGAGAGGACGGACGCACACCCCTAAGGCTGGAAGGAAGGCAACAACCGTAAATGGATACATGCTCCGTCTATACAGCATGTTCGACTTCGGGTTATGCAATGGATATCTGGAGAAAAATCCGTTCCAGGGAATCTCGCCTCTAAAACAATCACGACCAGATCCGGACCCACTTACGAAAGAAGAGTACCAGCGGATACTCAACTGCTGTCCGACAGAGCAGATGAGGAACATGATCTGCTTCGCTGTGAACACGGGCCTGAGGCATGGAGAACTCAACGCTTTAGCATGGGAGGATGTTGACACTGTAAACTGGACCGTGAAGGTTACTCGGGGAGAGGCTCTGGCCAATCACTTCGCGCCGCCTAAGACTGAGGCTGGAGTAAGAACAATTCAGCTGACACAACCCGCGATAGAGGCGCTGAAAAACCAGATGCCACTTACCAGAATGGGGATTCAGCATGAGGTAAAAATTAACCTCAGGCAGAACGGTGAAACCAGAAAGGACTTGTGCACATTCATTTTTTCACCGCACCTGACTGCAAAAAATGGAAAAGTAACGCACTGGTACGTAAACGGGTCTCTTAACAAAGCATGGGCGATTATTTTAAGGAAGGCGGGCGTCAGGCACAGGAAAGCTTACGAAACGAGACACACGTATGCTTGCTGGGCATTGAGTGCTGGGGCCAACCCAAGCTTCATAGCTAACCAGATGGGTCACGTTTCTGCGCAGATGATTTACACAGTATATGGAAAGTGGATGAAGGAGAACAATCTGGATCAGATGACTATCATGAACGCCGGATTTGGCAGGAATACCCCATACATGCCCCAAAACAAAACCGCCTGAACGCATCCTAATGATTTAGATAGATAACTATCTAGCAAGCCTGACTCTGCAGACGGAAAAGAATAGCGGCCTTGTTGGGAAAATACTGGTACAGCGATCCAATACTGACGCCCGCCCGTTCGGCCACGCGGGCAGTGGTAAAGCGTGTGGCACCTTCCTGCTCCAGAACCTGAGTCGCCGCCTGCAAAATGGCTGCCACCAGCTCACTGGATCGCGCCTGCTGCGGCTTTTTTCTTTCAGAAATCTTAGCGTTACGTTGTGCGGCCATTGTCTGCTCCTGAACGCGAATAGTGAAATGCGAGTAATTCATCGTATTATGTTCCTGACGCAAAATCCATCTTCTGATGCAGGAACCCCGATGATGAACACCCTGACTTCCGCGCCGCTGGCACCGCTGCTTAACTATCTGTTTGAGTTGGCGGATAACATGGCGCATCCCACTAATGAAGCGTTTCGCGTGATGTCCGATGAGGAACAAACGCGTCTGCTGCAGAGCAAAACCGATTACCGCGAACTTTACGGTCATTTAAAAGATGTGCCGCTGGCGGTCTCGCGGGAAACCGGCAAACTGCTGTACATGCTGGCGCGCAGCAGCCGGGCGCAGCATATCGTTGAGTTTGGTACTTCGTTTGGTCTCTCCACCCTGCACCTGGCGGCGGCGGTGCGCGATAACGGCGGCGGTCGCATCATCACCAGCGAGTTTGAACCGGGCAAAGTGGCGCTGGCGCGCAATCATTTTGCCGATGCTGGCGTCAGTGACCTGATTGAAATTCGCGTGGGCGATGCGCTGGACACGCTGAGTCAGGACCTGCCAGCCAGCGTTGATATGCTGGTGCTGGATGGCGCGAAGGCGATCTATCCGGAGATTTTGCAGCTGGTGCAGCCCTGGTTGCGTCCGGGTGCCCTGATTGTGGCCGATGATGCCGATTTCAGCCCGGAATATCTGGAAATGGTCCACGGCAGCCGCCTCTATACCTCGCTGCCTTTTGCTGATGGCGTCGAAGTTTCAATGTGGCTGGGATCGCCACATAAAGGCGCTTAACAGCGTCACGTTTATGTTATATCGTTACAATCCCGTGCTCTGATTGAGGTTGCTGCGATGAAGGTTACCGTTCCACTGTTAGTGATTGCTTTTGCTTCGGCGAAAGCGGGGGCATTTCAGGCGAAAATTGATCCGTTAAAGCTGGCGCTGAAACCGGCTAACGCACTTGCCAGCACCGATCAGGCGCAGCCGCTGGCGATTGCCGAAGCGCATGCGCGCCTGGCGGCGGCGGTGAGCGGCTGTCAGTGTCCGTTCTGCACCCAGATGCGGCTGGTGAATAGCGGGTTATGATGATAGGTGCGTCGCCGCACAGCCCGCTGCGCGGCGACGCATCAGTCAAACCATGGCTGGAACGGATCCGGCAACTGTGCCCAGCCGTCTGGCCCCAGCGCCATCTCCTCATCGGTCAGTAACGCATGGTGCAGCTGCTGACGCAGCACGGTTTCATCCATATCGATCCCGATGATCACCATCTCCTGCCGCGCATCCCCCGTGCCTTCATGCCAGTTTTCGCGGATGTAGTGCAGCGTGTCTGCGTCCTGCGGCCAGCGATCTTCAGGCACGCAGGCCCACCACATCCCGGCCAGCCCCTGCCGCGTGACGCCGCCGGCCTGCGACCAGGATCCGGCGTGACGCGGGCGGGTTGCCAGCCAGAAATACCCTTTCGACCGCACCACGCCCTGCATGTGCTGCGTAATCACCTGATAAAAACGCTGCGGATGGAAGGGACGACGCGCGCGGAAAACAAAGCTGCGGATGCCATACTCTTCAGTTTCAGGCGTGTGCTCGCCGCGCAACTCTTTCAGCCAGCCAGGAGCCTGTGCCGCAGCATCGAAGTCAAACAGGCCGGTATTCAGCACCTGATCAAGCGCCACCTGACCAAACTGCGCGCGAATAATCCGCGCACGGGGATTGAGCGAGTGCAGAATCGCGGTCAACCGTGCCTGTTCCGCCGCATCAATCAGGTCGGTTTTGTTGAGAATCAGCACATCGCAAAATTCAATCTGATCGATCAGCAAATCGACCACCGTGCGCTCATCCTCCTCGCCAAGCGATTCGCCGCGCGAGCGGACGCTTTCGCTGGAATCATAGTCACGCAGGAAATTGTAGCCATCCACCACGGTCACCATGGTATCCAGCGCCGCCACGACGGACAGGCTTTGCCCCTCTTCATCGGCAAACGTAAAGGTTTCCGCCACCGGCAACGGCTCAGAGATGCCGGTCGATTCAATCACCAGATGATCAAAACGCCCCTCTTTAGCCAGCCGGTTGACCTCCAGCAGTAAATCTTCGCGCAGCGTGCAGCAGATGCAGCCGTTGCTCATTTCCACCAGCTTCTCGTCGGTACGTGACAACGCCGCCCCGCCCTCGCGCACCAGCGCGGCATCAATATTCACTTCCGACATATCGTTGACGATCACCGCCACGCGGCGGCCTTCGCGGTTGTTGAGAATATGGTTAAGCAAAGTGGTTTTTCCGGCACCGAGAAAGCCAGAGAGTACGGTGACCGGCAGCCGCCTGAAGCCGCCGTTTGTGGATAAAGCTGACATAATCACTCCTGAATAATGACATCACGCGCACCTGAAGGGGTGCTGATATTGATATGTTATAACATAACAATATGCAGTGTCATGATCGTCGTGCACTTTTTGTGGGGATTTTGCCTTTCAGGGAAAGCGAACAGCGGGCCGGGCGCCCGCTGCGGGCAATTACTGGTTGTCCGGATAGCTCAGTTCGATGGCATCGTCCGGCAGTTGAGTGAAGGTTTTCACGAGGGTATGGAAATCCGCCACCGGTTTGAGATCGGCAAACTGCTGTGGATAGAGATCCTTCGCGAGGATTTCCATGCCGATAATGTTGTACGGGTGATTGTAAAAGTGATGATACACCCCATACACGCGCCCCTGCTTCACCGGCGCGATTTGCGCCAGACCGGTACGCTGCAATAACGTCTGGAACGTGGCACGCACTTCCTGCGGTTGCACGCCGTAACCAAACGGCAGCACATTGCTGTTTGGCCGCTTCGAACCGGTCATGATGTAAACGTCCGGTTTCATGGCGATGATTTTTTCCAGCGCGACAAAGCCGGCATTGCCTGGCAGCAGTGCCGAACCAATATTTTTGCCGCCGACCGCTTCTACCAGGCCACCCCAGCCATTATGGCTGTGGGTAAAGCAGCAGTTATCGCTGTTACCGGCAATGGGTTCGATAAATACCGTGGGTTTGTTTTTGACCTTCGCAACGGCTTGCGTGATGCGGTCGAAGCGCTGCTGGTAAAAATCGGTGTAGGCTTTGGCTTCGCTTTCGCGGTTCAGCACTTTGCCCAGTAGCGTGACGCTCGGGGCGGTGTTTTGTGCCGGATGCAGTTCATAATCGACGAACAGCACCGGGATGTGCAGGTTGTTCAGCGTGCTCAGCACGCCGGATTGTTCCAGCGCCGGCTTAGCGCGCAGCTGCGCAATCATCAGATCCGGTTTCTGCGCCAGCACGCTTTCCAGATTAACCTGGCCCTGATCGCTGAAGCCCATATCGACAATTTTTGTCGCTTCAGGCCAGCGGCGCTTTAGCATATCCCAGGTTTGCGTATCCTGCTTTTTCGGCAGATTGTTCCAGGCCACAACGCGTTTAAACGGATTGTCGCGATCGAGCAGCGCCAGCGTCAACACATCGCGCCCATCCTGCAGAATGATGTGCTGCGGTTCTTTGCTGATGGTTTGCGTGTGACCATCCATGTCGGTGACGGTGAGCGGATAGTCAGTCGCGCAGGCTGCGGTTGAGACCAGAATCCCCATTGCCAGTAACAGGCGCGTTTTCATGCCAAAACTCCGTGGTAAAAGAAATAGTTATTATTATCAATTACCTTAACACAACCTTAATCACGGCAAAATAAACCCGACGGCATGGGGTTGTAAGCGAATAATACGGCGCCGGGAGTCCGCTGCATTACGCTGTGGCGAAGCAACGGCTCAGGTGAAATCAGACAATTTTTGCCCGGACGCGATCAGCTCCTGCAACAGCATCTGTCGGCGTTCCGCCGGGGTATCACGACTGACCATAAAGCAGATCGCCGCGACCGCCTGGCCGCTGCGCGAGCGAATCGGTGCAGCCATACAGCAGGTAAAGCTTTCGGACAGACCTTCGGTCATGCAGTAGCCCAGCTGGCCGGCTCGGTGAATCTCTTCAAGGAAGGTCTGCTTATCGAGAATCTGACCGCTGACCAGCCGATAATCCTCCTCCGGAATCAGGTCGAGGATGGCGCTGTCCGACCAGTTACTCAGCAGCAAACGACCGGTCGCTGTCCAGGTGATCGGCACGCGTACACCGATATCAGAGGTGATTTTAAACGGATGGGCGTTGCTCTCCGACAGCACCACGGTGTATTTGTTACCTTCCAGCATACACAGCTGCACGGTTTCGCCATGACGCGCCACGATCTCAACCATAAGCTGATGTGCACGACGGATCAGATCATTGTGGGCCATGTAATCCGCACCGTAATAGTGCATTTCACGACCGAAAAACACGGCACCTTCCGCATCAAGCTCAACCAGACCCGCTTCACTCAGCAAACTGACCAGCTCATAAATACTGGAGCGCGGTGCACCGGTCGCTTCGATTAAATCCCGCATCGCCATAGGCTGACGCGCGATATGCAGCTGGCGAAAAATATCAATAACCCGGTCAACACCGCGTGCCCGGGACGTTTTTTCATCCGGCATACGCTCACTCCCCTGTCGTTATGGTGCTACTCATCTGCGTTTAAAAAGAGCTGCATGATACACCCGGCAAACGGAATTACCCATCCCCACAATAATAAAAATCTTTCCGGCGAATTTATTTATCATGCGCTATTTTCGGGCCCCATTGTGGCGCATAAAAAGGATGAGCCTCACTGTTAATTTCGATAGCGGTCACATTTCCATTCAAAAAAATCAGGCACTGGATTTTATTTTGCGATCGCACCAGCACGGCAAAAAATTAATTGCCGATTGGCATATTGCAAAAAAGCAACAGCTGTGCAAATCTCGTCCTATCCGGTATTGCAGATAGCAGTCTGGTATATCAGACAGAAACAGAAGTGTGCAAAGGAGCAGAAAGACATGACGATCAAACGTTATGGCATTGAGGGCGGTACCGGTACCGGCGGGCAAAAATTGCCGTTCGCCCGCGCCGTTGAGGCCGATGGCTGGCTGTATATCTCAGGCCAGACGCCGATGCGCGACGGCGAAGTGGTAGAAGGCGGCATCATCGAACAGACACAGTTAGCGTTCGACAACTGCCTCACTATCATGCGCGAAGCGGGTTATCGCGTGGAGGATGTGGTCCATGTGACGGCGGTGTTGACCGACGCGCGTTATTTCAGTTCTTTCAACAAAGTATTCAGTGAGATATTCAGTGGTCATCCACCGGCGCGTATTTGTAGCGTGCAGGATTTAGTGGTCGACTGCAAAGTCGAAGTGGACATGAAATGTTTCCGCGCCGACCGTAAATAAGTAATACCATCCAACCAGGCTGCGATGTTCATTTTCTTCGCCAACACCAGGCCAGCCTGATATTAATTAATACATTTGCTTTTTCAAAAAAATAACCCGAAACAGGCGGTGCTGCCGCTGCGCTGGCGATCGTCTATTAAACGGGTGATGCGGAATAACGCCGTCTCGTCAAACATTTAAAGAGAGCATAAAGATGAATGCAACATCGCTGAAATTAAGTGCCAAAACCGTGGCCGGTGCGCTGGTCTTGCTGGCGATAGCAGGCTGTACGCCGACTGAAGAGAAAAAAGAGGCTGGCGCTGCGCCACAGTCGGCGCTGCAAACCGTGCTGCAGCGCGGCACATTGCGCGTCGGTGACTGCCTGAGCTTCGCACCGTTCGGTTTTTATGACAAAGACGGCAACCCGGATGGTTACGACGTTGACCTGGCGAAAGCGCTGGCCAAAGAGATGGGCGTGAAGCTGGAAATGGTCAACACCACCAGCGCCAACCGCATCCCTAATCTGCAAACCAACAAAGTCGATGTGGTGTTTTGTAACTTCACCCGCAATCTGGAACGCGCCAAAGAGATTGGCTTCACCCATCCGTACGTAGTGGCCAGTGAGGCAATGCTGGTGCGCAAAAACAGCGGCATTCAGTCTGCGCATGACATGGCCGGCAAAACCATTGCCACGGTGAAAGGCTCGACCAATGGCGACGAAGTGCGCAACCTCGGCATCGACGTGAAAATTCAGGAGTACGACTCATCCCAGGCGGCGATTCTGGCCGTCAAACAGGGTCAGGCCGATGCGATGATCGAGGATAACAACTTCCTCGCTTACCAGGCGAAGCTCGATCCGTCACTGGCCGTGACCAACGAAGCGCTGGTACCACTGGAGTACAACGCCTTTGGGGTGAAACAGGGCGACCAGGTATGGACCAATTACCTCAACGAATTCCTGTTTGAAATCAACGCATCTGGTGAGAACGCCCAGCTGTATGAGAAATGGTTCGGCAGCAAACCGCGTTATCCGCTGAATCCGCAATACTGATTGTCCGCCCACGGCGCAGTCGCACAGGCTGCGCCGCCTGAAGGAGTCATACCATGAGTTATCAATGGCTAACCCTGTGGCGTTACGCCGACACCTTTCTGGAGGCCGCGTGGCTCACGTTGCAGGTTACCCTGCTGGCGTTCGCGCTGGCGGTGGCGCTCGGTCTGCTGGCCGCACTGGCGAAATCTTCACCGCTGGCGCCGCTGCGCTGGATCAGCCACTGTTATGTTGAGTTCATCCGCAATACGCCGGTGCTGCTGCAAATTTTTATCATCTTTTTTGGCCTGCCGTCGCTCGGTATCACCATGAGCGCTTTTACCGCCGGGGTGCTGGCACTGGGGATTAACGTTGGTGCCTATTTGTCGGAAACTTTCCGCGCCGGTATTCAGTCCGTGGCGAAGGGCCAGCTGGAAGCGGCATATATCCTCGGCATTCCGCGCCACCAGATTTTCCTCAGCGTGGTGCTGCCCCAGGCTGCTCGTGCCGTCTGGCCGGCGATCATCAATAACCTGATTCAGCTGCTGCTCGGTACGTCGCTGCTCTCGGCGATCGCTTTGCCGGAGCTGACCGGCACCGCCACGGTGATCAACGCGCGCACCCTGCTTTATATCCAGACCTTCAGCGTCGTTGCCCTGGTGTATCTGGTGCTGAGCAACCTGTTTTCATGGCTTGGCACCGTAGCCGGACGCCGGCTGTTCCACCCGCCGCTGGTAACGCCGGTAAAAAAGTCCGGCTGGCGGTGGGCAAAAAAATGGCTGATTAATCCAGTGAAACGGGAGAATGCGTTATGAGCGAACTTATCATCAGCTCGCTGCCAATCCTGCTGAAAGGGCTGGTCATCACCTTACTGCTGTCCATCGCCGCTATCGCCGGCAGCACCCTGCTCGGTTTACTCGCCGCGGTGCTTCGCACCAGCCGTCTGCCGATCGCCAGAGAGATTGCCGTGCTGTACACCGAGCTGTTTCGCGGCACGCCGGTGCTGATCACCCTGATGTTCATTTACTTCGGCGTGGCCTATTTTGGCTATGAAATCAATTTGTTCGCCGCCGGCATTCTGGGCCTGAGCATTTATCAGGGCGCTTACATTGCTGAAGTGTTCCGGGCCGGCATCGAAGCCGTGCCGAAAGGGCAGTGGGAAGTGTCGTGGATCCTCGGTTTATCAAAACGCCAGACGTTTCTCAGCGTAGTGCTGCCACAAACGCGCGGCATCGTACTGCCGCCGCTGGTGGGTCAGTATCTTTCACTGATCAAAGATACGTCAATTGTCAGCATGATCGGCATGTCGGAGCTGATGCACCAGGGGCAGGCGATTGTCGATCGCATTGGCCAGCCTGTGGTGGTTTACGGCCTGGTCGCCCTGCTCTACTTCGCTGTCTGCTTTCCGCTTTCCCGTTGGGTTCAACATCATCAAACCAGGAGCCAGTTATCATGAGCAAATCCGCCATTACGCTGAGCCGTATTACCAAATCCTTTGGCGCAACCCAGGTACTGAAAGAGATCAGCCTGGACGTGTCGCCGGGCGAAGTGCTGGTGCTGATTGGCGCCTCCGGCTCGGGAAAAAGTACCGTGCTGCGCATTATGAGTGGTCTGGAAACCGCCGACGGCGGTGAAATCTGGGTCAATGAAGTACCGCTGCACGACCGTAAACGCAGCAGTGAAATTTGCGGCCACGTCGGCATGGTGTTTCAGCAGTTCAACCTGTTCCCGCATAAAACCGCACTCGGCAACGTGACGCTGGCGCTGATTAAAGCGCAGAAGCTGTCCGAAGCGGAAGCGAACAAACGCGGCATGGCGGCGCTGACGCGCGTTGGCCTGGCGGAGCGCGCGCATCACTATCCGGCTCAGCTGTCCGGCGGGCAGCAACAGCGTGTGGCGATTGCCCGCGCGCTGGCGGTCGAGCCGAAAATCATGTTCTTCGATGAAGCCACCTCCGCGCTCGATCCCGAACTGGTTGGTGAAGTGATGGAAGTGATGCGCAGTCTGGCACGCGAAGGCATGACCATGGTGGTGGTGACGCATGAGATGGGCTTTGCGCGTAAAACCGCCGATCGCGTGGTGTTTATGGACCAGGGGGTGATCGCCGAACAGGGTTCGCCGGAGCAGATTTTTGTTAATCCGCAGAATCCGCGCACCCAGCAGTTTTTGTCGCGCGTGCTTGAGCACTAACAGGAGGCAGGATGTCGATTCACTTCCCTTTGCAGGCCGACGGCGCGCTGGATGCGCTGCAGCCTGCGCCGCGGTTTAAATCGGTGGCCGGAACGGGCAATCAGCCGCTGGCTAACGGTACGCCTGTGTTTAACAGCCCTGACGTTTTCTCACCGCTGATGCTGATGAAACAATCGGCGCTGGAGAATAACCTGCGGCAACTGGCGGCGTTCTGCCAGGAAAACGGCGTGATGCTGGCCGCGCACGGCAAAACTTCGATGTCGCCGGCGATTCTGCGCCGTGCCGTCAGTGAAGGCGGCGCCTGGGGCCTGAGCGCAGCGACGCCGGCCCAGGTGCGCGCGCTGCGCCAGTTTGGCATCCGCAACGTGTTTCTCGCCAATGAACTGGTGGATCCCGCCGGGATCCGCTGGATTGGCCAGTGGCAACAGCAACATCCCGACCACGGCTTTCTCTGTTATGTGGATTCGCTGCAGGGCGTAAAACTGCTTGAGCAGCATCTCGGCGGCGCACAGATCGCCGTGCTGCTGGAGATGTCGGTCAGCGGCGGCCGCACCGGCTGTCGCTCGCCGCAGACCGCGCTGGAAATCGCCCAGGCAATCCATGACAGCCGCTCGCTGCAGCTGGTGGGTGTGGCCGGTTATGAAGGTGCGCTGGGTGCCGGACGCGATGCCGCAGGCGTGCAGCGCGTGAAAGATTACTGCGAGATGATGATCGCGACCGCCGCGCTGCTGGCTGAACATCAGCTGTTTGCCAGCGGAGAAATTATTCTCAGCGCCGGCGGTGGCGCGTGGTTCGATGTGGTCGCGGCCGGCTTCAGCGCGGCACAGTTGCCGCTGCCGGTCACGCCGCTGATTCGATCCGGTGCGTACATGGCACACGACAGCGGCTTGTATGCACGCATTGCCCCCTTTGCGCAGCCGGGTGCAACGCACCATTTCAGCGCCGCACTGGAGATCTGGGGCCGCGTGTTATCGCGTCCGGAGCCGGGGCTGGCCTTTGTCGATTTCGGCCGGCGCGATGTGCCGTTCGATCAGGATCTGCCCAATCCGCTGTGGATTCGTCAGGCGGACGGCAGCGCACCGCGCGCGGCCACGCATTTGCGCATCACCGACGTCAACGATCAGCACGCTTATTTGCAGTTACCGGCGGACGATCCGCTGCAACCGGGCGACTGGATTGGCTGCGGCATTTCCCATCCCTGTACCGCATTTGATAAATGGCGCTATTTACCGTTGGTGGATGATGACTATTGCGTCACCGATTCACTGGAAACAGCGTTCTGACGCTTTTTCAGCCACAAAAAAGGCTGCCAGTGCTGGCAGCCAGTTCTGGCACATCCCTGTGCGACCATGCGGGTCGGCGTTGTGCCTTCAATGAGCACATAATAACACAGCTTATAATTAGCAGGCTAGTTATTTGTTGCCAGCGCCAGCTTCACCGCGTCCTGCGCATGGATTAATGTGGTATCGAACAGCGGCACCGCCGCATCCTCCGCTTTTACCAGCAGCGTGATTTCGGTACAGCCAAGGATAATGGCTTCAGCTCCTTCTGCCACCAGTTGAGCGATGATGTCACGGTACTGCGCGCGTGACTCTTCACGGATCACGCCGAGGCACAGCTCCTGATAAATAATGTCGTGCACCGTTTTACGTCCGGTAGCGTCCGGTACCAGCACCTCAATGTCATATTGCTGCTCAAGGCGCCCTTTATAGAATTCCTGCTCCATGGTGAACGCGGTCGCCAGCAGACCAACGCGTTTCACGCCGGCCTGACGAATGCGTTGTGCCGTGGCGTCAGCGATATGCAGCAGCGGAATGCGGGTGGCCGTGGTGATGTGATCGGCGACTTTGTGCATGGTGTTGGTGCACAGCACAATGAAATCCGCCCCGCCCTTCTCCAGGCTACGGGCGGCTTCGGCCAGGACTTCACCGGCCTGCTGCCATTCACCGGCGACCTGCAATTTCTCAATCTGCTGAAAATCGACGCTGTACATCAGGCTGCGCGCCGAGTGCAGTCCGCCCAGCTGTTGCTTTACCTGTTCATTGATGATGCGGTAATAGAGCGCGGTGGATTCCCAGCTCATGCCGCCAATCAGGCCAATCATTTTCATCAGTTACCGTTCCCCACGGAAATTAGCTCGTCTGGCACTGTACGGTATTCAATGAAGGCATGAAAGCGTCGCGGCGCTGAACCGCATCGCAGGCACAAAAAAGCCCGGGATAACCCGGGCTAAGCACGTTAACGGAGAAAGGGATTGTTATTATTTGTACAGCTCAGCAGTCATGTCCACGCCGTTGTCTGCGCGGGCGCTGGTGATTTTGTAACTGTCTGCACCACTCGCTTTAGCCTGAGCGGCTACCTGGGCTTCAGCGCTATCCAGGGTGCTGCCGTGGACAGAGATGCTTTCAGCGGCGAAGCTACCGAAAGAGATCATAGAAAGAGCAGCAACAGCAGCGATGGTCAGAGTTTTTACGTTTTTCATGGTCATGTTCCTTCAATGTTTGGGTCAGAGCTGAATGCTCTGCATGGAAGTTATAGTAACCATTGTTATTATTAACCACCTAACAAAAAGTGCGATCTTAATCACACTATGTGCGGTTTTGCTCTGCCAGCGGCTGCGGCCAGCGCGCGCCAGGAAAGAGCGACAGATGGATATTGAACAGATGAAACAGCGGCGCAAACAGCGCATTTTCCTGCTGCGCCGCCGCCTCCAGCCGCAGCAGTAACACATCAAGCTCATGCAGCAGCGCCGGCGACGGCGTGCTGTCCAGCGTTTTTAGCCGCTGCTTAAGAAACTGGCTCAGCTCGTGAAACATGGCCGCGCTTTCTATCTGGTGCGCCAGCAGCAGGTGCCGATGACGGGTGTAATAGTCATAGCAGTTAGCACCGAGCCAGGCCTCCGCAATCAGATTACCGCCCGCCACCAGCTCCGGTGCCGGATCGACGCGTTTACGCGGCAGAATCACGTTTACCCTGTCCAGCGTGCGTGCGACAAATTGCTGCCGCGCCGTCAGCGTGGCGGTGTTCATGCGCAGCGCGGTAATAAACTGCAGCAGATCGCGAATGCCTTTACGCAGCGCACGCGTGGCCGTCCACGCCGGACGTTTGTTGCGAATCAGCAGCGTCAGAACCAGCGCAACGGCAATGCCCACCAGCGTGGAGATCATGGCATTCACTATAAGCTGCAAATCGGGTTTGAAATGGTGGCTCATGCCGATCAAACCGGGGATCTGCGTGGCAACGATGAGACCGATCAGGTTGGTTGACGGATTGGCGATCACCAGCCCTAAAGCAAACAACCCCGGCGCAAGGCATATCACCAGCGCTTCAAATGTCACCGCCTGCGGGATCAGCAGCGTGACGTAAATCAGGCTGATCGCCATGGAGATCAGTACGCCCTTCAGAAACAGCTTCATCGGCGCGATGGGGCTATCAAGCCCGGCGAAGAACGAACACAGCACCGCCGCCATCATCGGCGCGGTTGAACCATCACGCCAGCCGCTGCCGATCCAGAACAGGCAGCTGGCAAAGGTAGCGATGAAGGCAGTAAAGCACGACAGCAACAGCAGACCTTTATCGACATGTTTGTGCGCGCGTGAAGCCTTGCCCGGTTTAACCGCTGGCGTCCAGTCACTGACGCGCTCGCTGACGCTGTGGTAAGCATCAGCAATACGGACAAAGTTGAGTAACCGTTCCAGCAGACCGATGAGCAAAATGCTCTCTTCACTGTTAAGCCGCCCTGCGCGCCAGGCCTGCTGCAGCTGTTCCTGAGCGTCGGTGAGGCGATCGCGCACCGGCTGCTGCGCGTCGCCGTTCAGCCATTGTAAAAATTGCTGAAAGGCCGTCGCGACATAATCGGGAAAGCGGATCTGCTGCTGTGCCAGCAGATTCAGACGCGATTCAATGGCGGTGAGCGTCGGGATCAGGTACGACAGATGCTGATACTGCACGCTGACCAGCCGCACCAGCCGCCGCGCGGCATCCCCTTCATAGACGCAGTGGGTGATCAGCGTTTCGACGTTAAGTGGATAGTTGGCCATCTGCACCAGAATATCCTCGCGCTCCAGTGATTTTGCCGCGGGCATCGCCGTCATCAGCTCGCTACACAATTTACGCGCGTTCTGATACCACAGCCCGACGCTCTGTTCGAGCAGATGGCGCATCGAAACCGGGAAGATCAGCCGATGCACCAGGCTGCTGCAGACAATCGCCACGGTGATTTCCTCAATGCGGGAAATCACCGTATAGGTAATGGCGCCGGGCGAGGTCACATCGGGAAAGCCCATAATGGCGGCGCTGTAGCCGGCCAGCATAAAGACGTAACTTTTTGGCGTTCGGTCGTGCAGCGAGAGATACAGGCAGACGGCAACCCAGAGTGAAATACACAGGCTGAACAGCATCGGCGACTGGACCGTAGCCGGATAGATCAACAGAGTAAACAGTCCGCCCAGCACGGTGCCAAAAAAGCGAAACACCGATTTGGACACCGTCGAAGCGGAATACAGCTGCGAGGCAACATACACGGTGGTCAGTGACCAGGCGGGTTTGTCCAGGTTGAGTTCCAGCGCAAGATAAAAAGCCAGAAAGGCGGCCAGACAGGTTTTGGCAGAGAACAGTACGGCGCTTCGGGAAAACCACTTCATAGAACGGGAGCAACCTATAGCAGGCAACGTTATCGCTTATCCTGACAGAAGCCTGCGGCGATGACATTTTGATTTGTTATACAAATTATTACCGTGCTAATTATCCGGTTCTCTATGCAACTTGCCCATTACAGTGAATGCTGATGCAGGCTGGAATTAGAGTTATAAGCGATATTAAAAAGTTATTTATTGGTTATATAACAACTTTGCCAGGATGGAGGAAAAACCACGAGAGACGTCCCATGAAAGCACAACGTTTTGCCCTGAGCGCACTGGCACTCAGCTTCGGCCTGCTCGCCACGCACGCCTTTGCCGCCAATCCGGAAACCGTCACCATCGGCTATCAGAAAGCCAACATTTTTGCGCTGCTGAAATATCGCGGCACGCTGGATGAGACATTCAAAAAAGAGGGTATCGTGGTGCGCTGGGTGGAATTTCCCGCCGGCCCGCAAATGCTGGAAGGGCTGAACGTGGGCAGTATCGATCTGGCCGCCACCGGCGATGCGCCACCCGCCTTCGCGCAGGCGGCAAAAGCCGATCTGATTTATCTCGGACATTCACCCGCTAACCCCAAAACCGAAGCTATCGTAGTACCGAAAGACTCACCCATCAAAAGCGTGGCCGATCTCAAAGGCAAACGCGTTGGCCTGAACAAGGGTTCAGACGTCAATTATCTGCTGGTGAAAGCGCTGGAAGATGCCGGGCTGAACTATAAAGATGTCACGCCGGTGTACCTGCCGCCGGCCGATGCGCGCGCCGCCTTCCAGAAGGGCGCAATCGATGCCTGGGTGATCTGGGATCCCTATCTGGCTGAGGTCGAATCCAACGCCGGCGCGCGTGAAGTGCGCAACGCCGAAGGCCTGGTGCCGCACTACACTTTCTATCTTGCCAGCCGCCCGTTTGCCGAAAACCACCCGCAAACGGCTAAGCAGGTGATTGACGAGTTGAGCAAGCTGAGCGACTGGGCCAATCAGCATCAGGATGAAGCCGCCGCGATTCTGGCGAAATCCACCGGCCTCGATAAATCTATCTGGCAGACCACGCTGCAACGCCTGCCTTATGGCGCGTCACGCATGTCACCGCAGGTGTTTGCGGAACAGCAGGCACTGGCGGACACCTTCACCCGCGTCGGCCTGCTGCCGGTGAAGGTTGATGTGCGCAGCGCGACCTGGTCGCTGGATAAAAAATAACCTCATTATTAAATCTGAAAGGTCGGGCGATCTGGCGCCTGACCTGAAGCGGAGTAAGCCCGTTTTCCACGGCCGGACGGTAAGTTACTGCGTTCTGCGGGAAAACGTATCGCCCTCCGCTTAACCTTTCACAATGAAGGCATGCCGGCTCACCTGATCACATCGACCGGTATCTGACGTTTATTCAGCTGATTTTCAGCTTAAACAGCTGATTCATTGCCACCCGGCCTGAATCGGTTACGTTGACTTCACGGTATCCCTGTATACGCTTTACCCATACTTTTTGCAGGAAAAGCGTAAACAGGGCTGAGCCAGCGTCACCGCCGAGGTGGAAACGCCTTTCACTCCAGTCCAGACAGGGGCAACAGGGCTTGCGCCGTGTGCGGGAGTTAAGTAAAACGCCCATGTTCTCAAAATGGATTTTGCCGGCTGATGTCAGTCTCGATCCCTCTGCTTCCAGCCAATTTTCCCGGAGCATAAAGTCATAAATATTGACAGCAAGCTCGCCGGCCAGATGGTCATAGCAGGTGCGTGCGTAACGCAGATGAACCGGCGTACTTGAAACGGGGGCCTTAGTTGTCCACATGGAAACCCCCATCAGGTTTTCGAGCAATCCGGCGATATGATGACCGGCCAGACTGTAATAGCGATGACGCCCCTGCATCAGGCAAATGACCAGACCGCTGCTAAGGAGTCGGTTCAGATGCCCGCTGGTTGTCGACGCTGCTATGCCAGCCACTACGCTAAGTTCGGTCGCTGTCCATGCGCGCCCGTCCATCAGCGCGCAAAGAATAGTCACCCTTGACGGGTCCGCCAGCGCAGACGCCACCATTGCCATCGATGTTTCAGGCACATTATCCGGCTCACTTGCGCGCGTTGTATTAAGGAGGTTCATTCAGAAGGTATTGCCCATTTTCGGGTTACTTCACCTGCCCTGACATCATCATCCGTGATAAGAATGAGCCGGTTACTGTGGTCGCTGTACTGTACCAGAATATTGATGCCGTTCCGGGCAAGAGTATCAGCTATTTCGCCCAGCTCGCCGGGACGTTCCTGCGCTAATTTTCTGACAAGAGGACGACATACGTTGCCGACTTCAAAACCGGCTTCAGTTAATACCGTGCGCGCTTTATAGCCGTCTTCAACGAGGAAGTGTACATGCCCGCCTTCAGGCGTTGTAAACACGCCACCCCCTTCGAGACCCACACCGTTTTTCCCCAATACACTTCCCAGAAAACCCAGTGAGCCCGGGCTATTTTTGAGAATAACGTGAATGTCATGCATGCTGATTGGTTCCCTTATCAGAAGAGTAATCACGGAACACGCTGGCTACCCGTATTCTGTAGAATGAAAAAATCGACTGCCTGCCTTCTTGCTGCGCGGCCTGATGCATCACATTGCGTTTCCACCCGGCGACAGCATCCTCATCTTCCCACCAGGACAAAGAGAGGATCTTGCCGGGCGTGGTCAGGCTCTGGAAGCGCTCAATGGAAATAAATCCAGGCGTGTCGGATAACAGAGGTTTCAGCTCAGAAGCGAGCTGAAGATATCGCTCCTGAGCTGCTGGCAGGGCTTCTGCCTCAAAAAGTACTGCAATCATGTTCCGCTCCGTCGTTTATTTTCGGGCAGCTTAATGAAGACGAAACCATGTTGCTTCGGTCAGTACCGAAGTGTGTTTGTTAGCGAAGCCATCGGCATGAATAAGCGATAAATAGCAAGCTCAGGAGTTAAAAGGCGGGAATGGGGATCCACTGGCAATGACCGCTTCTGCTACAAAGCGGACCCGGATACAATTCGATGTCTGGTGTAAGCGAAAAACAGACATGACAAGCAGTTTAAAACTTACACCCTGATGGCTTTATAAAAATGGCATCAATACTAAAATTTATGCTTATCCTGGAATGGAGTTATACCTCTGAACATAAATATAAGAACCGCCCAGGCAGCTGATATCGATGGCATGTTTCATGTCAGAATCTCAGTTATCGAGAATCATTTAAGTCGTGAGGAAATGCAGCGAATCGGGATTACCGAAAACGTAGTAGCTGATTTGATTGAAAAGAGTTGCTGTGCATGGGTTGCGACTGATAACGAAAAAATTATTGGTTTTTCTATGATTTTACCTGATGAAGGCTGCCTTTTTGCTGCCTTTGTTCTCCCGGAGTACGAAGGCAGGGGTATAGGCCGCAGGCTTGTTGAAATCGCGGAAAAGGAATTATTCAGGCATCATGAGATTGCCTGGCTTGAAACTGACAAACAAAGTCGTGCAGCAAAATTTTACATACAGCTCGGCTGGGGCAATAAAATTGACATCAATGACACAGATATCAGATTAGAGAAACATCGCTGAGTGAAATCCACAGCAATATTCATTGATGTCGGCTCCTGGCACAAAGCGCGCCGTCTGGTCAGGTTAGAAACTATTTTGCCCGGTCAATGCTGACATATAGGCATCACCCCAAAGCCGACATTCCAGGCTGGACTTGTCTACTTCAAGGCAGAGATCGACATCCGCGGCGAATCCACGTTGCATCAGCTCTATTGCAGACGAACACTCCCGTAGAAGCACCAGGTTTTGCTTCTGGTAATGCTGCCAGACAGCCACCGCAGCCTCTGCTTCTGGTGAGCAATTTTGACGCCCCATTGCAGCGATAATTCCGCCAGCAGCCACATAATCCTCAATACTGGGGCGAAGGCTCCCATCGGGCCAGCGTTCTCCGCAGGGAATTACCAGCACACGGCCGAAGGAACGGCAGGCATTCGCGGTCGCAGATATGTTTCTGAAACAGCCGCTCAACACTGCTATTCCAGCATCCCTTGCTTTGAATGAAACGGCTGAACCGTTAGGCGATGGGAGGACCAGTTTTTCACCCTCGCTTATGTTTCTTAGCGAAGCCGGCGATAGGCTATAACCTTCACCGCTGAATCGTCTGTCCGGACTCGCTGTGCTGGCTCCCATTTTCAAACCATATTCAATAGCAGAAGCATCTTTCCAGGGGTACGGATAGACACAGGCACCATTATTGACAGCCATACTGACGCAAGTTGAGAACGACATAACGTCAACAATGACAACGCAGTCGACCTCCCCGGCAAGATGCTCTACCGCAGGCAGGCCCCACTCAAGACGAACCGCAAATTTTTCCTGACTGAACCATTGCACGAGGCTTTCTCCGTTATTCCCACGCCCTGTTTTGCATCACCACCCGGTACCCGTCGGGATCGACGAAGGTTTGCCCACTCACATCCCAGTAAGGATTGAAAGAGTTCGTCCGTTTAAAACCCGCGTCAATCATGGTTTCGCATGCCAGCTTCCATGCATTTTCATCCGGATAATAGAGGACGAGGAGATCGTCTTCGGTTGGCGAGGGTATAACGGGATGTCCCGGGCAGCAGGTGAATTCGAGGTGCCAGTCGAGGTCTTTTCGCCCCAGCATCACGCCATTGAAACCGTCGTGATCGTGGAATTCGGCAATTTTTTGCAGATCCAGTCCCTGACTAAACATCAGCATCGATCGTTCAAGCTGGGTGACGGGTCTGGCAATGCGCATGTGCGTAAACATCTGGCTAGACTCCTGAAAACGTTTTTCTGGGTGTTGTTAACCAGGTAGAGTTTACACATGATCGGGCTGGTCATTTGTCGATGAGAGCCTGCGCAACCTGCCCTGCCCGCGTTGTGCGCGTCTGGCTATGCTCCGCGCCGTTATAACCCGGATGGCAGCAACGGTTATTCAGGTTTCCCGATCGGCGCACTGCGCAGCGGGCGACAAATCACGGTCATGGCAACGGCGCTGCACAGGGGAAACAGCGCCAGCAGCAGCCAGGGATAAATAGCCTGCGTTGAAGGAACAAGCGCGTTGTCCAGCAGCGGTCCAAACATTAAATTTCCGGCCAGCACCGCGAAGCCGCCGGCGGTGGCCAGGGCGCCGTAATGTGCACCCAGCGTCGCGGGGTCGGCAAACCGGGGAATCAAATCCTTGGCCGACGGCACCAGCAGCATCTGGCCGAATGTCAGAAACGTCACCAGACACACCGCAGGGATCAACCGCAGCCAGCCGTCAGACGGCGTGGTTGACGCGAACAGGGCCACGCTGGCAAACGCGGCGGAGAGCAGCAAAAAACCCACCGGTAAAACTTTTACCGTCCCCACGCGTCGTGCAAAGCGCGCCAGCGGCAGCTGAAAAGCGATGATCAACACCGAGGCCAGCATAAAGAGCGGGCCGAGATCTTTCTCGCTGCCGCCTGCTCGCCGAATCTCCACTGGCAACGCCAGATACAGCTGGTTGTAGCTCAAAAGCCACGAGCTGTAAGCCACGATGAAAGCGACAAAACGCGGCTGGCGGAAGGTCATCCACCAGGGGACAATTTTTAGCGCCTGTTTGCTGTTACCTGTAGCAGGGAGAAAAAAGTACAGCACCATCAGCGCGATGACAAATACCGCGGCCCCTGCCAGCGCCACCTGGCGGAAACCAAATCCGGTCAGCAGTGCGCCAGCCACCGGGCCCAGTACGGCACCGAGTTCGCCGCACACCGCAAACAGCGCAAACCACTCCGCGCGGCCGCGCTTTCCTTGCGCCTCGCTTTGCGTTCCCGCTTTGGCCAGCAGCGCTTCAATTGACGGAGAAAACAGCGCACCGCCGATGCCCGTCAGACATGCACCCAGAATGATCGGCCACAGCGATTGCCCCAGCGCCAGCAACAGATAACCCGCAATCCGGACCAGACAGCCACACAGGATAATGATCTTTGCGCCGTACCGGTCAGAGAGCGCCCCACCGAGAAGAAACATCCCCTGCTGGGAGAACGTGCGTAATCCCAGAATCAGCCCAATAACGCCGCCGGAGAGCAACATATCATCGCGTAAGAATATCGCCAGAAAGGGAACGACCGCGTAAAAGCCAATGTTGAAAACAAACTGACTGCCCAGCAAAACACCCGGGCGCAGGGTAGAGACAGGACGCAGCGAGAACGAAAGCATGCTACCTGACCCTAAAGAATGAAATGAATGTGCTTCTTGCCATGGAAACGGGAGATCTCAATTTTGGTTTTCACCCGGAACACCTCCCAAAGCAGCGCCTCGGTCAGGATATCCTGCGGCGTGCCGGTTGCGATGATTTGACCGTTCTGCATCACGATCAGCGAATCGCAGAACATCGATGCGTGGTTGAGATCGTGAATGGCGACAATGCTGGTAACCGGTAACTCGCTGATCAGCTGCATTAATTGCATCTGGTGATGGATATCCAGATGGTTGGTCGGTTCGTCCAGCAGAATTTCGCTCGGCGTTTGCGCCAGTGCGCGGGCAATGTGCACACGCTGACGTTCGCCACCGGAGAGACTCAGCCATCCCTGCTCACTTTTCTCCAGCATGTCCACGCGCTGCAGAGCGGCCGTCACGGTCTCGTCATCGTGCGCGCTCCAGTTGGAGAATGGCGAATGATGCGGAATGCGCCCCAGTTTCACCACATCGCGCACACGCATATTGGCGTCAGTCATGCCGTGCTGCTCGACGAATGCCACCCGGCGGCCAAGCTGTTTGCGGGCGATGCGGACGATATTTTGCCCGTCCAGCGTCACACAGCCGGTATCCGGGCGCCGCAGGCCGGCAAGGATGCGCAGGAGGGAAGATTTACCACAGCCGTTTGGACCAATCAGCCCTACCGTTTCACCACGGGAAATGTGCAGCGACACGTTATCGACGATGACCTTTTTTCCGACCTTCCAGCTAATGTTGTCAGCGGAGATACTCATTATTTATTCCCCGAACGCCAGATAATCACCGCAAAGAACGGCACGCCAACCAGCGCGGTCACCACGCCTACCGGCAGGCTTTGCGGGGCAATCAGCAGGCGCGACGCGATATCTGCCAGCACCATCAGAATGGCACCGGCCAATGCGCTGGCAATCAGCAACGTGCGATGCAGCGGACCAAAGAAGAAACGCATGACATGCGGCACCACCAGGCCAATAAAACCAATCGAACCGGCCATGCTGACGATGGTGGCGGTGATAAGCGCTGTGGTGATAAAGAGCGCAAGGCGCACCTGAGGCACCGCAATACCCAGCGAGGCAGCCGCATCGTCACCAAAAGTGAACGCATCCAGCGCCCGGGAATAGTAGAGGCAAATGGCCAGTCCGATGGTCACTACCACCAGCACCAACTGGAGTTCCGGCCAGCGCACGCCACTGAAGCTGCCCAGCAACCAGAACATCACATCGCGCGCCTGCTGCGCACTGGCAGAGGTGCTGATGGTATAAGCGGTGATGGCATTAAACAGCTGGGAAGCCGCAACGCCAGCCAGGATGGTGCGTTCATTACCGCCGCGTGCCCCTTTCGTCAGAAAAGCGACAAAGGCAAAGGCGGTGAAGGCGCCGGCGAAGGCTCCCGCCGACAGCGAGACGGCCCCGCTGCCGATGCCCAACACCACGACAGAAACCGCCCCGGTGGAGGCACCGGCAGAGACACCGAGCACATAAGGCTCAGCCAGCGCATTCTTCAGCAGGCTTTGCAAAACGGCACCGCAAATCGCTAACCCGGCGCCACAGCACGCCGCCACCAGCGCCCGGCTGAGGCGAAAGTCCCAAATCACACTCTCGTAGATGCGGCTCAGGGGAACGTGCGTGAGCCCCATTTTATTGCTGATGGCATAAAAGACGCTTTTCAGCGGGATCGACAGCTCTCCGACGCTGACACCGGTCGCAATCACCAGCAATAATAACGCGACGGCAGCCACCAGCGAGGCGGTCAGGAACAGCCCCTGTCGCGCCTGAACAACAGCGATGGTCATCAGTTCAGTTCCAGTTTTCTCAGCTGCTCACCCACCTGTTCGGCCCCGTAGATAGTGCGGATGGTCGGGTTCATGGCCTGGCCGTCCATCACCACAATGTGGCCTTTTTTCACCGCATCCAGCTGGCTGACGGCAGGATCGCTTTTCAGGAATTTGATTTTCTCTTCGGCTTTATCCAGCGCCCAGCGATTGCGATCGAGACTGGAGACCACGATCACATCCGGATTGGCAGCAATGATGCTCTCCCAGCTGACCGTCGGCCATTCGGTCTCTGAAGTGATGGCGTTGTGCCCGCCCAGCACGCTGGCGATGAATCCGGATGGACTGTTTTTACCGCCCACATAGGCATCCGCAGACGGTGACGAGCTTGAGAACCAGAACACAAACGAGAGATCTTTTTTGCTGCTACCAAACTCCTGACGCAGTGCCGCTTCACGCTTTTTGAAATCGGCAATCACCGCCTGGCCACGATCTTCCACGTTGAAAATTTTGGCGAAGTCCTGAATCTCCTGATACAGGTACGTCATATCCCACAACTGCTGGCGACTGCCATACATATCCCCTGCGGCTTTTTTGGTGGCGCACATTCCTGGCGACACATAACTGTTTACGCCAAGGGTGATTAAATCTTCGCGTTTTGCCACCTTGCTCTCGGGTCCCAGCAGCAGCGGCGTCTGGGCAGGAACGAAGTCCGGGTTTTGCGCCAGCACGGATTCAAGGGTGGGGATTTCAACCGTCAGCGTTTTGATTTTTGCATTCTGTTCGGCCAGCTGTGGCAACACTTTGGTTGGCCAGAACGCACTGGCGATGACCTTATCCTGCAGGCCGAGCAGCAGCAAAATTTCTGCGGTATTTTGCCCCAGCGCCACCACGCGCTCAGGCGGTTTGGTGAAGGTCTCTTTATAGCCGCAGTTTTCAATCGTGAGAGGATAGGTGGTCGCTAGCGCAGAACTAACCGATGCAAACACCAAACATAACGTGCAGATGACCTTTTTCATTAACCCCTATCCCCATTGATATTGTTTTGAGAAGCCCGCGCCGCTTTAATGCAAATGAAACTCATTAACGAAGCGGGCTTTTATACAATGGGCACTTTAAGGTGTCAACGGGAGATTGTTTCCCTGAGTTATCATCGTTATGGCCCTGCCAGGATCGCATACCGGACGTTCTGTAAAAGCCTGCCCGCAGCCAGCCGGTCCCCTTCCCTGCTGGCGTCACGTATTTAATACGCAGAGCATGCCAGGCCAGCATTCGCTTCGCGGCACCGGGTTAGAGGCGTCCACCGATTCAGGCCTGACGCTGACCGCACTCAGCGATGTTTACCGGTTGCCTGCGCTTTTCTGACAGCTGCAGACTGAGCATCGCCAGTAGAATAAAGGCCACCGACATGCCGATCAGCCCGTAAAATCCGGCTAACGGATATATCCATGATGCGACCGCCGAGCCAAAGCCGATACCACCAAACATGAAGGCACTGGTCAGCGCCAGCGCAATGCCGCGATGGCGGACTGATGCCAGCTCGACGATCCGGCGCTGCTGGCTGGGCCAGAGCAGATCGGTGGCAAACGCCCAGACCACCAGTGCCGCCAGCAGCACGCCCAGCGCTTTCGGCAGCACGGCGATCAAGGCCGTATCGACGATGAGCAACGTCATGCCGCTCAGCAGCAGCTTCTCAGCGGTAAAGCGTGTCGCCACGCGGGTGACCCAGAGATTGCCCAGCACGCCGGCAACGCCCAGCACGGCCAGCGCTGCGGAGACCGCATGCGTGCCGCCAGTGTAGGTGTCGCGAATGAGCGGCGCGATAAAAGCGTAAAAGCTGTAAACGCCGGAAGTAATAAAAAACACCACCAGGAAGGCCGTCAGGTATTTACCATCGGCCAGCACGCCGGCCATCTCACGCAGGCGGATGCGCGTCCCGGCACTGTCATCCGGCACCGTCAGCAAAATGTTCAGCCCGCTCAGCAGACTTAGCAATCCGACCAGCACAAACAGGGCTTTCGCGCCCCACAGGCTGGCTACCCAGGCGGCGAGCGGAATACCGGCAAGGCTTGCCATCGATACTCCGAGCAGTACCATGCCGATGGCCCGGCCGCGCTGCTGTTCATGGACCAGTTCGGAGCCCAGCGCAACCAGCACCGGACCGATGAACCCGGCGCCTGCCCCCATCAGGATGCGTGAGGCGAGCAGTGCGTTGTAGCCCGGCGACAGCACAAACGCGAAGGCGCCCAGGCTAAACAGTGCAATGCCGGTGAGCACCAGCCGGCGACGGTGCAGGTGACCAAACAGCACCTGCACCAGCGGAGCCGCCAGCGCGAAGGTGAGTCCGAAAACACTCAGTAAGCGCGCGCTCTGCGCATCAGTCAGCTGCCAGGCTGCAGAGATGGCCGGCAGACTGCCAGCGACAGACAGCGCGCCGGTAGCCTGTACGAAGTAGGCAATGCTCAGCGCACGCAGCGCGCGGCGCTGGGAAGAGGTGATGACAGCGTTCATTATTTCTCTCCGGCATAAACTTCAGGGGCGCTGCCCCTGAAATGTTTACTGAACAGGAATCGGGTTATCCGCTACAGACTGGTTGAACTGATTCACCAGCGTATGCTCGTTCGCGCCCGGGTTATCGCGCACCGGCAGCACGCGGTCGACAATCGCTTCGATGGTGTCGGTACCCAGCTTTTCAAACGTCTCGCTGATGAAGGCGTCCAGTGGCATGGCGCGCGGGTCGCCGCTTTTGTAAATCAGATCGGTATCCACCCACGGCGGTGAAATTTCAATGACCTGCACGCCGGTATCACGCAGCAGGAAGCGCTGCGACAGGGTATAGGAGTGAATTGCGGCCTTGGTGGCCGAGTAAAGCGCGTTGGTCGCCAGCGGCAGGAAGGCCAGCACCGAGCTGTTGTTAATCAGCACCGCGTCCGGCTGCTGCTTCAGGTGTTCGATGAAAGCTGCACTGACGCGCACCGGGCCCAGAATGTTGGTGTTGAGCAGCGTCACCGCCTGCGCGTCATCCAGTTCGCCCGCCGCGTTGTCAAACGGCATGATGCCAGCATTATTGATGACCACGTTCAGGGCCGGATAGCGCTCCAGCACGCTCTGTGCGGCGGCCTGAATGCTGTCGGCGCGCGTGACGTCCAGCACCACATAGTCCATGCCCGGACTGGCGGCGGTGACTTCCTGCAGCAGCGCCTCGCGGCGTCCGGAGATAATCACCTGGTTGCCCAGCTGATGAAATTTTTCTGCCATTGCGCGGCCGATGCCAGAAGTGCCGCCCGTGATGAAGATGGTGTTATCGGTCAGTTTCATGATCTGATTCCTTAATGGGACAGTTATTGAGATTGCGATTCTGAATAAGGGGGCGTTCAGTGCACAGAGACGGGCCGATAGCGTTCAGCCGGCGCGTCGCTGCCGAGGTGCGGCATCATGGCCTGACGCGCCTGCTCATAGCGGGTCCAGAGCGCTTCGTCCTGCAGGGACGGAATGGTAACGAGCTCGCCGCGGGCGAAGCCGGTGAGCGCCGCATCAACCATCTCCTGCGCGCTCATGACGATGTTCGGGTCAAGCTGGTCAACCGGCAGACCGCCGTTATCCCAGAACGGCGTCGCGGTAGCGCCAGGCAGTACGGCCTGCACCTGAATCCCCTTACCGGCCAGTTCATGGTGCAGCGACTGACTGAACGCCAGCACGTAAGCCTTGCTGCCGCCGTAGACACCGTTCAGCAGCTCAGGCGCAATGCTGACGATCGAGGCGATGTTGATGATGGCGCCGCGTCCGCGCGCCACCATGCCCGGCACCAGCGCATAGGTCAGGCGGGTCAGCGCGATGACGTTGAGGTTAATCATGGCGTTCATCTGCGCCACGTCGCTGTACAGCAATGGGGTATGGGTGCCGATGCCGGCGTTATTCACCAGCAGCGTAATGCTCGCGTCCTGACGCAGCTTCTCTTCCAGCGCGTTCAGCTGTGCGGCATCGGCCAGGTCCGCGGTGATGACTTCCACGCTGCGGCCGCTGTCGGTGGTGATGTGTTCAGCCAGCTGGTTCAGGCGGTTGTGATTGCGGGCCACGATGATCAGGTCATAGCCCATGCGTGCCAGTCGGCCGGCGTACAGTGCGCCCATACCGGTAGAGGCGCCGGTGACAACGGCAGTGCCGCGGTTGGTGTGTGTCTGCTGCGTCATGATATTCACCTTGTCAGTTATCGGGTTGGTGAATTCATAGTACGCAGTCGCGCACCGGCGCGGCTGACGAGAAAGGTCGTGATTTCGGACAACATGATGACCGGGATTCCGGCCATCGTGATCAGAAGGCGTTCAGGCGGGACAGAGCGCGTCAGGCTTTACCGGTACGCAGCGACTGCGGCGGGATGCCGTAACCGCGAATGAACACTTCCCGCATATGGCGGCGATCGCGGAAGCCGGATTCTCGGGCTATCACCTCCATCGGCAGCCTGCTCTGCTCGATCAGCAAGCGGGCGTTTTCCAGTCGTAATCCCTCAATGGCTTTGGCCGGCGACTTGCCCGTCTCAGAACGGAACAGGCGGCTGAGCTGCCGCGCGCTCAGGTGAACCGCATCCGCAAGGTCTTCGATGGTCAGCGCTTTGCTGAGATTGTTGCGCGCATATTCCAGCGCCGACTGCAGCCGGTCGCTGCGCGGAGAGAGCATCAGCATCTCAGAGTGCTGCGTCTGTCCGCCGGAGCGGCGGTGATGCATGACCAGCAGGTGCGCCACGCTGCGCGCCACTTCGGCACCGAGATCTTTCTCTACCATTCCCAGCGCCATATCCAGCCCGGCGGTGAGTCCCGCCGAGGTCCAGATGTGATCGTCAATAATAAAGATGCGGTCTTCTTCTATCCGCGTCGTCGGGTGCAGCAGTTGCAGACTCTGGGCATGTACCCAGTGCGTAGTGGCACGGCGCTCCGATAACAGACCGGCCTGCCCCAGCACGAATGCGCCGGTACAGATCCCGGCCACCCGGCGGGCCCGGGGTGCGTGCACCTGCAGAAAATCAACGATGCCCGCTGTGGCCGGCATCTCCAGCGGCGTCATTACGCCTGCGACCAGCCAGGTATCCATTTCCATCTCTGCATGGATCGGCTGGCTGTCTACGCCGAAGCCGGAAGAGGACTGCACCGTGCCACCGCGCTCTGAATAAACCGTGCAGTGGTAAAAGGGTTCGCCGTTTACCTGATTGGCAAACTCAAAAATACTTAGAGTTGATAATCCCAGAACCTGGAAATGATCGGAAATCAGTAAACCTACCCGGTGCATCGTCGTCTCCTTCAGTCGTCCGGCACCGTCTGCCACACTGTGTCCGGCCTGATGTTAAGCAGGGTGAGCCATGACAATAACCCGATTTCGCTCAGCGGTATCACCTGTGAAAAAATAAAAAAGGCGATGACACCGACCTGCTGGGGATCTTCTGCGCCGTTTTATGTTAAGAGTACCCGATCGGGCAGTTCGCCAGACATGCGGTTTTAAACAGGCGGCCATTGCCCAGGTCATTAACCAGAGAAAAAACCATGAAAAAATCGATCGTTCCTGAAGAATTTCAGCACTATTACCATGACTGGCACTTCTCTCCCGTTATCGAAGCCGATGGCACCCTGTATCTTTCCGGGGTGACGGCAGCGCGGAAAGACAAACCGATAAGTACCCACCCTGAAGAGCAATTCCATGATGCGTTTTATAAGCTGGGTGTGTATTTAAACGCTGCCGGACTGGACTATGAACATATACTGGAGATGACCACCTTTCATATCGATCTTAAAAAACACATCGGGGTATTTTCTAAGGTCAAAGATGTGTATATCAAAGCCCCCTACCCGGCATGGTCTGCCATCGGCGTGTCAGAGTTCATTCCGGAAAACGCCCTGGTAGAAATGCGGATTGTGGCGAAAAGGGTGCTTCAGGCAGATGGACAAAAATAACCGCAACCGCCGCTTACGTCACAGGGCTGTGATTACAGCCCTGCTTCTTCCGCATTTATTCGGCTTTTCCCTGCATCAGCTGCCGGTATTTCATGCTGTCATGGTACATCTCATGGAATACGCGGTATTTACGGTCGTAATACTCTTTGATTTTGTTGGTCTGCGGCGTGATGGTCTTACCGATGCGGCTCATGGCGGCCATCGCTTCGGGCAAAGAGTCGTATGCGCCCGCCGCCACAGTACCCATCATCGCGCTGCCGAGCAACATGGCTTCACTCTCTTCCGGCAATAGCATCGCGCAGCCCGTCGCGTTGGAGTGCTCCTGTACAAAGATGGGATTTTTGGTGCCGCCACCGCTGGCCATAATGGTATCAATGCAGTAACCGCTCTGGTTCATGGTTTCAATAATATGGCGAGTGCCAAGCGCCAGCGCCTGAATAGTGGCGAGATAATGCAGCGCCATGTCTTCCGGCGTGCGCGACAGTTTCAGGCCAGTCAGCGTGCCGGTCAGGGTCGGATTGGCACGCGGTGAGCGGTTGCCATGGAAATAAGGCAACATATGAATGTCTTTGGTCAGGAAGGCAATATTCTCGGGTTCACCCGCCATCTTGCGCAGAATGCCGTTCAGCACTTCATAGATGGTTTTGCCGCTGTCTTTACCCTGCTTAAGCAGATCCTGATAACACGGATGCGACTGAATCACATGGTCAATCAGCGCGCCGGTGGTGGATTGTCCGCCTTCGTTCAGCCAGTAATCCGGCAAAATCGCCGAATAGTACGGCCCCCAGATGCCGCCGATATAGCGCGCGCTGCGCGACATCGCCATATGGGCCGTGGACGTGCCGCCAATCAGCGCAATGCGGTTGTCAAAATCCGCTGATTCGCCAGATGCGCCGCTGGCACCAAGAATACCGAGGCTGCCGGCGTGCGCATCAATAATCGAAACGCTGACCGCCGTGCCCGCCATTAACCCCATCTCTGCAGCGGCGCGCTGCGTCAGGCCATGCCCCAGCGGCTCACCCATGGTTTTCACTTCGCTGCCGATCTTTGCCGCGTTGTTTTCCAGTAAATCCTCCAGGCCAATCTGGCGGAAATAGCTCGGATCCCAGCGGTCTTCATGGCCGATATAGGTCCATTTGCAGACGGTTGAGCACAGCGATCGCGTAGTATCCTGGGTGGCACGCCAGGTGAGGAAATCCGGCAGGTCGAAAAGATGCCCGACGTTACTCCAGGTGGTCGGCATGTGCTGTTTCAGCCACAGCAGTTTGGGGGTCTGCATTTCCGGCGAGATAATCCCGCCGACAAACTCCAGTACGCGATGGCCAGTGGCATTGATGCGTTCTGCCTGCGTGATAGCGCGGTGATCCATCCAGACAATAATGTTCTGCTCGCTGCGCCCGGTCGGACTCACGGTCAGCGGTTTGCCTTCTTTATCCAGCACCACCAGCGAACAGGTGGCGTCAAAACCGATGCCTTTCACCTGAATCGGGTTGATATCCGCCTGACTGACCACGTCTTTAATCGCGTTACACACGGACTGCCAGATCTCATCAGAGGATTGCTCAACAAAATCAGCTTTCGGGCGGTAGAGCGTGATCTCCCGGCTGGCCTGGCCGAGCATACGGCCAGTCATATCGAAGACGCCCGCGCGGGCGCTGCCGGTTCCTACGTCGACGCCAATAAAATAACTCGCCATGTTCTTTCCTTTCTTGAAAAGCTTTCGCTTATGATTTTCTGTTTTGCAGAGCGATAAACAGGATCAGGACACAACCCCACAGCGCCATGGTCAGGTAACTACTGACGCCCATCAGATTCAGGCCGCTTTCCAGCATTTGCAGCACGATGAGCGCCAGCACCAGCCCGATAATCCGGCCAAAACCGCCGTCAGGGTTAATGCCGCCAAGCACCGAGGCCAGAATGGTCACCAGCAAATAGGAGTCGCCGTAGCCAGCCTGTGCCGAGTTAAATTTGGACATCATCAGCAGTGCCGCGCCCCACCCCAGCAGAGCTGAAAGCACGTACACCGCGATGGTGACTTTATGCGTGTTGACCCCACTGAACCGCGTCGCCTGCTCGCTGGAACCCATCAGATACAGGCTGCGGCCGAGCGTAGTGTGTTCCAGAAACACCCACAGCAGCAGCGCCACCAGCAGGAATAACACCAGGGCGACCGGAATACCCAGCAGGCTGCCGTTGCTGAGGTATTGAATCACCGGCGGGAAACCGGAAATGACCGCGCCGTTGGTCAGCAGAATATTCAGTCCGGCGATCAGCGTCATGGTGCCGAGGGTTGCCAGAATCGGTGAAACCCCGATAAAGGCGATCAGCGCGCCATTGAGCACCCCAATCACCAGCGCCACACCCAGACCCGCAAGCAGCGCCAGTGCGACATATTCCGGCTGGTTCGGATGCGCCACCAGAATCGCCGCCATCACCAGCGAACACGCGTTGGCACCGGCAATGATCGAAAGGTTGATCCCGCCGGTCAGCATGGTAATGCCCATCCCCAGCGCCAGCATGCCCAGAATCGGTAACTGCGAGGAGATCGACTGGAAATTGCCGACGCTGTAAAAGCTGCCACCCAGCGTAAAGGAGAACAGCACGGCAACGGCCACGATGATCAGCAACTGCAAACGGATGATGCGGTCGCCGGGTAAGAAGCGGTTTAAGGTTGTCATGTCACATCCCCTTCGCCAGTTTGCGTTTTTCGTTCCACGCGGTGCTGCTAATGCTGACCAGAATGATCGCGCCGCTGAACACCTGATGCCAGTAAGATGAAATGCTCAGCAGGGTCATGCCATTTTGCAGGAAGGCCAGCAGCATCACGCCCAGAATGGTGCCGGTTAGCGAGCCGCGCCCGCCGGTCATGCTGGTGCCGCCTAGTACCACCGCCGCCAGCACCGTCAGTTCATAACCGAGCAGGGAATTAGGTGCCACCGACTGGGTAATTTGCGCCTGTACCACGGCAGCAATACCCGCCAGCAATCCCATAAAACCGTAAACGTAAAAATGCAGTCGCAGGATGTTCAGACCAAGACGCGATGCGGCGTCACGGTTGCTGCCCATGGCGTAAATCTGGCGGCCCACGCGGGTGCGATTCATCAGGACGCCGGTAACGATGATCACCCCCAGCAGGCAAAGCAGCGGCAGGGTCAGGCCATAGTCGTAACCGTCGGCGGCGGTGAAGGAGAACCAGCTGATCCCGTTCATAAACCAGTCGGGGAAACCGTACAACCAGGTACCGTTAGTCAGATACACCAGCAAACCGTA
Source organism: Pantoea sp. GM_Pan_4 (assembly GCF_026541005.1). Taxonomy (NCBI): domain Bacteria; kingdom Pseudomonadati; phylum Pseudomonadota; class Gammaproteobacteria; order Enterobacterales; family Erwiniaceae; genus Pantoea; species Pantoea sp. GM_Pan_4. Next base: position 125,483 of record NZ_JALNUZ010000003.1, read on the forward strand.
AAACAGGTTCAGCGTCGCGATAGTGATAATGATGGCCGGCACGCGCAGCCAGTACACCAGAAAACCGTTGACCAGGCCGAGCAGCAACCCGATCCCCATCGACATGGCAAACGCCAGCGGAAAGCTGCCACCGTGATGAATGATGTAGCTCGCCATCACGTACTGCCCGATGGAGGTGACAGCGGGAAAGGAGATGTCGATGCCGCCGGCAATCAGCACCACAAACAGACCACAGGCCAGAATGCCCAGAATGGCATAGCTGGTGGCGACGTCAGTCAGGTTACCCAGCGTCATAAATTCACTGCTGCTGGCGCTCAGACCCACCACCAGCAGCAGCACCAGTAATCCCAGCCAGAATTCGTGCTGGGTAAACAGTTTCGATAGCGATTTGTTACCCATTAATTACCTCCGCAATCTGCGCTTCGCTGCTCTGGTGCGGCGCGAACTCCGCTACCAGTTCGCCTTTGCGCATCACCAGCACGCGATGGCTGTTGTAATACGCTTCCGGGATTTCATCGCAAATCATCAGCACCGCCATGCCGGATTCCGCCAGATCGCGTGCAATGCGGTAAATCCCCTCTTTGTTAGCGATATCCACGCCCACCGTTGGCGAATCGAGGATCAGGATATGGGGCCGCGTCGCCACCCATTTAGCGATGGCGATACGCTGCGCATTCCCGCCGGAAAGAGTCTTCACCGGTAAACGGCTGTCCGGCACTTTGATGTTCAGGTCACGGATCAGGTCTTTGACCACCGACGCCGCTTTGCGGTGATCCATCAATCCAGCGCCGGTATGCAGCTTGTCGAAAATCGATACCAGCGTGTTGTCATAAATCGATTGATCCATGATGAGCCCCTGCGTCAGCCGGTCTTCCGACACATAGGCGATGCCGTGACGGATGGCGTCGCGGTTAGAGTGGAATTTCACCACTTTGCCGTTGATGCGAATCTCTCCGCTGTCCGGCTGGCTCATGCCAAACAGGCTCAGACAGAGTTCCGTGCGGCCCGAACCGAGCAGGCCAATAATCGACGTGATCTCTCCCTGGCGCAGCGATAGCGAAATATCGTGGTACTGCCCTTTACGGCTCAGCTGGCTGACTTCCAGCAGCGGCGTCACATCGGCCGGCGCCCGGTGTGGCAGGTGGCTGTAGGTAAAGCGCTGCCCGGTCATCAGGAACGCCAGTTCATGACTGTCGAGTTCACTGGCCGGATAGGTGCCGACCAGTTTGCCGTCGCGCATCACGCTGATGCGATCGGCGACTTCCATCACTTCATCGAGACGGTGACTGACGAACACCACGCAGATACCGGCGGCTTTAAGTTCATTCACTACCCGCAGCAGACCATTCACCTCGGTGCGGGTCAGTGACGCGGTCGGTTCATCCATAATCACCAGACTGGCGTCAGCGGCGATGGCACGGCATATTGCCACTAACTGACGATCGGCGATCGACAGCTTTTCAACTTTACGATCCGGATCCAGAGCAACACCAACCCGTTGCATTGCCGCCAGCGCTTTTTTGCGCATTGACTCACGATGAACCCAGAAATCACCGCCCGGTAAATAACGGTGAATGACAATATTTTCGGCCACCGACAGATTGGGAAATAACGATAAATCCTGATAAATAACCTGGATACCGTAATAGGAAGATAACTGCGGCGTCAGGGTATGAAAGAGTTTTCCATCCAGCGTAATAGCCGCGCCTTTTTCTGGCTGATAAACCCCGGAAATGACTTTGATTATGGTACTTTTGCCACAGCCATTCTGTCCGGCCAGACAATGCACCTCACCTTTATTCAGTGTCAGGCTGACATTATCCAGTGCTAATACGCCGGGGAACTTTTTACTTATTTTTTCGAGGCTGATAAAGGCCTCAGCATTGGCGGGGTACGTGCTGAGCGTATTCATCATAGATCCTTAAGCCTGCCCATCCTATTTCCAGTCGGGTATTGGCGATGCTCGCTTATCCGAATCATTTATATCTCATCGAATTTCACTGAGTTTCGCCGCGCCTGACGCGAATTATTCAGGGTATATGTTTTCAATCTCTGAGTAGAAGTTCAGATACAGCACAACATACAACGCCGTATCTGTTTCTATTTGCCTGGTGTGGCGCTGGAGATAATCTATCTCCGTTAAATTAAGGTGTTAAACATTCTGATCAGAAGCCAAGTGATTTCGCATTCTCTGGCGTTACTTCAAGAATTTTATTAAAGCGAATCACTTTCTTATCCATATCGACGTCGGCTTTGCCCAGACCTTCAATGCTCAGGTCTTTAGTGACTTCTTTACCCTGCAGCAGCTGATCGGCAACCGAAACCAGGGCGTAACCGGCATCTTTTGGATCCCACAGCAGGACTTTCTTAATGTCACCGCGCATCAGGTATGGCGCAGCCTGAGCGGGCATAGCGATCCCGACAACCGCGATCTTATTTTTCGCCCGCTTCTGCTGAACCGCCTGACCGGCACCAATCGGACCAAGGGAACCGAAACCGATAATCCCTTTCAGATCAGGATAGGTTTTCATTAAATCCAGCGTGGTGGAGTATGATTTATCAATATTTTCTGCCACCGGCAGGCGTGACGTGACTTCATGCATGTCCGGGTATTTTTCTTTCTGATATTTGATCGCCGCATTGGCCCACGCATTATGTAATGGCACGGTCAAAGAGCCGACATAAATGGCATAACCGCCTTTGCCACCCATATCTTTTGCCAGCTCGTCCATATTGGCTTCCGCATATTTCTGGCTGTCGATGGTTTCGACATCCCACTGACCAATTTGCTGGTCCGGCGATTCATGGGTTAATACCACGATGCCCTGGTCGCGCGCTTTTTTCAGTACCGGCTCCAGTACTTTGGCATCGTTTGGCACCACAATGATGGCGTCAACTTTTTTGGCAATCAGATCTTCAATCACCTTGACCTGCTGCGCCGGATCGGGCGTGGAGGCGCCAACCTGATAGGCGTTAACATCCAGTTTCTGCGCGGCTTCTTTTACGCCGACTTCCATGCGGGTGAACCACGGAATACCGGTAACTTTGGCCACCACGGCGATATCGTAAGGTTTGGCAGCGAATGAGGGTGTTGTGAATAACATGCACGCTGAAACCACACATGCACTGACTAATGCGAGGTTAAATTTCATTTTGGTACCTTTCTGATGAGGTTCTGATATAGGGAACAGGCGGTTGCTATTTAATTCACGCTCAGAGATTAACTTACCCGTACATAGGTTTTCGCGCAGATATGATGGAAATGTGAGCAAAGCCCATAAATGTTAAATTTAATGATAATATATGTTAAATAAAAGTTAATTAATCGAAGGTTGTGGCACGATTCTGAGCTTCATGATGGCTTCCACTGCCATTTTGCAACATTAAAAGACCCATAAATTAACAATAATGTTACATACAAAACACCACGCTAAGGGTTTTACGACTGGAAAGTCACCGCGGTGTCTTTTAAATTGCACGGATTGTGAACAGCGTCACGGGAGCAGGCGCAGAGGTTTTGCACTGCCTGTGCAGATGCCCGGGCACGATGAAACCACATCCGCACCAGAGGCAGATCGGGCATGCACGCAGCTATGGTTCCTTATGAGCGAGGAGCGGACAGCGCTCAAAGATCAATCTCATACTCAATAGCCTCTTTAATTTTCGCCAGGGCCTCGCTCAGCTGACTCATCGTGACTGAGCCAAGAGCCAGACGAATAGCATGCGGCACACAGTTTGAGGTGCTGAAGGGCTCTGCTGTGGAAACAGAGATATTTTGCTGCATCAATCGATGTACAAGCCTGTCAGCCCTCACTTCCTGAGGCAGTGATAACCAGATAAAGTAAGCGTTGGCATGGCTTACCCATTCACTGTTCACGAGTATTTTGCGCGTCAGCGCCTGCCGCTGACGCGCGTCCCGTCTTTTCAGCGCCTCAAAGCGTTTAAGTGTGCCATCTTTAATCCAGTCGCAGACAATCGAAACCATGAGGGAGGGAGTATTCCAGGTCGTTGCCCTGATGGCTCGCTCCAGGGCGATTCGCATTTCAGCGGGACACACCACAGCACCGACGCGCAGGCCAGTGGCAACGCTTTTAGCAAAACCGGTAACATAAACGGTTCTTTCAGGCGCATAAGTGGCAAGCGGCGGCGGTGGACGACGGACAAGAAATGCATAGGCCGCGTCTTCGATGATAAGAAGATCGAACGTTCTGGCAATACGGGCCAGCTCCCTGCGCTGGGCATCATTCATAACCCAGCCAAGCGGGTTATGCAGTGTTGGCATGGTATACACCGCGCGCAGGCGCCTGCGTTGGCAGATTTGCCTGAATGCCGTCAGGTCAGGTCCACTGGCATCAGCGGGTATTGCTACCAGTTCAAGATGATAGAGGCTGGCCAGGGCTTTGAAGCCAGGATAGGTCAGAGCATCTACTGCCACCACATCCCCGGGTTTCAGCAGCCCCATGACAGCAACGCTAAGACCGTGCTGCGCGCCATTTACAATTAAAACCTCATCAGCAGATGCGGTCAGGCCGGAGTCATTAAGCCATAGCGCGATTGTCTCCCTGTCGCTTTGCCTGCCAGCGTGCGGCTGGTAACGCAACAGTGAAGCCAGATCGCCAGATGTGGCCAGCTGTCGCATTGCTTCGCGTAACCGTTCCGCCTGGTCCGGTAGCGAAGGATAGTTGAAGTTCAGATCCAGCACGTCTGACGCCACTGCGTGCTGATCCAGACCCAGCCCTTCGGGCAGCGAAATTTCCCTGACAAACGTTCCTCTTCCGGTTTCTCCGCTCACCAATCCCATGGCTTCCAGCTCAGCGTAAACGCGGGTAGCCGTTGCCAGAGACACGTGCTTTTCAGCCGACAGCGCTCTGTGGGTAGGCAGGCGGGTGCCCGGCACGAGCGCGCCTGTTCGTATCGCGGAAGCGAATTCATCCACGATGACTTTGTATCGAGCTTTCATGAATTGTATCTATGACAATTATTTGATTGTCCTGAATGCTGGTACTTAGCATGGGGGCTGTCAACGTTATCTGTTAAATCATTTATCGAACTTAATGAGGTCTGTTGTGACAGTTACCAAGGTAAAAAATACACATTCTGGCCTGAAATCAGGTTGGCTGAACGGGCTGACCGGCGTGATCATCTTCAGTGGCTCTTTGCCCGCAACACGCATAGCAGTGCGGGAAATGGATCCCTTTTTTCTGACTTTTTCACGCGCTTCAATTGCCGGTGTACTGGCCATTATGCTGATTCTCTTTTTAAGTCAGGCTCGTCCTCAGCGGCATCAGCTGATTTCTCTGGTTGTCGTTGCTGCAGGTGTAGTGGTTGGTTTTCCTCTTCTGACAGCCATGGCGCTGCAACACGTTACCTCGGCTCACTCTATTGTCTTCCTCGGCCTGTTGCCCATGGCGACGGCTATTTTCGGCGTTCTCAGAGGAGGCGAAAGGCCCAGGCTGGCTTTCTGGATTTTTTCTGTTGTCGGCAGTCTGCTGGTGATGGGATTTGCCCTACTCCAGAAGAGTTCTGTATCAGTAACCGGCAATCTTCTGATGCTGGCTTCCGTGGTTGTGTGTGGCCTCGGCTATGCCGAAGGTGCAAAGCTTTCGCGTGAATTGGGAGGATGGCAGGTTATCTGCTGGGCACTGATTATTTCCCTGCCGCTGATGCTTGTTGCCACCCTGGAGACCTTGCCGGAGAACATGGGCGAAATAAGCCTGCAGGCGTGGCTTTCACTGGGATATGTATCGCTGTTCAGTATGCTGATTGGTTTCATTTTCTGGTACAGGGGACTGGCTGCAGGCGGCATCGCCGCTGTGGGACAATTACAGTTGCTGCAGCCATTCTTTGGTCTCGGACTCTCAGCAACATTACTGTCTGAAACGGTAAGGCCGATGATGATTCTCATAACACTGGGCGTGATCCTGTGTGTCGTTGGCTCGCGCAGGTTTGCAGATTAGTCCTTAGCCTCCTGTCGTCTGGATTTACGTAAGTGTCCGCGTTGGGCAAAAAGTGAACCACGATATGCGACGATCAGCCTGATTCTCAATACCGGAACAGTTCATGCTATAAACGATTTAACTTTTCATTCACCGACGATTGAGGGAATTTTCATGTTTGCGGTTGAGGAAATAAAAGTGAAGTATCCTGGCGCAGATGCCTGGCAAATGGGTGACAGCGCGGAACTGGCCAGCAAGCTGGCAGAACTGGTAAAAAAAGGCATCAAAACAGCTTCCTGCGGATCGTTTACCGCTTACCAGCAGGAGGAGTCTGCTCCGAAGATTGGGAGCTATAACATTATTCTTGATGGTCAGAATACCCCGGTCTGTGTGATCAGATTGATTTCACTGCGGCTGGTGCGTTTTTGTGATGTTACAGAAGCGTTTGCCCGCAAAGAAGGTGAAGGCGATTTAAGTCTTGAATTCTGGCAGAAAGAACACCAGCGCTTTTTTAGCCGTGAAGGTCATTTTTCAGAAGATATGGAGTTGATTGCTGAAGAATTTGAAGTGGTAGAAGTGCTGTAAGATCAGGCAAAAGGTCAGCATTTTATCGGCGGCCATCAATAATAATGTCCGCTTTTAGCCTACAGAGGACTTAGCACAAGTCCATTTCTGCTATGAGCGCGAAGCGGTCATCAGCTATTTATCGACAAAAAATGCAGGCTTATAGCATAATGCTTATCAATTGAGAGTAAACAGCAGGCACTTTTTTGTAGCGGCGCAATTTATTGCGCGAAGCATTGATGGGCACGGTGCTGCTATTAGTAGGCGCGATTAATCGCGCCGCTACGAAATGTGCGGTAAGTGAATTTGGGACTTAACTGAACGGCATTAAGGCTTATAGCATGGTTGCTTATTTATTAACGGGAGCTGGTTTCTGTACATCTGTTGCTGTGTATGAATCGTAAATACATAGTTTAAACCGAATTGCATAGTGCTTGTTCCTGTACAAATCCCATCGCATTTATTGTGTAGCAATAAAGCTTTCTTTTCATATAGTTGGATGGTCAACTTTCGAAACTCAGCAGGTAATCGAATGATCTTAAGTGTTAATCACGTTGGTTTTTCAGTTAAAAACATTGAAGACTCCGTATTCTTCTGGACTCATATCCTTGGAGGTGAATTATTACGCGAAGGAAAAATGTCTGGACCCATAATCGATGAAGTCACAGGTGCAAGGGGAGCTGATGTACGGATGGCTTTGCTTGAACTGGCTGGTATCAAAATTGAATTACTACAATATAATAATATTGAGCAGCCAGCAGAACCTTCAGCACCTTATATCCCAGGCTACGCTCACCTTGCTTTTACAGTTGAAGATCTTGATACACTGTTGAGCAAAGTATCAGACTATGGCTGGAAGACGCCGGGTAAACCTCAGACAGTGTTGTCAGGGCCGATGAAGGGAACCAGAGTAATATATTTACAAAGCCCTGATGGTCAGACGCTTGAATTAATGGAGCTTAGTCATTGAAGCCCATAAACTACGATCTGTTATCCACTAATTAAAACAGTGACGTTTTCGACGTCCGCTTCTGACACACAGCCGACATTGATCGCTTTACCCGGCAGGCCATAGAAGATCATGAACCGATCTGTTTTGCAAAAACACGCTGATTAGCACTACAACAGCGAGACATGCTTCTGCTTTAAAACCATGCGCAGCTCTTTATCAGGCTCGCCATCGACAATCAGCGTACTGGCCAGATCCAGATCCCCAATCGCGAAGGCAGAGGCGGAATTGAGTTTCTCTTTTGACACCATGACAACGGTCTCGGCGGCTCTCCCCGCCAGCGCGCGTTTTATGCCGGCCTCTTCATAGTTGCCGGTCGTAAGACCGGCGGTTTTATGCACGCCGGTAACGCCCATGAAAAACAGATCAGCATTAATACGCGCAGCCGCCTCATGGACAGCCGATCCCACCGCGACCACCGAGTGGCGATAGAGCAGCCCGCCCAGGGTTATCACTTCTACCCGCGGAAAATCCACCAGCGCAACTGCAATACCGGGGCTGTGGGTGATCGCCGTGAAAGCCAGGTCTGCTGGCAGTAACTGCACCAGTTCTGCTGTGGTGGTTCCGCCGTCAATAATCACCACCTGACCGGGTTGAATCAGCTTCACCGCCTTTTGCGCCACACACTGCTTGGAACTCATTTGCACGTTTTTGCGTTTTTCGAAGGATGCCAGCGCGGCTGAAACCGGCAGCGCGCCGCCGTGCACGCGCTGTAACAGTCCTTCAGCGGCCAGCTCCCGCAAATCGCGGCGTATTGAGTCCTCGGATATGCCGAAACGCTGACTGAGTTCACCTGACATCACCTGATTTTCAGCCGCCAGAATCTTCAGAATCTGTTGTTTACGCTGGCTCGATAGCATAATTACCCGCTCACGTTTTTTCTTGAATTTGCACGATTATGCATGATAGCGTCTGTTTTGTCATCTTCAGGAGGCAAGCTATGCAGCAGAAAATACGCAATATCCGTGAGCAGCTGTTGTCCGACAACTGGTACACCCTGAAAAAATACACCTTTGAATTGCAGCGCCGTGACGGCTCGTGGCAGAAGCAGCAACGTGAAGCGTATGACCGCGGTAATGGTGCCGTCGTGCTTCTCTATAATCGCCAAAAGCGCAGCGTGGTGCTGACCCGCCAGTTTCGTTTGCCGGTTTTCATTAATGGTCACCAAGGTTTTTTGATTGAAGCGGCTGCCGGGCTGCTCGATAACGCTTCGCCGGAAACCCGCATTGTCGCGGAGGCAGAAGAAGAAACCGGTTACCGGGTGCAGCATATTGAAAAAGTCATGGAAGCCTTTATGAGTCCGGGTTCGGTTACCGAGAAACTCTATTTCTTTATCGCCGAATATGCTGATGACGATCGCCAGAGCAAAGGCGGTGGCCTTGCCGATGAGGGCGAGGATATTGAAGTACTGGAATGGCCTTTGACTCAGGCCCTGAGCGCAATTCGCAGCGGGGAGATTATGGATGCGAAAACCATAATGTTACTGCAATACGTTGCCATGAATGTCCATTTTGAGGAGCCAATACCATGCTGATCCTGATTGCCGGCCCTGTGCGCAGCGGCACCGAAGGAGACCCGGTCTTAATTCACGCCAATATACAAAAATTAGATGAAGCCGCTCTGCAGGTTTATCACAGAGGGCATACGCCGGTGATTGGAGAATGGCTGGCATTACCTCTTGCCGCCGCCGCAGGTTCAAAGGCAATCGGTGATGAAATCCGTGAGGCTTATCTTTATCCGGTTGCACATCGGCTTATTCAACATTGCGACGCGATCTTACGTATGCCGGGCGCGTCGCACGGCGCCGATAACGATATACGGATTGGCAGAGAACGCGGGTCAAAAATTTATACTGACATAGATGAGATTCCGATCGGGTGATTATGCTTTCACTGGATGGCGACGATGCCAGCGCGGCCATTCAGGCTTATGGACATTTGGCTTGTCGCCGTCATCCAAACACGAGTATTTTTCGCGAATAAAACAAACTCATTGATGCTGGGGAAATATGCCACTATTGCTGATGGCGGTTTCTCTGCATCGTCTGTTGCAGTGATTCATAACTTACCGCAGCGATGTCGGCTGCTGGCACACAATGAAGGCATTATTTATGAATGATTCTGCATCTACATCCATCGGTCTGCTGCTGTTCCCTGCGCTTACGCAGCTTGACCTGACCGGTCCGTTTGAAGTCTTTGCGCGGGCACCAGACACGAAGGTGCATCTCATCTGGAAAAATCTGGAGCTTGTGGTGTCAGACCGGGGGATGGCGATTCAGCCAACCACCACGTTCGACGCGTGTCCCGCGCTGGATATCATATGTATTCCCGGCGGGCCGGGGCAGATAAACCTGATGGAGGATGAAGAAGTCCTTTCGTTTATCCGGGCTAAAAGTAAACAGGCGAAGCTGGTAACGTCGGTATGCACCGGATCGCTTGTGCTGGGCGCGGCCGGGCTTCTTGAGGGATATAAAGCGACGACACACTGGGCTTCGCTGGATCAGCTGGCGCTATTGGGCGCAGAGCCGGTAAATGAGCGCGTTGTACGCGACCGCAATCGCATAACGGGCGCCGGTGTGACTTCAGGTATCGATTTTGCCCTCAGCGTCGTATCAGAGATGTTCGGACCGGATATCGCGCAAAACATTCAGCTGCATATGGAATATGACCCTGCCCCGCCCTTTGACTGTGGCTCGCCCCGCTCCGCATCTGAAGAACAGCTAAAAAAAGCTCAGCAACAGGTTGCGCCATTTATTGAAAAGCGGCGACAGGCAACGTTGAAAGCCGCAGGCAGACTGCAGAAATAACGGGTCGGCACGGAGCGGACTTCCCCACCGACGAATGCCTCGATGAGCGAAAAACGGACCTACAGGTAAGAGTAAATAGGCTTTTGTCGTCATAAATTTATTTTGCATTATCGAACACGGCCTTCAGAAATTACACCGTTAAGTGGCTTGCGATGTTAGGGTGACATCCTTGCCACATTAAGAGGAAAAACGAATGATTGTAAGGACCTGGCACGGTTGTGTTCCACTCAAACACGCTGAAGATTTTGCGAAACACCTTGAGAAGACAGGTGTGAAACATTCACGAAGCATTGCAGGGAATATAGGCGCTTATGTGCGCAGAGAAACACAGGGCGACTGGGAGCATTTCTTTCTGGCAACTTACTGGAAGGATCTGCAGTCAGTAAAGACCTTCGCGGGAGAAAACTATCACGTGGCAGTGACGTATCCGGATGACGAACAATTTGAGTTACTTTCCGATCCATACGTTTTTCAGCACACCGTGGAAACCGTTTTACCGCTTTAGCCCCCTTTTCAGGGCGACCTAACGGTTGTCCTGATTCGTCTCTAAGTTGATTCGAAGCGTCAATGTCCGCTTTGCGCGACGAGCGGACGTTTCTCTCAATAGTCACGAGCCGGCAGGTACCTCCCTGGATTCAGAGGATGAGCAGTGGAATGCCCGCGTTCAGAGTGAGTTCCAGACATGTCCGGCTTATTACATTATTGATATTTCAGAAATGAGGTGATGGTTAAGATTGCCGCCTCGTTCTATATTTCAATAAGGCAATACATACTATTAAGGACATTTGTCATGCTTACGCAACGCACGCTCAAAACAACCTTTGCTCTGATGATTGGTTTCGCCGTTTTTGTTGCACCGGCTTATGCAAACCCTGGCAATGGCAATCACGGTAATAATGGCGCGCACGGAAATAAAGAGCAGGGTTACGCATCGTCGAAAAACGAACATGGACATCGCAAGAACGGCCGACACCCCGATCATGTTCAATCTGATATCAGCTTCTCTCAGGCACGAGCGCTCGCCGTCAACTATGGCCTTGTCGGCTATGAGTCTCTGCCGCCGGGAATCGCTAAGAAAGTGGCGCGTGGGAAAGCATTGCCGCCGGGCATCGCTAAGAAAAATTTGCCGGCATCGATGATCAATGCGCTGCCTTACTACCCCGGCTACGAGTGGCGCGCGGTGGGAGATGATTTAGTGCTTATTGCGTTAAGCACTGCAGTCGTGACCGCTGTGATTAACGGTGTGTTCAACTAACCCCAGTATGCAGATATCTGGCGTCTTGCAGCTCAGTTCATGGCGCTTAACAGCGGGACTGCTTAAGCGCTTTATCGGGTTTGCGCTGATGTTTCATAAGCGTGGTGATGCCAGATATAGCCAGCCACAGACAGGCAGTTTTCGTTCTCCCTCTTCCCACCGCCTGAATGTGTCTTAGCTCTTCTGAGTTACCTGGCTTTCAGGGTTTCAGAATGACTTTTGTCCAGCCATTATCACGATCATCAAAATGCTTATAGCCTTCGGCAGCATCTGCCAGAGCGAGACGATGTGAGATGATCTGCGCCGGATTGGCTCTGCCCTGATGGATAAGCCTTGCGAGCTGGCGGTTGTACGCTTTGACATTACACTGACCGGTCTTGATTGACTGACCTTTGAACCAGAAATTCCCAAAATCGAATGGCACTTTACCCTCTTTGACCAGGTCGGTCGCGCCTCCGGGATCCTGCGGAACAAAAACGCCGACCGCACCGATGCCGCCCGTGGCCTTAGTTGACGCGACAAGGCTGTTAAGCGTGGCAGAGTTATCCTCGTGGCCATGTTTATTGCAGCATTGATATCCCACACACTCGCAACCGCAATCCGTGCCGCGCCCGTCGGTTAACTCGAGAATTTTATTTACGGCCTCATCGCCCACACCATTGATCGCCACAGCGCCCAGTTGTTCGGCCAGCGCCAGCCTGTCCGGATGGGTATCAACCACCAACACCTGCGATGCGCCTTTGATCATCGCCGAGTGAGCGGCCATCAAGCCGACCGGGCCTGCGCCGTAAATCGCCACACTCTCTCCGGGGCGCAATCCTGCCAGTTCAGTGGCATGCCAGCCGGTGGGGAAGATGTCGGAAAGTAAAACGTAGTCCTCCTCTTTTTCAACCGCATCCGGCGGCAGCACCAGACAGTTAAAGTCAGCATAGGGAACACGCAGTAACTCCGCCTGTCCGCCATCCCATTCGCCCATTTCAGCAAAGCCATAGGCGGCACCGGCCGTACCCGGATTTGCCGTCAGGCAATAGCCGGTTAACCCTTTCTCGCAATTTTCACAGAATCCGCAGCCGACATTAAAGGGCAGGCAGACATAATCGCCAACTTTGACCCGCTCAACCGCGCTGCCGATTTCAATGACCTGCCCCAGGTTTTCATGGCCAAAGATGCGACCCTGTTCGAAGCTGGTTCGTCCTTCGTACATATGCAGATCCGAACCGCAGATATTGGTGGTGGTAATACGGACAAGCACATCGGTAGGGCGAACGATTTTGGGATCCGGAACCTCTTTGACTGAAACGTCAAAAGGTCCGTTATAGACAACTGCTTTCATGATGTTCTCCTCACGTGCATGATCAGTTATGAAGGCTGCGGCTGCGTGACGCTTTGCGGTCGCCTCCCTCTCAGTGATGCTGCTTTTTCAATCAAACTGCTCGATTGAATGTGTAAGTGTAGAACAGCCCATGAAGTCGCCCGGGAGCATTAATATTATGTAACTCTATGAATTGTAAGCACCGTTTCGCTAAACGCCCTTTATCTCCCCCTTCTTCCAGGCCCCTGGCGCACCACACCGCTACGCTGACTTAGCCTTGTGCTGAATCCCGTAACCGCTATTGCCCTCAACATCCGCCCTGCTATTCCCTGCTTTTTATCCAGCGACCAGGTGCGGCGCTGTCCGGACTGACGTTTATCCTGATGGAAAAGCGCACCTTGCTGAGTGCCACGGCTTACATCATTATTTTTCTGCACTTCATCCTGAGTTCAGTATTTGCCGTGCGTTAATCGTCATTGATTTTTCCTGAACCCCGACGCACTTCCAGCATAAGCAGGCGCTTTTATTACCACATAAAAAAGCCCACTCCAGGGTGGGCTTAAGCGTACACACGGTGACCAGCGTCATGCAATTAATCAAATATACCGGAGGGGCAGTAATTACCTTCCCAGCCAACTATCTTAGCGCCTGGATCCAGATCTCTCACCGATACGCTATCCCCGCCAAATTCTGAGCCAGTGACGACGATATCGTAATCATGATTTGGCTGAGGAATGAATCTGGTGGAGACAGATCGTTCTGTATTTTGGTAGTAGCCCGGCTGAGTCCAGTAATGAATTATACTTATCAGTTGCCCCGGCTTGATAGTAAATTCATTAATGAAAACCCCCTTATTGTTACTTGATTCTGGCATTCCGATTTTTTTATTTCCTGACACAGGAATACCGAGAATAGCCAGACCAGCCGTAACCCGGCGCTCTAAAACTTTTTTATAACAGCCACTCGGCTGTTTTTCGTAAAATTGCAGGGCTGTATTGCCCTCAGATGCAGCACGAACCCTGGCTGCATCTGAACCTTTATAGTCTTCCAGAGAAGGCCTAAACCCAGCCGAACATCCACTTAACAACGTTACTATTATTCCCGTAATAACCAGTTTTCCATACATGCGCATCTCCTTACGTTTCTGTCGCTCCTGTTTTTATCGGCCTGTGGGTGTGAAATCTTTAACAGATATTAAGCCAGCCATCCGGGGATAATCTGTCCCTGAGATACCTGTCTGACACCTAAATAATGTCCGCTCCTGGCACCAAACGGCCCTCCCCCCTGCGAACTCCGTTATCAACAACAAGCTGCCATCACAGCTAAAGCAAAGCATCAGGTGATTATTGAGACTTAACCTGTTAGTTTAAAACGATGAAAACTTGCTCAGCCCTGTCTTCCGCAATCATTATTATCACCTTGCACGTTCAGGTGGGATAACGTTTGCCATTTTCCCGCCGGTAAGGCGGGCCTTACCGGTAATCAACCAGTGAGGTCAGCCATGAACACCACCGATGTCGCATCACCTGAAAAAGCCACGCTTCACCTGTTATGTGGAAAAATTGCGTCGGGTAAATCTACGTTATCCGCAAAATTAGGCGCTGCACCACATACTCTCATTATCAGTGAGGATCGCTGGCTTGCTGCGCTCTATGCCGATGAAATGCACACGGTCGCGGATTACGTGCAGTATTCCTCTAAGCTCAGAAATGCCATGAAACCGCATCTGGTGTCATTACTTAACGCGGGGATGTCGGTAGTGCTGGATTTTCCGGCTAATACACCCGCCAGTCGTGAATGGATGATGAGTATCATTAAAGCATCAGGTGCTGCTAACCACCTGCATTTCCTTAACGTCCCTGATGAGGTGTGTAAGAGCCGATTACGTGCCCGTAACGCAGCAGGCACTCACGATTTTGCCGCTTCAGATGAACAGTTTGAAATCATAAGCCGTTATTTCTCAGCGCCAGCGGCTGATGAAGGTTTCAATATTATTGAATACCGCTCTTAAGCCGCCTGGTTGCGGCTTATGAGGTGCTAATTCCATGACGCAGCCGGGTTCTGCGCCATTAAACGGCGCCCGATAACGGCGCCGTTTGCTCACCAAGACTGGTTACCCCTCTCCCCTGCCGATTTGCCAGATGCCGGTTGGTGGCGTGCCGTTGACTTTCCAGTCACCGATGTCGCGCGCTTTGTAGATTACCGGGTTATGCGACGAGACGGTGCGCGCATTGCGCCAGTGACGATCCAGCGCTTTGCTGACGCGCGTATCCGATGCGCCAAGCGCATTAAACAATTCGGTGGCGGCACGCGGCACCAGCTCGCTGGCGATTACCTGCGCCTGTCCGGCCTCGGCTTCCGCCAGGTTGTTGATGGCGGCGATGGCCGCTTCATCGGCACTGACGTGCGCTTCATACGCTGATTGCAGTGAATGGGTAGCGCGAATCACCGTGGCTTCGACGGCAAATGCCAGACTGGTGATCTCGCCCACCACCTGCAGCACCTGTGCATCCTGCCGCGAGGCAGCTCCGTTACCGTGACTGTAAACGCGGTTGCGTGCGGCAACGGCGGCCGCGCCGTCCCGCGCCACCGCGCGCGCAATGCCCGCCAGCGTCGCCAGCAACACGTGCTGGTAATACGCGGTCTGATAACGGAAGCGCGTGGCAAAATCATACACGTGCTGCGTCTCCACATGCGCGTGCTCGAAGCGCGTCGTGCCGCTGCCAGTCAGGCGCTGGCCAAATCCGTCCCAGTCATCTTCACGCGTGACGCCCGGCTGATGCGTATTGACCAGCGCGATCACGTCACCGTGATTGTCATCGCGACGCGCGTAAACATCTATCCAGTCGGCGAACAGCGCACCGGTGCTGTAAAACTTCTCGCCATTCAGCGTCCAGCCATTGGCGGCAGGCGTGACGCGGGTGATCACGTCGCCCAGCCTGACGTTGCCAATCTCCGTCCAGCCGCTGCCCACCAACTCGCCATCAACAAAACGGCGAAACCACGCATCGCGCTCCACATTGTCCGGCTGGTTGAGCCGGTCCTCGACAAACGCAAAGTGCGCGCGCAGCGCCTGCGGCAGGTTGGAATCCGCTTCCGCCAGCTCAATTAACAGCTGAAACAGCTGCGGCAGCGAGGCGCCCCAGCCACCTTTTTGCTGTGGAATACGCACCGTGCCAAAGCCGGCCTCCTTCAGCCACTGCAGTGGTTCATAAGGCAAGGTACGCGTACGCTCGCGTTCCGCTGCGCCGGCCGCGATGCGGGCAAACAGCGGTCGGAAGTGCGCCGCCAGCGTGTCATAGTCAGTACCGGTAGAGAGAATGCTCATGTTTTACTCCTGAGGGGAAAGGTCGTCGATGTCGTGGTGGGTCGGTTCGTGACGCACCACCAGCAGGAAAAAGATCGGAATGATGGCGGCCAGCGATACCACCCAGAACATGTTGGTGCCGAGCGCCGCCTGCAGAATCGGCAGAATGAACAGCGCCAGCGCACTGCCGATGCCCGACAGCGCACGGCTAAAGCCGACGCCGGTCGCGCGAATCGAGGTGGGATACGAGAGCGCCGGATAGACCATCAGCTGTGCGCCCGGGCCAAAGCCTTCAGCGAACAGCCACAGCCCGAGCATCAGCACCGCGAATACGATGCCCACTAGCGCCTGCGGGTGGCCAATCAACGCCAGCGCCACCAGCGCCAAAAACTGCAGCGCAAAGCCAGCGATCGCCACGTGGCGTGACGGATATTTCCACGCCAGGCGCATCCCCAGCAGCCCGCCGGTAAAGGCAAACAGCGCGTTCAGCCCCAGCGAAGCTGAGATAGTCTCGAACACACCGGCACCAAGAAATTGTGCCAGTATCGACGGCAGGAAGAAGGCGATGGCGGTGTACTCAAACGAAATACAGATATTCATTACGCCGGCAACGATGGTGCGTTCACGCCACGGCTTCTGGAACAGTACGCGAAAACTCACCTTCGGCGCCGCCGCGGGTGGCGATTCCGGTTCTGCTTCGTGTGCATGAATACCGTATGAATCACGCAGGATACGCACCGCCGAGGTCAGATCGCCCTGATTCGCGGCCCACAACGGTGATTCATTCATAAACTTGCTGCGTACCGCGATGATCAACAGCGCAGGTACCGCGCCAAACAGCAGCGAGGCGCGCCACAGCCAGTCGAGATGATCTTTAGGCAGCAGAAAATAGAGGCCAAAAATCAGCAGGAAACACACAGTGGAAGCCGCATACCACATCGGGCACCAGGCCGCGAGCCGTGCGGCTTTGTTGCCTTTGCCGGCAAATTTAGAGAATTCCGCCAGATAAGACATCGCCACCGGCAGATCGATGCCCACGCCAATGCCCATCAGGAAACGCGCGCCAATCAGCACCCAGACGTTGGGTGCTAAGCCCGCCGCAATCGCCGATACGACAAAAAACAGCATGTCGGCCATGAACACCGAATAGCGGCCGTACTTATCCGTCAGCCAGCCACCAATCAGGTTGCCGACAATGGTGCCGACCATGATGGATGAGGTGACCAGCCCGGTAGTGAACGGCGATAGCTGGAACTCGCGCACCACGTCATCGATGCCGTACGACAGTGTGGTCAGGTCGTAGGCGTCGAGGAACACGCCACCCAACGCGAGAAACACAATCATGCGCGCATAGTTGTTTTTGCTACTGCGGGTGTTGATCAGCCTTGCCACATCACTGACCGAACGTACCGGTTGCGAAGCCGGCAAGGTGTTTTCTAAAGGAAGAGTACTCATAACGCCTCACGTCTGTTTTTGTTGTGCAGGTGAGGTGGTTATAAGCGCTTTATGCAGGGAACCAAAGCAACAATATTTGCTATTAATTACAATATAATCAATAAGATAATAAAGACACCAACGCTAAAACCCGGACGCGCAGTGCGGGTCCGGGTAGCGTATTCGGCAGTAAAGTTATTCAGCAGAAACCGGCACCAGCACGCCTTTGACCAGCGGGTCATCGGTGGTTTTTAGCCACTGCTGCACGCGCGGATCGGCAAAAGCCTGCCTGAGTTTGACGATGTTCTCCTGCTCCAGGTAAGGCGTACCGATCACCAGCTGCGAGGCAAAGGTGCGCGGCGCGGGCGGGAACAGAATACCTTTGTCACGCGGGACTTTACCGGCGTCAAACTGCGACACATAACCAATCGCTGCATCGACCGAATTAAGCGCCCGCGGCATGGTCAGCAGATCCAGCTCTTTAAACACGAAACCGTGCGGATTACCGACAATGTTTTTCAGTTTGGCGGTGCGCGGTTCTACCGTCGGATCGAGGGTGATCAATCCCTGGCGCGCCAGCAGCCAGAGCGCCTGGCCCTGATTCGCCCCATCGTCGGGCACCACAATGGTTGCGCCCTGCGGCAGATCGGCCACAGAGTGGTAGCGATCGGAGTAAATACCAAAGGCCCACTGGAACAGAGGCAGGCTGGAAGTGAGCTGGAAGCCGTTAGCATCGACCACCTGCTTCAGCCACCACTGATGCTGATAGACCGTTGCAGCATACTGCCCTTCTGCTACCGCACGGTCCGCCTGCACCGGATCCTGCACACCGACCGCCTCCAGCTTCAGGCCGTAGTCCGGCGCGATATGCTCACCCACATAGTCAATCAGCTTCTGTTCCCCGGCCATTGCCGGCTCATAATGCACTTTCAGCGTGGTGCCAAACACCACCGCCTGCGGCTGCTGGCTGCGCCAGGACCAGCCAGCGACGGCCAGCAAAATGACCACTATAATCAGCAGCAGCCACGGCCAGCGGCGTGTTTTACGTAACTCAAATTCTTGTGTTGTCATAACGATGTCCCCTGAGGATGGCGCAAGGCCACAACCAGCCGGTCGCCGAAAAATTGAATGGTCTGAATCAGTGCAATTAACACTATGATGGTGGCGATCATGATGTGGTTATCGAACCGCTGATAGCCATACACCACCGCCAGGTAGCCAATGCCGCCAGCACCAATGGTGCCGGCGATGGCCGAGTACTCAATCATGGAGATCAGGTTGAGCGTGATGGCTGCGACAATCGCCGGCAGCGCTTCACTCAGCTGGGCGGAGCGGATGATCTGCCAGCGCGAACCGCCGCACACCAGCCCCACGGCGGTAACTTCTCCGGGCAGCTCGCGTAATGCGTTGTCGACCAGACGGCCAAAGAAAGGAATCCCGGCGGCGATCATCGGTACCACCGCCGCCGGAATGCCGATGGTGGTGCCGGTGAGCCAGAAGGTAAACGGAATGATGGCCGCCATCAGTACCAGAAACGGTAACGAGCGCCCCATATTGACGATCCAGCTCAGCACCCGATGCACGCCGCGCTGCGGAAACAGGCCGCGCGGCGAGGTGTTAAACAGCACCACGCCAACCACGCCACCGAGGCTCACCACAAACAGCATCACGATGCCGACCATCAGCGCGGTTTCACCCAGCGCCGGCAGCATCAGTGCCGGAATTTCAGGCCAGGGCGTGTCCTGACTTATCACGGATACGCTCATACCGCCTCCCGTAACGGCGGCACGCTGACAGCAACGCTGGCCGCCAGGCCATACTGCTCAAGCTGCGTCAGCAACCGTGCCAGCGGCACCTGCTCCTGCTGAAAATGAATGCCCACCTGCAACCGTCCGGCCTGGATGCCATTGACCCGCTCGACATGCGCACCCAGCAGATCCACCTTTAAAGCGAACTGCTGGCTGATGCGCGAAATCCAGTCGCTGGCCACCGCGACATCGGTACGGTAGCTAAGCTGCAGCACCAGTCCAGCATCACTGACTTGTGCCGTCAGCGGCAGCAGCCGCTGGCCGAGCGCGCTGTCCGGCTGTGCCAGCAGCGCACTGACGGTGCCATACTGCACTATCTCTCCATCGCGAATCTCGGCAACCGCATCCGCCGCCTGACGTACGGCATCCATTTCATGGGTGATTAGCACGATTGCCAGCCGGTAGTCGTCACGCAGTTTTTTCAGCAGCTCAAGGATGGTGACCGTCGCTTCCGGATCGAGGCCGGAGGTGGCTTCGTCGGCCAGCAGTACAGACGGACGCAGCGCCAGCGCGCGGGCAATACCGATGCGCTGCCGCTGCCCACCGGAGAGCTGGGCGGGAAAGGCGCTGGCTTTGTGGCTCAGCCCGACACTCTCCAGCAGCTCGCCGACGCGGGCACGGATATCGCGCTCGACCACGCCGAGATAGCGCAGCGGCAGCGCGATATTTTCCCAGGCACTTTTACGCTGCAGCAGCGCGGAAGACTGAAATACCGTGCCGATAGCGCGACGCGCGCAGCGCAGCGCTTCGCCATCCAGCCGGGATAAATCGCTGCCGTTAACCCGGATGCTGCCGCCGCTCGGCTGCTCCAGCAGGCTGATGCATTTCGCCAGCGTAGATTTGCCGGCACCGCTCGGTCCGACCACCGCGGTGATGCTGGCTTCCGGCACCTGCAGCGTGATGTTTTTCAGCACGTCGGTGACGCGACCGTCCGGCGCACGGTAGTGTTTACTCAGGCGCTCGATTTCGATCATATAACCTCCTGCTGCTGCGCGCTGCGTACGCGATAGCCAGCACCCGGATGCGGCGCACTGAGCTGCGGCCCGGCGGCAAACAGCTTTTCGCGTAGCGTGCCCGCGGCGTAATCCTGTTTGTAAACGCCGCGTTTTTGCAGCTCCGGAATCAGCAGCTCGACCACATCCTCAAAGGTTTCATGGGTCAGCGCATACGCCAGGTTGAAACCATCCACGTCGGTCTCCTCTACCCAGCTCTGCAGCTCATCCGCCACCGTTGCCGCACTGCCTACCAGCAGCGGGCCAAAACCGCCGATGCCCACCCAGTTAGCCAGGGCTTTCACCGTCCATTGACGATCGGGATCGGCAGTAGAGAAAGTTTCAACTGCTGACTGAATGGCGTTGGTGTGCAGGTATTTCAGCACCTGGTCCGGCTGATATTGTCCAAAGTCGATGCCGGTCCAGCCAGAAACCAGCGCCAGCGCGCCTTCGTAGCTGACCCAGTTTTTATACTCCTGCCACTTCGCCTGCGCCGCCCGATCGGTTTCACCGACAATCACCGTCTGCAGGTTGAAGATCAAAATACTGCGCGGATCGCGACCGGCTTCGGCAGCACGACGCCGGATGTCGGCCACGGTTTTCTTCAACAGCACTTTGGACGGCGCGGCGACAAACACACATTCTGCGTGCTCAGCCGCAAACTGTTTGCCGCGGCTCGATGCACCGGCCTGATACAGCACTGGCGTGCGCTGCGGCGAGGGTTCACACAGATGGATGCCCGGTACGTTAAAGAAGGTACCCTGATGGTTAATCGGATGGATTTTGCCGGGATCGCTAAAAATACGACGCTGACGATCGCGCAGCACCGCATCCTGCTCCCAGCTACCTTCCAGTAGTTTGTAGACCACCTGCAGGTACTCATCGGCATAGTCATACCGGCTGTCATGATCGGTTTGCGCTTTATGACCAATGTTGCGCGCGCCGCTCTCCAGATAGGAGGTAACGATGTTCCAGCCAATGCGGCCTTTGGTCAGATGGTCCAGCGTCGACAAACGGCGCGCGAACGGATATGGATGCTCAAACGACAGCGAGGCGGTTAAGCCGAAACCGAGGTGCTCTGTGACCAGCGCCATCGGCGTAATCAATGCCAGCGGATCGTTCACCGGCACCTGAGTAGCCTGGCGTATCGCCGCGTCACCGTTGCCGTTCAGCACATCGTAAATGCCGAGCACATCGGCTATGAACAGGCCGTCAAACTTGCCGCGCTCCAGCAGGCGCGCCAAATCAACCCAGTATTCCAGATCTTTATACTGCCATGAGCGGTCACGGGGATGGGCCCAGAGTCCGGGCGACTGGTGACCGACACAGTTCATATCAAAGGCATTCAGGCGTATTTCGCGTTGCGATGGCATAGCAATCTCCATAGCGAGGCCGTGATCGTGCAGCGACCCGGCGTTCGTCAGTTAATTTTCAGGATGTTGAGTGTTCAGGAGGCGGAAGGGGGACATCGCTCAGCGTGAGCGACAGGCAATACCTTAAGAATTTCATCCGCTACGGCGGCCGCGTGATCGGCCACCTGCGGCAACCCCATCAGCTCACCAAATCGGGCGCGCGCCGCCGGGCCCACGACAAACAGGCGTGCGTTGGGCTGGCCGTGCCGGTTGAGGGTGCGCGAGCGGTGATCCACATCAATGCCGAAGCCGAGCGCATCGGCGCGGATCAGGCCCTGCTCGCTGAGCGATTGCAGCAGCGGCTGGCTGGTCGTCAGCGCTTCATGTCCCGGTCCGGTCGTGACAATCAGTTTATCCAGCACATGGTTTTGCCGGGTGCCATCGCGCTGACGCAGGGTGATTTCCAGCTGCTGCGGGTGAGCGTGAATCGCCACGAGGCGAGCGGCCAATACCTGCAGGCTACCTTGCTGCTGTCGCCGGGCGATGACGGCGGCGACCTGCGGGGCAATGCGATAGCGATGCACATCCCACCATGAACGCAGATGACGTGCAAAGCGTCGCTGTTCAGGCAGCGGGAGTGACTGCCAGATGGTTTGTCCCTGCACACGCACCTCATCAAGCACACGCTGCCACGGCAGCTGCTGCGCGGCGGCGCGAGCGACTTCATTACGAATATGCCGCAGCCAGCAACGCGCGCTGGGCTGAGGTTGCGTGGCCAGTGTCCACTCCGGCCATTCGCCGCTGAGATTGGCGCGTGACAGTTGTCCGCGCCGTGAGAACGCCAGCAGCGGCCCCTGATGCTGACGCGTCGCCAGCGAAGCCACCACATCAGCCATGCTCAGGCCGGTGCCGACAATCGCCACCGATGCATCAGGCTCAACGCTATCCAGCACGCCTGGCTGCCACGGGTTGGCAATCAGCGCCGGATGGTCGGCAAACGGCTGTAGCATGCGTGGCAGCGACGGCGGTGGATGGCTGATGGCCAGTGCCAGGATGTCGCCAGTCAGGGTTTCACCGTTACTCAACAGCAGTTGTTGCCCTTCCCATGCCAGCGCACGCGCCTGAACGTGACGCAGAGTGACATGCGGATGCGCCTCAGCGGCGGCGGCAAACTGCTGCGCCAGATAGCGACCAAACAGCGCACGCTGCGGATACACCGCGCCATCGGCGCAGTGTGCTGCTGAGTCCAGTGAACATTCCGGCTGCTGACGATACCAGCGATCAAAGGCGCCCTGCTCTTCTCCGCTGAGCTGCATACGCGCAGCCGGCACGTTGATGCGGTGTGCCGGTTCCGGCGTGGAATAGGCAACACCGGCGCCGAGGCTGGCGCGCGGTTCGACCACTGTAATCAGTAGCGGCGCGAGCGACGTGCGGGCGAGGTGCATCGCCAGCGCTGTGCCGCTGAAGCCCCCGCCGACAATAATGATGTGCGCTGTTGCCATCGCCTTCTCCTGCATCAGCTGGCGCTCGTCTGTTTCGCCGATGGGCGCTTATCGCCGCCGATGGTTTCACCAAACGGACCAGTGTTAATGGTACGGGCGCGCTGCTGCTGACCGTGGGCCAGCGGTAACAGAGGCAGCAGCAATTCAGCCACGCGATGGGCCTCTTCCAGATGCGGATAGCCCGAAAGAATGAAGTTAGTCACGCCGAGCGCCTGGTATTCCCGGATGCGTTCAGCGACCTGCTGCGGGCTGCCCACCAGCGCGGTGCCGGCACCGCCGCGCACCAGTCCGACGCCTGCCCACAGATTCGGCGCAATGTAGAGGTTATCACGCGAACCGTTGTGCAGCGCACTCATGCGCGCCTGACCGGCGGAATCCATGCGGGCAAAAATCTTCTGCGCCTGAGCGATGGTGTCGTCATCCAGATGGGCAATCAGTTTATCCGCCGCCGCTCTGGCTTCTTCTTCGGTTTCACGCACAATCACATGCAGGCGGATACCGTATTCGAGTTTCCGGCCGCGTGACTCAGCGCGCTCACGCACGACCACCAGTTTTTCTGCTACCTGCGCCGGTGGCTCTCCCCAGGTGAGATAGGTGTCAATCTGCTGCGCCGCCACGTCGATTGCTGCCTCCGATGAGCCACCAAAGTAGAGCGGTGGACCGTTTTCCTGCACCGGTGGAAACAGCACCTCAGCGCCTTCAACCTGAATATGCTCGCCCTGATAATCCACTTTTTCGCCGCGCATCAGCCGGCTATACACATCCAGAAACTCGCGAGTCACTTCATAACGTTCACTGTGGTTGAGGAAGATACCGTCGCCTTTGTTCTCCACCGGATCGCCGCCGGTGACCACGTTAATCAGCAGACGGCCTTCCGACAGACGATCCAGCGTGGTGGCCATGCGCGCTGCCAGTGTGGGTGGCTGCAACCCTGGCCGTACGGCGACCAGATAGCGCAGCCGGCGCGTCATTGGTGCCAGCGCGGAAGCCACCAGCCAGGAATCCTCACAGCTTTTGCCTGTCGGAATGAGGACGCCGTAAAAGCCCAGATTGTCGGCGGCCAGCGCGACCTGCTGTAAATAGGCTAAATCAACCGGGCGTCCGCCTTCTGTGGTACCCAGGTAACGGCCATCGCCGTGCGTCGGCAGGAACCAGAAGACATTTATGCTCTCGTGCGCAGAATCGGCCATTATGCTTATCCTATATAACTTTATGAGAAAATGTTCATTCTTAACTTTCTATTTGGTTATATAGGCGTAAGCGAAAAGCATGCCAGCTTTTAACGAAACAGAGATTGTGCATTTTCAGTCAGTTAGGTCATCAGAGCGCGTAATGTCTGTTGCAATTGCAACGCAACGCCAACAGCATTTGCTGCATATGCAACTGCTTATGCTTTTTTCCTGCTGTTCATTGCCACTTGCCGGGTTTAGCGTGATGGCAGACCTTTACAGGAGCCATCTCATGCTGACACCTTACAATCAACCGGATTCACCTCGCCTGGTCGACCCGGCATCGCTGGCTTTCCAGTCGCTGCTGGATAAATTCGCACCCACCGACGCCACGGTGCTGATTGTGGGCGAAACCGGCACCGGCAAAGAAGTGGTCGCCCGTTATCTGCATCACCACAGTCCACGCCGGCATGCCCCGTTTCTCGCCGTCAACTGCGGCGCCCTGACAGAAAGCCTGGCAGAAGCTGAATTGTTTGGACATGAGAAAGGCGCCTTTACCGGCGCGACTCAGGCGCACCCCGGCTGGTTTGAAGCGGCGCAGGGCGGCACGCTGCTGCTGGATGAGATAGGTGAACTGAGCCTGCCGCTGCAGGTTAAACTGCTGCGCGTCCTTCAGGAGCGTGAAATTACGCGCGTCGGTTCACGCAAGGCCATTAAAATCGACGTGCGCGTTATCGCCGCAACCCATGTCGATCTGGCCCAGGCAATTCGCGAACGGCGTTTTCGTGAAGATCTGTTTTATCGCCTGAACATCGCCGTTGTTCCCCTGCCACCGCTGCGCCAGCGTCGCGAGGACATCCCGCTGCTGGCACAGCATTTCCTCTCCCTGTACGCACGCCGCCTTGGCCGTCCGGCGCGTCGCCTGTCGCCTGACGCGCTGGAAGCCCTGCGCGACTACAGCTGGCCCGGCAATATTCGTGAGCTGGAGAATACGCTGCACAATGCGGTGCTGCTCAGTCGCGATGAGACATTGACGCCGACGCAGCTGCGGCTGGCAGGTTACAGTGAACGCGGATACAGCGAAACGGACGATTCGACGCTGGATAGTTTCCTGCGCCAGCAGATTACGCGCGAACCGCAACAGCTGTTTGATCGGGTGATTCAGAGTCTGATCAGTAACGCACTGGAAATTGCGGACAACAATCAGACGCAGGCCGCCACGCTGCTGGGCATTAGCCGGCACACGCTGCGCACGCATCTGGCACAGATGGGCATCATAAAAGGGCGGCGTAAGTCTGCCGTCATGGCCTTCGTGCACGCCAGCGGGGCCGCGCGCCCTGAACGCGAGTTGCGCATCGGCTTTCAAAAATTTGGCAATCTTGGCGTGTTGAAAGCGCGCCAGACGCTGGAACAGTGCTTCAATCAGCAGGGTATCAGCGTGGTGTGGAGCGAGTTTCCTGCCGGTCCGCAACTGTTGTATGCGCTGCAAAATAATGAGATTGATTTTGGCACCACCGGTGAGGTGCCGCCCATTTTCGCTCAGGCCAGTGGTAACGCCGTGACTTATATCGCCTGGGAGCCACCCGCGCCGGGCAGCGTCGGGATTGTGGTGCCACACGACAGTACTATCCACAGCCTGGCAGATTTGCGGGGTAAGCGTATCTCGGTCAATAAAGGATCGAATGTTCACTGGCTGCTGTTGCAGCTGCTGGAGGAAGCCGGCATCGGTCTGGATGAAATTAAAGTGGTGTACACGCCGCCGAAATATCCGCTCACAGCCAGCGATTATCTGGCCGTCGATGCATGGATGATGTGGGATCCGCTGCTGAGTGCCGCAGAAAGCAACGCCGATTTGCGCGTGCTGGAGAAGGGCGAAGGCCGGGTGCGCAACCACCAGTTTTATCTGGCGCGCCATGATTATGTGCAGCAGCATGACGATATCGTGCAGCAGCTGGTAACGAGCCTGCAGCAAACCGGGACCTTTATCGATAATCATCGCCATGAAGCCGCCACTATGCTGGCGCAGGAACTGGGGCTGGAGTTCGCAGCCGTGGAACGTGCCTTATCTCGTCGCAGCCACCAGACGCGGGCCATGGTTTTCCACGTCATCAAAGAACAGCAAACTATCGCTGACCGCTTTTATGCGCTCGGTTTGATTCATAAACCGGTGCGCGTGCGTGATGCAGTGTGGCAGTCGCCCAGCCAGACGGCGCTTATGGCATAGCGGCTATAGTGAAAGTTATCCACGTTTTCTGTGGATAACACATTGAATATCGTCTGGCTAAATCCCCGTTTTCTCACGACAGCATGAAGATTTGCTGTGAAATTCGGGCGATTTCAGCCTGAAATCCTGCAGATAAAAACCCTATTTTCAAACGGTTAGGGGTGAAATCGCCATGGCGAATGTCACCTGATTCCGGCAAATCTCGTTAAGGATTCTCCCTGCTGGTTTCACTGTTGCTTTAGCATCCAGCAAAGCTGGCCATCATCAAAGCTTCAACCGGCGATGGCGCGGTTTCACCGTATTACATTGCTGAGCTGGCGATTTCAGCCTGAAATTCCGGCTAAGGTTGATTTGATTTCATGCACTTAGCGCTGAAATCATGCTGGCGAAGGATGAAATTTTGGGGGGGAAATCAGGTGGGTGAGGTAACAATCTGTAGCGGCACGGTACAGGATGTACGGGATTGTGCTGCTACAGATTGCTTATCATCAGAGGTGAAGCGCTATTACTGATTGAGATACTTATTCAGCGTCTCGGTGATAACGCGATCCAGCTCTTCCTGTAACTCTCTGGACTGACGGTTAAACTCGTAGCTAAACATGCGTCCGCGCGTTTTTTTGCGGGCGTAACGGTCTTTATCCGCGAAGGTCCACAGCGGTGTCGCCACCACTTTATCTTTAGCCGGCGCCTGCACCAGTGTCTGGCTGCCGTTACGGACCAGCCGCAGGATGCCATTCTTGACTTCATCTTCCGCCAGGCCTTCACGCGCACAGACGCTGTCCACATCCATACCGATGGTTTCAATCAGAGCGTCTACCGTCTGACCGGTTTCCTGCAGTTTTTCGTAGGCCTGCAACAGCGTTTTGTAGTCAGGATAGGTCAACTCTGAATGGTTCGGGAACAGGGTGACCAGCTCCAGCGGCACACTGGCAGCCTGCAGCGCGCGGGTCACTTTTGCCTGTGACAGCCCTTCACTTTGCGCAATCTCTTTTTGCGACAGGCCGCTGTCTTTCAGTGACATCAAACGCATGCCGACTTCACGCAGATTATGCTCACGCGCGGTCTGGATATCCTGCGCCAGACGACGGGCTTCTTCGGCAGAGATGGCAACGTCGGTAACCAGCACATCCAGCCCGGTTTTACAGTGCAGCGCGGCCGCCCGACGACGCGAACCATCGAGGATTTCAATCCGATCGCCACGCTTCACGCCGATGGCCGGGAAGAACTGCTGCAGTTTAATGGTACGGATGATATCGCGCAGTGACTCTGGCGTGAGACCGGACTGGTCACGGCCGTTGGTTTCCATCACCACGTACGTACGTTCTTCTATCTCTTTAGCCGTGATGTGTTCCAGCGTGAACAGGGCGCGTTTACCGGTGGAAAGGATAAACGTCTGGGAGTGACCATCCTCGCTGGGTTCATTTTGTAACGGGCTCTGGCTGAAGGTGCGGCCAATAGTGATTCTTTTTGCGCTCATAATAACCTCAGTTCAGGCGGATAAATTCAATACGATCAAAGACGGCTTTGGCAAAGTCTTCTGCCGCCGAACGCGCGTTTTTCAGGGCTTCGCTGCTGCCAACATAGGTAGATGGGTTAGCGGAGATAACCGTATCGAACGATTCACCGCAGCGTTCAAAGCCATCCAGCCGAGGCAGCGCCGCATCCAGCATATCGCCGCCAAATATCTCTTTCGCCAGGCTGTGACACATCTTGTGGTCCGCTTTATTCGACAGCTTGGACATAAAGCCAATGTTGCCCTGCAACCTGCAGGTGGCTCCCGACTCTTCGATGATGTCGATAAGCTCGGGCAGGCGCGTCAGATACTTCAGCGTGGAGTGGAAATCAACCTGTGCCGGCGGCACCGGCGTCATCAGCAAATCGGAAGCGGCAATGGCGTTTTTCAGGAAGGCATCCAGATGTGGGCCGCTGTCAATAAAGATAAAGTCGTAGTCTTTTTTCAGCTTAGCCACCACGTTTTCATACAGCACCGCATGCACGTTTTGCTGCGGCAGATGCTCCGCACACAGCTCTTCCCAGCGTGAAGCAATGAAAGCGTCATCGATTGAGGCGGGCAGTACGTCAACGCCAGGAATAATCGACGGCACAATAAATTCGCTTTTCAGCTCGTCGCGGCTGACGTTTTGCAGCATCGCCTGAGCCGCGGTGGCTTCAACCAAACCGACCGAACGTTCATGATTCAGGAACATGGTGGCCGAAGACTGCGGATCGAGATCGATAACCAGGATGCGTAAATCTTCGAACAGCAGGTGCGGATGCGCGCGCAGCGCGTGCGCCAGCGATACTGTTGAAACAGTTTTAGACACGCCGCCTTTCAGGTTACCGACAAAAAGCGTAAACGCTTCAGTATGGCGATCGCGGTATTTCGGGACGCCGCGATGATGGTAGATGTCGATAATATTTTGGATCGACATCGCGTACTTGGTGGAACTGCCGGCCGCACGCTTATCAAACGGATAGCCGTTTTCTTCCATCTCGTTAACCGCGTAATCGACACTGGCGCGCGTTAGCTTGGGCAACTTGGCTAACGCCGCTTTGGCATAAACCTGGTAAAAAGTATTCTCGTGCAACTCTTCTTTTTGCGCCTGAATCTGCTCCGTCAGGCTCATCAGCATTCTTTCTGAGCGTTGAGCGACTTTCAGAACTTGCTTCTCATCGTTAGCCATACTTGCTCCACACATGTAGGATTTATGACTTTATACCGAAATCCTGCACATGAGGCAAATCTATCTCATCTGTTCATCATCGGCTCGCGTTGTAAAAAGACCTTTTGCAAGAGAGGCTTAAACCAGACGTTCACTGGAGTCAGTAGCGCGCGCTGGTTGATTACCCATCAACTGATGAAAATGTGCTCGGCGTAAGGGCGGCCCTCTGCCACTGTTCACTGTAATCAGTAACCGGCATGTCTGGCAGAAGCGGGCGATTACGGTGAAATACTGCGCGCCGTTACCTGACAGAGCAGCCCGCACGTTCACTGTAATCAGCGGGTGGCGTAAAGAAATGGAATGCGTTTACTGTACTCAGCGTAACATTCACTGCAATCAGTAACCCTGCCGGAAGATTCACTGTAATCAGTAACTCTTTAGCGCAGGGACAGCGCTACCGACGCCAGGTGAGCAAGTGCGCAAAAGTAAATGTTCACTGTAGTCAGTGATTCCGCGCATCATCCGCTCACCAAATGGTCAGATTCACTGTAGTCAGCACAAGCCCACTACATTCTTCCCTCACTGACTGCCTGCAATGCACGGTGTGAGAGGGTGCTGCCAGCCAGTGAGAAGGGGAGAAGCTGCACACGATGAGAATTACGCGGTGTGCGATTGCGGGCTGGCGAGTATTGCCTGCAGGAAGATTGGGCTGCGCCGCGGCGAGCGCCGTGCAGTGCCATGTTAAGGGCCGCCTTACTGGCGGCAATCTGCCAGCGCATCGATTGATGCAGGTATAAGATTCACTGTAATCAGTAAACTGCGACGTCGATGCCACCCACATTCACTGTAGTCAGTAAACTATGAATGCCTTTTCGTCAATGTTCACTGTAATCAGTAATGTGACCCTTATCAGATATTCATAACCTGATCGCTGCGGCGCATTCACTGTAGTCAGTAAAAGGAAAAGCGTGTTTAAGCCTGACTTGCTGAGCTGCCTCACAAAGCATTCACTGTAATCAGTAAACCCGATCATCTTTATCGCGCCAGAACGAGGTAGGGTCGTGCGGCACAGAGAAGTGCACTCAGCTAACAACATTCACTGTAATCAGTAGCCGGGTTCGCCCGCGATGTGTTTTGAAGCAGCAGTACCTGACGAACACGTTCACTGTAATCAGTACATGCCCGCTTAGCCTCAGCTCGATAACGTTCACTGTAGTCAGTAGCTGGCTTTCCTTCCCTTGCAGGCCAGTGCCTGCGGTGAGGATAGGGGAGTGTTGAGAACGTTCACTGTAATCAGTAAAAGTCAGACGACCCAGAGAGCCGTTTCGTCATGAAATGACGTTCACTATAATCGGTAATCCCTCCCACGATTCACTGTAATCAGTGATAGTGACCAACCCTGTCACTTTTACTGGTTACTTTTACAGCATAATTACTGAATACAGTGAATGTATTACTGTATATCGCTTATTACGTTTAATTTTCAGTGAGATACGATAAAGCGTTCACTGTAATCAGTTAGCTCGTATGCTTACGTGTTCACTGTGGTCAGCAGAATCGCCCTGCAGACCAGACATTCACTGTAATCAGCCAGCCTGGCTCTTAAGGCACAGACAAGATGTCTGTCAACCCACCTGGTAAGTACCCACTATCAATAAAAGCGCTGTTAGGCATGAAAAGGAAGGTTGGAGGATTTTTACGGAACAGGCAATACCGGCAGCGACTACTGATTACAGTGAATGCTACCGATTACAGTGAACAATTCAGGTTGCGCTGATTACAGTGAATGAGGGGAAAGCGGCAGTGTCACTTTTAGGCTCAGTGACACTGCGGGAAGAGGGCTGACTGATTACAGTGAATGGGTGAAGTCAGTCTTCGAAATCGAGGTCTTCCAGCGAATCGATACTTTCCAGATTGCTGATACCATCGAGTTTGGGTGTCCGGCTGTGGATGATGAAAAATACCGAACGGCCCCGTTTCACTTCGGAGTAATCCAGATAGCCAATCTCTTTCAGCTGCTCCATGGCGCGCCGCACCACATGGTTTTGCGTGGTGGTTTTTGAACCGAGATTAAGACGCATACGTAAGCGCGCCAGGGAGATAGGCGCCGGATTAGTGGGCAGGCTTTCCAGGTAGGTATACAGCGCCTGCGCCGACTCCTTACGCTTGAGGCGCGAGATAGCACGCAGCTGCAGCAGCACCTTGTGGTCGAAGTTATACAGCTCAAACAGCTTAGGATCGGCCTGAATACGCACCAGATCTTTCTCACGATCGTAGTAAGCCGACTGCACCAGGTGCGTGTGGTAGGCTTTACCATTCCCCTCAAACGACAGGGTATTGGTTGCGATACGTCGCAGCGAGGCGTCAAGACGCTTACGCAGCGCCGCGGACGAGTTGGCTGAGGGAATACCACACATCTTGACGAAGTCGATAAACGGCAGCGTGACGGTGTCGCCCTTCGACGGATAACGCGAAAAAGACTGAATGATGCCGGCCCAGGTTTTGAAATCATTATCCATATCCAGCCGTGCGCCGGTGATGGTAATCTTTTCATAGCCTTCCGCTTTCACCAGCGACAGGTTTTTGAGCTCTTTGGTGGCATCGGTTGAAGCCATCGCGCCGGATTTCCCGCGCGCCGTTGACTTCAGGGTAGGAACAAACAGACCCAGGCGCATCAGTGCGACCGGTTGTACGGTGTTATTTTTATTGGGATGAAGCTGAATAACTTCACCACTGTTTTTCGTCACCGACAGAAAAGGTTCAAGTAACGCCTTGTTTTCACTCTCTTTATCTGCCATAGCCTGAGATCTTCATTCTGTGGATGAAAAGGATCGGTATCTGATTACAGTGAACATTAACACTGTTTATAGTGAACATTCTACTGTCTATAGTGAATAAAGTACTGACTATAGTGGATACTTTACTGATTATAGTGAACACGATCACCTTCTCAGCCCTTGTCGGGTGCGGCCTGCCGCGATCGGGGATCTCTTAGGATCTCTTTTAGATCTCTTTATGATCTTTCTTTAAGATCTAATCACTGTATAAGTGGATAACCCGTTGAGGCGACTGATGCTGATAAGCGTAACCTGCAGAATATTCGCTTACGTCTTTAAATTACCCTGTGAGGGTGGAAAGTGAAAATCTTCAGCCTGCGCTGTCTCTCAATTCATTTCAGGTGAACAACTTGCTCTCATCTATTCATTTTTCATCACCTGATGGCTGGCGTAAGGTAGATCCCACTCTGATCAACCCGATTATCTGACGAAGGCATCTTATGACTGATCACGTTATTTCACGTAATCCCACCAGCGGCGAAATCATTGCCACTTATCCCCTGCAGAGTGCAGCCGAGCTGGAAACGGCTTTACAGCAAAGCGCCAGCGCCTTTGCGCAGTGGCGTAACACAGAGATGGCACAGCGCGTGAAGGTACTGCGTCAGCTGGGTGAGCAGCTGCGCCAGCGTCAGGAGCAACTGGCTACGCTCGCTACGCTGGAAATGGGTAAACCCATTGCGCAGGCGCGTGCCGAAGTCCTGAAATGCGCCAGCCTGTGTGACTGGTATGCCGAACACGGACCGGCAATGCTGGCCGATCAGCCCACGCTGGTGGAAAACCAGCAGGCATGGCAATCGTTTCGTCCACTCGGTGTGATCCTGGCGGTGATGCCGTGGAATTTTCCCTACTGGCAGGTTCTGCGTGGCGCAGTCAGCATGCTGCTGGCGGGCAATACCTACCTGTTGAAACACGCTCCGAGCGTCATGGGCTGCGCCTTGCTGATGCAGGAGCTGTTTGCCGCAACCGATTTGCCGCGCGGTGCATTCAATGTGATCAACGTCGATAACGACGGTGTTTCTGCCGCCATTAAAGATCCGCGCGTCGCGGCTATCGCCGTAACCGGAAGCGTGCGCGCGGGTGGCGCGATCGCCGCTCAGGCCGGTGCGGTACTGAAAAAAACCGTGCTGGAGTTAGGCGGTGCCGATCCTTTTATCGTGCTGGCCGATGCCGATCTGGATGCGGCAGTGGCCTCAGCGGTCACAGGACGCTACCAGAACAGCGGGCAGGTGTGTATGGCAGCCAAACGCTTCATCATTGAAGAGAGCATCGCAGAGGCGTTTGAGGCGCGTTTCAGCGCAGCCGTGCAGGCACTGAAAGTGGGCGATCCGCTGCAGGAAGAGACTTATATCGGTCCGATGGCACGCTACGATCTGCGTGATGAACTGGATCATCAGGTGCAGGAAACCCTGCAGCAGGGTGCACGTCTGGTGCTGGGCGGCCACAAGATCGAGGGAGTCGGCAACTATTATGCGCCAACCATTCTTGCCGACGTCACGCCCGCGATGACCGCTTTTCGTCAGGAGATCTTCGGGCCGGTGGCGGCGATCACCGTCGCGCGCGATGCGCAACATGCACTGCAGCTGGCGAATGACAGCGAGTTTGGCCTGAGCGCTACCGTGTGGAGCGGCAATGAAGCGCTGGCGCAGGAACTGGCAGAGCAGCTGGAAACCGGCGCGGTGTTTATCAACGGCAACGGCGCCTCAGATCCGCGCGTCGCTATCGGTGGCGTGAAGAAGAGTGGTTATGGCCGCGAACTCTCCAGCTTCGGCGTCCACGAGTTCTGTAACATCCAGACGGTGTGGAAAAACCGTCGCTAACCCGGCCGGGGCGCGCCATACTGTGCGCCCCAACTTCCGGAAGCAATCCTTGTATGCAGACGCCAGGCATTCTCATCCTTGCTGCCGGTCTCGGCAGCCGCTTTCGTCAGGCCGGCGGTACCGGGCATAAACTGCTGGCACCGTATCCTGACGATAATGGCGTGCCTCAGCCGCTGCTGAAGCTGACGCTGCAGCAGGCGCAGCGCAGCGGTTTGCCGCTTCTCCTTATTATCCGGCCGGAAGATCGCGCTATTCAACAGCTGGCACAGCAGTGCGGCGTCGCGACCTGCACTATTGCCAGCGCCGGTAGCGGTGAAAGCATTGCCGCTGGCGTGCGGGCCACCGCCCACTGGCATGGCTGGCTGATCGTACCGGGTGATATGGCGTGGGTGAGGGCGGAGGATCATCAATGCGTGGCGCAGGCGCTGCGCAACGGTGCGCCGCAGGTGCGGCTCAGCTGGCAAAACCAGCCGGGCCACCCGGTGGGATTTGCCGCGCACTATGGCGCGGCGCTCGCTCAACTGCAGGGCGACAGCGGTGCCCGCGCGCTGCTCGACCCGGCCATTCTCATCACTCTGCCGGCCCATCAGGGCACGATCCGCGACGCGGATCTGCCGCGATCCGATGCAAGCCGCTGACCGGCAGCACCCCTGACTGGGTCAGTGGCTGCCGGGATTAGCGCGTACCTGCGCCACCTTTTCAGTCAGATCTTGCCACGCCGGTTCATCAGGCGCGTAGCGCTGGCGCAGCCAGGCAGCAATATCCGCAACCTGCTTATCCGACAAACTGGCGGCAAAGCCGGGCATATAACCGAGCGCATCGGTTGCCGGTTTGTCGATACCGTGCAGCACCACCTGTAACAGATTATCCGCCGTCGCGCTGGTTATGCTGCTGCTGTTGGCCATCGATGGGCTGACGCCAAACAACTGCGGTCCGCCCTCGCTGGCGCTGTGGCAGGCCTGACAGGCGCCTTTAAACAGCCGTTCCCCTGCGGCAGTGTTCCATGCCGGTTTTGCCGCCGGCGCAGCGACAGGGCGCGCTGCCTGACCATTGATATCCGCCAGATAACTGGCCATGGCGCGCACATCGGCTTCCGGCAGGGTGGCGAGATGGCTTACTACCGGTGCCATCGGTCCGGCGGCAACGCCGTGCTGCGCATCGTAACCACTACGCAGGTAGTTATACAGCGACTGCGCGGTCCACGGCTGCGGGGCTTTATTCAGCTGATTGAGAGCGGGCGCTTCCCAGCCGTCCACCCAGCCACCGGCGAGGAAATTGTCCCCGCGTTTTTCCGCGCCCAGCAGATTACGCGGCGAGTGGCAGGCACCGCAGTGTCCGGCTCCGTTCACCAGATAGGCACCGCGATTCCATTCGGCGCTTTTGCGGGGGTCAGGCTGGTATTCGCCGCGCCCGAGGTAGAGCGCGTTCCAGCCCGCCATCAGGAAGCGCAGGTTATAGGGAAAGCGCATCTGGTTTTCTGCTGGTGCCTGCTGTACCGCCGGCTGCGACATCAGCCAGGCGTACAGCGCCTGCATATCACCTTCGCTCAGCTGGCGAAAGCTGGTGTAGGGAAACGCCGGATAGAGATGATGGCCGTCGCGGCTGATGCCCTGGCGCATGGCGCGATCGAAGGCGTTAAATGACCAGCTACCGATGCCGGTCTGTTTATCCGGCGTGATGTTGGTGGTGTACAGCGTGCCAAACGGTGTCTCCATCTTCAGGCCGCCAGCATTGGTCGCGCCGCCTTCCGTGGTATGGCATACCGCGCAGTCACCGGCGGCGGCCACCTGACGGCCACGTTCCAGCATCTCTGCCGACCAGCTTCCGGCGGCCGGGGGTGTCACGGGCGCAATCGGTGCGCGCCACGGCAGCGCGTTAATCGCCACGCCAGCGGCGAGACCGAGCAATCCTGTTACGCCACCCAGCGCCCATTTTCGGCTGCGGCGGCGGGCGGTGCTGACCGGTGCCGCCAGCTGTGGCTCCGGCTGCGGATCGGGGCCGTTCAGCGCCTGACGCAGTTTGTCAGCGGTAATGGGCAATTCGCGAAAACGGATACCGGTGGCATCAAACACCGCGTTAGCGATGGCCGCGGCGCTGGGCACCGACGCGGATTCCCCCGCGCCCAGCGGCGGTTCGTGCGGGCGCGGCACCATCATCACGTCGATATCCGGCACTTCCGGAAACGTCAGGATCGGGTAGCTGCCCCATTCCTGGCTGGCGATCAGGTTGCTTTCAATCGTCACCTGTTCTTTGAGCACCCGGCTGGTGGACTGAATGACATTGCCGTGAATCTGATGCTTTACCCCTTCCGGGTTGATCATCATGCCGGCATCATGGCCCACGGTGATGCGCGTAACGGCGATCTCGCCGCTCTGCTTATCAATCGCGACATCCGCGACCCAGGCAGCCCAGGCGGCGCCGAAGCCGGGAAATTTGCTGTGAATATAGCGTGCGTAGGCAAAACCGCGTCCGCGCAAAATGCCGGGTTCGCTGGCGGTCTGCTGAATGGCGGTGCGCGGCGTCCAGTCTGCACGTGCAGCGGTGGAGCGCATTAGCTCGGCGGCGCGATCGTCCTGAATGTAGCGCAGCCGGTACTCCACCGGATCGACGCCTGCCGCGTGGGCCAGCTCATCCATATAGGATTCATGGGCAAAGGTGTTGGGCAGGGCCGAAACGCCGCGCATCCACGAGGCGCGCACAATCGGCGCCATGTCCTCAATGGTGACGCGCAGATGGGGAAAATCGTAAGGTGGAATGGAGGTGCGATCGCCCATTTCATACGCCAGCGCCACCGGATCGACGCGGCCGGTCAGCAGCAGCGCAAGGGTGGGTGCGCCGTTGGACGGATAAGACGTAGTGAAATCATACACCTGCGGATTGCCCTGCGCGTCCAGCCCGCCGTCCACCTCCATCAGCTGTGCAGTGCCTTTCGGCTCCCACACGTGTTCCTGGGCGCGCGTCAGCTGTACCCGCACCGGCTGGCCTACTGCGCGCGACAACAGCGCCGCATCGGCGGCCACGTCATCGGCGCAGTTGCGACCGTAGCAACCGGCGGCTTCCATGCGGTTCACTTCAATGGTCTCTTCCGGCCTCTCCAGCAGCCATGCCAGATCGGCGCGCAGCAGGTGCGGATTCTGCGTACCGCTCCACACCTGCAGCGAATCAGGCTGATAGTCGGCCACCGCACAGGAAGGGCCAATCGACGCATGCAGCTGATACGGCCAGACATAGCTGCGGGTAAAACGCTGCGCGACATTCGCCAGCGCGGCATCCACCTCACCGCTGTCATGCACCACGCGCGAAGTGCGGGGATTATCACGAATAGCCTGTTCGATATCGCGCAGGTCCGGCAGGCTGTGTTCCCACGGCTTCCAGCGCACCTGTAATGCGTCCATCGCGGCGATGGCCTGCTCCTCGCGCTCGGCTACCACGCCGACAAAATCCGCGATCTGCACCACTTTCACGATGCCTTCGAGATGCGCGATCGAGCTTTCGTCAATGCTGAGCAATGAGGTGCCGACAAAGCTGCCGGTGTCATAGCCCGCATACGGTGGACGGATGACCCGGCCGTGCAGCATACCGGGCACGCGCAGGTCATGCACCCACGTCAGTTCGCCGGTGGCTTTGGCGGGAATATCTACCCGCGCCGAGCTGGTACCAACTAAGCGATATTCACTGGCGGGCTTGAGTGTTACCTGATGATCAATCGGCACGATGCTGCGCTGCTGCTGCACCAGTTCGGCAAATGACAATTGCTCACCGCCGGGGTGCTGCAGGAAACCGCTGTCCAGCGTGATGCTCTCCACCGGCAGCTGCCAGCGCGCGGCGGCCTGTTGTAACAGCCACTGGCGCGCCGTTGCAGCCGCTTTACGTAGTGGTACGGCAGAAATTTGCAAGGTGGCGCTGGCGATGGTGGCGCCCTGGTTGGGCACGCGCAGCGTATCGCCCAGCACCATTTGCACCTGATCCATGCGCAGACTGAGCTCTTCGGCGACGATTTGCGTCAGCGCGGTTTTCACCCCGGTGCCGAGATCGACATGGCCATTGAAGGCCCAGACGCTGCCGGAACCGTCAATAGCCAGAAACAGTGCCCGCTCTTTGGCTTTCAGCGTCGGCGTCTGGCCTTTGGGTACCAGCCCGGGCGGCGGCTGAATCTCATCGACAATTAACAGGATGTCGCTGGCTGCCAGCAACTGCTGCTGCGTGGGGACGTTAGCCGTACTCATGATGCCGCCTCCGCCTGCTGCAGGCATAAGGTAATGGCGCGCTTCACTGCGCACAGGATCTCCTGATGGGTGCCACAGCGGCACAGGTTACCGCTCAGCGCCGCACGTATCTGCCGGTCATCAGGGCAGGGCTGAGCGCGCAGCAGCGCGGCGGTGGTCATGATCATGCCGTTAAGGCAGTAACCGCATTGTGCGGCCTGCGCCTCGATAAACGCCTGCTGCACCGGGTGCAGTGCTTCGCGGTTGCCCAGCCCTTCCAGCGTGGTGATAGCGCGCTGACGCACGCCATACGCCGGGATCACGCAGGCGCGCGCGGCAACGCCATCGATCAGCACGGTGCAGGCGCCGCATTCGCCCAGGCCGCAGCCATATTTGGGTCCGTTAAGCTGGAGTTGATTACGCAGCACCAGCAGCAGCGAGGTATCGCGATAGCTGCTGATGGGGTGAGTCGCACCGTTCACCTCAAGGGCGTAATGGCACGTGGATGCAGGTGAAACCGGTGTGGCAGTCTGATGTGCCAGCATTTTCATTATTAACCGCCTTAGCGAGGCGGCTAAGCGCCCCGGGTTAGGGCTGGCTCGTATCGTCCAGCATTTTTTTCAGCAGATAAATCAGCGCGACCCGTTCGGCGGGATTCAGCTGACCGTAAGTCATTTCGGTGATGCGCATCGCGTTGTCTGTCGTGCTGTCAATCAGGCGGTGGCCTGCATCGGTCAGCATGACAATCACTTTGCGTTTGTCGGTGGGATCGGGACCCAGACTGACCAGATCGCGCGCCTTAAGACGCTCAACCACACCGCGAATGGTGGCCTGATCGACGGCGGTATAGCGCACTAAATCGTTCTGTGCGCTCGGACCGCGATCGCGCAGCGCACAGAGGGTAATAAATTGCACGGCGGTGATCTGTGAATCACCGACGTGTTGCTGAAAAATCGCCGCATGGCGTTGATACACCTTGCGCAACAGATGGCCAACCTGCTCGGTATAGTCATAGCGCTGGTCTGCGCGCGG
The DNA here is from genome assembly GCF_026541005.1 of Pantoea sp. GM_Pan_4. Lineage (NCBI taxonomy): Bacteria > Pseudomonadati > Pseudomonadota > Gammaproteobacteria > Enterobacterales > Erwiniaceae > Pantoea > Pantoea sp. GM_Pan_4. The sequence goes on from NZ_JALNUZ010000003.1 coordinate 164,707, forward strand.
ATCCTGCTGGTGCGACATGCCTTTATCCTTTTTCCCGGAAACTGTCAGGCAGTGTAATGCATTGTCACTGCGCTGACAGCCGTTCCCTGCGCACGATTAACGCGCGCGTGAGGCCTCCGGTGCCACCACTTCACCTTCCGCCACCACCAGCAAATCGTCCACTTTGATGTCGCAGCGGCGCAGAGCAATGTCCATATGGCACGGCGTTTTGCGCTTACCGCCCACTTCGGTGTTCGGTCCGGTCGAAAACAGGAAGTTGCCGTAAAAGGCGCGCGCGTCCATACACATGCCGTCGTTTTTGTCGTGTAATCCCATCGCCGTCCACTGTGCGCGCGGCTGCAGCCCCCAGCCGATGTGGGAAATACCGTACACTTCCGGGTCGTTGAAGTAGCGCATGTAATCGCGCAGATACTCGGCCTCAAAGCCACCGTGAATGCGGGTGACAAAACCTTTCTCGATCTCCAGCGTAATACGTTCACGCGCGTAAGATTTAAACGGCAGCAGGATGTCGCCGACGTCCAGCACCAGCACGCCTTCAGCCTGATCTTCATTCGGCCAGGTAAACAGGAAGCCACTCGGCCAGTGATCCCAGCGGCCCGGCTCATCCGCGTAGCCATATTCCGTTACCGTGGGGTACTGGCCGAGCGGGGCACGAAAATCACTGCCGGCCGGCGATTTCACCGTCATCATGCGCGCTTTTTCCAGCACCGCCGCCGCAGCCAGCACGCGCGACTTGTCCTCTTCAGTCGGCAACATTCGTGCCAACACTTCTGGCGGCTCGACGGCCAGCAAAATTCGCGTCCCGGTTTTCAGGATTTGTTCCTGCTCCGGCGAATGCAGCAGCATCATGGTATCGACGATCAGGTCCGCCGCTTCCAGCGCGCGCTGCGCGGCAATGTTGCCGGTAAGCGCGGTATCACCACAGTAGGCGGTCATGTCGTTACCCATTGCCGTCGGGTGATTGAAGGCCGGCAGCTCAACGCAGTACACCTTCGCGCCCAATCGTAGTGCAGCATCAGTGGCTGCCTGCACGGTGCGTGCATCGGAATAGTGACTTTTCAGGATGGCGACACTCTGGCTGGCGTCGACTTTCGACAGCCGTAAAACCTGCTCGAACATCTGGCCTAACTGGCTCTGATTTACTGCCATAGCGGTTTCCTCTCAGGGTTAGATGTCAGACAATTTGCTGCGCAAAACTTCAGCTATTTATAGCGAACACGCTTTATATGTTTGTTATAGACGTGTTGCGAAGAACAGTGCAAGCATTTCTTTTTGACATAAGAAAAGCCTATTTAACCTTATCATCAGGCTGTGATTAACATCATGTTATCGAGTTTTCACTGTAAATACGGTTGCTTTTAACAGTGTCATAACCTCAATAATTAAAGTGTATGCACTATAAATTCAGCGTCGGGTTTGATCGTTTATCCGCGTGCATACCTTCAAATCAGCGTCAGTGTGAGAGGAAAATATGAACAATATGAAACGCATCGCGGTGATCGGCGCCGGGCTGGGCGGGCTTGCCGCCGGCTCGCTGTTACAGAAAGCGGGATTTCATGTCACGGTTTATGAACAAAGCCCGGCTTTCTCCCGTCTGGGTGCCGGCATCCACATGGGGCCGAACGTGCTCAAGGTGTTTCGCCGCATGGGCATCGAACAGCAGCTGGAGGATCTGGCTTCGCATCCCGATTTCTGGTTCAGCCGCGACGGCGAGACCGGGGAGTATTTGTCACGCATTCCGCTGGGCGCTTATGCGCGCAAAGAGTACGGTGCGGCTTATGTCACGGTGCACCGGGGCGATTTGCAGGCCATGCAGATGACCAGTCTGCAGCCGGGCAGCGTCCAGTTCGGCAAGTGCCTGAGCAGCGTCGAAGACAGCGGCAGCGATGTGGTGTTGCGTTTTCAGGACGGCAGCGAAGCGCGCGCGGATATCGTGATTGGCGCGGATGGCATCAACTCAAAGCTGCGTGAGCATCTGCTGGGGGTGGAAGCGCCCACTTACAGCGGCTGGGTGGCGCACCGTGCGCTAATCCGTGGCGAACAACTGCGCAAATACAACCTCAGCTTTGAAGATTGCGTTAAGTGGTGGTCTGAAGATCGTCATCTGATGGTCTATTACACCACCAAAGCGCGCGACGAATATTATTACGTCTCCGGTGTGCCGCACCCGGCGTGGGATATCAAAGGCAGCTTCGTTGAAAGTAGTCAGCAGGAGATGCTGGAAACGTTTGGTCACTACCATCCGGTGGTACAGGCGCTGATCGAGTGCAGCGAATCGGTCACCAAATGGCCGCTGCTCAACCGTCAGCCATTGCCGGTATGGAGCGAAGGGCGCATTGTGCTGCTGGGTGATGCCTGCCATCCGATGAAACCGCACATGGCGCAGGGCGCTGCGATGGCCATCGAAGATGCCGCCATGCTGTCGCGCTGCCTGACGGAAACCGGTCTTGATGATTATCGCACCGCATTCCGCCTGTATGAAGCCAACCGCAAAGAACGTGCGTCGCGCGTGCAGGCCGTCTCTAACGCCAATACTTTCCTGCGCACCCAGGAAGATCCGGCCTGGGTGTACGGCTACGACGTGTTTGCCGCGCCGCTGAAAAGCGAGGTGACCTCATGAGCCGTTTTATGCACGGCGGTCAGGTACAGGCCAACGGCATTCGCCAGCACTATCTGCGCTACGGCGGCAGCGGGCCCGCGCTGATCCTCGTACCGGGCATCACCAGCCCGGCGATCACCTGGGGTTTTGTGGCGGAAGTTTTTGCGCAGCATTTTGATACCTGGGTACTGGACGTGCGCGGTCGCGGGCTCTCCAGCAGCGGTGAAGGGCTGGATTACGGTATGGAGAGCTGCGCCGATGACATCAACGCCTTCGCGGATGCGCTGGGGCTGACGCGCTATCACCTGGTTGGCCATTCGATGGGCGCGCGCTTCATCATGCGTGCGGCGGTGAAACAGCCGGCCGGCGTGCTGTCGTTGTCGCTGATCGATCCGCCGGTTTCCGGACCGGGCCGGCGTCTCTATCCGGGTCAGTGGCCGTGGTATGAAGATTCCATTCGCGACGCGCAGCGCGGCATGGATGCTGAAGCCATGAAGCAATACTGCCCGGCCTGGAGCGATGACCAGCGTCAGCTGCGCGCCGAGTGGCTGCATACCTGCTATACGCCGGCCATCCGTCGCGCCTATGACGATTTTCACCAGCTCGATATCCATCAATATTTCCCTCAGCTGCCGGCAAAAACCCTGCTGATGGTGGCAGGCAAGGGCGGCGTCATTCAGGCGGAAGATGAAGCCGAAATCCGCGAGCTGCTCCCGACCATTGAGATCAGCCGGGTAGCCGGCGCTGGTCACATGATCCCGTGGGATGATTTTCACGGTTTCTTCAATGCCTTTGGCACCTTCCTTGGCCCCTCACTGACTCCGGAGACGCAGCCATGACGCGTTCGTATCGTATCGGCCAGATTGTGCCGAGTTCCAACATCACCATGGAAACCGAAATTCCCGCCATGCTGCAGGCGCGCCAGCTGATTCGCCCGGAGCGGTTTACCTTCCACTCCAGCCGTATGCGCATGAAGCATGTCAATAAAGATGAGTTGGCGGCGATGGATAAAGAGTCCGACCGCTGTGCGCTGGAGCTGTCCGACGCGCGCGTTGACGTGCTCGGCTATGCCTGTCTGGTGGCGATCATGGCGATGGGCCCGGGCTATCATCGCCAGTCGCAGCAGCGTCTGACGCAGGTCACGCGCGACAACGAGGCGCTGGCACCGGTGATCACCAGTGCCGGCGCGCTGGTCGATGCGCTGCATATTATGGGCGCGAAGAAGATCGCGCTGGTAGCGCCCTACATGAAGCCGCTGACCGAGCTGGTGGTGGATTACATCCAGCGCGAAGGGATTGAGGTAAAGCAGTGGCGCGCGCTGGAAATTGCCGATAACCTCGCCGTCGCCCGCCACGACCCGGCCAATTTACCTGGCATCGTGGCGGACATGACGCTGACGGATGTTGACGTGGTGGTGCTGTCGGCCTGCGTGCAGATGCCATCGCTGCCGGCGGTGGCAAAAGTGGAGGCGCAGACCGGCAAGCCGGTAATCACGGCCGCCATTGCCACCACGTACGCTCTGCTGAAGGCGCTGGAGCTGGAGCCGGTGGTGCCGGGTGCGGGCGCACTGCTGTCCGGTGCGTGGTAAGGAGAAAGCATGAGCCAGAGTGTCAGTGATAACTACGCCGGTGTCTGGGGCAACCGCATCGGTTTTGGTCAGCGTCCGGCGCTGCTGATGATCGACTTTCTGCAGGGCTACACCACGCCGGGCGCCGCGCTATTTGCCCCGGGCGTGGTGGAGGCGGTGGCCGCCGCACAGGGCCTGCTGGCGGCGGCGCGCCAGTGCGCGATTCCGGTGATCCATACGCAGATTCGCTACCATCCGCAGCATCAGCAGGACGGCGGGATCTGGGTGCAGAAAGCCCCGGTGATGCGTGACATGGTGGAGGGCAATCCGCTGGCCGCGTTTTGTCCGGCGGTGCAGCCGCTTGCCGCAGAAGTGGTGATCACCAAACAGTATGCCAGCGCGTTTTTTGGCACGTCTCTGGCATCGATGCTGGTGGCGCAGGGCATTGATACGCTGCTGATCGCCGGCTGCTCCACCAGCGGCTGCATCCGCGCCAGCGCAGTGGATGCGTTGCAATACGGTTTTCGCGCCATGGTGGTGCGCGAATGCGTGGGCGATCGCCATGATGCGCCACATCAGGCCAATTTGTTTGATATCGACAGTAAATATGGCGACGTGGTAAGTAAAGCCGCGGCGCTGGAGTATCTCGGGAAGTTCAGCGCCCGTTAAGGGCGCGTTTCACCTGCACGGAGTGCGCACAAACAGTCCGTTTCGGCTGCGGCTGAGACGCATAACAACATCTCCCCGACGACGGGGTTATTGCGCCCGGAGAACACCATGACTGACGTTTCAACCCGTCCTGCTGCGCTGGCAGCCGAAGACACCGCTTCGATTTATCGCAAAATCACCTGGAAGCTGATTCCGTTTCTCTGCCTGTGTTATCTCGCGGCCTACCTTGATCGCATCAATATCGGCCTGGCCAAACTACAGATGGCGAGCGATCTGGCGCTGAGCGAGACCGCGTTTGGTCTGGGTGCCGGGCTGTTTTTTGTCGGCTATATCCTGTTTGAAGTGCCGAGCAACCTGATCCTGCAGCGGGTCGGCGCAAAGATCTGGATCGCGCGCATTATGATTACCTGGGGCCTGCTCTCGACCGCCACGCTGCTGGTGCAAACGCCGACCCAGTTCTACATCATCCGCTTTTTCCTCGGCGCGGCCGAAGCCGGTTTTCTGCCTGGCGTGCTGTTCTATCTCACCAAATGGTTTCCCTCGTGGCGCCGCAGCCGCATCATTGCGCTGTTTATGATTGGCCTGCCGCTCTCCAGCCTGATTGGCGGACCGCTTTCCGGCTGGATCATGGGGCATTTTCATGAGGTTTACGGCATGCGCGGCTGGCAGTGGCTGTTTCTGCTGGAAGGCCTGCCCAGCGTGTTACTGGGTGTGCTGACGTTCTGGCTGCTGCCGAACAGCGTCGAGAGCGCCAGCTGGCTCAGCAGCAGTGAGAAGCAGGCGGTGCTGCGCGAACTGGCGCGCGACGAAGGTGACGCCAAAGGGCTGAAACACAGCCTGCGCGATGGTCTGCTGAATATTCGCGTGGTGATGCTCGGCGGCATCGACTTCTCGATTCTGCTCAGCGCTTACGCCATGGGTTTCTGGATGCCGACCTTTATTAAGAATGCCGGCACCACCGATATCACCACCATTGGCTATCTGACGGCGATCCCCAGTCTGGCGGCGTTGATTGGCATGCTGGCGATCGGTGCCAGCTCAGACCGCCTGCGTGAACGCCGCTGGCACATCATTGTTCCGTTTATTATTGGCGCGGCGGCGATGGGCACCAGCACCTTCTTTGCTCACAACGTGGCGATGACCGTGCTGCTGTTCTCAATTGCACAGGCGATGATTATCGGGGCGGTGCCGGTGTTTTTCAGTCTGCCCGCTACGTTCCTGAAAGGCACGGCAGCGGCAGCGGGTTTTGCTCTGGCCTGTTCGATCGCCAATATCGCCGGACTGGTGAGTAATTCGGTGATGGGTGTGGCGCTGGACCTCACCGGCAGCAGCAACGGCGCGCTGTGGTTCTTCGCCGTGTGTCTGCTGCTCAGCTCGCTGTTGGTGGTCGCGCTGCCAGCGAAGCTGGTGAACCGGTAGAAGATACCTGCGCGTTAAAGCACTTGTTATTCCCTGGTGCGCATCAATGCGCACCCTACAAAACAGTGCGAATTCGTTGTAATTATCGCCGTAGGGTCGCGATTCATGGTGACCTAGTTGCATAATCTGCATAACCAGGTGCGCATCAATGCGCACCCTACAAAACAGTGCGAATTCGTTGTAATTATCGCCGTAGGGTCGCCATTCATGGCGACCTGGTTACATAATCTGCATAACCAGGCGCGCATCAATGCGCACCCTACAAAACTGTGCGCATTTCGTTGCAATTATCGCCGTAGGGTCGCCATTCATGGCGACCTCCTCACAGCCGCAGGATGCAGCTCCACACCCCGCCAGACCGTCACGCCCATCCGCACTCAATCCTCCTCGCTAATCGGTTATCCATAAGGTAAAAATCTTGTGGGATAGCTCAAACTATCAGCTAAAGGTATTATAAAGGTATCTATTCTGGTGCTAGATTGGTTCTACCAACACCGGGGAGTCTATTTCGATGAAAACTACAATTCCAAAGCTGTCGTTCATGATGTTCTTAGAGTGGTTTATCTGGGGGGCATGGTTCGTGCCGCTGTGGGCATTTCTCAGCAAAAACGGCTTTTCGCCGGTTGAGATCGCCTGGTGCTACGCCTGTACCTCCATCGCTGCCATCCTGTCACCGATTCTGGTCGGCTCGCTGGCTGACCGTTTCTTCCAGGCACAGAAAGTGTTATCGCTGCTGACCATCGCCGGCGCGATTCTGATGTTCTTTGCCGCACAGCAGACGCACTTCAGCAGCTTCTTTCCGCTGCTGCTGCTGTATGCGCTCACGTACATGCCGACCATTGCGCTGACCAACAGTATTGCGTTTTCCCACGTCGGTGACGTGGAGCGCGACTATCCGCGCATCCGCGTGATGGGCACTATCGGCTGGATCGCCTCCGGCATCGCCTGCGGTTTCCTGCCGCCGCTGCTCGGCTTTGGCGATATCTCCGCCAGCAATGTACCGTTGCTGATCACCGCGGCCAGTTCGCTGCTGCTTGGCCTGTTCGCCCTGACCCTGCCAGCCACCGAACCCAAAAGCACCGGCAAGTTCAGCCTGCGCGTGGCGCTCGGCCTCGACGCACTGCACCTGCTGAAAGATCGCAGCTTCCTCGTATTTTTCGTCTGTTCATTCCTGTTCAGTATGCCGCTGGCGTTCTACTACATTTTCGCTGAGGGATATCTGACCGAAGTCGGTCTGCCACACGCCACCGGCTGGATGACGCTCGGCCAGGTATCAGAAATCTTCTTCCTGCTGGCGCTGCCGTTCTTCATTAAACGCTTCGGCATCGGCAAAGTGCTGCTGCTCGGCCTGGTCACCGCCGCGCTGCGCTACGTGTTCTTTGTGTTCGGCGGCGATCAAAACCTGCTGACCTTCGGCCTGCTGTTTATGGGCATTCTGCTGCACGGCGTCAGCTACGACTTCTACTTCATCACCGCCTACATTTACGTGGATAAGAAAGCGCCGGTGGCGATGCGTAACGCTGCGCAGGGCCTGATCACCCTGGCCTGTCAGGGCATCGGCAGCCTGCTGGGTTACCGCCTCGGCGGCTATCTGATGCAGGAGATGTTCGCGTATGACCAGCCGCGCAACGGCCAGACCTTCAACTGGGCGGGGATGTGGATGTTTGGCAGCGTGATGATTGTCATCATCACCATCGCCTTTATCGTCCTGTTCCGCGACGGCAAAAAACGCAGTGATGAATTAACCGCTTTTGAAAACTCAGCAACCGCTGACAGCCATAAATAAGAGATGTAACCATGACGATGACACACCAGGAAAAACGGATTTTGGGCGCATTTTACGGCCAGGCATTGGGCGATGCGATGGGCATGCCATCGGAACTGTGGCCGCGCAGCCGCGTGAAACAGCACTTCGGCTGGATCGATCGCTTCCTGCCCGGCCCGGCAGAAAACAATGCCGCCTGCTACTTTGGCCGGGCGGCTTTCACTGACGACACCTCAATGGCACTGGCGCTGGCCGATGCCATTATCAGCCACGACGGCGAAATTGATGCGGAAACCATCGGCGCCAATATTCTGCGCTGGGCGGAAGCGTTTGATGCCTTTAACAAAAATGTGCTCGGGCCAACATCCAAAATCGCGCTTAACGCGCTGAAAAACGGTACGCCGGTGGCGCAGCTGGAAAATAACGGCCTGACCAACGGCGCGGCGATGCGTGTCTCGCCGCTGGGCTGTCTGCTGCCGGCGCGTGACCTGCCGGCTTTTATTGATGCTGTCGCGCTGGCCTCCAGCCCGACACACAAATCCGACGTGGCGATTGCCGGTGCCACCGCGATCGCCTGGGCAATCTCCCGCGCGATTGACGGTAGCGACTGGGCAACGATTCGTGACGAACTGCCGGCGATTGCCCGTGCGGCGCAGGAGCGGCGCGTCACCACTTTCAGTGCGGCGATGGCGGCCCGCATCGAACTGGCGTTGCAGGTGGTGGCGCAGGGCAGGGGCACCGAATCGACCATGCAGCAGATCTACGATCTGGTCGGTACCGGCACCAGCACCATTGAATCGGTACCGGCGGCGATCGCCATGGTCGAACTGGCAGCCACCGATCCCAACCGCTGCGCCATTCTGTGCGCCAATCTCGGCGGCGATACGGATACCATCGGCGCGATGGCGGTTGCCATTTGCGGCGCGCTGCACGGTATCGACGCGATCGATGCGCAGCTAAAAGCGGAGCTGGATGCCGCTAACGCGCTGGATTTCACCCATTACAGCCGCGCGTTTGTCCGTTTCCGCCAGCAGCGCGAGGCCGCCTATGCTGACGCCTGACGATCTGTCACGGCTGGCGGGCCGGTTGCCGGTGTGCGTGGTGGGGGCGGCGGTAGTGGATGTGATTGCCGATGCCTGGACGTTGCCGTATCGCGGCAGCGACATCGAACTGCATCAGCAGGGCGTGAACGTTGGCGGCTGTGCGCTTAACGTCGCCATTGCGCTGCATCGTCTCGGCATTCCTTCTATCAACGCGCTGCCGCTGGGGAACGGTATCTGGGCCAGTATCGTGCGACAAAAGCTGGCGGAATACGGTGTGCAGAGCGTACTGGAAAATGCGCACGGTGATAATGGCTGGTGTCTGGCGCTGGTCGAGCCGGATGGCGAGCGCACCTTTCTTTCCGTTAGTGGCGTGGAAAACCAGTGGGACGCCGCGCTGTTGCGCACATTGCCGCAGCCGGCGCAGCGCTGGATCTATCTCTCCGGTTATCAGCTCACCAGCAAAAGCGGCGAGGTGCTGATCGACTGGCTGGAGCAGCAGGCACAGCCGTATCAACTGCTGGTGGATTTTGGCCCGCGGCTGGCGGACATCGGCGAGGCGCAGTTTGCGCGTATCATGGCGCTGCAGCCACTGATTACAGTGAACAGGCAGGAAGCGGAGCTGCTGTGGCATGAGCGTCTGCGCGCATCTGAACCTTTCGACGCCCATCAGCTGATGGCGCGCTGGCAGCAGCAGTTTGGTGGCGCAATGGTATTAAGGCTGGACAGCGAAGGTGCCGGATACATCGACGCTGAGGCGCAGGGCTGGGTGCCCGCACTGGCGACAACGGTGGTCGATACTATCGGCGCGGGCGACAGCCATGCTGGCGGATTACTGGCGGGATTAGCGTCCGGCTGGTCACTGGCGGAGAGCGTTGTGCTGGGCAACGCAGTGGCGTCGTATGTGGTTTCCCGGCGCGGCGGCGACTGTGCGCCCGATCGCGCCACCCTGCGCGCTTACTGGCAGCAACGCCTTACTCAGCAATAAACACGTACATATCGCTGCGGCAGTAGCTGATGCTGTACTCCAGCGGATTGCCCTGTGCGTCGAGTGCCAGCTGCTTAATCACCAGCACCGGCACATTGGCGGGCAGGGCAATTTGCTGCTGCAGGGCTTCGTCCGGCATACGCGCACTGACCCGGCTCTGGGATTTCACCGGCAGGATCTGCTGGCGATGAAAATAGTCATACAACGAAATACCAATCTCACCGGCATCGGCAATGTAGCGCGCCGGCACCCATGACTCTTCAACCGAGACCGCCTGGCGGTCAACATAGCGAATACGTTTCAGCAGATAGACATCGCTGCCCGTGCTCAGCCCCAGCTTTTCGGCGATCTCTGCGCTGCAGGCAATTTTGCTTTTATTGATCCATACGGTGTCCGGCGTTTTACCGCGCAACACCGCCTGCTGTGACAATCCTTTTGGTTCTTTGAGTGAATATTCAAACTGGCTGCAGATCTGCGTGCCGTAGCCGCGGGAACGGAACACGACGCCCTCTTTTTCCAGTTCGTCCATGGCTTTACGCACGGTGATGCGTGAGATGTTCAGCGACTGGCTGAACTCGCGCTCGCCCGGCAGGATCTCTTCGTGCACCAGCGTGCCATCGCGCACCGCATCTTTAATCGCACTGGCAAAGCGTTTATACAGCGGCGTGCGGCTCTCTGCCGCCAGCGTGGTGGTCAACCGCGCCAACAGCGCATTGTGGTCAGTCATAGCGGGCAGGGCACTCACTCGGGTCAGCGGCAGGAACCGCTATAATACTGAATTTTAATGCGGCGCGCAGCCAGCGTCGCGTGACGGTGCGGGTGCTATGCTGCCAGACGGCCCTGTTGGTTCGCTTGTGTATTTCCGGAGACATTATGTTAATCGCTCAGATTTCAGACATCCATGCCGCACCGGACAATGATCACCTGCTGCGCCTGGCGCGGGCACTGGCGTGGCTCACTCATGTGCAACCGGATGTGCTGGTGTTAACGGGCGATCTTGTTGATGGCGAGTGGCGGCAGGGTTACTGGCAGATAGCTGAGCAACTGCGCCAGCAGCATTACCCTGCATTTATATTGCCGGGCAACGCCGATGATCGACGACTCATGCAAACGACATGGCATGAAAATCACTGGGCGAAAAACACCCCGGCAGACGCGCTGCATTTTGTTCAGGATATGGGCGGATTGCGTATGCTGGGGCTGGACTCCACGGTGAATAAACAGAATTTTGGCAGCGTCGGGGATCATCTGGAATGGCTGGAAAGACAACTCAGCGATACGCATGGATTGCCAGCGCTGCTTTTTCTGCATCATCCGGTTATCGCATCGGGCATACCGACGCTGGATGAATCAATGTGTCGCGGGCTTGATAAGCTTGAGTCGATCCTCAGACGCAACCGGGCCAGAATACTGGCTATTGCAGCCGGGCATGTGCACCGGCCCGCAGCAGGCATGTTTGCAGGGGTTCCGGCTTATATTTGTGGCTCAATTTGCCCGGCGAACCCGCTGTGGTTTGGCAGCCAGCGGGTTCCTCCGGTGAATGATCTACCGGCACTGATGGTGCACCGTTTCGCCCGCGGCGTTTTGACCAGTCATCATGTTTCTTTATCCTGCTCATAATGAGGCACATCGTCGCGTTCTGTTAGCCATGGCACGCTGTGCGAGCACCAGATATAGGAAACCGGTGTCTGAGCGGGATCGTCGTCCAGCGTGGCCACACGCAGAATCACGTGGCTCTGATGAGGTCTTTCAGCCATCAGATGAGATCCGCAGACTGAACAGAAATAACGCAACTTATCCGGGGAAGAATTAAATGCCGTCAGAAATTCTTCTCCCTGGGTCCACCTGAAATCCTCACGCCGCACGCGCGCTGTGGAGGTATAAGCGGCGGCGTGCGCTTTCCTGCAGGTATGACAGCAGCAATGCGTAATGCTGCCCGCCAGGCGATCGCATTCGTAGCGCACACGTTTACAGAGACAACTTCCGTTCATTTTTTCTCCTGATTCCTCTGCCGGATTATTGCATCAGCTTCAGATGGAGGAGGGGAAACGGTTTTCCCTCACCATCAACGGAAGACCGTCCCGTCACCTGAAAGCCCAGATGCTGATAAAACCCGAGCGCAGCGGTATTTTGTTCGTTAACATCCACTTTCTTCGCTGAAAGATGACGAATAGCGTAATGGACTAACCGTGCACCGATCCCTTTTTTGTGATGAGCGGGCGAGACGAAAAGCATCTCGATATTCTCATCCTGCACGCCGATGAACCCGACAATGTCATGGTTTTCATCGCTCACTTTTCTTAAAACAACAGCATCAAAATAATTTTCCAGAATAAGCTGTCTGAGCCGCAGGATATCCTGTTCATTCAGGAAATGATGCGTTGCCCTGACGGCATCCTCCCAGACCTGAATCAGTAAGTGATACTCTTCCTTGCTTACTTCGCTAATTGTCACAACGCCTCCTTAACATGCCAACGCGATGGCTTAACGCAATGCCTGCACTAATCGCTGGCCAGTCGCGCATAAAGATACTCATCGCCCCACATCCCTTTGAAAAAAATATTCTGCCGGTAGTGCGCTTCACGGCGAAAATTCAGCTTTTCCAGCAGGTTTATGGCGCGAGTATTACGTGTGTCTACCACGGCAGTGAGCCGGTGTTTTGCAAACTGCGTGAAAAGCAGAGTAACGATGGCACTCGTTGCTTCAAGCGCAAAACCCTGTTTCTGATATCCGGCATCAAATGTCATGCCGAGTTCAGCTTGTCTTCCTTCATCAAAAAAATGAATTCCGATGTCCCCTATCAGCCGGTCGTCTTCCTGATGTGCTACGGCAAGCTGAAACCAGGTGTTATCGCTGTTGAATGGCAGCGCATCCTGCTGCGCATATAATTTCTCAGCGTCCTGCCGGGTAAATTCTTCCCAGCTTTGATAACGAGCAACGTCTGGCAGATTGCGATAGCGCGACAGATGCGGCAAATCAGCCAATGCCAGCTTGCGCAACACCAGGCGTTGAGTATAAATCGGCAACGTCAGCGCCATATGTTCTCCGCTGCCTGCGTGCAGGCGAGTTAAAGTAAACCGGGAGCGGTGCGTATCGCTTCAAGCCCGACGCGTTGCCCGAAAGACAGCTCCAGCGTATTGCCATCGGGATCGGCAAAAAATACGTAATATCCCACCGGTTCGCCAGCCTCTTCAGGGGCTTTACGTAACACGCCTTCGGCGACGGCCATCGCTGTTTTACGATCGATCTCTTCGCGTGACGCACAGGCAATGCCTAAGTGTCCAAATTTACCCAGTGGCGTATCTGACACGTCATCCGCCTGCACCAGAACCAGTGCGAAAGGGCGGGTATGATCGCTCAGCCATGCCACCTTGCGGGCAGCCGGGACGTCAGGTTCACGGGTGTGTATCACCTTCATTCCTGCATAGCGGCGGTAGAAATCCATGCTCTTCTCCAGATCCCTCACCATAAACGCAACGTGGGTAAATCCCACATCGATATCCTTCATCTGCATCCTGTCTCCATTTGTTGCCTCCCCGACACGATAAAAACTCAAGCCTGATAGAGGTTAATCGCCATAAAGGGCGTGGTAGCTGATCATTTTTTCGTGTGGAGGTGTGGTGCGTGAAACGGTACTTTCTCTTAAAATTTCAATATAACTCAACAGTTTTGGAATAAAAGCGACACGGCATCGCGTGCTATATGCCTATTAATAACGTTGACGGAGCGGAAATAAAAACGATTTAATTTCCGCCTGTTTTTTAGGAAAACTAAACAATGCGAAACAGCCTGCCTTCTCTTAACGCCCTGAAGGCGTTCGAATCCGTTGCCCGGCACCTCAGCATGACCCTTGCAGGCCAGGAGTTGCACGTCACGCCCGGCGCGATCAGTCTGCACATCAGGGAACTGGAACGGCAACTGGGCCTGCCACTGTTTCAGCGAAATGGACGCAAGCTGGCGCTGACGGCATCCGGTCAGGGCTATTACTACTCGATTGCTTCAGCTTTCAGCCTGATACGTGAAGCCACTGAAACGCTGGTGCAGGAGACACAAAAAAATACCATCACGCTGGCCTGCACCACCGGATTTGCGACCCACTGGTTACTGCCGCGACTGGCTGATTTTGAACGTACCTGTCCGGAGATCGACCTGCGCATCAGTGCTACTTCCCGCATTCAGTCTTTCGCCACGGATGGTATCGACCTGGCCGTACGGCATGGCAATGGTTTCTGTGAGGGTTGCGTGAGTGAGAAGCTGATCGACGACGACTACCTTGCAGTCTGCATTCCTGCTGTGGCGCAGCAGCTGGGGGAACCGCCGGCACTTGCCGCACTCGGTCGCGTCACGTTACTGCATGATATGCACCGGGAAGACTGGCAGCGCTGGCTCGCTGAAGCCGGCGTCGGGCACATTGATTCCGGTAAAGGGCCCTTGTATAGCGATGGCAGCGGGGCGTGGCTGGCGATGCTTGCTGGCATGGGCGTAGCGCTGATGCGCAGGCGATTTGTTCAGGCGAATCTGGCATCCGGTGAAGTGGTGGCACCGTTTCCAAATACGCTGAATACCGGACACGCGTACTGGCTTATTACGCCCCACGAAGCGCTGCTGCGTTCTGCCGTGGTAAAAGTAAGAGCCTGGCTCATGCAGCAGTCCACAGAATAGAACAGCGTCCGGCATTTCTTCATATCAACAAGACATAGTAAATTTCTGAGCAAGCCGATATAACAGGTTCAGGACATTTCACCTGCAGAGGATATCATGGCGCTTTCACACGAATTAATGCTGATTTACACCACTTATTTTGTGGCAACGGCCAGCCCTGGTCCGAGTAATATGGCGATTATGGGAACGGCGATGAATAAAGGGCGCGGTGCCGCCTTAGCGCTTGCGTGCGGGGTAATTGGCGGCTCAATGCTGTGGGCGCTGCTGGCGGCCTGCGGGGTATTAACCGTGCTGACGACGTTTGCCCAATTGCTGCTGGTGTTGAAAATCGGCGGCGGGTTATATCTGTTGTGGCTGTCATACAAAGCCGGTAAATCTGCGTTAACCCGCACCGCTGCCGATAAAACCGTTATCAGCGATCACCGCGTTGCATATGGCGCGTTATTTCGGCAGGGAATTTTGATGCACGTCGGTAATCCTAAAGCCATTTTAACCTGGGTCGCAATCATGTCCGTCGCGCTCAAACCGGACGCCGCAGCCTCGACCTTACCGCTGATTATTCTCGGCTGTGCGGCAATTTGCGTCGCGGTATTTTGCGGCTATGCGCTGATATTTTCCACCGCAGCAATGAACGCGTTTTACCGTCGTATCCGCCGGGGATTAGATGCGCTATTAGCCTGCTGTTTTGCCATTGCCGGACTGAAACTGGTGTTGAGTCGTCAATAAAGCAAATTCTTAACCTCAGGTTCGCCCTCAATAGCAACAGGCCGCTCAGTTAAGTAAACCACCATGAGTAGCCTGATTGTCGCGGCGCGACGCATCGCGCCCTGCTTCAGGCCGTCACTCCGGTGTGATATCCGCGCCTAGAGTCTTGATCTCAAATGTGTTTAGATACCCCAACGTCAAAGCCAGTGAATTGTTGCCATGAATCTAAAGGAAACTATCGTCCGCGAGTTCAGTGAATTATCGCCAGAACTACAGCGGGCTGCCGAATTCTCACTGCAGAATGCCAATCAACTGGTGGTGCAATCCATGCGCACCTTTGCGCAGCAGGCCGGGGTGAAACCGGCAACGCTGCTGCGCCTGGCGAAACGGCTGGGCTATAACGGCTGGAGTGAACTCAAAGACGCATTTATTGATGACATCGGCCTGCGCAATGATACCTATGTCTCGAAAGCAGAAAAGCTGGTGGCTGCCGGCACGCAGCCGCAGCTGTATGATGCGATGTTTCAGGCCCACCAGACCAACCTGGCCTTTACGCAGGAGGAAAACCGCCAGGCAATGGAACAGGCCGTGACCTTACTCGATGCGGCTGACAATGTTTACATCTGCGGCTTCCGCGCCAGCTTTCCGATCGCCTGGTCATTATTTTATGTGTATCGGTTGTTCAATCGTCAGGTGTCACTGGTGGATGGTCTGGCGAGCAACATCGAAGTTTTCACGCGTGAACTGACCGCCGCGGATTGCCTGTTACTTACCAGCTTTGCCCCTTATTCACGCGAATCACTTGATGTACTGCGCGCAGCACAGCAGGCGGGCGCAAAGATCATCGCCATCACCGATTCACCGGTCTCGCCGCTGGCGCAGGCCGCTGATTGCTCGCTGCGGTTTTCACTGGATAGCCCATCGTTCTTCCCGTCTGTCGTCTCTGGCATGGGCCTGGCAGAGTGTCTGCTGGCGATGCTGGTGGCCCGTCATGGACGTGATGCGGTCAGTAAAATTGAAAATGCCGAACGCTATTTAATCGATTCCGGCGCTTACGTGCATGCCGGCAAATCCTGACAGATGATTCATTTGTATCTGTCATAAGAATATTGAATGCGATTGAATCATTATTGCGTTGACGTGATTCAAATGGATCCTGCAAGATACGTTTCAACAACGAAGCGTATTCAGGAGCAGGACCAGCATGAGCCGTATCATTCACCGCAGTCTGCGCAGCGTGCCCGCCGTGGCCACGCGCGCACACGGGGCCTACATTTTTGATGCACAGGGAAAGCAGTATCTTGATGCCTGCGGTGGCGCCGCCGTTTCCTGCCTGGGCCACGCCCATCCTGACGTCCTCGCAGCTATGCATCGTCAAATCGATCAACTGGCTTATGCGCATACCAGTTTCTTCACCAGCGATACCGTTGAACAGCTCGCCGAACAGTTAACGCGCACCGCACCGGGCGATCTTAACTATGCCTATTTCGTATCGGGCGGTTCTGAGGCGGTGGAAACCGCGCTGAAACTGGCCCGGCAATACTTTGTTGAGATCGGACAGCCCGCGCGTACCCGTTTCATCGCCCGCAAACAGAGCTACCACGGCAATACGCTGGGCGCGCTGGCGGTGGGTGGCAACGAATGGCGCCGGCGTCAGTTCGCGCCCCTGTTAATCGACGTGATTCGCGTTTCCGCCTGCAATGAGTATCGCGATCGCTGTACCGATGAAACCCAGCAGCAGTATACCCAGCGGCTATTGAGCGAGCTGGAGCAGGCGATTATCGATGCGGGCCCGGAAACGATTATTGGCTTCTGCGCGGAGACGGTGGTCGGTGCTACCAGCGGTGCCACGCCGCCGACGCCGGGCTATCTGCTGGGTGTACGTCGCCTGTGCGACAAGTACGGCATTTTGTTTATCGCCGATGAGGTGATGTGCGGAATGGGGCGTACCGGAACACTGCACGCGTTCGAACAGGATGGCGTGGTACCTGATTTGGTTACCATCGCCAAAGGACTGGGTGGCGGTTATCAACCCATCGGCGCGGTGCTGGCCAGTGAGAAGATCGTGTCTGCGCTGCAGGCTGGCAGCGGTCTGTTCCAGCATGGACACACTTATATTTGTCATGCGACAGCCGCTGCGGCGGCGTTAGCAGTACAGCAGGTGATTGAGCGCGACCATCTGCTGGAGGCGGTTCAGCAGCAGGGCGCTTATCTGCACAAGGCGCTACGCGACGTGCTGGGGGAGTTACCGCACGTCGGTGATACGCGCGGCCGCGGCCTGTTTGCCGGTGTGGAGCTGGTGCGTGATAAAGCCACAAAAACCCCGTTCGATCCGGCGATGAAACTTCACGCAGCCATCAAGGCCAACTGTATGGCGCGCGGTTTGCTGGTCTATCCGATGGGCGGCACGCTGGACGGGCAATATGGCGACCACATTTTAATCGCCCCACCGTTTATCGTCACCCCGCAACAACTGGATTTTGTCGTGGATAC
This sequence comes from Pantoea sp. GM_Pan_4, assembly GCF_026541005.1. Classification (NCBI taxonomy): domain Bacteria; kingdom Pseudomonadati; phylum Pseudomonadota; class Gammaproteobacteria; order Enterobacterales; family Erwiniaceae; genus Pantoea; species Pantoea sp. GM_Pan_4. The sequence continues at coordinate 182,614 of NZ_JALNUZ010000003.1, forward strand.
GCTGAACACCGTGATACGTGAAGAGACCGGCAAATTATGATCAACCGATTACCGCCGCTGGCGGAGCAGGACTGGGATGAGCAGCAACGTTCGCTCGCGGAAGAGATTATCAACGGGCCACGCGGTGCGCTGCTGCCCCCGTTTGAGCCGCTGCTGCGCAGTCCCGAGTTAATGGCACACGCACAGCGTATGGGGGAATATCTGCGCTATCGCAGTGCGCTGGGCCAGCGGTTATCGGAACTGGCGATTTTAATGACGGCAAGGCACTGGTCACAGCCGGTAGAGTGGGCAATCCATGCGCCGATAGCGCGCGAAAAGGGGATTTCTGCTGCAGCAGTGCAGGCCATCAATGAAAAACGTCAGCCCGCGGATTTGCAGCCTGATGAGTGGGTGATTTATCAGTTTTGCCAGCAGTTACATCAGCAACAGAAAATCAGTGATGCCACCTGGCAGCAAGCCATCGAATTATGGGGCGAGAAGGGCGTGGTGGATTTGATAGGCATTAACGGCTATTACAGTTTTCTCTCGATGATCATGAACGGCGCACAGACGCCGGTACCCTTTACGCAGGATCACTTGCTTCCTGCATAAGTTGTCGCATTAATCCGGGCGTACCTGATGCGCCCATTATATTAACCACCTTCTTTGACCATGTCCGCCGGATTATTTCGCTGGATGACGATCATTGCACGCTATCTTACTGACGCTGAGGGTTATTATGTCTGCATTTTTAAATAAATTAAAGGTTACACTGGCATTGGTTGCCTGTTCCGCCAGTTTTATCGCTGCGGCGCAGGATAAATTAACCGTCGGGGTTGATACGGCTTTTGTTCCTTTTGAATTTAAGCAAGGTGATAAATACGTCGGTTTTGACATTGATTTATGGGATGCCATCGCGAAGAAAATGCATGTCAGCTATGAATTACACCCAATGGACTTTGGCGGCCTGATTCCGGGGCTGCAATCACGGAATCTGGATGTCGCGATGGCAGGTATTACCATTACCGATGCGCGTAAGCAGGTGGTGGATTTCAGCAACGGTTATTATGACGCCGACTTATTAATGGCTGTCAAAAGCGATGATAACAGCATTAAGAAATTCAGCGATTTAACCGGCAAGAAAGTGGGCCTGAAACAGGGCACGGCCGCAGCCAGCTTTATGAAAAGTAAATACAAGGCAAATTATGTTGAGTTTCCTAATATCGACAACGCCTATCTGGATTTGCAGGCCGGCAACCTTGATGCGGTGGTCCACGACTCGCCCAATGTGCTGTACTACGTGAAAACGGCGGGCGATGGCAAAGTCAAAGCCAGCGGTGAAAACGACACGATTCTGCCGCAGCAGTATGGCTTTGCCATGCAGAAAAACAGCAGCCTGACGCCTAAGATCAACGCCGCGCTGCAGGCCCTGCGCGCGGATGGGACTTACAGCAAAATCTACGTGAAATGGTTTGCTAAGCAGCCGAAATAATCCTGCCAGGCCGGAGCCCTCCGGCCTTGTTTAGCGTTTATAGGTTAAATTATGAATTTTGACAGTAAATATATTTGGGAATCTCTGCCGCTACTGCTGCAGGGTCTGCAGCTGACCTTGATTATTTCGCTGTCAGGTCTGCTGGGCGGTTTTATTATTGGCTTACTGGCGGGAACCTGCCGTGCTCTGGGCGGAAAAATCGCCAAAACGCTGTCACTTATTTTTGTCGAGCTTATTCGCGGTACGCCCATCATGGTGCAGGTAATGTTTATCTATTTTGCACTACCGATGGTGTTGCCGATAAGAATTGATCCCGTCACCGCCGCGATCGTGACCATTGTGATTAACTCCGGTGCCTACATTGCTGAAATTACCCGGGGCGCGATCCTCTCAATCAATAAAGGCTTTAAAGAAGCGAGTCTGGCGATGGGCTTATCGCAGCGCAGTACGCTGTGGTATGTCATTATGCCTTTAGCGTTACGCCGCATGATTCCGGCTTTAGGTAACCAGTGGATTATCAGTATTAAAGATACCTCACTGTTTATTGTGATTGGCGTGGCAGAACTGACGCGTCAGGGGCAGGAGATCATTGCGGGTAATTTCCGTGCGCTGGAAGTGTGGACGGCGGTAGCCATGATTTATCTGCTGGTGACGTTATGCCTGAGCTTTTTACTGAAGCAGCTGGAAAAAAGGATCCATATTTTATGAGCATGGTTGAATTTAACGCAGTGTCGAAAAATTTCGGTGCCACGCAGGTCCTGCATAATATCAATTTAAAAATTGAGGCTGGCGAGGTGGTGGTGATTATTGGCCCTTCAGGCTCGGGTAAATCAACGCTGTTACGCTGCATCAACAAACTGGAAGAGATCTCATCCGGGACGCTGCTGGTCGCCGGAATGCACATCACCGACCCGCATGCGAATGAATGTGATATCCGCCGTGAAGCCGGCATGGTGTTTCAGCAGTTTCACCTGTTCCCGCATCTGACTGCACTGGAGAACGTGATGTTCGGCCCGATTCGCGTGCGTCATCAAACGAAAGCCGCGGCGCGCGAGCAGGCGCTGGCGCTGCTGGAGCGCGTTGGCTTGCGCGATCGCGCCAGCCACTATCCGTCTGAACTTTCAGGGGGTCAGCAGCAGCGCGTGGCGATTGCCCGGGCACTGGCCGTCAGGCCGAAAATGATGCTGTTCGATGAGCCGACCTCCGCGCTGGATCCGGAGTTACGTCATGAAGTGCTGAAAGTGATGCGCTCGCTGGCTGAAGAGGGCATGACCATGGTGATTGTGACGCATGAGATTGGCTTTGCCCGCGATGTGGCTTCGCGGCTGATCTTTATTGATGGCGGTACCATTGCCGAAGATGGGCCACCTGATATGCTGCTGACTGCCAGCCGTAATCCGCGTCTGAAAGAATTTTTGCAACATGTATCCTGAAATGAAGTGAAATAACGCTATGAAAAAACTCGACTTCCGTGGTTCGGCTTTTGTTATTGGCCAGCAACTCGGTGACTTTGGCCGTGATGCCTGGCATAACAAACTCAGACATACCCGTCTCTGGCAAACGGTCACCGCCATGAAAGATACGCAGCAAATCCGCAGTATGCGCGCGCGGGTTCAGCGCCAGTTCCCGCTGATCTGGCAGGAGCTGGAAGGACTGGCTGAAGGATTACAGGCACCGATTGACGAGGTGTTTGCGTGGAACTGCCGGGGCGATCTGGTGCGTTCAACTTCGGATGGTTGCACCACGGTGGCGGGGAAAAGTGCCAGCGGGGAGTTGATCATTGCGCACAACGAAGATGGTTTTCCCCAGCTGCGTGACGACTGTGCGCTGGTCACCGTGACCCCCGATGACGGGCTCGCGTTCACCAGCTTCGCCTATCCGGCATCACTTTGCGGTCACACTTTTGCCGTTAATGAGAAGGGCATCGTTAACACCGTTAATAACATTCGCGCACAGCATCGTCCGGATGGCATGCCGCGCCAGATCATCGCCCGCGCGTCGCTGAACGCGACCACGCTGGATGAGGCGATCGCCATACTTAGCGCCACGCCGCGCGCCGGCGCGTTTCACCATACGCTGGGGCAGCAGGGCGATAGCCGCCTGATCAGTATTGAAGCGACAGGCTCAGGCTGTTCAGTGATCCCACTGACTGCGCCTTTCGGGCACGCTAATCATCTTATTCACCCGCAGCTTGCCGCCGTCGAACAGGTGGTCACCGCCAGTTCCGGCTCGCGCCAGCAGCGTCTGGAGACATGGCTGACGACGCAAACGGCGGTAGAGGGCGCGGCGGCTAAGGCGATTTTATCGGATCAGCAGGATGCAGCGTTGCCGATTTACCGGCTGTCACCGCAGGATCCGGATGAGGAAAATACCCTCGCCACGGCTGTTTTTACCCTTAATGACGACGCGGTGACGTGGCAGATCTTCACGCGCGACCGCCAGCGCGCCGCTTTGCAATCTGCTGGTCGTCAATGAGGTGGTATTTTTAATCTCCACCGCCCATCACTGAAGCCGTACAGTGATTGCTGGCAGCGCGCTAACCCGCGCTGCCAGCAATACTGACTATGTTACTCGTGGAAACGCGCTTCTTCGGACATCAGACATCCGTCGCTGAAACTCCAGTCATCGACGGTGTTAAACTGAATAATCACCATCACATCCTGCGGATCGATATCCAGCGATTGCGAGAGTTGCTGACACAATCTGCGACACAGCTTGTGCTTCTGTTCGCGGCTGCGCGGCTTGCCCGCAGTAATCATGAACTGAACAAAATTCTCTGAACGCCCGCGACTTTTATAGTGGCGATCAAACACCCTTAGCCGCGCCGGCAGTTCTTCAAATACCTGAAAGCGGTCGCCGGGTGGAACGGCAAATTCGTCCTCCAGACTCTGTTGCAGGATGTCGGAAATCTGCGTTAATTGCGCGTCGCTATAACCCTGACGCAGTATGATGCGGGTAAAAGGCATGAGGGTTACGCCTCTTCCAGACAGCTTAGCGCTGACACCGCCGCCGGCCAGCCGGCATAAAAGGCCAGATGGGTGAACACTTCGACGATCTCTTCTCGTGCCAGGCCATTTTGTTGCGCGAATTCGATATGCCACGGTAGCTGTTGCACTCGCCCCAGCGCCGTCAGTGCGGCCAGCGTAATCAGGCTGCGTTCGCGCGGCGTAAGCGCGTCACGTTGCCAGATGTCATCGAAAAGAACCTGCTGACTGAGTTCGGCCAGCTTTGGCGCGATGCGCGCCAGCGTTTTACTATCAAGTGTTTTTGCCATGATGTTTCTCCGTATTGACTCAGCCGCGATTGTGGCGAAACATAACCATCCTGAAAATCAAATAAAACACCGTCATTCATCCCATAAATCAGGACGATTATGCAAAAGTTAGCTCAGACGCTGGATCTGGATGCGCTACGCAGTTTTGTCACCGGCATGGAGTGTGGCAGTTTTGCGCAGGCCGCCGTGCGGCTCTGTCGATCCACTTCGGCGGTCAGCGCCCAGCTTAAAAAGCTGGAGCAGCAATGTGGCAGCAAGCTGGTGGTGAAAAGCGGGCGTCATCTGGCGTTAACCCGCGAGGGGGAAGTGATGATGGGTTATGCCCGCCGTCTGCTGGCATTGAACGACGAAGCACTGTGCACCTTCAGCGGTGCAGGGCTGCAGGGGGAAGTGCGCCTGGGCATGCAGGAAGATTTTGGTGACACTCTGATGCCCGGTATTCTGGGCGAATTTACACGTCACCATCCCGGGCTGCAGATCGTCGCCCGCGTGGCGCGTAATCAGGAGCTGCTTGCAGCGCTGGACAGCGATGCTCTTGATATGGCGCTGCTGTGGCAGGCACAACCGCTGCAGCGTAAAGGCGTGTTGATCGGCCAGTTCCCGCTGGAGTGGATCGCCCACCCCGACTGCGACGTCAGCGCGATGATAAGCCAGGGCGAACCGCTGCCGCTGGTGATGTTTGATAATCCCTGCCTGATGCGCTCGCGCGCCATCGACAGTCTGGACCGGGCGGGCATTGCATGGCGAATCGTGTTTGTCAGCCATAGCCTGAGCGGCATCTGGGCGGCGGTGCGGGCCGGTCTGGGGATCACCGTGCGCACGCGGGTCGGCATGCCCGCTAATCTGGTGAGCGCCGGCAATGTTTTGCCGCCGCTGGGCGCGCTGGGCGTTACGCTGGAACAAAAAAGTGGCAGCCAGACTGAACCGAATGCGCAAAACCTGCTGGCCAGACTGATGGAAAATGCGCTGCGCAGCATAGAGCCGTTGCCGGGTCTGAGGCCTGCCTGAATTGCTGCGCTAATCCCTGCGACAGTTACTTCGCAATCAGCAGCGCATCGGCGATATCCAGCATGGCGCGCAGGCGGTCCATGTGCCGCAGATCCTGATGATAGCCTACCCAGATATCGCGTGAAGGCGGCGGCTGCGGGGTAGGAATCCGCTGCAGTCCATCGGTGGCATCGCCCAGCGGCTGGGGTAACACCGCCACGCCCATGCCGCGCCGGCACATCTGCGCCTGCACCGCCCGGCTGGTGCTGGTAAAAGCCCGCCGTGACTGTGGAAATTGATCGAGCAGCCAGACGACGTCCGGAAAATGCGCTTGCGCGGTATTCATCAGGATCAGCCCCACTGAGGCGGGGTCGTGTTGCAATGCGCGGGCATTTTCAGGCGTGCCGTATAACGCATAGGGCATGCTCATCAGGCGCCGCTGGACAATATCCGGCTCGGTAAAAGGCACAATGCGAAAAGCCACGTCGGCGTCGCGCCGCGACAGATTGAGCAAACGGTAGCTGGCGATGATTTCCGGCACGATAGCGGGATGGCGCTGTGTCAGCTCGCTCAGTACCGGCGCCAGCACGGCGGTGGCAAACCACTCGGCACAGGAGATGCGTAAAATACCTTCCAGCCGCGGGTGATTGCCCGCAAGCCGTCTCTCCATCGCCAGCGCAGCATTTTCCATACTTTCCGCCAGGCCCAGCACGGCGTCACCGGCATCGGTTAACACCAGGCCATCCGGCGTGCGGCGAAACAGCGCCTGATGGGCCTGCGCTTCCAGCACCTTAATACGACGACCCACGGTCGGATGGCTGACGCCGAGCCGGCGCGCGGCCTCGCCATAGGATCCGCTGCGCATCACCGCCAGAAAGATCCGTACATCGCTCCATTCCATTGCGCTCGCCCCCGTTCAAAAATGAACGTCGAATATACAAAAATGGCAGTTCTCAAACAACTTTGCAGATATCACCATAACGGCATCATCCAGACTGAACTGATTGAGGATTGCAGAACATGAAGAAGCTTCAGGACAAAGTCGCCCTCGTGACCGGCGCATCTAAAGGCATTGGTGCGGCGATTGCCCGCCAGCTGGCCGCCGACGGCGCAAAGATCGTCGTCAACTATGCCGCGGATAAAAACGGGGCGGATAAGGTGGTCGCCGCTATTGAGGCCGCCGGTGGCACGGCGGTGGCGCTGGCAGCGGATGTCACCGATCAGCCGCAGGTTGAGGCACTCATTCAATCTACCCTCGCGCAGTTTGGCCGGCTGGACATCGTGGTGAACAATGCCGGTGTGTATCAGTTTGCGAAGATCGAAGAGAGCAGCGAAGCGCTGTATCGCAAGCAATTTGACATCAATGTGCTCGGGCCGCTGCTGGTGACGGGCGCAGCCGTGCCACATCTGGGCAAGGGCAGCAGCATTATCAATATCAGCTCATTTGTGACGCGGGTATTTCTGACGGAGAGCGCTATCTACAGCGGCAGCAAAGGCGCGATTGATGCCATTACCGGCGTGCTGGCGCGCGAACTCGGTCCGCGCGGCATCCGCGTCAACGCGGTCAATCCGGGGTTAATCGAAACCGAAGGCACGCACAGCACCGGCGCGATGGGATCGGAGTTTCAGCGCTGGAACGAAAGCCAGACGCCGCTTGGCCGTATTGGCCAGGTGCAGGATATTGCGCCGATTGTGGCTTATCTCGCTTCCGACGATGCCAGATGGGTGACGGGCGAGGTAATGATGGCGTCAGGCGGCATGCGTTAACGGGAGAAAAGGATGCATCAGATGATGGTGGTGTGCGTCGGCGATGAAACCCATCGCTTTGACCGCGACTATTATACCCACACGCACCTGCCGCTGGCGCTGGCGTGCTGGCAGGATTATGGGCTCATTTCGGCGGAAGCGTTCTATCCCGCTTCAGACCGCAGCGGCTGGCTCTCCATCGGTGTTTACACATTTGCCTGTCAGCAGGATGTCAACCGGGCGCTGGAGTCCGAACAAACCAAAAGGGTGATGGCAGATGTAGTGCATTTTACCGACGCCACCACGGTGATTCGCAGCCATTTTATTCCCTTCTGAACGGCAGCGACGCCGCTGCGCGGTTATGCCCTCCATTCACCGGTTTGATAGCCTGCTTGATGAACGCATTGTGCGTTAAGCAGGCATCCCGGCAGCAAAAACGGGACGCGCTGGTGCCAAATCAGGACAAACCAATCCCTGAATCTGGTACGTGGCGCTGCCTTTTGCTATTTCATGTGTGAGCTATCACCGCAGCAGCACACAGGACGCAAACATGAATTTTTACAGCAGCAGAGAATTTACGGGTTTCAAAGCCTGGGAATCTCAGCATATTGCCAGCTTTGATAACACCAGCGTTAAACTGCACTGGACCGATCAACCCTATAAATGGCATATCAATGACGGACAAGAGGTGTTTGCCGTTATGGATGGTTGCGTTGACATGTTCTACAAAGAAAACGGTGAAGTGAGAACCCAACGATTAACCGCCGGTGATATTTTTTATGCCAGCGAAGGCACTGAACACGTCGCACATCCACAGGGCGTAGCCCGGGTGCTGGTGATTGAACAAGCGGGATCGGTTTGATGCGACGCCTCAACCCCAGTTATTTCACGCTCGACGAAGCCTGATCGGCGCGATTACCGGCTATGACGCGCCGGCGATGACAGTCGGCGGGATCGAGTCGTTCTCCCCGGGCAGAATACACGGCCAGTTCAGGTAACGGTTCACCGTTAGCGTTATCCAGCAAAACCGAGTGTGTCTCGCCTTTTTCAAACAGATAACGCTCTCCCCACTGGCGCATCGCCACGACGATTGGGAAGACGTCTCGTCCCCGTTCGGTCAGCAAATATTCCTTGTAGGCGCTGCCATCTGACGCCGGACAACTCTCAAGCACGCCGACTTCGACCAGCAGTTTCAGCCGTGACGCCAGGATATTTTTTGCCAGCCCAAGGTTTTTCTGGAAATCACTGAAGCGGCGCACATCATCAAACGCTTCACGGATGATCATCAGACACCAGCGTTCGCCAATCACCTCCACGGTCCGGGCGACCGGGCATTCGCTGGTTCTGAGCGCTTCCTGTTTGGCCATCTTCTCTCTCACTCTGCTGATTTACTGACGGCAGCTTAGCCTTCAGCAAAACAAGTTGCAAAAAAAAACCACCGCTGCTACTTATAGAATAAATCGGTTTCAAAAAAAAACCACATAGGAATGCAACATGACTTGCACCAGTGACACCCCTGCAACCTCTGAGGTGCCTCTTTCGCCGGCGACGTCCTCAGTGCTGTCGCCTCACATCATTTTTCTGTTCTCACTGACCTGCGCGCTGGCTGTCGGCAATGTCTATTCTGCCCAGCCATTGCTGGAATCCATCTCCGCAACGCTGCAGGTTTCGCCCGGCACCATCGGCCTGGCTATCACGGCAACACAGGCGGGTTATGCCATGGGATTGTTCTTACTGGTGCCGCTCGGCGATCGCTTTGATCGCAAAAAGCTGGTGGTCACGCACCTGCTGTTTTCGGTGCTGGCACTGATCGCGGCGGCGTTAGCAGAGAGTTTTCTGGCGCTGCTGGTGGCGATGCTGCTGGTGGGGCTGATGGCGGTGGTGACGCAAACCGTGGTGGCGTGGGCCGCTATCCTGTCGGCACCGGCTCAGCGTGGCAAGGTGGTAGGCAGCGTCACCAGTGGCATCGTCATGGGCATACTGCTGGCGCGGCTGGTCTCTGGCATCATCGCCGATATCGCCGGCTGGCGGGCGGTGTATATGACCTCAGCCGCGCTGATGCTGCTGATTACCGTGCTGCTGATGAAAGTGATACCTGCTGCCGGTCCGCAGAACACAGCCACTTCCGTGGCCGGGCTGCTGGGGTCTGTCCCGCGTCTTTTCGTCACCGAGCCCTTGTTGCGTCAGCGCGGCGCGCTGGCTCTGCTGATTTTTGCCGCGTTCAGCATGTTGTGGAGTTCCATGGTTTTGCCGCTCACGGCCATGTCGCTTTCCCATACGCAAACAGGGCTGTTTAGTCTGGCCGGGATAGCCGGAGCGCTGGCGGCTTCCAGAAGTGGCACCTGGGCTGACAGGGGAATCGGCCAGCGCGCCAGCGGATGCGCACTGGTTTTATTAACGCTCTCGTGGCTCCCGATCGCCTTCGCGCAGACCTCTTTATTGTTGCTGGTTATCGGCGTGATCATGCTGGATTTCGCCGTACAGACGGTGCATGTCATCAACCAGAGCATGCTGATTGCTGGCAAACCCGCTATCACCAGCCGGCTTATCGGTGCCTATATGTGTTTTTATGCGACAGGCAGCGCGCTGGGCGCTATTACTGCCACTCAACTCTATGCGCACTGGGGATGGTATGCCGTGTGCGGCGGCGGGGCACTGGTCAGTGCCTGCGCACTTATTCTCTGGTATGGAACACGTCAATCATGAAATTATCACACCTGCTGCTGGCCATCGGTATTACCGCCATCTGGGGCATTAATTTTTCGGTGATTAAATTAGGGCTGCACGCCATCGATCCGTTTATTCTGGCAGGGCTGCGCTTTACGCTGTGTGCCATCCCGGCGCTCTTCTTTATTAAAAAACCTGACGTCCCGTGGCGCTACCTGATTGGCTACGGACTGGTGTTCGGCATTGGCTTGTGGGGCCTGGTCAATCTGGGAATAAAAACCGGGCTGTCGGCGGGGATCGCCTCGCTGGTGCTGCAGTTCAGTGCCTTTTTCACTCTGCTGCTCGGCAGTTATGTGTTTAAAGAACAGCTCAGCCGCTATCAGATCGTCGGCTTTGTGCTGGCGTGCAGTGGATTGATGAGCATTGTGTTTATTACCGACGGCTCGGTGACGTTTGCCGGGTTGCTGCTGGTGCTGGCAGGCGCCATAGCCTGGAGTATTGCCAATATCATCATGAAAAAAGCCGGCACGAAGCAGGTATTCGCGTTTCTGGTCTGGTCGAGCGCCTTTTCGCCGCTTCCGCTTTTTCTGCTGGACGGATTAATTAATGGCAGTGCGGGCTACAGCGCATTAATCAGCCATATGGATACCCGTGCGATATTGTCCATTCTGTTTCAGGTCTACCCCAATACGTTATTAGGCTACTGGATCTGGAATTCATTGCTTAAGCAGTATCCTGTCACCACCGTCGCGCCATTATCGCTGCTGGTGCCGGTATTCGGCATTCTCGGTTCGATGATGATATTTGGTGAAGTTATTTCTCCGATGAAAATCCTGGCGCTGGTACTGATTATTACCGGGCTGGCGGTTGGGTTGTATGGACAACGCATCAAACGTTATTTCATTCCGCAGTCGGATTCGCTGTGATCGGCAGCCCGCTGACGAGCCGTGATCCGACAAGAGCAGGCATCCCGCCCGCTCTCTCTGTCAGTGAAAATCCGCTTACTGCACCACGAAACGCGCGACTGAGCCTTCCAGTGTCGACGCCTGATCGCGCAGTGCGCTGGCGGCGGCCGATGATTCCTGCACCAGCGCGGCGTTCTGCTGCGTCACGCTGTCCATCTGAACGATAGCGACGCCAACCTGCGAAATGCCGCGATTCTGCTCATCGGATGCCTGCGCGATTTCGGCGAGGATGCTGGTTACGTTGCCAACGGAATGCACAATTTCATCCATGGTTTTACCGGCCTGACCCACCAGCTGTGAACCACTGCTGATACGCGCCACCGATTCGCCAATCAGGGTTTCGATCTCTTTGGCCGCCTGAGCGCTGCGCTGCGCCAGACTGCGCACCTCGCTGGCGACCACGGCAAAGCCGCGTCCCTGCTCACCGGCGCGCGCTGCTTCTACTGCTGCGTTTAACGCCAGGATATTGGTCTGGAAAGCAATGCTGTTAATGACGGTGGTGATTTCGGCGATTTTGCCGGAGCTGGCGCTGATCTGGTCCATGGTTTCAACCACGCCTTTGACCAGCGAGCCGCCCTGATTGGCCTTCTCCGAAGTGGCACGCGCCAGTTCGCTGGAGTGATGAATGTTTTCCACGTTCTGCTTCACGGTAGCGGTCAACTGCTCCATGCTGGCTGCCGTCTGCTCCAGCGCGGCCGCCTGCTCCTCGGTGCGGGCGGAAAGATCGTTATTGCCTGCAGCAATTTCTGCGGAAGCGTGGCTGACCTGCATCACGCCGCTGCGAATGTTACCAATGATGCCGCGCAGATCGTTGCTCATCTCACCGACCGCCTGCATCAGCTCGCCCAGTTCGTCCTTACGCGAAGTGTGCAGCTGTACGCTCAAGTCTCCCTGCGCAATCTGCCGCGCGACGTTCAGTGTTACCGCTAAAGGACGGGTAATCTGCCGGGTGATAAACACCGCAATCAGAATGCTGATTACCACAGCCGCCGCCAGGATCAGCGACATCCACAGGATTGCCCGGGCGATATCCTGGTGCGTGGCGGCCAGCTGCTGGGTAAATAATTGATTACTGGTATTAGTCAGATGCAGGCCCGCGATGGCAAGCTGGCGGGTCGCTTCCACTTCTTCTTCCGCGGAGGCGTTGTAGTCCTGCACGCTGTCGCGTCTGGCCGCCAGCGTTACGGCAATTTTATCCAGCGCGTTGCTGTCATCAGCACTCAGGCGTGGTCGTGCCTGGTCAATGAGTTGAATCGTTTCAGCTATAAAGCCTGACAAAGCCAGACGATTTTCATCGCTGTTGTCCAGCGCCATCAGCTTTACGCGAATACTAATACCGTTCAGATATTTAGCGATTTCAGTGAGCGCGGTTGCCGTATCCTGCTGTGTGCTGACGTAGTTTCTGGCCAGCGCGGCAACCGCCGTGGTTTCGTCACTGAAGCGCAGCGCCTGTAGAATGCTCTGGCGCTTATGCACTTCGTTCACCGTTTCTGCACGATGCTGACGATAAAGGTTCATCGCAGCCGGCAGAGAGGCAATCAGCGCGGTCTGCGCGCTATCCCATCGCCAGGTTTTCAGCTGGTTGATACTGCCCTCAATCGCCTGCAGTCGCGATTCGTTGTCGGCAATGAATTTTTCATCGTGGGTTTTTACGTATTGCAGGCGGGCATCTTTAGCCTGCGCGAACTGATCGTTGATGCCTTTCAACTGGCTGAGTTTTTCCGCACGTTCCGCGATGTCGTGCAGATTTTTGATGCCACAGGAAGCTACAGCAATGCTGAGGATAAGCAGCACACCAAACCCGAGCATGAGTTTTCTGCTGACTCTGATATCTTCCAAAAAAACACGTATTTTTTTCATTAAGGTGAATCTCCCTGGTTGTTGTTGTCCACGCTTTTGCCTGATGGCAATGGCGTTATCGGCAGGGAGACGGTTAATTTCAATTAAAATAATTAAAAAACATATAATCACCTAAATTTATTAGATGAGCTATGCTTGGGGAAGGGCTGCAACGGTAGGGCAGGCGTGGAGCTCGGGTTTTCTGTTTTAGATTGGTACTGATTTTGGCGGATAGCGGTGCGGGGGAAAGTATTGACGCAACCTGCCGGTTTGTCAAAGCGCCGGGATTTCAGGCGAAGGGCCCGATAGCCCTCAGGCCAGGCGTTGCGCCTGAGGACATTCCGCTACGCCTGAAATCCTCAGGACTCCGCTGGCTGATTCGTCAGCCACTGAGCGGCGCTGGTGGTGGCAATGTGTTCGCGGTAATTAAACGTTTCCTGTTTAGGCCATGCCACACCGTCCGGACGGGCAAAGGCCAGCCGATAGGCCGCGCCAGTGTCATGGGGATGACGCTCTGCATCTTCCCTTAGCCTTTCCCGGCTAAGTAATACTCGCCTGGCTGCGCTTTTCCAGTGAGATTGCATCAGGTCAGCCAGCTCTGCATAAGTCAGCGTATCGCCAGCGATATAAACAATGGCGTTCTGAAAAGCGGGCTGATGAAAGAAGATATCGGCTGTCAGCTGCCCGATATCGTCTGGCGTGGTGAGTGTCAGGGCATAGTTCCAGTCGCCGAGGGCATAAACCGTTTTATTCCCGGCATCGATCACGCCAAAATCGGGTTCAAACAGATAGCTGGTAAAAATACCGGTCGAAACAATTACCCAGTCAGTGTTACTTTGGGCGCGCAGCAGATGGCGCACTTCAAGCTGCTCATCCCATACCGGTTGCCCACTCTCTTTGCCGATAACGTCATAATCCACGCCAAACTGCCAGGGAAAATAGCGGGCGACACCCGCCTTCAGCACGGCCTGAGTGATTCTGAGCTGCGTTCCCGGCCCGCCGACAAAACCACTGCAATTAATGATGGCATCATAAGTGCGAAATAATGCTGAGAGTTCGCTCAGGCTATTTTTCTGCAGGTCGCCTTCCACCACAGTGATATTTAGCTTTTGCAGCGCATCCAGCCGGGTTTTAAGTGGGCCGGACGTGACATGTGCAGCCTCGCTTCTGAGTAATACACTTATTTTAATCAGAGGATGCTGCTGCGCTTTTTTAGCCATGGCGTTTAACACCGCCATGCCTAATTCTCCTGCGCCGAGGATAAGAATATTTTCGACATGTTGATCAACGGGTAGCATGCTTGTCTCCTTAGGTTATATCCGTCATCCTGACAGCGGACAAACCCTGATTCAATCAGGTACACCCGTGATACCGGAGGAGAGATGGAACCCAATCGCGAAGCCCTGCTGCAGTTTTCCAGACAATTTTGTGAGGCGTTGAGTCACGATGATGAAACATTGAAGCGTGAAATTCTTTCACACGCCGGCAATCGCTGGTCGCTGGGTATATTGCATATTCTGGTCACCCATGGACCGTTGCGCCATGCAGAAATGGGTCGTTTACTGCATGGTGTCACACAACGAATGCTGACGCGCACACTGCGAACGCTTGAGCGTGACGGCCTTATATCCCGTTGTGATTATCAGGAAAAAGTACCGCGTGTCGTCTATACGGCCACGGACGCGGGCGAAGAAATGATGATGAAAATGATGCCGCTCTGGGCGTGGATTATTTCGTCGGCCGACTATTTTAAGCAAAGCAGAATTACGTTTGATACTCCTGATCAGTAATGGCATTAAATTGCGTGATGACGACCTTGCTGAGGATGCGTGATTATTTCCCTGCTGCCAATAGTGCAAAATTTTTTGCACTATTAATCCTGTCCCGGTTTTGACAGGTTGTCTCTTGAGAATTCACGCATTGAGAGCAGCACGGGCATCAGATTATGACCTGCATGCGTGAGTGCGTATTCAACACGTGGGGGCTGTTCACCAAAATCAGTGCGGGTTATCAGCCCATCACTTTCAAGCTTGCGCAGATGTTGAGTCAGGACTTTATGCGATATCTCCGGCATACTCTTCATGAATTGCGAGTGACGCATCACAGGCTCCGCAAATAATCTGAATAAAATCTGTAGTGTCCATCTGCCGGAAATAATAGTTAAACATTGCGTGACATAAGCGACCGAACCTTCTGGTCCGAGACAACGTGTTTTCTCATCATCGCCTACAGGCACTTTCAGGTGCGTAATTGATTCATTCATCAGTTTATTTTCCAATAGATTTTTCACGTATTCTGGAGAACAGTAATGGATCTGAAACTCGACGGCAAAATTGCTCTGATAACGGGTAGCACCAAAGGTATTGGAGAAGCGGTAGCCAGAGGGCTTGCCGCTGAAGGCACCCGCGTTATTATACATGGCCGGGATGCGGCTAAAGCTGAAAATATCGCCAGCGATATCATAAAGCAAGGTGGACAAGCGTACGCAGTAACGGGAGATTTAACCCGTGAGGCAGATATTCAACTGCTTTATCAGCAAGTCTGTTCGCTTGTACAATCCGTTGATATTGTTGTTAATAATGCGGGTGGCTCCGGCCCCACAGAGGACTGGACGTCTTCTTTGCCAGAAACCTGGGCGGCTGGGTATGATAAAAATGTCCTTTCAGCCTTACGTGTCATTAATCTTTTTCTTCCTGGGATGCGTGAACAAAAATGGGGCAGAATCATTAATATTTCGAGCCTGGCAGCGTTGATGCCTCCCGCCAGGCGTCCGGATTATGCTGCTGCTAAAGCAGGGATTATTGCCATGACCTCATCGCTGGCAAAAGCGGTCGCACACGATGGCGTAACCGTAAATACTCTCTCACCGGGTACTATTCATAGTGCAAGCCTGGAAAAAGCGTTTCGTCAAACGGCCAAAGATGCAGGGCTTTCAGCTGACGCGCCCTGGGAAGATATTGAACAGGCCGTATTGCCCCTGTATGCCAATGTGCCCATGGCGCGCGTTGGTACGCTCAAAGAAATAGCGGACGCCATCACCTTTCTGGCCAGCCCGTTGTCGGGTTACATAACGGGTTCTAATTTAAGGCTTGATGGCGGTATGTGGCCCGGACTTTAAAGCCAGCCGCACAATATCCTGAATAAAATCTCTGTTTCAGCTACTACTTCATTCGATGACATCATCACAGCCGATTTAATTATCAGAACTGGGCGGGCTGCTGTTGCAGCCCTGCTTATACCCTAACGTCATCCTCTTCATGATGCGCGCAGTCCCGGTCGGTATGCCCAATCCTGATTATTGACAGTCCACGCCTGGTCATGCATATTGTTATGTTATAACGTAACAATGAAAGTACCATGATGAAAAACTCGCTCTCCCTGATTATTGCGGCGCTGCTGTCGCTTCCTGTATTCAATGCTAATGCCAGTAACTATCCGCTCACCGTTGATAACTGCGGTGTCCAGGAAACCTTCGCTCATCCGCCTGCGCGCGTCGTCACCGTTGGCCAGCATGAAACGGAACTGCTGCTGGCGCTCGGTCTGGCAGATAAAATTGCCGCAACCTCGGTGTGGTTTGGCGCGCTGCCCGCCGATTTGCAAGGGCAGGGCAGCCAGCTTAAACGGCTGGCCGATAACGCCCCAGGCTTTGAAGCGGTGGTGGCGCAGCGCCCGGAGCTGGTGCTGGCGCAGTACAGCTGGCACGTCGGGCCGCAGGGTGAAGTCGCCACGCGTGAACAGTTTGAACAGCTCGGCATCCGAACCTGGATTTCGCCTGCCGA
This sequence comes from Pantoea sp. GM_Pan_4, assembly GCF_026541005.1. Taxonomy (NCBI): domain Bacteria; kingdom Pseudomonadati; phylum Pseudomonadota; class Gammaproteobacteria; order Enterobacterales; family Erwiniaceae; genus Pantoea; species Pantoea sp. GM_Pan_4. The sequence goes on from NZ_JALNUZ010000003.1 coordinate 199,342, forward strand.
CTGCATCGGCAAAGCCGTCACCACCACGTCCAATAGCGACGGTGCACGCACCACACCGTATGGGATCGAGGTGATCTTTGCGGAAATCAGCGCGCTGGCGCGCATTTTTGATGTGCCGGCGCGTGGCGAAGCGCTCAAACAGCAACTGGCCGCTCGTATAGCACAGGTTCAGCAACAGCTGCACAAATCGCCGTCAGCGCCTCTGAAGGTGGTTTACTGGTTTTCCAGCCCGCGCCTGAAAGGCGATCCCTGGGTCGCCGGCAATAAAGGGGCGCCGGGCTGGATCAGCCAGACGCTCGGTCTGACTAACATTATCGATTCAGACGAAGAGTGGCCGGCGGTCACGTGGGAGCACATTGTCTCCGCGCAGCCGGACATCATCGTTATTGCCAGCATGGCGCGGCGGCTCTATCCCGCCGATGACGTCGCGGTTAAAAAACACTTTCTGCAAAGCGATCCGGTGACGCGTGAAATGCCAGCGGTGAAAAACGGCCACATCGTGGTGGTACCGGCCATGTCACTGAATCCCTCGTTGCGCAACGTAGAGGCCGTGGAGCTGATCGGTCAGCAGATCGCTGCTTTCGCACCTGCCCGATGAGCGCTCACGCTGTCTGTTACTGGCGCACCGGCCTGCTGATTGCTGCGGGCGCGCTCAGCCTGCCGGTGATGATGACGCTGGCCGCGGCAACCGGCGATGTCGCGATCAGCTTTACCCTGACCGCGCAGGCCATCACCAATGGTCTTGGCATCACCCATTACGACCTGCCGGCGCTGGAAGCCGGCATCGTCTGGCAATACCGCATGAGCCGCGCGCTGATGGCGGCGAGCAGCGGCGGCGGCCTGGCACTGTGTGGGATGGTGTTGCAGTCGTTGCTGCGCAATTCGCTGGCCGACCCTTATCTGCTGGGGATTTCCGCCGGTGCATCAACCGGCGCGGTGTGCGTGATGCTGCTTGGCATCGGCGGCGAGGCCATCACCACCGGTGCCGGCGCGTTTGGCGGTGCCTGTCTTGCATTTATGCTGATTGTTCTGCTCTCCGGCGGCATGCGGGAAAACACCGCGCGCATCATTCTGGCCGGTATTGCCGGGACGCAATTATTTAATGCGCTGACCGCTTACATTGTCAGCACGGCGGCCAATGCTGAGCAGTCGCGCGGCGTGATGTTCTGGCTGCTCGGCAGCCTGAGCGGCGTGCGCTGGGCAGATGCATTACTGTGTTTTGCCGTAACCCTCGCCGGTCTGCTGACTGTGCTCTACCATGCGCGCGCGCTGGATACCTTCTCGTTTGGCGCGGAAGTTTCCGCGACGCTGGGCACGCAGGTTTCAGCGGTGCGCATCGTATTACTGCTGACCACTGCGTTAGTGACGGCGGTAATCGTCAGCGCGATTGGCGCGGTCGGTTTTGTCGGGCTGGTGATCCCGCATATCACCCGCATGATTGCCGGGCCGCGTCATCTGGTGACGATCCCGCTCGCATTCCTGGGCGGCTGCCATTTCATGGTGATTGCCGACCTGGTATCGCGCACGTTAATCACCCATCAGGTGCTGCCGATAGGCGTAGTGACGGCGCTAGTCGGCGCTCCGGTGTTCGCCCTGATTCTGTATCGCAACCGGGAGAAATCATGAAGTATGTCGCGGTGGATAACCTGAGCGTGACGCTACAGGCGCGCAGCGTGTTATCTGACATCAGTTTTGCGGCGCAGCGGGGACAAACGGTCGGGTTGCTCGGCCCTAATGGCTCGGGCAAATCGACGCTCATCCGTGCGCTGGCGGGCGTTCAGCCTTGTGCTTATAACGGGCTGGAGATGGGCGGCACGCGGCTGAACCAACTCAGCCGGCGGCAGCGTGCCCGTACGCTGGCCTTCGTGCCGCAGCATGCCGAAATGGAAGCTGAGATGTGCGTTAGCGACATCGTGCGTCTGGGGCGGGCGCCGCATCGCAACGCGTTCAGCCCGTGGCGGACGGCAGATGAAACGGCAGTGCAGCACGCGCTGTCGCTGATGAAACTGGATGCGCTGGCCGGGCGGTCGTGGCAGCGGCTGTCCGGTGGCGAACGCCAGCGCTGCCAGATCGCACGTGCGCTCGCGCAGCAGCCGGATATCCTGTTGCTGGATGAGCCGATTAACCATCTGGATATTCAGTTTCAGCTCGAGCTGATGCGGCTGATTGCCGCACTGCCGGTCACGGTGATTGTGGCCCTGCACGACCTGAATCTGGCGGCAAAATTTTGCCAGCATCTGGTGGTGCTGCAGCACGGGCAAGTGGTGGCGAGCGGTGAGCCCGCCGCCGTGCTGACGCCTGCTCTGATTCAGCGGACGTGGCAGGTCGAGGCCATCGTCAACCGCAGCGAGCGCGGCATCATGAATATTCAGTACGCCTGAACCGGGCTGATCTTAACGTTCGTCGAACGGCACGCCGCCTTTGGATTTATGATGCTTCGGCGTTTCGATAATCGACACGGTGACCACATCAGCATCAATCTCAAACGAATCCACCACCGCCTGGGTGATGGCTTTAAGTAACTTTTTCTTCTGCTCAACGCTACGGCCTTCCGCAGCATAAACGACAATCTCTGGCATAACGGCGTTTCCTCACGGGTTAGAGTTCTTCTCAAGCATACCTCAGCCAGGCTGCCGCGCGCAGCGTTAACCTGTCGCGACGGTTAAAAGGCAACAAGCGCCTGACGAATTCCCTGCAATCACCGTGTGTTAAAGTGTGAATTGTTATGTTATAACGTAATTTATTCGATGATAGTGTAACGGTTTATTCGGAAAATTTAATGAAATCAATGCAAAATTTGCTGATCGCTGCGGCGCTCGGCCTGGCTTCCTGCGCCGTTGTGGCGGCGAGCACACCCGAAAAACCGGTGCGGATTGCCGCACCGTTTGAAATTAAAGGCAGCGATCCGGCGCTCTCCGGCGACATTCTGTTGCGCATGGATGTGGTTGAAACGCTGGTAGAAGTGAACGAACGCGGTGAGCCGGTGGCGGCGCTGGCGCAGCGCTGGCAGGTCTCTGACGATGGGCTGCGCTGGCAGTTCCAGCTGCGCGACGGCGTGCATTTTCACGATGGCTCGCTGCTGGATGCGGTTGCCGTGGTGAAATCACTCAACACCGCACGCGGCAAAGCGGGCTTACTGGACAAAACGCCAATCGCCGACATCAGCGGGGCAGGGCAGCTTGTCACCATCACGCTGCGTGAACCCTTCACGCCGCTGCTGTCAGTCCTGGCGGAAAGCCGCTCGCAAATCCTCGCACTGGCCAGCTGGGATGCGCAGGGCAACATCACGCGCATTATTGGCAGCGGGCCGTTTACGCTCACTTCCTTCCAGCCGCCGCAGTCGCTGACGGTGGCGCGCTTCGCGGATTACTGGGGCGAGAAACCGGCGATTGCCGCCGCCAGCTATCTGGCGACCGGCCGCGCGGAAACCCGTGCGCTACTGGCAGAAAGCGGTGATGCAGATTACGTGTTTAACCTTGATGCCGCCAGCCGGCAGCGCCTGGCACGCAAAGCGTCGCTGCACATCCCGGCGATTCCGGTGCCGCGCACGTTGATGCTGAAGCTTAATCTGGCCGATCCGCTGCTGGCGGAACTGCCGGTACGTGAGGCGATTAGCATGGCGATCGATCGTAACGCGCTGGCGCAGGCGGTGCTGCGTTATCCGGGCGCAGCCAGCCAGCTGTTTCCCCCTAACATGGCAGAGTGGCACAACCCGGCACTCACGCCGCTGCACTATCAGCCGCAGCAGGCTGCTCAGTTATTACAGTCGGCCGGCTGGCAACGCGGCGCGGATGGCGTACTGACGCGCAACGGCCAGCGCTTTAGCCTGACGCTGCTGACCTATCCCGATCGCCCTGAGCTGCCGCTGATGGCGATGGTGATTCAGCAGCAGCTGCGTCAGGTTGGCATAGACGTGCGAATCAATGCGACCAATGCCAGCGAGATCCCGGCGCAGCACCACAATAACCGTCTGCAGCTGGCGCTGTTTGCGCGCAACTTTGCCCTGACGCCCGATCCGACCGGAACGCTGCTGCAGGATTATGGCACCCACGGCGGTGACTGGGGGGCGATGAACTGGCATGCGGCAGGCTTCGACGCGGCGCTCCACACGCTGACGCAATCCACCGATGGCGCAGCCCGCGCCGGGGCGCGCAGCGTCATCACCCGTGCGCTGCAACAGGATCTGCCGGTGATTCCGCTGGCCTGGTATCAGCAGTCTGCGGCGGTTAATAGCCAGCTGCAGGGCGTCAAACTCGATCCGTTTGAACGCCACTTCGGCCTGCGCCAGATGCACTGGGGGAGCCATGATTAAACAACTCAGCTGGCGCATGGCGCAGGCGCTGTTCGTGGTGCTGGCGGTAGGATTACTGACCTGGCTGCTGGTGCAGGCGCTGCCGGGCGACATGGCGTGGCGCATCGCCTCGGGGCGCTATGGTTACGATCGCGTCGATGCCGAAGCGGTGGCGCGGGTACAGCAGGAGCTGGATGGAGCGCTTAGCGGCGGCAGTGCGCTGCTGCACTGGCTCTTCGATCTGCTGCAGTTTAACTTTGGCCGCTCGCTGGTTTCCGGTGAGCCGGTGATGGATGAGCTGCGCTGGCAGCTGGGCCAGACGCTGGCGCTGGCGGGCGTTTCGCTGCTGCTGGCGTTGCTGCTGACGCTGCCGCTCGGCATCTGGGCCTGTTGCCACGCCAACGGCCGGCTTGACCGTGCGCTGTTCTGGCTGACCGCCTTGCTAAAATCGGTGCCGCATTTTGCACTCGGCATGTTGCTGATCCTGCTGTTCGCGCTGCAACTCGACTGGCTGCCGAGCGCCGGTCACGGCGAGCTGCGCCATTTCCTGTTGCCGGCACTGACGCTGGCACTGTCGCTGACGGCCGTCGGCGTGCGCGTGGTGCGCGAAGCCACCTGGCAGGTGGTGTCGTCCGGTTACTATCGCTGGGGAGCGCAAAAAGGACTGGCACCCGCGCGCCTGCTGCTGCGTCACGGCCTGCGTAATCTGAGCGCGCCGGTGCTGACGTGGTTTGGCATGCAGTTTGTCTGGCTGGTGGAAGGCGTGGTGGTGGTGGAAACCCTGTTTGCATGGCCGGGAATCGGTCACGCTCTGGTGCACGCCATTTTTGCGCGTGACGTACCGGTGATTCAGGCCAGCGCCATGACGCTCGGCCTGCTGTTTGTCCTGCTGAACATGCTGGTGGATGCCGGTTGTCATCTGCTCGATCCCCGGGGGGCGCGCGCATGAAGATGACGCTTTCACGCTGGGTGGGTCTGGTACTGCTGGCGGTGCTGCTGGCTTACGCGTTTGTGCTGCCGCTGATTCAGCACGGCGATCCGCTACAGCAGGATTTGCTGCAGATGCTGCAGACGCCCAACCGCAGCCATTTGCTCGGTTTCGACCATCTCGGTCGCGATATGTTAACGCGCCTCAGCGCCGCGCTGCGCCTGTCACTCGGGCTGGCAGCCCTGTGCGTGATCAGTGCGCTGATAGCGGGCGTGTTCACCGGTGTGCTCAGTGCACTGTACTGTGGCTGGCCTGAGCGATTGCTGAGCATCGTTGGCGATATGTGCCTCGCGCTGCCGGGATTGCTGCTGGTACTGCTACTGGCCGCCATTGCGCCAGACGCGCCCCAGATGCTGTGGCTGGGCATTTCGCTGGTGCTGTGGGTGGAATTTTTCCGCGTCACGCGTGCCACGCTGCGGCCAATTGTGCAGGCGCCCGGTATGCAGGCCAGCAAACTGCTCGGGTTCACTGCCTGGTATCGTTTTCGTCATCATCTGTGGCCTGCGCTGGCACCGGTGCTGCTGACGCTAACCTTGTTCTCTTTCAGCAGCGCCATCATGGCGGTGTCGGCGCTCGGGTTTATCAGCGTTGGCGTGCGTCCGCCCACGCCGGAGCTGGGCCTGATGATGACCGAACTGCTGCCGTTTGCGTGGGAAGCGCCGTGGCTGCTGATGCAGCCGGTAGCCGCACTGTTTTTACTGTTGATCAGCCTCAATCTGCTGATGAAAAAGGAGCGATGATGAAGGGATTACAGATCACCGGGCTGAGCGTTGCCACAGCGACTGAAACACTGGTTGAGCCGGTGGATGTGCGGCTACAACCTGGTCGGCCGCTGACGCTGCTCGGCGAAACCGGATCGGGGAAAAGTCTGCTGGCGCAGGCGATCATGGGGATATTGCCGCCATCGCTGCAGGCCAGCGGTGAGTTGATGATCAACGGCAGACGCTTTCAGCTGCCGCAGGATACGGCGCAGCTGCGTCGGTTGTGGGGCAATACGCTGGCTTCACTGCCGCAGGAGCCGTGGTTGTCGCTCGATCCGACCATGGCGATTCAGCAACAGGTGGCGGAAGGGCATCGCTTCGTGCGCGGTTTGCCGCCCGCCGCCAGCGCTGCAGCGGCGCAGCAGGATCTGCAGCAGCTTGGCCTGGCCGCGGCGGCACGGCGTTATCCGTGGCAGCTTTCCGGCGGCATGGCACAGCGCGCCGCGTTTGCGGCAGCCCGTGCCGGTGGCGCGCAGGTTCTGATTGCCGATGAGCCGACCAAAGGGCTGGATGTGGCGCGCCGCGACGGAGTCAGCCAGCTGTTACAGCGCGAAGTGGCCGATGGCGGCATGCTGTTGACCATCACCCATGACATCACCCTGGCACGCCAGCTGGGCGGCGACGTGCTGGTAATACATAAAGGCAGCGTGATTGAACAGGGCCCGGCGCAGCAGGTGTTGCAGTCACCGCAGCAGCCTTACACGCGCGCGCTGCTGGCTGCCGATCCGGCCGTCTGGCCCGCCCGACAACAAACGGTGATCGGTGCCAGGCCGGTGATCAGCGCCCAGGACATTGTGCTGGCGCGCGGGGGCAAAAGGCTGGGTGTGCCACGCGATTTCACGCTGCACGCCGGTGAAATCGTTGGCCTGCACGGTGCCAGCGGCAGCGGCAAAAGCAGCTTCGGCGACGTGCTGTTAGGGTTGCTCGCGCCGCAGCAGGGCCGCGTAACGCACCACGCTGATGCGGATGCGCTGAAATATCAGAAAATCTATCAGGATCCTTCCGCGCTGTTTCCGCCGCAGCGCACGCTGGGGCAAAGCATCAACGATGTGCTGCGGCGTCACGCTCTCCCGCCGGCACAGCGCGATGCGCTCATGACGCGGCTGGCTTTGCATCCCGCGCTGCTGACGCGGCGACCAGAGGCGCTCTCCGGCGGCGAACTGCAGCGCTTCGCGCTGCTACGGGTGATGCTGCTGCGGCCGGTATTTCTGTTTGCCGATGAGCCGACGTCACGCCTCGATCCGCTGGTGCAGCAGCAAACATGGCAGTTGATCGTGGAACTGGCGCGCGAGCAGCAGTGCGCGGTGCTGCTGGTGAGTCATGACCGCGATCTGCTGGAGAAAGGCACGCATCGGGTGATCGCCATGGAAGCGGCTTAGCGACCGGGCGGCTGGCTGTCACCGGGCCCGAGACTCCGTTGCATTACCACGGTGTCCAGCCAGCGGCCATGTTTGTAACCCACCGATTTCATCACGCCGGTGTGCTCAAAACCGAGCGCCCGGTGTACTCCCAGCGAGCCCTGGTTGGCGCTGTCACCGATAATCGCGATGATCTGGCGAAAGCCAGCGGCTTCGGCCAGCGCCACCGCTTTTTGCAGCAGCGCCTTACCGATGCCGCGTCCGGTTTGCTGCGGGTCGAGATAGATAGAGTCTTCCAGCGTGAAGCGGTAGGCATAACGCGGACGATACGGCGCGAGATAGCAGTAACCCAGCACCTGATCCTGCTCTTCAGCCACCAGCCAGTAACCGCCGCGCTCATGCACGTCATTGATACGCCGCAGCATTTCACTCTCCGCCGGCGGTTCCGTTTCGAAGGTTGCGGTGCCGTGCAGCACGTGCCAGGCGTAAATCTTCTGTATCGCCGCCGCGTGATGCGGCTGCGCGGGAATAATGTCCATATGTTCCTGCTGTTCTGCCAATGATGCTGACAGCATGCCACCGCGCCGCAGCGCAATCATCCGCATTAGTCATAGGAAATTGTGATAGTCAGGCGCAGCGAAATTTCTTTAATTCTGCTCTGACAACTGTACCGCCATGGTGTCGGCTTCTAGCGCCTCAAAGATGTGCGGTTCATCGGCGGGATAACAAATATAATCGCCCGGGAACAGTTCGACCGGCGATTCCATCAGGCCAACCCGCGCGCGGCCGCGTGCCAGGATGATGTGTTCGACAGAACCCGGTGGATGCGGTTTTGAGGCGCGCGGTGCGCCGGGCTGGCTGGTGATCAGATACAGATCGCGGCGGCCGCCCGGCGGACAGCTGGCCAGTAGCGCGGCCTGAAAGTCCGCTAACTCTGCTGACACCACCATGCCTTCGCCACGCCGAATCACCTGCATCTTTTTCACTTCCGGCTCCATCAGCCGTGCAAACGGAATATTCAGCGCCACACACAGTGACCATAACGTCTCAATGCTGGGATTACCGTTGCCTGCCTCCAGTTGCGACAGCGTTGACTTGGCGATGCCAGCGCGGCGCGCCACTTCCGTCAGCGAAAGTCCGGCGCGCTGGCGTTCGCGCACCAGTCCGGCGGCAATGATAGCAATGGGCGGGGTCACAATTACTCCTGTTCTTTATATCGAACGATTTGTTCATCTTGTAAAACAAGTACGGCGCGTTCATTATAACGGCTTTCTTGTTCGTTATGAGATCAAATTGTGATGCGTCTGGGTGCCGTACCGCTTGATCGCGGCGTATTGAAAGCGATCTTCCTTGTTTGTCTGGCCGACGGCATCGTTGGCCTCTCCTATGGTTCTCTCGCCGCTGCTGACGGTTTTCCGCTCTGGGTGCCGATTGCGCTCTCGACGCTGGTGCTGGCGGGGGCGTCCGAGTTTTTATTTATCGGCATCGTGGCGGGCGGCGGCAGTCCGTTAACCGCTGCCGCTGCAGGTTTACTGGTCAACGCGCGTCATCTGCCGTTTGGCATTGCGGTGAAAGACCTGGTCGGGCAGGGCGGACGCAGCCTGCTGGGCTGCCATATCATGAATGACGAGAGCGTGGTGTTCGGTATTTCACAGCCAAAGCTGGCGCAGCGTCGGGCGGCTTACTGGATTTGCGGACTGGGTATTTTTGCCATCTGGCCGCTCACGGTGATTGCCGGTGCGGTGATTGGACGCTTTATTCCTGATGTGTCGGCGATTGGCCTGGACGCGGTGTTTCCGGCCATCCTGATCGCGCTGATTTTCCCGGCGCTGCGCCAGCGTCGCACGCGCATTCCGGCCACCTTCGGTGCACTGCTGTCCGTACTGGCAACGCCTTTTGTGCCAGCCGGTATGCCGGTGCTGTTTTCTTTACTCGGTTTGCTGAGCTGGCGGGAGCGCAAAGATGCAAAATAGTTTAGTGATTGCCGGCATCGCGCTGCTGGCTGCAGGGACGTATGCGATTCGCTTTGCCGGTTACCGGCTGGGCAGCCGGATGCACATGTCGGAACGTGTGCGCAACATGCTGTCCGACGCGGCAACGGTGCTGCTACTGGCTGTCGCTGTCACCACCGCGCTGTTTGAGGGCACCGATTTCGCCGGCGTCGCGCGACTGACCGGCGTGTTGTTCGCGGTGTTTCTCGCCTGGCGTCGCGCGCCATTGATACTGGTAATCATCGGTGCGGCTGTGATGACGGCGCTGCTGCGCTATTTTGGCGTGCCTTAAGCGGCGGCGTTATCTTTTCATCACGTTTTTTTGCTACTGTGGCAAGTCCGCAGTTAGCTCAACAGGAGTAAAGATGACGCCGTGACTAGCCCACATTGATGAAACACCGGCCCTATGGCGAATCCGTAATCTTGCCATTCGGCATGGCTGTCGTGAGGTTTACTCCGCTGAGATCATTGCCGCATGGACGCCGGACGAATTACCGCATGCTTACTACGATGCCGTGAAAAATAATCCTTTTTATGTGATTGATGATGCAAAGTACGGTGTGGCTGCGACCGGCTTTCTCGATCTGCAAAGCGACAGCGTTGAAGCGATTTTTACTTTGCCAGCCTGCCACGGTAAAGGCTATGCCAGTGCGATTATGCACGCCATTATTGCTGAAGCACGCCGTCGTGCGTTTAGCCACCTGACACTGGCTGCGACACCGAATGCCAGTGGTTTTTATTTACGTCACGGTTTCAGCACGCTGCGCGAGGCGCTTTATCCCTCTGCGCTGGCCGGTGCGGATTTAGCGTGTATCGAAATGCAGCTCAGGCTTTGCAGCTATGATTAGGGATAGTGAGTACAACAAGGACAACGCGAAAATGGTGATTAACTGCGTGGTGTATCGCCACGGCAAACGCGAAGAGCATGTCGAAGTCGATCAAATCAGCGAAGTGCTGAAAGAGGAAAAATCGTTCGTCTGGCTTGGCCTGTATCAACCCGATCCGGCGTTCATGCAAACGCTGCAGGAGGAGTTTAGCCTGCATGAGCTGGCGATTGAGGATGCGCTGGTGGCGCATCAGCGGCCCAAGATTGAGCAGTACGGCGAATCGGTATTTATCGTGGTGAAAACCGCACACATGGAAGATCGCCAGCGCATCAGCTTTGGCGAAACCCACTTTTTCCTCGGCAAAAATTTTCTGATTACCGTGCGTCACGGTTCGGTTGAGGGCTATAAAGCGATCCGCGCCAAAGCCGAGAAAAATCATGCCATGCTGTGCCAGGGACCCGGCTATGCGCTCTACTGCATTCTCGATTTTATCGTCGACAACTACAGCAAAATCACCGAATCGCTGAGTGAACGTATTGCTGACCTGGAAGACGGCATGTTCACCACCCGCTTTGACAGCGTCACGCTGGAGAATGTCTACCACTTGCGGCGTCAGCTGCTGTCGTTGCGCAATGCGGCGATGCCGGTGACAGAGATCTGCCCGCAGCTGGTGCGCTTCCATGAAGATATCATCCCGAAAAATCTGCGCGCCTATCTGCGCGACGTGCAGGATCACGCGCACCACGTCATGATTGATGCCGAAGACATGCGCGAAACGCTGGCCAGCGCCATGCAGGTGAATCTGGCGCTGGTCTCGGTACAGCAGAGTGAGGTGAATAAAAAGCTGGCCGGCTGGGGGGCAATACTGATTGTGCCGACTATCATCTTCAGTATGTACGGTATGAACTTCTCAGACATGCCAGAGCTGCACAGCCACTTTGGCTATCCGGCGGCGCTGGCGGTCACGCTGGTGATCTGTTTCGTTATGTGGTGGCGACTGAAAAAAGCGGGCTGGCTGTAAGCGTGATGGCCTGCGCGCGCTGTCACCAGACGCGCAGGCCAGGGCGATTTCAGCCTGAAATCGCCACGCTTCATTAGCCTCAATGCGCGCTGGCAGTAGGGCGCACCGTGATCTCATTGACATCAACTTCGCCAGGCTGATTAATGGCCCAGCTCACCGCCTGCGCAATGGCTTCGGGTTTTAACGCAATCTGGCGATAGCTCTGCATGGCCACGCGTGCGGTCTCGTCAGTGATGGTGTCCGCCAGTTCCGATTCCACCACGCCGGGATTAATGACCGTCACACGCAGCTGGCGCGATTCCTGACGCAGGCCATCCGAAATGGCGCGAACCGCGAATTTTGTGGCGCAGTACACCGCTGCCGTCGGCGATACCGCCAGCGCACCAATCGAGGCGATATTGATGATATGGCCGCTTTGCTGCGATTCCATGACCGGCAGCACGGCAGCGATGCCGTACAGTACGCCACGCACGTTGACGTCGAGCATACGATCCCATTCATCCACCTTCAGCGCACTGAGCGGCGACAGCGGCATAACGCCGGCATTGTTGATCATCACATCAATCCGGCCATATTTATCGCGGGCAAAATCGGCCAGCTGCTGCGTATCGGCACGCTGCGTCACGTCGGTGGCCAGATAATCCAGTTGTGCGCCGCTGGCACGCAGTTCATCACACAGTATCGCCAGCCGATCGGTACGGCGCGCGCCCAGCACCAGTTTATGCCCCTGACTGGCCAGCAGACGCGCTATCGCTTCGCCGATGCCGCTGCTGGCGCCGGTCAGAATAATCACTTTCGCATTGGAATGAGCCATGATGGTTTCCTCGTGTTGGTTGACTAGGCTATTGTGGAAAACGCCGGCTAAAGCGAACAGACCGGATTGTGGCGCATCATTGCCTGATTCTCTCGTCACGGTTGTGAGTAAGGAATAAACCTGGCTATGCTTTGCCTGAACCTCTCACCGGAAATCCGTTATGTCGCAAACCGTACAACAGCAGACCTGCGCGCTGCTGCGCCAGCTGGCACCGCAGGAAGGTTATACCGCCTCACTGCTCGACAGCGTGCGCTTTATGCGTGCCGACCGGCAGTGGGCGCGCACGCCGGTTCTTTATGAGCCGAGCATCATCATTATCTGTCAGGGCTCGAAGCGGGCGTTTCTGGCCGACAAAATGTATCGCTACGACGCACAGCACTATCTGGTGTTGTCGGTGCCGCTGCCGTTCTCCGCTGAGACTGAAGCGACCTCGGCTGAACCGCTGCTGGGGCTGGCTATCCGTCTGGATGCGGCCACGCTGGCACGACTGGTGACGCAGGTCGCAGCGGCAGACATTCCGCTTGCGGAGACACCAGCCAGCATTATTTCGACGCCGGTAAATGAGACGCTGGCGGACAGCACGCTGCGCCTGTTGCAGGCGCTGAGCGATCCGCTTGAAGCGCAGGTTTTAGGCCCGGCACGGGTAGAAGAGATTTGCTTTCGTGTGTTGCTGGGTGAGCAGGGCGGTGCGGTGCGCGCAGCGCTGACCTATCAGGGGCATTTTGGCCGCATCGCGCGGGCGTTGCAGCGCATTCATGCTGACTGGCAGCAGCCGCTGGATGTGCCGCATCTGGCCAGCGAAGCGGGCATGAGCGTTCCGCGCTTCCATCTGCATTTCAAAAGCGTCACGCAGACCTCGCCGATTCAGTATCTCAAGTCGCTGCGGCTGCATCAGGCGCGTTTGATGATGATTCGCGATAATCTCACCGCTGCCGGTGCCGCCGCACGCGTTGGTTACGAAAGTGATTCACAGTTTAACCGGGAGTTTAAGCGGATGTTTGGTCGCACCCCGGCTGACGAGGCGCGGGTGATGAAACGCGCCTTTGCGCTGCTGCCGCCGGAACAGTTATCCGCGCGGCTACAGGCGCATTAGGTCAGTACGCAATGACGATTGCCGCCACCACGCCGATCCAGAACAGCAGGCTGGCAGCCAGTGCCAGCTGGCACAGTAACCGGCGGGAAAAACTCAGCAGCGCACTGAGGCGCGGCGATAACATTAATACCATAATCATCCCTCACAACAGCCAGCAACTGTTCAGCGCAGCCCCATCACGGCAACCACCAGCAGAATCCAGAAAAATGCACAACCTGTCAGCAGGAAACGCCAGATCAGATGGCGTTCGGGAGTCAGCAGCGATTGCAGACGCATACGAAGAAGCAGTGGCATAGCGACCTCAAATCAGAAAGTTTTACAGGGAATATCCGGCAGCTGAGAACAGAAAATTCTGTCAGCGAATAAGAACATTCTGACGTGTTATAAGGCCGCGAAACGACAAGACCAGTCTTGAAAACAGGCTGAGAAATACCTTAGCAGGCAGGCGATAGCCACAGCGGATATCAGGTGCCGCTGTGGCCAGCTGGCACAGCAAAGCCGGTTACACGCTGCGCGTGACGCCGCCGTCCACGCGAAGATTCTGCCCGGTGATATAAGCCGCGCCGGGCGAAGCAAGAAACGCAATGGTAGCCGCCACTTCTGCAGCCGTGCCATAGCGCTGCATGGGCACGCTGTCGCGCCGTTCATCCGTTTTCGGCAGGCTATCAATCCAGCCTGGCAGGACGTTATTGATACGAATATTCTCAGCTGCGTAGGTGTCGGCAAAGATTTTACTGAAAGAAGCCAGACCGGCACGGAACACGGCCGAGGTCGGGAACATGTCGGTGGGTTCAAACGTCCATGCCGATGAGATATTAATGATACTGCCGCCACCCTGCTGCTGCATGATCGGCGTGACCAGGCGTACAGCGCGCACCACGTTGAGGAAGTAGGTTTCCATTCCCTGCTGCCACGCATCATCGCTTAATTCAAGGATCGGCGCGCGCGGACCGTGACCGGCACTGTTAACCAGCACGTCGATACGTCCCCAGCGCGCCAGTGTGGCATCAATCAATTGCTGCAAATCGTCTACTGACTGATTCGAACCGGTAATGCCGAGCCCGCCCAGACGATTTGCCAGTGCCTCGCCTTTGCCGGAGGAGGAAAGAATCGCAACCCTGAAACCCTCGCTGGCCAGCTTCTCCGCTGCCGCTGCGCCCATACCGCTGCCACCTGCGACAATTACCGCAACTTTTTCTACTGTCATGTGAGTAACCTCATCAATTAAAAATCCTGTGATGCCAGTATAATGGCCTGGAGATGCAGCAGAGAGTCAGCTCAGCTGGCAATTGACGATAGGAAAACTACAGGATGAATCAGGGCTTTCAGGCATTACCGTCGCTGAATGCGCTACGGGTATTCGAAGCCGTGACGCGGCACCTTAATTTTCGCCTCGCCGCTGAAGAGCTCGGCGTGACGCAGGGTGCGGTGGCACAGCATATTCGCGGTCTGGAGGCCAGCCTGGGCCTGAAACTGTTCGATCGGTTGCCGCGTTCGCTGGCGCTGACCGCTGCCGGTGCAGGCTATGCGGTGCACATTCGCCAGGCATTTGAGCTGATTGATGAGGCGACGCGCACGCTGCGCCCGGAGCCGGATCGCCTGACGCTGAGCGTAACACCGACCTTTGCCAGCCGCTGGATGCTGCCGCGTTTACCGGCATTTACCGCGGCCTGGCCGGATATCGACCTGCGCGTGCTGGCCTCTGAACGGCTGGTGCAGTTTCACCATGAAGGCGTCGATCTGGCGGTGCGCTATGGCCGGCCGCCGTTTGGTAGCGGGCTGGAGGCCACGCTGCTGTTTAGCCAGACGGTGCTGGCGGTGGTCAGCCCGGCGCTGCTGGCACAACACGGTGATGCAGCGCAGCCAGAAAATTGCCTGCGCTATCCGCTGCTGCACGATGGCCATCACCTGTGGCCGGCGTTCCTGGCGTTTATGTTCCCCGGGCAGTCGCTGCAGCATCAGCATCATCTGCGCTTCAACCAGACCGCGCTGGCACTGGAAGCGGCGCTGAGTGGTCAGGGTATCGCACTGACCAGCCCGCATTTTGTGCAGAACGATCTGGCCAGCGGTCGGCTGGTTCCCGCCTGGCAGCGTGAGATGCCCGTTGATGCCGGCTGGTATCTGGTGGCTCCGCGTCGTCCGCGTGAGCAGGCAACGGTGAGTGCGGTTCGTGCGTGGCTACTCAGTCAGGCGGAGCAGAGCAAAGATTGATGGCTGAGCAATGCGATGCTTTTATGTTCAATAACAAAATCAGTAAAACTGATGATCGCCTGCGAATTATGAATGTTATAATTGACTGAGCATGCATTTTATAAGGTTTATCCTGCCCAGGCAGGGTTTTAGAAAAATATCACGCAAATTCAGCAATTAAGGGAAGGAATTGTGCGTTGCAATCTGCTGAGGGCTGTGAATAAATAAAACGCTGAATTTCATAAAAATGCCATAACGGCCAGGCGACAGCCTGCATAACCGTATTACCACCATGACCGATCATAAAATTCTTTTAGCCAGGGATATCAGCGCCAGAAGTGAAAGCATGCAGGCGCACCTCATCGCCATCCGGCGCGATATTCACGCACATCCGGAACTTGGTTTCGACACCATCCGCACCGCAGCCATCGTGGAACAGGAATTGCTGCGCCTCGGGCTGACGCCGCAAACCGGCGTGGGCCGCACCGGCGTGATGGTGGACATTACCGGCGCGCAGCCGGGCAGGACCGTGCTGCTGCGTGCCGATATGGATGCGCTGCCGATTCATGAGCAAACCGATCTGCCGTTTAGCAGCATCTGGCCGGGTAAAATGCACGCCTGCGGCCATGATATCCACACGGCTACGCTGCTCGGCGTCGCGGCGGTCCTCGCGGACCTGCGCAGCCAGCTGCACGGCACTGTGCGGCTGATTTTTCAGCCGGCGGAAGAGACGCCAGAGAGCGGCGCGCAAGCCATGATTGCTGCCGGCGCAGCGGACGGCATTGATGTGGCGATCACGCTGCACAATAAGCCAGAGCTGGCCGCAGGAGAAATCGCCCTGACGCGCGGTGCCAGCACCGCCTCCAGCGATGAATTCGACGTAGTGATTCACGGCAAATCCACCCACGCCGCCCGTCCGCACATGGGTACCGATCCGATCATTGCCGCCGCCAGCCTGGTAACGCAGTTGCAGACCATTGTGTCGCGCGAGCTCGATCCGGCGAACTCTGCTGTGCTGACGATTGGCCATATCCACGGCGGCACCACCCATAACATCATCTCCGACAGCTGCCTGATTCAGGGCACCATCCGCGCTAAATCACCGCAGGCGCGCGCTCACATGGAAGGCGCTTTCCGCCGCATCTGTGCCGGTGTCGCGCTGTCGCTCAATACGCGGATTGAGGTCAATTATCAGCGAGGCGTACCGCCGCTGATGAATGATGATGCGCTGATTGATGCACTGGAGCCGATCCTCTCGCACCAGTTCGGCAAGCCGGTGGTGGCAAAACCCAGCAGCAGCTTTGGCGCGGAAGATTTCTCGCTGTTTACTGAGCGTGTGCCGGGCTGTCAAATCCATATCGGCTCTGGCGCGCCGGGGCGCGACGACCATCTGCACAACTCCGACTATCAGCCGGACGAACGCAGCATTCACGCTGGCACACAGGCTCTGGCCCGTATAGCGATCGACTTACTCTCCTGATAATAATGAGGTTTTATGATGATGCGTAAAGGGCTGTTCTCCGCCTCCGCGGGCATGTTGCTGCTGGCTGCTGCCGCTGTGGTTCAGGCCAAAGATTTTGGCACGTTAAAATTCGCCACCGAAGCGGCCTATCCGCCGTTTAACCAGTCCACGCCGAGCGGCAAAATTGTCGGCTACGAGCCCGATATGGTGGCCGAACTGGCGAAACGCGCGGGATTCAAATATGAAATCGTCGCACAGAAGTGGTCCGGACTGATCCCCGGCCTCGCTGATGGCAAATATGATGCGGTGGTCGATGCCGTCACCGTGACGCCAAAACGTGAAGAAGTGGTGGATTTTACCCATCAGTACACCGTGAGCGTTTCGGGCTTCGTCACGCTGAAGGGCAGCGCAGTGGATACCCTGCCGGGCAACGGTGAAGTGGTACAGGCGACCGATGAAGCCGGTATGAACAAAGCCATCGACGCGCTGAAGGCTAAGTTCAAAGGCAAAACCATTGCGGTGCAGGTCGCTACCATTCAGGCCGATTTCCTCAACAAATACCTCGGTGATGTCGCGACTATCCGTACCTATCAGGCCGGCCCGGAAACCTTCGCCGATCTGCTCAATGGCCGGGTTGATGCGGTCATGGCATCGCGCACCAACCTCAATGCTTATGTGAAAAAACACGCGGATACGGTAAACAGCACCGGTTACGGCTTTGTGGGCGGTGTGCTGGGCCAGGGCTCGGCGATTGCCATTCGTAAAAACAATCCGGAGCTGAAAGCCGCGCTGGATCAGGCGCTGGTGTCGATGATCAAAGACGGCACGCTGAAGCAACTGTCAGAGAAATGGTTCGGCGAGAACGTCGCGCCTGCGGAATAATGCTGAGCGCTTATGACTATTGACTGGCAACTGTTAGGTTTTGGTGACGAAGGCTGGGGCGGCGTGCTGCTGGACGCCGCCACCGTCACGGTAACGGTCTCGCTGTGTGCGTGGCTGCTGGGCGCGATGCTCGGCAGCCTGCTGTGCTGGATGCAGATTGGTGGCGGCCGCTGGCAGCAGCGTCTTGCCAGCGGCTACATCACGCTGTTTCGCGGCGTGCCGGAGCTGCTGGTGATCTACCTGTTCTACTTTGGTGGCCGACAGGTGGTCGGGTTTATCGGTGAAGCTATCGGCCTGCAGGGACCGTTTGACGTTAACGGCTTCGTTGCCGGCGCGATCGCCATCGGGCTGATTTCTGGTGCTTATCAGAGCAGCGTATTCCGCGGCGCGTTTTACGCGATTCCTGCCGGCACGCTGGAAGCCGCTACGGTCACCGGTATGGGCCGTTTTATGCTGTTCCGCCGCATGATTGTGCCGCAGGCGCTGCGCACCGCGCTGCCGGGCATGGGTAATCAGTGGCAATCGGTGATTAAGGAGTCGGCGCTGGTATCGGTGACCGGGCTGGTGGAAACCATGAACCAGATTTCCACCGCGTCGAATTCCACCCAGATGCCGTTTTTCTTCTACAGCGTAGGCGCGGTGATTTACCTGATTATCACCACCTGTTCAGATTTCTTCTTCCGCTATGTGGAAAAAGTGGCCATGCGCGGGCAACAACGCGCGCGGTTGTAAGGAGCCACGATGGATTTCACCTTTTTACAGCACACGCTGGCGGCGCTGCTGCGCGGACTGCCGCTGACGCTCAACCTGGCGGTATTATCCCTGCTGGGCGGCGGGATACTGGCGCTGCTGCTGAATCTGCTGCGTCAGCATCGCCTCGGCAGCTACGTTACGCGTTTTTATGTCTGGCTGTTCCGCGGTACGCCGCTGCTGATTCAAATCTTCATGATTTACTATGGCCTCGGCAGCCTGCCGGCGGTGCGCGAAAGCGTGCTGTGGCCGCTGCTGCGTGAGCCCTACTGGTGCGGGTTAATTGCGCTGATTCTCAACGACGCGGCTTACACCGCCGAGATCCTGCGCGGCGGACTGAATGCGGTTAGCGTGCAGTCACTGGAAGCGGCGAAAGTGTGCGGCATGTCGCGCTTCACTTCGCTGCGACGCATCACGCTGCCACTGGCGGTGCGTCAGGCGCTGCCGGCCTACAGCAATGAGATCATCTCGATGATCAAATCCACATCGCTGGTGAGCACCATCAGCCTGATGGAGATGACCGGCATCGCCGACTCCATCGTGTCAGAAACCTTCCGCGCGCTGGAGGTGTTTATCAGCGCGGCGATTATCTATCTGCTGCTGACCGTGCTGGTGAGCAAAGCGGTGGCGCTGCTGGAGCGCCGTTTGTCCCCTTATCACGCTGGAGCACGTTAATGAACAAACCCACTATTGCCCTGAGCCATCTCAGAAAAAGTTATAGCGGGCATGAAGTGCTGCATGACATCAGCCTGACGGCGCAGGATGGCGACGTCATTTCGCTGATCGGCGCCAGCGGCTCCGGTAAAAGTACGCTGCTGCGCTGCATCCCGTTTCTTGAAGTGCCACAGGCCGGTGAGATTGCCGTGGGCGATGAAGTGGTCACCCTCGATAACGCGGACGAAAAGCTGAGCCGTGAACAGCGCCGCCGCATTAAGCTGATGCGCATGCAACTCGGCTTTGTGTTTCAGGGCTTCAATCTGTGGCCGCACAAAACCGTGCTGCAGAACATCATTGAGGCGCCGATCCATGTGCAAAAGCGCAGTCATCAGGAGGCCGTTGCTGAGGCCGAAGCGCTGCTGCAAAAAGTCGGGTTATACGAAAAGCGCAACGCGTGGCCGTCGCAGCTCTCCGGTGGCCAGCAGCAACGCGTGGCGATTGCCCGGGCGCTGGCGCAGCAGCCGAAAGCGATACTGTTTGATGAACCCACTTCCGCGCTCGACCCGGAGCTGGTGGGCGAAGTGCTGCGCGTCATCCGCAGCCTGGCGGAAGAGGGGCGCACCATGATTATCGTCACCCATGAAATGGGGTTTGCGCGCGATGTATCAAACAAAGCGGTGTTTCTGCATCAGGGCAAAATCGAAGAGTCCGGATCGCCGCAGCAGGTGTTTAGCGAACCGATCTCGCCGCGCTGTCGCGCTTTTGTCAGCAGCCACCTGCAGCGCAACAGCTAACCAGATTTGTGCCAATGGTGTTCTAAGCCAAATTATGGAAAAATCGCCCTCCCTCAACGGAGGGCTTTTTTATCGGCGCAGGGAAGGTGCACGTCGTCGCGCACTTCACGTCCATCGATAACCAGCTACCGTCAGGTCTGGCTGCTGTTGCGTCACCGCGCGACAGAGAGGGCCGAAATTTTCCTCATTTTTCTACAGGCGGAGTACGTAATGGGCGCGAAGGTGTGGTTAGTGGATGATGATGTATCCGTGCGTGAGTCGCTGGGATTTCTGCTGCGAACCGTGGACTACGAGGTCGCCGACTTTGCCGACCTGGCATCGTTCGAAACCGCCGCCGCCGGTCAGCAAGCCGTATGCGGCTGTCTGCTGCTTGACGTGCGACAGCCAGAGAGTAGCGGCCTGAGCTGGCTGGCCCGGCAGGGTGCACGCCATCCGCTGCTGCCGGTGATCATCATGACCGGGCACGACACGCTGGAGGCCTGCCGGCGCTTGTTTGCTCAGGGCGCCTTTGCCTTTTTCACCCGGCCGCTGGAGATTGAACCGCTGCTGGAGACGGTCCGGCTGGCGATGCGTGAGAGTGAGCAGCGCGCCAGCCTCTAATGATACCGCGCCGTGTTGCCGCAGAGCGCGCGCCGGGAAGCCAGCGCGCACAGCAGCGGCACCGGCAGGGTAAACAGCAGTAACAGCCACAACAGCACATACACCGCATCCACGCCGTCGTTTTGCAGATTGTTATACAGCTGCGCCGGCATTCCGTGGGGAAACCAGGCGAAAATCATCACAATGCCGAATTCGCCCATCGCCCGCACCCACGCCAGTGCCGTAGCCGACGCCAGGCCCGGTGCGGCCAGGGGCAGCGCCAGCCGCCAGAAGCGCGGCCACGGTGTGGCACCCAGCGTCCGGCCCGCTTCAAGGATCTCCTGCGGCACCGCGATAAACGCCGAGCGTGCGCTGGTGACAAAGTAGGGCAGCGCGCCATACCACTGCGCCAGAATAAAGGCGGCGGGATTGTTCACCAGCGTCCAGCCCAGCTTGCTCAGCAGCTGGCCGGGCAAACTGTACGGACCGTACGCGCTGACCAGCAGGATTCCCATCGCCAGCGGCGGCGTTAGCAGCGGGATCATCACCAGCGTTTCCACCAGCCAGCGTATTTTTCCCCGCGCCTGCGACAGCCACCAGGCCAGCGGTAAGCCGGTCAGAAAAATCAGCACCAGCGCGATCGCTCCCAGACTGAGCGACGTGGTAATCGCCGCGCCGTCACCCCACGCCAGCCGCAGGTGTTGCCAGTGTGTAACGCCCGTCAGGGTGATAAACGGTACGGCCAGCAGCACCAGGGCGGGCAGCGACAGCCACAGCGCGCCAGCATGGCGGATTTTCATGGCGTATAAAGCCCATCGCCCTTCGGTGCGGCATAGCCTTGCTGTTTAAACAGCGCCTGTCCTGACGGACTCAGCATGAAATCTACAAAGGCTTTGCCAGCGGCCGTACCGTGCGGCGCATTCCTGAGCACCGCCGCGTAGTAGACCAGTGGCTGGGTGTGCAGCACTTTATCTTTACCCTGGCTGTCTTTGACGCTAAAGCTGACCGTGTTGTACCACTTAGTCGCCATCGCCGGATTGCTGAGGTTGATTTTATCGGGCAGCGCGATGTAAGGCAGATGGGCAGAGATCACTTCGCTTTCATAGCCCGCAGCTGCATCCACCTGACCGCTCTCGAGCCGCGTCAGCAAGCCACCTTCCAGATGGGTTTGTGCGGGATTCTGGTAACCGCCGAGAATGTGGTCAGCGATGCCGGGCTGCCGGTAATACTTCTGCGCCAGTAGCAGGGTGAAAATGATGTTCTGGCCTTTAGGATCGTTTACCGGATCGGTCCGGCCAAATTTCAGTCCCGGCGCTGCCAGCAGCTGAAGCCAGCGGTCATCATTGCCTTTGGCTGCGGCAAACTGCGGCGCAAACGGCCCCTTCGGGTTATAGGCGATCACCATGCTGGTGCTGGCTACCGGTACTGCGTTGTCGATCAGTCCGGCGTCTTTCAGGATCTGCATCGGACCGGGAGTAATAGACACGAACACGTCAGCAGTGATTTTTTTGCTCGCCAGCAGGCGCGCCATGCCGTAAGCCCCCTGGCCCTGACCTTCATACTTACCGTCATGCTGTTGTGCAAATGCCGGGCCCAGTGCCTGATCCATCACTTTTCCCATCGAGCCGGCATACGTCACGCGGATATCCATAGCGGCCTGCGCCGGTAAACTCAATCCGCCGGCGGCAGTCATTAACAGTAGGGTAAGCGTCTTCACGCGGAGATTCCTTATCGCTATATAAATGAGTAAATATCGATTATCGGAATTCTCCGTTTTAGCGCAAGGTAAAATCTGTTGCGAAATCCTGCGGTCGCGCGCCAGTGCCGGGTTTTAGTGCCATTGCAACGCGCGCTGAGAGAAAAAATTCATTTACCGATCCGTGAGCTACCGCAAACACAGGCGGCCAGCCGTCTGCTGGTTAAATAAGCGGCTATAGTTATCCCAGTTGGATTATTTTGCATGCCGCTGGGCGTGCACCTTTTCCTCATTTGCCTGGAGCCCGTTACTACGTCACGAGGTTTAACGTGTTTGCCGATCTTTCCTGGAAAATTATTCATCAGGTCATCAACCAAACCATCGCTGAGATGGTCGATGAACAGCAAACGCTGGACGTGCTGAGCCTGCGCAGGCGCTTAAGGGAAATGGCGGAGAACGAAACTAACGAGGAGATGGTGCTGTGTTACTGGCAGGCCAGCAAAGTGCTGACGCGTTTGCCGCCCACCGTCACTGCCAGCCAGCTGATAGAAGAGGCGCGCCATGCGTTCCGCAGTCCGCCCAGTCACGATTCGCTTTAACGCGAAATGCTTTTCTTTCCCCGTTGCGCTTAACAGCCTCTAATTGGCTGAAATTTAATCATAATCATGCAATACGCTCTGCTAGACTTCCTGGGTTAACAACGCTGAAAACAGAGGACAGTAATGAAAATCAAAAGTTATGCCGCACACAACGCTGGTGATGCGCTGGTACCGTACGAGTACGAAACCGGTCCGCTGGCGGCGGAAGAAGTGCTGGTTGAGGTCGATTACTGCGGTGTGTGCCATTCTGATTTGTCGATGATTGATAACGAGTGGGGCATTTCCTCTTATCCGGTCATTGCCGGTCACGAAGTGATTGGTCGCATCAGCGCACTCGGCGATGCGGCGCAGGACAAAGGATTGAAGGTCGGCCAGCGCGTGGGTATCGGCTGGACCGCGAAAAGCTGCCAGCACTGTGATGCCTGCATCAACGGCGAGCAGGTCAACTGTGAGAACGGTTCAGTGCCCACCATCATGAATAAAGGCGGTTTCGCCAGCCATCTGCGCGCCGACTGGCAGTGGGTGATTCCGCTGCCGGAATCCATGGACATCACCTCTGCCGGTCCGCTGCTGTGCGGTGGGATTACCGTGTTTAAACCGCTGCTGATGCACCATGTAACGGCCACCAGCCGCGTCGGCGTTATCGGTATTGGCGGCCTCGGCCATATGGCGATCAAACTGCTGCGCGCCATGGGTGCTGAAGTTACGGCGTTCAGTTCGAATGCCAGCAAAACCGAATCCATCAAAGCCATGGGCGCCGATCGTGTGGTCAACAGCCGCGATCCTCAGGCGCTGAACGCGCTGGCCGGGCAATTTGATTTGATTATCAGCACCGTAGCCGTCGATCTGGACTGGCAGCCGTACTTCCAGGCGCTGGCTCCGCACGGTAAGTTCCACACCGTGGGCGCGGTGATGAAGCCATTTGAAGTGCCGGCGTTCAGTCTGATTCTGGGCGATCGCGCGGTAACGGGTTCTTCTACCGGTTCACCGGGCCAGCTGCGTAAGCTGATGCGTCTGGCGTCACGCGCCGATGTGGCACCGCAGGTGGAAGAGTTCCCGATGTCAAAAATCAATGAAGCGCTGGATCACGTACGCGCCGGTAAAGCTAATTACCGCGTGGTGCTGAAGGCCGATTTCTGAGGCGGATAACACGCTGACATTTGTCAGACAAAACGGCGGATGGGGGATCATCCGCCGTTTTTTACGCCTTATCCCTGCGAATCATCCTTTTCGCCGAGGAAGAAATACCACAGCGGAATCGACATCAGCGCGGTGAACACCGTGGTGTAAAGCGCGATCATAAAGCCCTGCGTCAGATACATGGTCAGCGTCCAGTGGCTGAACGGGATGCCGTATTGATCGATCACGCCGCCGATAATCGCATTGCTCATCACCGTACCGACAATCAGCGCCAGAATAAACAGCCCACGCAGGTAGTAACGCATCTCCTTGCGTTTCACCGTGAAGCGCGCCCGCACGATACCGAGCGGCGACTGCTGCGCAGCGAGAATTTCCGCTTCGCTCATCGGCGCACGTTGTTGTCTGCGCCAGCGCAGTACGTCCACCAGCACGAAGGCCAGCAGGCTGACGCCCATCACCGGCAGGGCATAACCGAGCGCCAGCGCCAGCATCAGGCAGACCCCTTTGGCATAGTGCGGCAGCGCCAGCCAGCTTGCGCTCAGGGTTTGCGCCGGGCTGGCCTGATCGAGAGCCGGGCGGCGCAGCCACCACATGCGATAACCCAGCACAATCATGCTGCATAAACCCAGGCCAAACAGCGCCAGCAACAGCTGATTAGGCCAGCCAAACAGCACGCCCATGTGCGCATCGACACCCCAGCGCGTCAGTTTTGCCACCAGCGGGAAGCGATCAAACCAGACGTGATCGACAATCGCGAAGCTTTGCGGATTCACGGACACCGCATCCACCTGCGTGGGCCAGCTGCGATCAATCTCACTGACCGTCCAGGCTTTGCCCTCGCTTTTCGGCTGGCGCAGCTCAACTTTAGCCGCGCGGATGCCATCCTGACGCGCCGCCGCCAGCACGCGATCCCAGTCAGCGTCAGCGGCATTTGCCGGCAGTGACTTCGCTGGCTGCGTCGCCGATTTCGCCATCGACGACATCGGCATGCTGGTCATGTCCATGTCCGGCATACTGCGGTGATCGGCGTGAGGATCCGCCGGCGCGGCGGGCGCATCACCGCTGAGCGCCGTATTCACCTGTGGCGTCAGCCAGTTAAGCTCGGTGCGCATCTTATCGATATTGCCACCTGCCCATTGTGACCAGGTGAGGCCGGTAACGGAGAAGAACAGCAGCCCGAGCAGCAGCGTCAGCCCCAGCGTGATGTGCCAGTGCCGGGTGAAGGCAAACCCCTTTCGCACGGTTTTCAGCCGGCGTTTTGGTCGCGTGCCCAGCCACAGCAGCACGCCGCCGAGCGCGGCCACCCACAGCCAGCTCGCCGCCAGTTCGCTGTAGTTGCGACCAAAGTCACCGAGTAACAGGCTGCTGTGCAGCAGATCGAGCGTGGTGCGCAGCGGCAACACGCCACTGGTGCCGTACACCGTCATGTCGCCGGTTACTTTGAGGCTGTAGGGATCGATAAACACCGCGCGCGACTGCGACGGACCGAGTGTGGCATCGCTGAACTGTACGCGCGTGGTATCGCGCGCGGCGGGCGCGGGTCGAACCGCATAAATGTGCTGATTTTCGCCCGCATAGGCGCGTGCCGCGGCGATCTGCGCCGAGAGCGGTTGCACATTGCCCTGCGGCTGCGCGGTGAGCGCATCGGCGTAGATCAGATTTTCCAGCTGCGGCGTCAGCACATACAGCGTGCCGCTGAGCGCCGCCACGAAGATGAACGGCGCGACAAACAGGCCAATGTAAAAATGTAAGCGGCGTAGCAGATTAAGCACCGCGCCGCGCGGTGCTGCAGAGTGAACAGCAGACAAAGCCGTCTTCCTTCCGATAAGAGAATGTCAGGGCACAGCGCAGGCGTTGTACCGATTAATGAGATTCAGCAGGAAAGAAAAACCGGTGGCGCGCGCGGACGATGGGTACCGCTGAAGCGGCGCGGCCGGGGTGCCACCAGCGGCGGCAGCGGTGGGGCACGCGAGATCACCAGCATCAGCCAGATGAACGGGATAAACACCCACATCATCAGCGGAACATGCACCAGCAAATCGCAATAGCCGCAGGCAAATTCGCCGTCGTCCATGTTGTGATGCATCATACCCGGCATCGCCATCTCCATCGGCATATCGTGATGGTGCATTGGCATGGCAGATGAAGGGCTGTGCGACGCCACGGGGTCAATGCGCGTTTGCCGCTCCAGCAGCGTTTTCGACACAATCGGCGCGACGAACAGCAGCAGCACCGCCACAATGGCGACGCAGGCGGTCAGGCGCTGGCGAAAGTGATAGGAAAACGTCATGGCAAATACTGAGTGCTTCAACAAATGAGGCCGAAGTGTAACGCGATTGCCGCACAAGGGTTAATAAAAGTGAGGCTGGGAGCGACAAAATTCGCACCTTTTGAAAAGGGTCACTTAACGTGGTGTGTTTGTTAACTTAATTGCAACCTGATGAGTACATTAGGGAAACACTATTTCTCATTGCTGAAGGATGAGCGGTGTCTGATGGCATAACCTGTCATTGCTCAGAATTTGTGGTCGCCATTAATGGCGACCCTACAAGGTATTGGCACTATTTGCACAGGGTGCGCATTGATCCGCACCGATATAAACAGGTCACTTGCAACTTTATTGCACGCCATCGATCGCAATCAGCAAGGAATTACACGATTTTCGTAGGGTGCGCATTTATGCGCACCGATATAAACGGGCGGCTCGTTGTTTAACTCTTTTCATTTACAGGGAAGCCTCTCAGTATGAGCCGGGCCTTAAAATATCGATCGCCCCAGCCGCTCCGTGAGTTTCTCCAGCATGGCGGTGCCGGCCAGCGAGTTACCGGAATGATCCAGCGCCGGTGACCAGACGGCAATACTCATCTCACCGGGAATCACTGCGACAATCCCGCCGCCGACGCCGGATTTAGCTGGCATGCCCACGCGCCAGGCAAACTCACCGGCGCCGTCGTACATGCCGCTGGTCATCATCAGTGCGTTCACCTGCCGCGCCTGGCGTGCAGAGATCACCGCCCACTCATCATCCAGCGTGCGGCCGTGATTGGCGAGATAGAGAAACGTGCGCGCCAGTTCGCTGCAGCTCATCGCCAGCGAGCAGTAGTGAAAGTAGGTTTCCATTACTTTACTGACGTCATTATGAAAGTTGCCAAACGACTTCATCAGCCAGGCAATGGCGGCGTTACGTGCCGAGTGCTCATATTCAGAGCGCGCGACCGCACGGTCATACTGAATGTCCGGCTGCTGTGCCAGACGACGCACAAACTCCAGCATGCGCTGGCGTGGCGCGGTGAGTCGGCTTTCCAGCAAATCGCACATTACCAGCGCGCCGGCGTTAATGAATGGATTGCGCGGCTTTCCCTGTTCCAGTTCAAGCTGCACCAGAGAATTGAATGCCTGGCCGGATGGCTCTTTGCCCACGCGCTGCCAGATCTCGGCGTCCTCGTACAGCGTCAGCGCGACGGTAAGCGACAGGACTTTGGAGATGGACTGGATTGAAAAACGCGTGCCCGCATCGCCGGCCTGATAGCTGCGTCCATCGGCGGTGGCAATGGCGATGCCCAGTTGATCGGCATCCACGCCGGCCAGCGCCGGGATATAATCTGCCACTTTCCCCTGACGGGTGAGGGGGCGTACGTCCGTGACAATCTCTTCAAGCAATGCATTACTGAGTTCCGACACCTTGTGGCTCCGGGGTGACTAATCCTGGCGCGATCATGGTGATTTGCCGTCGGCGCGTCAATCCACCGCGCAAAATTCTGTGAGCATGCTGCAGCAAGCCTGCACCGCGTAGCGGATTTTCTGCCCGGTTTGTTGCGCCCGATCGCAACCCAGCCTGGCGCCTACGCCACATCGCGCGGCCTGAGGTAAAATTATGTTGCGAATGATTGAGTTACCGATCAGGTAATTTTGGTTATGCTAAGCCCAAACTCTTTCCGGCGCTGCCAATGCGCTCAACAGTTGTAATTGAGGATGACGATGTCTGCCTTACCTGATGCCACCGAGCCTGCCAACGCGATGCGCGCCGGGCGCTTTATGCTGCTGCAAAAACTGCTGCGACGCGATAAAACCCCGCTGGCATTGCTGCTGCTGGCCGCGCTGGTCGGTATCCTTACCGGGCTGGTGGGTGTGGCTTTCGATCGCGCGGTCAATTTTATTCTCCACCTGCGGATCTGCTGGCTGACAGAGCGTGCGGATAACCTGGCCATGGCGTTGCTGAGCGCGTTTTTTATTTCGGCGCTGCTGGGCGGCATCGGCTATTTTCTGGTGCGCCGCTTCGCGCCAGAGGCGGGAGGCTCGGGCATTCCGGAAATCGAGGGCGCGCTGGAAGAGCTGCGCCCGGTGCGCTGGTGGCGCGTGCTGCCGGTTAAATTTATCGGCGGCATGGGCGCGCTGGGCTCTGGCATGGTGCTGGGACGCGAAGGACCCACGGTGCAGATTGGCGGCAACATCGGTGGTATGTGCCTCGATCTGTTTCGCGTGCGCGATTCTGAATCACGCCATACGCTGCTGGCGACCGGTGCCGCGGCGGGGCTTTCGGCGGCGTTCAACGCGCCGCTGGCCGGCATTTTGTTCATTATCGAAGAGATGCGCCCGCAGTTTCGCTATAGCCTGATATCGATAAAAGCGGTGTTTGTTGGCGTGATCATGTCGAGCATTGTCTTTCGCGTGCTCAACGGTAACGAAGCCATCATTAATATCGGTCAGCTGCGTGACGCGCCCACTGAGACACTGTGGCTCTATCTGGTGCTGGGTGTGCTGTTTGGCGGCTGCGGCGTGGCGTTCAACCGGCTGATATTTCTCGCACAGGACCAGTTTCAGCGCCTGCATCTCGGACGTACCGGGCGCTGGGTGCTGTTCGGTAGCCTGCTGGCCGGACTGTGCGGCGTGCTGGGTTTACTGCTGCCGCAGGCGGTGAGCGGCGGAACGACGCTGATTCCGGATTTCGCTACCGGACACTATGGCGCGCTGGCGCTGTTTGCTCTCTTCGCGCTGCGCACGCTGGTCACCATTTGCTGCTTCTCTTCAGGCGCGCCGGGCGGTATTTTTGCGCCCATGCTGACGCTGGGCACGCTGCTGGGCACCTGCTTTGGTCAGTTGAGCGCCGACTGGTTCCCGCATTATCAGCTGGAAGCCGCCACCTTTGCCGTCGCCGGGATGGGCGCGCTGTTCGCCGCCTCGGTGCGCGCGCCGCTTACCGGCATCGTGCTGGTGCTGGAAATGACCAATAACTATCAACTGATTCTGCCGATGATCATCACCTGCCTGGGCGCAACGCTGGCGGCGCAGTTCTTTGGTGGCAAACCGCTTTATTCCTCAATCCTGGCGCGCACCCTGGCCAAAGCACAGCTCACTAACCGCGCCAGCGCCCGGACGGAATAGGTATTATCCCGGCTTATCGAAGCGCGACTAAAGCCGGGTGGAAAGATATCACCTCACGCCCGGCTTTTAACCCATCTGATGCGCTGGCTGAGGCTCCAGAGCATCAGTGCGGCGAGGGCAATGCTGCCGAGCACGGCGAAAGCGACCTGATAAGACCAGGCGGCGGCGATGCTGCCGGTCAGTGCCGGGCTGCATGCCGCGCCCACGCCCTGCATCAGCATGACGAAACTCTGGCCGGCATTGGTGTGTCCGCTGCCGTCAAGCACGCTGACGATGTAGCCCGGTACTGCCACGCCCAGCAGCCCGGCGGCCAGACCATCAAGAATCTGTACCGGTACCATCGCATAGGTGCCATCGAACAGGGAGGCGATGCCGGCACGCACCGGCAGCACCACCAGCGCGAGGGTGATCAGCAGCGGGAAACCGAGGCGGCTGGCGTTTCGGGCGGCGAATAACGCCACGGGAATCATCACGCATTGCGAAATCACCACGGTTGCAGCGGTATAAACACCGGGGCTGAGCTGTCCGCTGTGCGTTGCCGCCGCGCGAATGCCCAGCATCGGTAACAGCGCGGCGTTGCCGAGGTGAAACAGCAGCAGCGTCAGTCCGGTAATCAGCAGCACCGGATTGCGCAGCAGGGCAGAGAAACCAGGAAGCTCTGCGGCCTGCTGTCCGGCACCGCCGCGCGCCGCGCGGTCATCGATCGCGTTACGCTGAATGGCGGCCACGGCAAAACATGCGCACAGTGCCATCGCGGTCATCAGGATAAAAACCGCATCGGTGCCCCACAGCCAGACGGCAAACCCGGCAAACAGCGCGGCAGTCATATTGCCGCCATGATTGAACGCCTCGTTCTTACCCATCTGCTGGCTGAACCCCTGAGAGCCGGTCAGGCCGAGGGTGACGCCGGTCAGTAACGGGGCAATAAGCGCGGCCGCGAGACCGGTAACCACCTGCGAACCAACCACCACTCCGCCGTAAGGAAACCACCACAGCATCAGGGTAGCCAGCGTAATGAGCAGTGAGGCCAGAATCAGCAGCCCTTTTTTATGGTGCGTGGCATCGGTTGCCAGACCCGCCGGCAGCGTAGCCAGCAGACCGGCTAAACCGCCGGCAGTCATCGCCCAGCCAATATCATCCGCTCTCCAGCCATGCTCGGTAAGAAAGATCCCCAGGAAAGGGCCCAGTCCATCCCGCACGTCGGCCATGAAAAAATTGACCAGACACAACGCCTGGAGGGACCGCAAAGCAGCGGGATGCGCTATCGGATTTGCATTCATGTTGTGATGAAGAAAGAGTGGAAGATGGTGACAAGCATAGAGCAGCAATGTGACATCGTAAATTAGCGCAGCGCGATTGGCGCACCGCTCGTACTGCGCTATACATCGCCCGCCGACTCACGGATAATTTGCTGTCTTACGCCCTTACAGAGATAAGCAATGCTGGAAAATCATCCGTCGCGTGACGCCATCAGGCTGGAGAATGTGCTGGCCGCGCTGGGCAATCCGATGCGCATGGCGGTCGTCGCGCTGCTGGCACAGGGGGAGGCGCGCAGCTGCGGTTCGCTGCTGCAAGGCGTATCCAAATCAACCTTAACCCATCACTGGCGGGTACTGCGTGACAGCGGCGTAATCTGGCAAAAACCCTCTGGCCGCGAGAATCTGCTGTCACTGCGGCGCGACGATCTGGACGCGCGCTTTCCTGGTCTGCTTGATGCGCTGCTCAGTGCCGCCGTTGACGATGCCGCCACCCGAAGCGCGCTGCAGGCTTTTCAGCACGCGGAGTAGCGCCCTTTTCGCCGGAGCGGCTGCAATTGCAACAGCCTGGCGACAGCGGCTGCTGCATCCGCAACAGACATTCCTCATCCTCTCATTCAGTTAGCCCGCAAATCAGGCGTTTAATCTCTGCCAGGAACTGGCACGCTCACTGCATAGCCTCTTATAGCCAAAAGCATTAATGAAGATAATTTTCCGTTAGTCCAGCTATAAGAAGTCTCAGGAGAAACCTATGTCACAGGTAAAACCGCTGCAGTTTGCTTACTGGGTACCTAATGTTTCAGGTGGTTTAGTCATCAGTCAGATCGAGCAGCGCACGCGCTGGGACGCGGAGTACAACCGTGAACTGGCGAAAATCGCTGAACGCGCTGGCTTCGATTATGCCCTGACGCAGATTCGCTTCACGGCTGGCTATGGCGCTGATAATCAGCACGAATCAGTCACCTTCTCTCAGGATCTGCTGAGCCACACCACAAAACTCAAAGTGATTGCCGCGCTGCTGCCGGGGCCGTGGAACCCGACGCTGGCGGCGAAGCAGATCGCCACCATCAGCCATCTTTACGGTCCGCGCATCGCGGTGAACATTGTCAGCGGCTGGTTTCGCGGCGAGTTCAAAGCGATTGGTGAACCCTGGCTCGATCACGAAGAGCGCTATCTGCGTTCGGAAGAGTTCATTCGCTGCCTGCGCGGCATCTGGCGTGAAAGCAGCTTCAGCTTCGCCGGGGATTTTTATCGCTTCCGCGACTACGCGCTCAAGCCGAAACCACTCGATCCGCTACCGGAAATTTTCCAGGGCGGCAGCTCGCGCGCCGCGCGCGACATGGCGTCACGGGTGTCTGACTGGTACTTCACCAACGGCAACACGCCTCAGGGCGTACGGCAGCAGGTAGACGATATCCGCGCCAAAGCCGCCGTCAATCAGCACGCCGTTAAAATCGGCCTGAATGGTTTTGTCATCGCCCGCGAGAGCGAACAGGAAGCCCAGGCGGTGCTGCAGGAGATCATCGCCAAAGCCAATCCGGATGCAGTGAAAGGCTTCCAGCATGAGGTGAAAAATGCCGGCAGCGCGTCGCCGGAAGGCGAGGGCAACTGGGCCAAATCCTCCTTCGAGGATCTGGTGCAATACAACGACGGTTTCAAAACCAATCTGATTGGCACGCCGCAGCAAATTGCTGAGCGCATCATGGAGCAGAAACGCGCTGGCGTGGATTTACTGCTGCTGGCGTTTCTGCATTTCCATGAAGAGGTGGAGTTCTTTGGGCGTGAAGTGATCCCACGCGTGCGCGAACTGGAACGGCAGGAGGCGCTTAACGCCGTCACGGTCTGAGGTCAGATAGCGCGGTCGCGTCCGGCCAGCAGCGCCATCGCCATTTGCAGCGCGCTTACCGCCAACAGCATCAGCAGCGGGAGCTGCCAGCTACCGCTGACATCATGCAGCATGCCGAAGCACAGCGGTCCCAGCGCCGCCAGCCCGTACCCCACGCACTGCGCCATGCCGGAGAGTTTCGAGGCCTGGCGATGGTCCCGGGTGCGTAAATTAAACAGTGACAGGCTGATCAGCAGCGAGGCGCCCGCCCCGAGGCCTGCCAGAATCAGCCACAATAGCGACCATGTGGGTGCCAGCAGCAGGCCGGTCACCGCGATGAAGATCGACAGCGAGGCCAGCAGCCCGATCAGACGCTGATCGCGCAGCTGCTTCAGCGCCCGCATACAGGCCAGATTGGAGGCGATCGCCACAATTTGATAGACGAACAACATGCCGCCCGCCTGCAGCTGACTGATGCCATTATCCTGTGCGAACGGGGTAAACCAGCCAATCAGGGTATAAAACAGCAGCGACTGGCTGGCCATGAACAGCGACACCTGCCAGCCGATCGCGGAACGCCACGGCGAACGCGTTACGGTGACCTCTGTCGCGCGCTGCGCACGCGTCGCGGGATTTTTCAGCTGCGGCAGCCACGCCAGCAGCGCGATCAGCGCCGGAATCAGCCAGACCGCCAGCGACAGACGCCAGCCGGCGCTGCTGAGTTCGGCCAGCGGCACGGCCACGCCGGAAGCGATGCTGGCGGTGATGCCCATGGTCATGGCATACAGCCCGATATAACGCGCGGTGTGCGCGGTGTAATCACGCTTAATCAGCGGCGGCAGCAGGACGTTGGCCGCCGCGATCCCGCTGCTGAGAATCAGCGTCCCCAGCCACAGTGCCGTTTCGCTGCCGCTGATTCGCAGCAGTGAACCCAGGACGATCAGGAGTAACGCTCCCCACAGACTGCGCTCCAGGCCAAAGCGATTGCCAAACCAGGCGGCTGGCGGAGCCAGCGTGGCGAACATCAGCAGCGGTAAAAAGTTAATCACGCCGGCAGCGCTGGCGCTCAGGCCAAATGTCAGGCGAATATTTTCCAGTACCGGCCCGGTGGCGGTGATGGGCGTGCGTAAGTTGGCGGCGGTCAGTAACAGCAGCAGCAGGAAAAAGCCGGAACGATGCAGGGCAGAATCAGCAGATAAAGCGGTATGGGACATGTTTGCGCACCATAGAAATGAGGCAGAAAGTCTCTGCGTATGGTGCGTTGATTGACGTTAACGCGTACGCAGCAGCCTGGACCGCTGAACCGCTGGCTATACTAACCAGCTGTTAAATCAATGTAAAGCAGACCCACCCGGCCGCCATGCAGGATAACCTTCTTGCCGCTTTGCTTGTCTGACGGTGATAGCACGCGTCCGTGAGCTGGCTGGTATTTACGCTGCCGGTGCGTTTTTTTGCCGGGGACTTGCGCCTTTCGCTATCCACGTCCACCTTTATACTCTCACTCTTCGCAAATGGACCAATGATGCTCTGGTTATGGAATGCGCTTATCCTGCTGGCTACCGTGATACTGATGGAGATCGTCGCGGCGCTGTCGCATAAATACATTATGCATGGCTGGGGATGGGGCTGGCATTTGTCGCATCATGAACCGCATGAGAGCAAATTTGAGCTCAACGACCTGTATGCCGTGGTGTTTGCGCTGCTGTCGATTGGCCTGATTTGGCTGGGTGACAACGGTGTCTGGCCGCTGCAATGGATTGGCGCTGGCATGACGACCTATGGCGCGCTCTATTTTATGGTGCATGACGGCCTGGTCCATCAGCGCTGGCCGTTTCGCTATATTCCACGCAAAGGCTATCTGAAGCGATTGTATATGGCGCACCGCATGCATCATGCGGTGCGGGGACGGGAAGGCTGCGTTTCCTTTGGCTTTCTTTACGCCCCGCCGCTGCACAAGCTGCAGGCGACGCTGCGCCAGCGCCATGGGCGTCGTGTCAACGCGGACGCTGCCACAGACCGGCAGGACGCGCCTGGGGATGAGCAAGGCGCGAAGTAAGCGCGACGCCGGCACCTTTCACCAGCAGCGCCAGCTTTTCGCCTTTACTGGTGCGCTGGCGCGTATCCCATGCCCGGGCACCGGCATGCTGCACTTTTACGCCAATTTCCCGGTAAACGCCGCGTGCGGTGGCGATCGCCCACGCCGAACGGAGCGGCAATCCTGGCAGCCCGCTGCGCGCTGACTGATAGTAAGGTTCAGCCTCGCGCACCAGACGCGCCGCCAGCGGGGCCAGCGCTGCGCGATGTTGCGGATCGGCAAGCTGGGCGGCGTTCAGTCCGGCCTCATCCAGCCAGCTTTGTGGCAGATAGCAGCGGCCATTCTCCGCGTCCTCAACGATATCCCGTGCGATATTGGTCAGCTGAAACGCCAGACCCAAATCACAGGCGTGATCGAGTACGCGCTCATCACGTACGCCCATCACGCGCGCCATCATTAACCCCACTACGCCGGCCACGTGATAGCAGTAACGCAGCGTGTCCCCGAAACACGCGTAACGTTCTTCACGCGCATCCATCGCAAACCCTTCCAGATGATCAAACGCCAGCTGCTGGGGAAGCTGATGCGTCAGCGCCACTTCCTGAAAGGCACGAAACGCCGGTTCATCCATGTGGGCACCGCTGTAGGCGCGGCGGGTTTCGATTTGCAGGTGGCGCATCCGCGCCTGGGCATCCGCTACCGCGTGCTGCGTGCCGCCTTCGCCCAGCGTCTGACCATCTATCACATCGTCACAGTGACGACACCATGCGTACAGCATCAGCGTACTGCGGCGCGTTGGAGGATCAAACAGCCGGGTAGCGCTGGCGAAACTTTTGGAGCCCTGCGCCATGGTTTGGGTGACCTGCTCAATCAGCGGCGGTTGGTTCATCCGGTCAGATCCTCCACCATCAGCTGGGCGGTCGCTTTCGCGGAGCCGATCACGCCTGGCACACCGGCACCGGGATGCGTGCCAGCCCCCACCAGATAAAGGTTAGTAATGTCGGCATCGCGGTTATGCGGCCGGAACCAGGCGCTTTGCGTCAAAATGGGTTCGAGCGAAAACGCTGAGCCCTGATGCGCGTGCAGCGTGTCGCGAAAATCAAACGGCGTAAACATACGGTGTGTCACTAACTGCTGTCGCAGACCCGGCATATAGTGCTCCTCCAGATAAGCAAAAATGCGATCGCGCAAGCGCGGTCCTTCCTGTTGCCAGTCAATTGCGGCGGTGCCGAGATGCGGCACCGGTGCCAGCACGTAAAAACTGCCGCAGCCCGCCGGTGCCAGCGACGGATCGCTGGAGCAGGGCGCGTGCAGATACAGCGAGAAATCTTCCGCCAGCTGGCTGCTATTGAAGATCTCATCGATCAATTCACGATAGCGCGGACCAAAGCATACCGTGTGGTGCGCCAGCTGCGGGTGGGCATGATTAAGACCAAAATAGAGCACAAACAGCGAGTTGCTCATCCGCTTGCGCTTCAGCGTCGCCGCGCGTTTACGCGCCGCAGGATGCTGGCTTAACAGGCGATCGTAGGTATGCACCACGTCAGCATTTGACGCAACGGCGGCGGCGGCAAAACGGCGCCCATCCTTCAGCTGGACACCGCTGATGCGGTTACCCTCGGTCTCCAGCTGGCTGACTTCGGCGTTGAGCAGCAGTTCACCGCCCAAATCGCGAAACAGCCGCGCCATGCCATCAACCAGCGCACCGGTACCGCCGCGCGGAAACCACACGCCCCATTCGCGCTCCAGTGCGTGAATTAAGGTATAGATCGAAGACGTTGCAAAAGGATTACCGCCGACCAGCAACGAGTGAAAGGAAAAAGCCTGGCGCAGATGATCGTCATGAATAAATTTCGCCACCATGCTGTAGACACTGCGCCAGGCCTGCAGCCGACCCAGCTGTGGCCCGGCACGCAGCATGTCGCGGAAATGCAGAAAAGGTACGGTGCCCAGTTTCAGATAGCCCTCACGAAACACATCCTGTGAATAGGCCAGAAACTGGCGGTAACCGGCGACATCCTGTGGGTTAAAGGTGGCAATCTGCTGCTCCAGCTGCGCCTGATTGTTGTCGTAGTCCAGCTGCCTGCCGTCTTCCCAGCACAGGCGATAAAATGGCGTCACCGGCATCAGGTCGACATAATCACTGAGTTGCTTGCCTGCCAGCGTAAACAGCGCCTCGATAGCGCTGGGATCGGTAATCACCGTCGGACCGGCATCAAAGGTAAAACCCTGATCCTGATACACATAGGCGCGCCCGCCAGGCTTATCGCGCTGTTCCAGCAGCGTGACCGGCACGCCGGCCGCTTGCAGACGAATCGCCAGCGCCAGGCCACCGAAGCCTGCGCCAATCACATAGGTGCGTTTCATTATTTCTTCCCTGGTAACGGAGAGGTCATCATCAATGCGCGCAGCGCTTCGCCGAGAGGGACCGGCGGTTTGCCGCACAGAATGCGTGCTTTATCGCCGAAGCGCAGTTGCCCGGCGTAAAAGCGGCTAATCAATCCGGCGTCAAGCCGGTAAAAACGCTGCATCACGCGCCAGCGCTGTTCAGGCCGTCCGGCAAGAAACAACATGCGATTCAACAGACGGAAAAAGCGCTGCTCGCGCCAGTGCTGACGGGCAAAGGATTCGATGCAGTGGCTCAGCGTATGGGCATCGGCGGGCAGCGTGCTGGCAATCTTCTCCGCCAGCGCCACCGCGGCGGGCAGCGAGTAACCGGTGGTGGCGTGAAACAGTCCGGCGCGCAGCCCGCTGCACGGTTGTCCGTGCTGCTGTTGCCAGAACTGATCGATATCGCCGCTGAGCGTGATCGGCAGCGAGCCGTGCTCCTCGCGCAGCAGCTGGCTCAGATTCCAGCCGCGCTGGTGGGCATAGTCCGCAATGTGCCGGCGCGCCTGTGCGGCATCGAGCGTGGC
Organism: Pantoea sp. GM_Pan_4; assembly: GCF_026541005.1. NCBI lineage: Bacteria > Pseudomonadati > Pseudomonadota > Gammaproteobacteria > Enterobacterales > Erwiniaceae > Pantoea > Pantoea sp. GM_Pan_4. Next base: position 236,648 of record NZ_JALNUZ010000003.1, read on the forward strand.
ATGGTTGATGTAGTGGGTATCTTCAATCAGTAAACGGCTGGCACTGAGCGGCAGGGTGTAAACAAAGCGATAACCCTGCTGTTGATCGACGCTGGCGTCCATCAATATTGGCTGCTGCAGGCCATGCGGCGCGGCCAGCTGCCACTCCTGACCGACAAATGCCTGATAGCCGAGCTGCAGATGCGGTGTCGGCTGCAGTCCGCGTCCGTCAATCACCGCCTGCGCCTGTAACATCCCGCCATCCGCCAGTCTGACCCCGGTGGGCGAGACCTCGCTGACCGGCGCTGCGGTGCGTAGCGCGGCACCGAGCACCTGCTGTAAGTGCCGGGCAAAAGCCTCCGAGGCAATCGAGCAATATTCTCCATCCAGCTGGCGACGCAGGGTGGGGAAGCGTACCTGATAACCGGGCCAGCGCGCCGAAAGCAGCGGCTCGAGCCAGCGGAACTGCGCTTCGCTGACGTCTTCGCGATGGAACGACCAGGTATGATTGCCGGCCGGCTGCGCCTGACTCTCCAGCAGCAAAACCTTAAGTGCGGGCTGCAGCTGGCGTAAACGCAGCGCAATCAGCCCGTTGGCCAGGCCGGCACCGACCAGAATGACATCATAAGGTGCGCGCATCAGGTGGCCTCCGCCAGCACGATTTGCTGCTGACACAGCGCCTGCTCGACAATATCCGCCGCGCGCGTACAGCCACCGGCCCGCTGCAGCTGCGCCTGAATGGCTGACATGCGCAGACGATAGCGATCGTCACTCAGCAATTGTTGCAGGTGTCGCTCCAGCTGCGCGACCCGGCTGAAACGTGAGGCGCGCCGGCCGACGCCGTGCCACTCAATACGTGCCGCCACACCGGGCTGATCGAAGGCGATCGGCAGCGCCAGCATCGGCGTGCCACACTCCAGCGCTTCCAGCGCACTGTTCAGACCGGCGTGAGTGATAAACAGTTGCGCATGCTGCAGTGCCGCCCGCTGATCCACAAAATCGGTCACCCACGCAGCACCGGCCAGTCTGAGCTGATGTGCCTGGCTTGCGGTCAACCCGCCACAGTGCGCCACCACCAGCGACAGCTGCTGATTGCGGCAGGCCTGAGCCAGATGCAGAAACAGGCGAAAACGATGCCCCTGTAGCGTGCCTAGCGAGGCATACACCACCGGCTGGCGCAGCGCTGGCCAGGGAGCGGCGAGCGCGCCGCTAGCGACTGGAGTCCGCAGCGGGCCCACGCTGTGATAGCAGGCTGGCAGTTGCTGACGCGGTAAATCAAAAGCGGGCACCAGCTGACTGATTTGCGCCAGCGGCGACAGACACTGATGTAAGCCATGGCGTTCGGGCAGGCCGAAGGCGCGCGCATGACGAGCGATGACAGCGCCATGACGACGCATGATGCGGTCGTAGATGTCGCTGCTGGCCTGATAGCGCTGCAGCGCTTTCTCATCCTGAGCAAAGCGAAAGGGCATTACCGCCAGCGGAATGGCCGCTTCACGATTGACCGGCAGCGCGCAGGCCACCGACACGAACGGCAGCTGTAACGCCTCTGCCACCAGACCGCCAGCCGCTTCCATTTGGTCGGCAATCACGCCATCGACCTGCAGGCGTTGCAGCACCGCAGGCAGTTCGCGGCATAGCATATCGGTGGTGCTGGCCAGATCGTGAATCACGCGAAACAGCGACAGCCCGCCCGGTGCGGCCAGCCGCCTGAGTTCGCTGGAGAGCGATCCGGCAGGATGCGTGCGCTCGCCGACGGCCACAAAGGCAATGCGCTCGTCGCTCAGCAAGGTGCGTGCATCACTTTGCTGGATAAAGGTGATGCGATGTCCGCGCGCCAGCAGCGTTTGCGCCAGCGCCTGCAATGCGTGAAAGTGGCTGTAGAGCGGTGGCGCAATAACGGCAAAATGCCCCATAGGTATGACCGGCTTCAGTTGAACATCGCCAGCTGTTGATTAAACAGGGCGTGCATATATTGACGGGTGGCGACACCGCGATGGCAGGCGCAGGCAAGATGGGCATCGGCGCTGCTTAGATGGTCGCGCAGACGACGTTCAGCCCCTTCCGGGCCCAGCATCTGCACCAGAGTGGATTTGCCCTGATCCTGATGACAGTCCTTGCCGGTGTGCTTAGAGCCATCCGCCAGGTCGTCCAGTAACTGGAAAGCCTGACCTAAATCCTGCGCAAAATAGCTTAAACGCTGACGTACCTGCACTGACGCATCGGCCGCAATCGCCGCCATCTGCAGCGTGGCGCGAAACAGGACGCTGGTTTTCAGTTCATTGGTCAGGGTGATGGCTTCCGGACTGCGGCTGTGTGCGCCGTCATGCAGATCCTGGAACTGACCCTGAACCAGTCCCTGCAGGCCCACGGCAGAGGAGAGCTCGGCAATGGCTTCGGCTTTGTGCGTTGCCGGCAGACCCGGCGCGAGGGCAATCACCTCAAAGGCGCGGCTGAGTAGCGCGACCGCTGCCAGGATCGCCACGTTTTCCCCATATTCACAGTGGATCGCCGGGCGTCCACGTCGCATCCGGGCGTTATCCATTGATGGAATGTCGTCAAGGATCAGTGAGGCGGCGTGCACCATTTCGACTGCACAGGCAAGATCAAGGATGCCCTGCTGCGCCACGTCACAGCCCATATCGCGTGCTGCCAGCAGCAGCAAGAGCGGACGAATACGTTTGCCCGGTGCCAGCGTGCCGGCACGCATGGCGGCCCGAACGCGATCGGCCTGCTGCCCGGCAGGCAATAAATGTTCAAGATGAGCCTGCAATGCGTGATGCAACTGAAGGAGATCGCTTTCCTGGCTTGCTGTGGTATCGACATGGGCGGTCATAGCGGCTTTCCATGGTTAGTTAAATTCTTGTGCTTTTTCAATTAACCGTAGACCCGGTAAGGGGAGTGCGCCAGCGAGCGAAGCGACTTTAACGCACCGTCACGCTTTTTTTATTTATTGAATAATCTGAGAAGTAATTCCTATGACCCTCAGGCCAGTTTTCGCTGCGGTGACTGCTATGATGACGGGCAATCAGAGGAGACAGCTATGACGACGCAAAAAGTGGCGGTAATCGGTGCGGGTGTGATCGGCCTCGCCGTGGCGTGGGCGCTGGCAAGGCAGGGCGCGCAGGTGACCCTCTTTGACCGGCAACACATGGGCGCGGGCACCAGCAGCACCACATTTGCCTGGGTAAACTCGAACGGCAAACAGCCTGCCAGCTATCACCGCCTCAATGCGCTGGCGATGGAGGAGCATATCCGGCTGCAGCTGACGCAGACCAATGGCGTGCGCTGGCTGGAACCTTGTGGCACCTGGGAGTGGGCCGGCACGGGTGAAGCTGAACAGCAACTGCAGCAGCGTGCCACCTCACTACAGGCCGCTGGCTATGCGGCACGGCAAAGGACGCTGGCCGAGCTGCAGCAGGAAATTCCTGAACTGCGCGCGTCTGCGGTGCACGGCAGCATCTGGCATTTTCCAACGGAATCGGTGCTCTATCCGGCGCTGTATCTGGCACGGCTGTGGTCAGAGGCGCAGGCGCACGGCGCGGTACTGCATCAGCATCAGGCGATTCAGCGCATCAGTGAAAATGCGGAAGGCGTGACGGTGCAGCTTGAGCAGGGTGAGCAGTGGCAGGGTGATCGTTTGGTGCTGGCGACCGGACGCTGGGCCAATCAGCTGCTGCATACGCTTGGTATGGAACTGGCGCTGATTGACACCAGCAAGCCTGATGCGGTGGCCTGCAGCTTTCTGGCGCGCACTGCACCGCAGCCGTTATCGCTTGGCACCAACCTGATTTCTCCGCAGCTGAACGTGCGGCCGGATGGCGGCGGGCGGTTACTGCTGCAGGCGCTGGATCTCGATCATCTGGCCGATCCGGGCGCGCCGCCGTCGACTCATGGCGCCATCGCCGATCAGTTTCGTGAGCGCTACCGTGCGCTGTTTGCCACGGCTGGTGCGTTGCAGATCGAGCAGATTGTCGTCGGGCAGCGGGCGCGTCCGGCTGATGGTTTGCCGGCACTGGGCTTTGTCACCCCGCATCAGCGCGTGTATGTCGCGGTGACGCACAGCGGCGTCACGCTGTCACCGCTGATTGGCAGGCTGGTGGCGGAGGAGCTGATCGGCGACAGTCCCAGCGACCTGCTGAAAGAGTTCCGGCCACAACGGCTGATCGGCAAAGCCGCCAGCGCGTTTGCACCGATTCAGCGAAACTTTCCGGCGGCACAGTGAGCGAAGCGATGGCGCAGACCACAGGGTGGCAGATTGATTAATTTTTAACCTGAATTAAGGCGTAGGCTGATCGCGATCAAAAAAACATCTGCCGGGCTGCTCAACCATGGAAGGCGAAACATAAGCCAAATGGAGGTGAGTATGCGTACCACCCTGATGACGCTGCCGCAGATGGCGCATTACCTTGATATCCCCTGTACCACGCTGGCGCGTGCTATGTGTAATCGTGGCACGCTGGAAAAATTGCCGCTGCCGGCGGCGGTTGATGACAGCCTGCCGCTCTCCTCTCGCTGCTGGTCACGCGAAGAGGTCAGGCAGTTTCGCCATCGGCTACAGCGCCGCCGCCATCAGCGCTAAACGAACCCAGCCGGTCGTCCTGACCGGCTGAATATCAGGCAGCGACACCATTCGGCCGTGCAGCGACATGACCGGCCCACAGGCTGGCAACCCACTTCACACCTTTCGCGGTAAACCGTGCCTGCGAAAAAGCATGCTGGTTTTCACCCATTCCGCTGCGCAGCGCAAAATAGCCAGCCTGCAGATGGTGCTGCTGTGGCGTCAGCGCACCTTTATCACGGTACATAATGTTGCGCTCAAGCAGAAACTGCCGAAACTCCGGCTCTTTCACCTTGAGCATTTTGCACAGCTGGCGAAAGCCCAGCGACTCATGCACATCAACAAAGCGATCAAAGAATTCTGCCTTTGGGGCCGTCAGCGCCAGTTGCTGTTCCGCCGCACGGCGTTGCTCAAACTGTTCTGCCCAGGCTCGTGCCGCTTCCGCCGGATTGGTGAAATCGGGCAGATGGGTGAATTTTTCCCGCTCCTGCCAGCGGTCCAGCAGTTCGGCGGTAAAGCCAGGGGAAAGACGAGCAACCGCCAGCAGCGAGTCACGTTTATTCAGCTGGAACTCCTGACGTGTCTCACCTTCATGCTCGTAATGATTCACCGTGACAGGCTGGGAAAGGCGCTGCGCGGTTTCCAGGCTTTTAATCAGGCGCTTCACTTCGCCATGCGTGATGCCGGTTATTCTGGCAATTTCACGGCTGCTCATCAGCAGAGTTGCGTTGAGAGCAGCAAGACTTTCCGTTGAGATCATCATCAGTATCACCTCTTACAAACGTGGAACAGTCCATCAGACTGCTGGATAAGTATACAATATACTGTTTGCATATCCAGTATTATTTTTAGCCGTTACTGTAAGAAATGCCTCTCTGCGAGATATCGCACAAAGCGCAACTGCGCCGGACCCCGCTCTGCACCCGATACCGATACGCTTGCCTATTCGACTATTACTACCAGGCTTAAGCGATTCAGGTTAAATAAAGACAGCCTTTCGTTACGCTTATTTATGAGGAGCTGATTATGAAAGCGTTAACTTATCATGGCCCACATCGGGTGCGCGTTGAAACTGTTCCTGACCCGATTTTAGAGCAGCCGGACGACATTATTTTACGCGTCACCGCGACGGCAATTTGCGGCTCCGACTTACATCTTTATCGCGGGAAAATTCCCGGTACCGATCACGGTGATATATTTGGTCACGAATTTATGGGTGAAGTGGTGGAAGCGGGGAGTGAGGTTACCAATGTGAAAATTGGCGATCGCGTTGTGGTGCCCTTTGTTATTGCCTGTGGCGACTGTTTCTTTTGTCATCTGCATCAGTATGCGGCCTGTGAAAATACCAATAGCGGGCGCGGTGCTATTTTAAACAAGAAAAATATTACCCCGCCTGCAGCGTTATTTGGCTACAGCAAACTGTACGGCGGCGTGCCGGGCGGCCAGGCGGAATATGTGCGGGTACCAAAAGCCAATGTCGGGCCGTTTAAAGTGCCGCTGGCGCTACCGGATGAAAAAGTACTGTTTCTCTCCGATATCCTGCCCACCGCCTGGCAGGCAGTGCAAAATGCCGGACTGGATAAAGGCTCCAGCGTCGCCATTTTTGGCGCCGGCCCGGTCGGGTTACTGAGCGCCGCCTGCGCGCGCCTGGCAGGGGCGGAAGAGATCTTTATGATTGACCACAACGCTTATCGACTGGAATTTGCCCGCCAGCGTTATGGAGTTACGCCGATCAATTTTGACGAAATCGACGATCCTGCTGGCTGGATCATTGATCATACCCAGGGCCACCGGGGCGTTGATGCGGTAATCGATGCGGTAGGTTTTGAAGCCAAGGGCAGCCTGACGGAAACAGTGATGAGTAATCTGAAGCTGGAGGGCAGCAGCGGGAAGGCCCTGCGGCAGTGTATTGCGGCAGTGCGCCGTGGCGGTGTGGTCAGCGTGCCGGGCGTGTATGCCGGCTTTATCCACGGCTTCCTGTTTGGCGATGCATTCGATAAAGGACTGACGTTTAAAATGGGCCAGACGCATGTGCAGGCCTATTTACCGCGCCTGCTGTCGCTGATTGAACAAGGGCTGCTGACGCCGGAAGAGATTGTGACGCACCATATGCCGCTGGAAGAGGCCGCGCGTGGCTATGAAATCTTTGAAAAACGCAAAGAGGATTGCCGCAAAGTGATTCTGGTGCCCGGTATGGCCAGTACCACGCCGGCGGCCTGAGTGCTGACAGGCTGCCTGACGGCAGCCTGCTTCAGTGGCTTAACGCACGATGTCTTCATCGCGGTCGTTGAGCTCGGGTAGTGCAATTTGCCGTGAGGGCGCGTTGTCGAGCCGATCGCCATAATCAGCACTGACATCGGGCAGGCTGGTAAACTGGCCATCGACGAACAAAAAGCTCAGGTGTTTTTCCACCTCGGCCAGTAATTCGTCCACTTCCTGCTCCGTTTCTCCCCCGGCATCTTTACCGTCCAGCTGCCAGCGATAACGATCGCCCACTCTTTCCGCACCGCCAATATCAACGATGTGGCCATCAATATTTTCCACCAGTAAACGCTGACGGGAAAAATAGAGTAGATAGGGCATCCGATCGCGGTTGTTTTCTGACATAACATAACTCCTTCATGACGTTACCACGGTTAGCGCAGAAAATAATAGCGAAACGCAAATACTGCCCAATATACCGCGTTCAGACCTAAATAAGCCCAGCACCCCCAATAAGCCACAGGCTCGCGACGGGTGCGCAGTTTAGGTAAGAAAGCCAGTAAATAACCGGCTGCAGCAATAAGCGAAACGAAATAAAGTAGTTTCATGCGCTCTCCTGAATTTATTATCGTCTGATAAGCATAGTCAGGATAAATAAGGTTGGGGATAGCGCAGGTGATTCAGGGATTAATCAGTTGCTGTAGCGCCGCTGCGCTGGCGGCATCATCCGGCACATACACCAGCAGGCGATCGCCGTTGCGTGACGCCGACCACCAGTTATTCTGGCGCAGCGTCATTTCGCCTACTTCGGCACGGTAAAAGCGTTTTACACGGTTTTCCACCTTGCCCAGTTCGTAGCGCTGCCAGGTGTGCGCGAACTCATCGGAACTGTTCAGCAATCGCGCCAGGAAGCTCTCCCAGTGCGGATCGCCCAGATGCTCGCCCATCTGACCGCGAAACATCGCCACCATCTGCGGCATCACTTCGTCCCAGTCGGTCATTACGTTGCGCCAGCCGGCATGGTTAAACGCCAGCCAGATACAGTTGCGATCTTCCGGCGCGATCTGGGCTAAATCGACGCCCATCAGTGCACACCACGCCTGGTTATAGCCGAGGATATCGAAGCGCGGCGTTTCGATGATCGCCGGCAGCTGAATGGCATCCAGCATTTGCTGATTATGTCCGGCGAGTTTGCAGCAGGCAGCGGCGACGCGCGTCGATGGCAGGGTGTGTCCGGCCAGCGAGAAAAGATGCTGTGTCTCTACATCATTGCATTGCAGGGCGCTGGCGATGGCCGTCAGCGTTTTGGTGGAGGCTTTGATATCGCGCCCCTGTTCCAGCCAGGTGTACCAGGTGACGCCGACATCCGCCAGCTGCGCCACCTCTTCACGGCGTAAACCCGGCGTGCGGCGCTGACGCATACGCGGTAAACCGAGGCGGTTAGGATCCAGGCTCTCGCGGCGCGTACGTAAAAAGGTACCGAGTAATTTACGGTTGTTCAGCTCAGCGGGGGTAAGGGTTTGCGCGGTGCTCATCAGCAGCTCTCCAGACGAGACGGGTAGAATTTATACCATGATAATCAAGAACTGGTACCCGTTTAACGGTTAGGTGATGCTATGCCGTAGTGAAACTAAAAACAAGGTTAACGCTATGCAGACATCGCAACTTCAACGTGCAGGACTGGTGGTCCTGCTGGCCGGGCAGCTATTGCCGATGATCGACTTTTCCATAGTCAACGTCGCGCTGGATGCGATGGCGCAATCGCTGCGTGCCTCGCCGATCGCGCTGGCGCTGATCGTGGCGGTGTACGGTATCGCTTTTGCTATTTGTCTGGCGATGGGCGGACGCCTGGGCGATAACTTTGGCCGCCGTCGTGTGTTCCTTGCCGGCGTCTGGATCTTTGGCATTGCGTCATTATTGTGCGGCATCGCTAACAGCGTCGGCATGCTGATGTTTGCGCGCGCGCTGCAGGGCGTCGGTGCCGCTTTTATGGTGCCGCAGATTCTCGCCACGCTGCACGTTACGCTGCAGGGCAGGGCGCATGCGCGGGCCATTGGCCTGTACGGCGGTATCGGCGGGCTGGCTTTTATTGTTGGCCAGGTGCTGGGCGGTTTTTTGATCAAAGCCGATATTGGCGGCTACGGCTGGCGCAGCGTGTTTCTCATCAACCTGCCGATCTGCCTGTTCGTCCTGCTGACCGCGCGCCGCTTCGTGCCGGAAACGCATAACCTCAAGCGCGTGCCGGTGGATGTGAGCGGTACACTACTGCTGGCCGGCGCGATCGGCTGTCTGATGCTGGCACTCGCGCTGGGGCCGCTGCTGCACTGGTCGTGGCCGTGCCTGTTACTGCTGGCGCTGTTTCCGTTGTTTCTGCATCGGCTGCGTCACAGCGCGCTGCGACTGGAAGCCGCTGGCGGATCGCCGCTGCTGCCGCCCTCGCTGCTGCGTCTTTCCAGCGTGCGTTTTGGTCTGACGCTGGCGGTGCTGTTCTTCTCCTGCTGGAGCGGCTTTATGTTCGCGGTGGCGCTGACGCTGCAATCCGGCATCGGCATGACCGCTTTCCAGTCCGGCAATGCGTTTATTGCCCTGGGCGCGGCCTATTTTATCGGCTCAATGCGTACTACCCGCATGGTTGAGCGCTATGGTAAACGTGCCACGTTACTGTCTGGCTGTGCGATTCAGATGGTCGGCCTGGTGGCGCTGATCGCGACGCTGCAGCTGAAGTGGCCGCAGGTGGGCATTGCTACGTTGATTCCGGCCACCGCGCTGATTGGCTTTGGCCAGTCGTTTATTGTCAGCACCTTCTACCGGATTGGCATGAGCGGGGTGCCGCATCATCAGGCCGGCGCAGGCAGTGCGGTGCTGTCTACCGTGCAGCAATCGGCGCTGGGACTGGGACCGATGCTGCTCGGCGGCGTGTTCACCCAGATCAATCAGCATGGTAACCATCTGGCAGCCATCAGCGGTACGCTGGCGGTGGAGTTGCTGATGATGGCACTGCTGGTGGTGCTGACCAGCGTCAACCGTCGGACGTTCCAGCCGGTGACGGCTGAAGGCTGACGCCGGAGGGAAAAAGTCAGCCCGTCTGGTCACCGTAAACGCTGATCCTGCAAGGTAATAACAGGTTTTTGGGCCGGGTGCGCATTGGTGCGCCCCGGCACCTGAAAACCGCGCCGCGCTTACTTTTCCGCCAGGCGTAAACCACTTTCGGCATCGAACAGATGAATTTTTTGCGGATTGAAACCGATGCGCAGTGTCGCGCCACTGCCGGCCGCATGCCGTCCGGCCATCTGCATGTGCAGCGCATGACCGTGCCAGTCAAGGTGCAGCAGGGTTGATTCCCCGGTAATCTCCACCACGTTCACCCTCGCAGGCGCGCCGTCCTGCACTTCGCACAGATCGTGCGGGCGCACCCCCAGCGTCACGGCAGCGCCTTCACGTTCCCGCGCCACCGCCTGCCACTGCGCGGGCAGCGGTTGCCACCAGTTCTGACACTGCACGCCCGGCACGCCGTCATGCGTCAGCAATTGTGCCGGTAACAGGTTCATGGGCGGCGAACCAATAAAACGCGCCACAAAGGTATCTGCCGGACGATCGTAGATCGCCAGCGGTGCGCCCTGTTGCACGATGCGTCCCTCTTTCATCACCACAATCTGGTCGGCCAGCGTCATCGCTTCTACCTGATCGTGCGTGACATACACCATGGTGGTTTTGAAACGCTGATGCAGCGACTTGATCTCGGCGCGCAGCTCCATGCGCAGCTGGGCATCAAGGTTAGAGAGCGGTTCGTCAAACAGAAACACCTGCGGATTACGCACCATGGCGCGGCCCATCGCCACGCGCTGACGCTGCCCACCCGAGAGCGCGCGCGGGTAGCGCTGCAGCAGCTTATCAATGCCAAGAATCGCGGCGATGCGCGCGATTTTCTGCTGCTGCTCATCGCGGCGTACCTTTTTCACCTGCATATGAAACGCCAGGTTTTCGGCCACCGTCAGGTGCGGATAGAGCGCATAACTCTGAAACACCATCGCAATGTCGCGATCGGCGGGATCGCGATCGTTAATCTGCACTTTATCCATCAGAATCGCGCCGTCGGAGAGACTCTCCAGTCCGGCGAGCAGGCGCAGCAGCGTCGATTTGCCGCAGCCGGACGGGCCGACCAGCACGGTAAAGCTGCCGTCGGGAATGGTCAGGTCGAGCGGATGCAGCACCGACTGTTTACCGTAGCGCTTGGCCACTTTAACGAGTTCAACACCGGCCATAATTTAAAACTCCTGTGCGCATAGTTGCAGTTGTTGCCAGTCGGGATAGCGACGTGGCTGCGTGCTGATTGCCAGTGAGGCCACCGCAATGCCCCATTGCAGCGCGGTGGCAAGATCCTGCTGATGCAGCAGCGCGGTGAGAAAGCCGGCGTTAAAGCTGTCGCCGGCACCGATGGTGTCGACCACCGCGACCGCGCGACCAGGCTGTTGCAGGCTGTGCTGACGTTGCCAGCAGCCTGCGCCCTGCGCACCGCATTTCACCACGCAGCCGCCGCGCCCGCTGAGCCGTTGCGCCAGCTGGTGCGCGCCGGTGTGCAGATCATCTGCGCCACTCAGCCCGAGCGTTTCGACCTCATTGAGCAGCAGCCAGTCGCACTGCGGCAGCCAGCGGGCGATCTGCGCACGCACCTCATCGCTCCAGCCCTGAGGCGGCCAGCCGGTATCGACGGCGGTGATAAACCCGCGCTGCTGCAGTTCGGCCAGCAACTGCGGATAGTCGTCATACAGTTGCAGGCAGAGAAACGTGCCGCACAACAGCACGATATCGCCGCTGCTGGCTTGCGCCGGGAGCTGGCTCAGCACGTCCAGCGCGCTGAGCCGCACAATGTGACCGAGATTGCTGAGGAACGATCGCTCGTGATCGGAGTGCGTAATGCCAACGGTGAGTGAGGTTTCGCAGGGGTAGCGTGTCCAGTGCGCCGCGCTGTGCGGAAAATGGCTTGCCAGCCATGCGCTAAGGCCGTCATCGCCCTGATTAGCGACGGCGCGATGGCGCACCTGCATCGCTTCCAGCGCCAGCGCGCAATTGCCCGCCGAACCGCCCGGACGCAGCTCACTGTGCTGCAGCATCACTTCGGTGCCACGCTGCGGCCAGCTGTCCAGCGTACCCATGATGACATCGACATTGATATTGCCCACCACGTAGAGCGTGGCGCGGACTTCCTTATTGCTCATCATCCTTTGCTCCCGCCACTGGCAAGGCCGCTGACCAGCGTTTTTTGCAGCCAGATAGCGATAAAGAGAGGAGGAACCGACGCCAGAATGCCGACGGCGGCAATCAGCCCATCGTCGGTGGCGCGGCCTGCGGTAAAGCCGGCAATGGTGACCGGCAGGGTTTGCGCGGCGATGTTACTGGTGAACAGCAGGGCGTAGAAAAATTCATCCCACGCCAGCAGCCAGCCAAACAGCGCCGCCGCGCCCAGCACCGGTTTCGCCAGCGGCAGCGTAATGCGCAGCAGCACCTGCCAGACGCGCAGCCCATCAAGACGCGCGGCCTGTTCGATATCCTGCGGCAGGGCATCAAACTGGTTTTTCAGCATCCAGGTGAGAAACGGCAAAATCAGCGAGCAGTACACGATGATCAAACCGGGTCGGGTGTTGAGCAGATCGAACTGCTGCAGCAGAAAGTAGAGCGGCAGCACAAACGCCACCGGCGGCACCATATAGATGGCCAGAGACGCGAACAGCCAGCCGTCGCGACCGCGATAGCGCGAGAAGCTGAACGCCGCCGGAATCGCCAGCAGCAGACACACCAGCGTCGCGCCGGTCGCCACCAGCAGGCTGTTACCCAGCGCATGCAGAAACAGCGCGCCGGGCTGGCCGGGTTCCAGCGAGATCAGCCTGCCGTAGCGGCTGAAATCCCACTGGCGCGGCAGCCACTCCAGCGGCACGCGTGTCAGATCGCTGGTGGCGCTGACGCTCATCAGAAACAGCCAGCCCATCGGTGCCACGACGGAGAGCGCCACCAGCAGCGCCGCCGCGTATTTAGCGCAGGTACGCAGTTTAACCTTCATAGGCACTTCCCCGACGGCGCTGCCGCCACAGTAATAGCATGTAAAGGGTGATCAGCACCGCGCACAGCAGCGTCATTAACATGGCATAAGCCGCACCGCTGCCGGCGCGCAGGTAGCTGAAGGATTCCTGATAGACGTAAAAGCTCAGTGTTTTGGTGCTGTCGACCGGACCGCCGCGCGTCATCACATAGATGATGTCGAAGATTTTAAAGGCGTCGATGGTGCGTAACACCAGCGCCACGCTGAGCGATCCGACAATTGCCGGAAAGGTGATGGCACGAAAACGCCGCCATGCCGATGCGCCATCCAGCCGCGCCGCTTCGTAGAGATCCTCCGGCACCGACTGCAGCGCTGCCAGCACCAGCAGCGTCACCAGCGGATAGTTTTTCCAGATGTCGGCAAACATTACCGCGTTGAGCGCGGAAGCCGGCGATCCCAGCCAGCTGCGGTAGCCATCGATGATACCGAGCTGCGTCAGCAGGGCGTTGATACTGCCGTAGTCCGGATTGAAATTGAGGCGCCACATCATGGCGTTCACAATAGTTGGCAGCGCCCACGGCAGAATCACCAGCACGCGCAGCACGTTACGTCCGGCGAATTTCTGGTTGAGCAGTAGCGCAACCAGCACGCCGATGACGCCTTCAATCGCTACCGACACCACGGTGAAGTAGAGCGTGCGCCACAGCGAGGTTTGAAAATCCGCATCGGTAATGGCGTAGAGATAGTTCTCCAGGCCAATCCATTGCGGCGCTTCACCGCCGCTGCCAATCAGCGCGGCGTCGGTAAAACTCAGCCAGATAGTGCGCAGCAGCGGCCAGGCGGTGAGCAACAGCATCACCAGTAGCATGGGTGCCAGCAGCACCCACGCCTGCCGTTGTTCGCGTTGACGCAAACTCAGCATACTGACCCCTTAACGCAGACGCGCCGCACTTTTGTCTACCGCCTGCATGGCTGCTTCCGGTGTCGCGCTGCCGACCAGAACCTGTTGCAGCTGCTGCTGCAGGGTGTTGGAGAGACGTGAGTAATCAGCGGTTTCCGGACGCGACAGCATGACATTCAGCGATTTGTCGGCAGCAGCGATCAGGCTCTCCTGATTCTTACTGACCGCGGGATCCTGATAGGAGCTTTTCCAGATCGGCAGACTGAGCGTGGCGTATTTATTCTGTACCGGCTGCGAAGTCATGTAACTGATGTACTGCCACGCCTGCTCCGGATGGCTGCTGCCTTTGGCAATGCCCAGACCCATCGAACCGTTGACCGCGCCGAAACGATTGGGCGCATCGCCGGGTGCGGGCATGATGCCAACCTGGCCGGCGACTTTACTCTGTTTGGCATCGTTGGCCATGTTGTACATGTAGGTCCAGTTGAGAGCGAAAGCCGCATCGCCGTTGGAGAAGGCTTTGCGCACGTCCTCTTCCAGATATTCGCGCGAAGCCGGGTTTGTCAGCCCCTCATCAAGCGAGCTTTTCATCAGCTTCACCGCCTGCAGCGAGGCTGGCGTAGAGAAATCGAGCTTACCGTTGTTATAGAATTTGCCGCCGAAGCCGGAGACCAGCGTGGTGTAGTCACACACCAGCGCTTCCGCCTGTGACCAGCTCCATACCAGCGGATATTTAACGATATTTTTCTGCTTAATGATGCGCGCATCATCCATCACCTGCTGCCAGGTTTGCGGCAGATCTTTGATGCCGGCTTTTTCCAGCATCGCTTTGTTGTAGTAGAGATATTTGGTGTCGAGGATCCACGGCATGCCCAGTGTTTTGCCTTTGAACACCACGGTGTTCATTGCGCCGGGGAAGATTTTCTCTTTTTCATCTGCGCTGATACGGCTGCTGACATCCTGCAGCAGGTCAAACTTGCTGAATTCCGCCGGCCAAATGGCATCAAACAGCACCACATCGTAACCGTTGCCGCCCGCGCCGCGTGCTGCGACGATCTTATCGTGCAGCGCTTCGTAAGGAACAAACTCCAGATTGACCTGCACGTCCGGGTGCGCTGTCTGAAACGCCTGCGTCATGGCGCGGATATCGTTTTCACTGTAGGCCGCCTGCGTCATAAACAGGGCGTTGAGCGTAGTGGTAGCCGCTGCCGCGCTGCCCGCGCAGGCGAACAGTACGGCGGCAAAACAACCTTTCATCTGATTTTTCATTGCGTTCTCGCCTTCATGCAGTAGAGGGTGTTTAATTAAATCAATTTGATTGATTTAATATCGCGCACAGATTGCCAGCGCGCAGTGGCTGACAGCAGTGAGCTAAAGCAAGGGACGTGCCAGGGCAGAAAACAACGCTGCCATCCGACACTACTTTGCACAGATTTTTGCCGCTGTCAGGTAAACAGGTTGTAAAATGTGTGGCCGATCATAGATATTGAGGCGGCGGTCCGCAGCAGTGGTCAAAAGAGGGAAGCGAGCAGGATGAAAACGTCGGGAACCAATCTGGAACATGCGCGCGCGCATAATCGTCGGGTGATTATCGAAGCGATACGCCTGCACGGTGAGTTGACCCGTGCCGAGCTGGCGCGACTGACCGCGTTAACGCCGCAAACCGTCTCGAACATCGTCGCAGAACTGGAGCAGGCGGAGCTGCTCACCAGCCGTCAGCCGCGTAAGCAGGGCCGCGGTCAGCCGGCGATTCCGGTCACCCTGAATCCGGCCAGTGCGTTTTCCATCGGCATCCATCTCGACCATCAGACGCTACTGATTGTGCTGGTGGACCTCACCGGTGAAATCCATTTTCGCCGCCTTATTATGGTGCAAAAACCGCAGCCGGATGCCACATTAGCGCGCATTGCCGGGGTGCTGGCGGAGATCAAACAGCAGACCGGGCCGCGCTGGCAAAAAGTGCTGGGTATTGGCGTGGTGATGCCAGGGCCGTTTGGTGTGGAGGGTATCTCGTCAATGGGGCCGACCACGCTGCACGGCTGGGAGGATGTTGATATCGCCGCGCGTCTTGCTGAGATGAGTGGACTGCCGGTCACGCTGGAGAATGATGCCACCGTCGCGGCGATTGGCGAACGTTTTCATGGCGTGGCGCGTCATCTTAATTCCTTTATTTATCTGTATATTGGCACGGGCCTGGGCGCGGGCATCATCATGGATGGCCATGTGTACAGCGGCCATGCGCACAACGCCGGTGAAGTGGGGCATGTGGTGGTTGAACCCGGTGGACGTGAGTGTTACTGCGGCAATCACGGCTGCCTGGAGCGTTATGTTTCGCTGCAGGCCGCTTACGAATTCTGCGGGCTCGACCCGATGAGCGCGCTGCCGGAAGATTTACTGCAGGTTGATCCGGCGCTGTTTGATTGCTGGATTGATACCGTGCTTACGCCGCTGCGCCAGGGTATAAACATGCTGGAGTGTATCTTTGATGCCGAGAGCGTGATTATCGGCGGCATGATGCCAGCGGTGTTGCTGGATAAAATTATCCAGCGCCTGCCGCCGCTCTACCAATCGGTGCGCGGCCGCTATCTGACCGGCACGCGACTCAAGACCGGCATGACCGGCAGCGACACCGCCGCCCTCGGCGCAGCGGCTCTGCCAATTTTTGATGAGTTTAATCCGCAGTTCCAGGTGCTGATGAAGTGAAAAACGCGGCCAGCGTTTTACCGCATCACCCAGTGTCCGGCGCTCACTTCCTGATAATGCCGTGTTTCCGGCACAAATCCATTGGCACGCACCGGGCTCTTCAGCTCGCTGACGTCCACGTACCGTTTTAAATGGCGGCGCGCCGGATCGGGCACCGGCACCGACGCGAGCAGTTTTTGTGTGTAAGGGTGCTGCGGATTCTCAAAAATAGCCGCGCGCGGTCCAATCTCAACAATCTCTCCCAGCAGCATCACCGCCACACGATGGCTAATACGCTCCACTACCGCCATATCATGCGAGATAAACAGATACGACAGATTCAGGCTGTGTTGCAGATCGAGCAGCAGATTGATGATCTGCGCTTTCACGGTGACATCAAGGGCGGAAACCGACTCGTCGGCAATGATCATTTTCGGATCGAGCATCAGCGCACGGGCAATGCAGATGCGCTGACGCTGGCCGCCGGAAAATTCGTGCGGATAGCGTTTTAGCATGGTTGCGGGCAGGCCAACGCGCGTCATCAGTTCGGCCGCTTTGCTCTGTGCGGCGGCCTTACTGCCCAGCCGATGCTGTAAAAAAGGTTCGGTGAGGGCTTCCAGGACCGACATACGCGGGTTAAGGCTGGCAAACGGATCCTGAAAAATCATCTGCATGGCGCAGCGCAGCTTGCGCAGTTCTTGCCGGGAGAGGGTGAGCACGTCGCTGCCGTCAAAAGCAATCTGCCCGGAGGCCGGCTGCACCAGCCGCGTTAGCGAGCGGCCGGTGGTGGATTTACCACAGCCGGATTCGCCGACCAGCGACAAGGTTTCACCCGGCAGCAGATCAAACGAGATATTCTCCACAGCGTGCACCGCACCGGTTTTACGGCTGAACAGCCCTTCGTGAATGCTGAAGCGCGTGCTGAGGTTCTTCACCGACAGCAGCGGCGTTTGCCCTTGCGGCGTCTGCCGCGCCTGCGCCACCGGCGCTTCGCCGTTGAGCGCAAACTTACGCGGTCCATCGATGCCGCGCATGGCACCGAGCTGCGGCACGGTTGCAATCAGCGTGCGGGTATACTCTGCCGCCGGGGCAGAAAAAATCGCGGCGGTGCTGCCGGTTTCCACCATCGCGCCCTGATACATCACCAGCGTGCGGTCGGCGACTTCTGCCACCACGCCCATATCATGGGTGATGAACAGCACGGCGGTGCCTTCCTCCTCCTGCAGGGTCTTGATCAGGTCAAGGATTTGACCCTGAATCGTGACGTCGAGCGCCGTGGTCGGCTCGTCAGCAATTAGCAGTTTTGGACGCAGCGCCAGGGCCATGGCGATCATCGCGCGCTGACGCATGCCGCCGGAAAAGTGGTGCGGGTAATCACTGAAGCGTTTGGCCGCGTTGGGAATACGCACTTTTTCCAGCAGCCGGATGGTCTCCTCGCGGGCGGCACGTGCGCTGATTTTGCGGTGCGCGATCAGCGCCTCAGCAATCTGGTGACCGACAGTGAACGACGGATTAAGGCTGGTCATCGGCTCCTGGAATATCATCGCGATGGCATTGCCGCGGATATCGCGCATCGTCCGCTCGCTCAGCGTGAGCAAGTCCACGCCGTTCAGCAGCACTTTGCCGCTGATACGTGCGTGACGACTATTCAGCAGGCGCATGATCGCCATCGAGGTAACGCTTTTTCCTGAGCCCGACTCACCCACGATCGCCAGCGTTTCACCGGCCCCGAGGGTAAAAGAGACGTTTTTCACCACTTCGCGCCAGCGGTCATCACTGCGAAACGCGACGGTGAGATTTTCGATGCTCAGCACCGGCGGGTCAGCGCGATTCATTGTGCCGCCACAAAGCGCGCCGAGCGGGTGCTGACCGGCACAAAGGTAAAATCGGTATCGAACGGATAAGCCGGCTGCAACTTGCGCTTGCGCACCAGCCGTTCAACATACTGATCGACCACACCTTCCGACAGCGCCATCAGGTTGGGATTGGCAATCGGCGCCAGCTCGGGCGACAGGTAACCGGATTTTACCACCACAATTTTTGCCTGGCGCGGATCGAGTCCGAGCAGGGCGAAATCCGCCAGGTTGTGATAAGGACGACGCCGATCGGCAACCACCACGGTAATGCCTGCGATCTTCAGCAGCGCCTGACGGGCAACCGAACGGGCATCATCACTCAGCAGCAGCACGTCAAACTCGCCGCTGACTTTGCCGCCAGCAGGATCCAGCGTGGCACCGATAGTCAGGGAGAGCCGGGCACCGACGCCCGCGGCGAAGGCCGCCTCCGTGGCCGGTTTATCGGTAATGCCGGCAACGATGACATCCTGCGCATTTTGCCGCAGCAGTTCGGCCAGTACATCGGCCCGATCGCCCACGCCGCCGCCGGTTGGGTTATCGCCGGAGTCAGCGAGAATCACCGGCGCGGTATGACTGGAAATTGCCATGCGCACGCACTCTTCCGTACTGCCGGTCACGCAGCCAAACACAAATTGATCGCGCGCCTGCCAGTAAGCCAGCGCCAGTTTCGCTGCCTGTTCCGACAGCACATCAGCATCGGTACCGGTCATGATCGCGGCCGCCGTGGCGCGTGGCTCATCCGCCCAGACATAGCCCACCATCAGCGACGCATCCCAGATGTGTTCCAGCGCGTTAATGCCGGGCAGGCTGGCATACAGACTTTTGGCGGGTTCATCTTCGGTGCTGGTGCGTTCACCTGGCAGCACCACGGGGATCGGTGCCCACACCACGCCGGGCCGTACGCCGCTTTGCAGGCTATTAACCAGCATTGACACGGAACGACGCATGGTCTCTTCCACATCAATGTGCGGTGCCGTGCGGTAGGTCGAAAACATATCGATCGCGTCGATGATGCGCTGCGTGACATTGCCGTGCAGATCGTAGCTGACGCTAATCGGACAATCGGGCCCGACCAGCTCGCGCGTCGCGCTGATCCAGTCGCCTTCCGCGTCTTCCATCCCTTCGACATAAACCGCGCCGTGCATCGCCAGGTAAACGCCATCCACGGGCAAATACGCCTCGAGCCGACGGAGAAACTCCTGCTTGAAGGCATCATAGGTCACACGTGCCACCGGTCCACCGGCAATGGCGCGGGCGTGAAATGTCGGCAGAAATTCGGCCGCGTAATCCTGCAGAAAGGCGAAATAGGGATTGGTCGTCATCGCTTCACCCCGCACGATGCGGAAGTCGTCGGCGTAATTGAGCACCGGATTCCAGGTACTGCATTCAGTATGAATTCCACCATAGGCAATGCGCATAACAGACTCCGCTAGTCGGGTAAGTGAACGATAAAACGGTAAGCCGCCACACTGGCTGCGGCGCGGGCCCAGCTGAACTGATCAATCGCCATGCTGGCGATGGGCGTCTTGCCCATGATTGAAGGCAACACGTGACTATCTACCGCCTGCATCACCACCGTTCTGAGCAGGCCGTCGAACGCATCCGGCTGATGGGCGATGACAATCATCTCCGGATCGTTCATCTGAATGATATTGGCAATGGCGAGGCCAAGTGCGTCACCTGCCTGGTGCAGAATGGCGATCGCGGCGCTATTGCCTTTTACCGCCAGCGCTTCCAGTTCGGCGACGCTGGTGCAGGGCAGCTGTTTGTCACGCATGCTTTCACGCATCGCAGTGAGCGACGCCAGCGTATCAAGGCAGCCGCGTTTGCCGCAGCGGCACGGACGCCCGCCCGGCTCTACGGTACAGTGAGCAATTTCACCGGCCCCACCGTGCGCGCCGCGGTGCAGCTGCCCCTGAAAGAAGTGCGCAGAGCCAATGCCGTCGCCGTGGGAAATCAGGGTGAAATTCCGTGCCTTTTTCGCCACGCCGAAAATCTTTTCGCTGACCGCCAGAGCTTTGGCATCGTTTTCCAGTGACACCTCCAGACCGGTTTGCGCGTTAAGCAGTGCCGCCAGCGGGACGTTTTTCCAGCCCAGCAGGGCAGACTGAACGCACACCGCCTGGTTTTCATCCACAAAGCCGGAAAGCGTGACGCCCAGCCCGATAAGCTGGTCGGCGGAGATGCCTTTTTGTGCAAGCAGACCGGGGATGGCGGCGGCCAGCGCACCAGCCAGCAGCGCAGGATCGGGATTCAGCGGCATGTGGGTACTGGCCAGGATGCGACCGTGCATATCCGTCAGCACCAGATACACATCGTCACCGAGCAACGACGCACCGAGAAAATAGGCGCTGTCGGCACGCATTTTTAATAACACCGAAGGCCGACCCTGACCGTTACTTTCCGGAATGCTCTCCTCAAGCAGTCCTGCGCTAAGCATCTCTTTGATTAATGTGCTGATTGCGGCTTTACTCAGCTTCATTTTTTCCGCAATTGCCGTGCGGCTCATGCCATGCGAAGAAATTAATAAACGCAGAATTTGTTGCTGATGAGCATTAAGCATCCGGATTCTCACGGCACAGGCTGTATTTGGCCGACAATAATCAGCCATGAAAACAAATTCAAGCGTA
This sequence comes from Pantoea sp. GM_Pan_4, assembly GCF_026541005.1. Classification (NCBI taxonomy): domain Bacteria; kingdom Pseudomonadati; phylum Pseudomonadota; class Gammaproteobacteria; order Enterobacterales; family Erwiniaceae; genus Pantoea; species Pantoea sp. GM_Pan_4. The sequence goes on from NZ_JALNUZ010000003.1 coordinate 257,493, forward strand.
TTTAGTTTATTTTCTGAATGCAGATCGAATTATAAGTAAAATATATGAACTGACATCTTGGCTTTTGTTTGCAGAGTGTGCCTTATATAGCGTCGAGCCCGTTCTTCTGCTGCCGTTAACATGATCAAAGCGTATGGCAGGCGATGGCGTGCAATGACAGTCAGCTGCCTGCCGGGCAATGACTCTTCACTCTTTGTCACTGATTCACTGAGGCCTTCATGCAAAGCACACTCAAGCATTTCAGGATACTGACACTTGCCGCGGGTATTCTGGCGTCGTTTTCCAGCGCATCGGTTTTGGCTGCTCAGCTGGTCATTATGCAAAACGAACCGCCGCGCAGCATGGACCCGGGCAATCAGACCGCGACCTTTACCGGCACGGTGCTGGACCCGATGTATGAAGGCCTGACGCGGCTCGGTGACGATGGCAAAATCATGCCGGCCCTGGCGCTCTCCTGGCATGCCGACGACAGCGGACTGCACTGGGAATTTACGCTGCGTCCCAACGTTAAATTCCACGATGGCACGCCATTTAATGCCGATGCGGTCGTTGAAAACTTTCAGCGTCATCTGGATACGAAGCGCGGTCTTGCCGGAAGTGGGAAAATTCGCACCTTTATTCAGGACGTGCAGAAAAAAGATGACTTAACCGTCACCTTTACACTGAAGAAAATTAATCCGGCGTTTTTAACTGTGCTGGCCTCCGGTCCGGGATTAATAGTGAGTCCACAAGCTGACAAAGCCGGCACGATCAATAATAAAGCCGACGGTACCGGACCCTATAAACTGGCGCAGTATAAATCCGGTGAATTTGTCCTGGAGCAGAAGAATCCGGACTATTGGGGCAAGTCTGCCGGGCCGGACGAAATAAAATGGACCTGGAGCAGTGAGCCGTCAGTCATGAATATGGCGCTGCAATCCGGTCAGGTCGATATTATTAACCCGGTGCCGCCGCAATTTGCCGGCATGTTAAAAAATAATCCCGGCGTGCAGTTAAAACAGTCGCCGGGCGCGGCGGTATTCTGGATCGATCTCAATACACAGAGTAAAGCCCTCAGCGATGTCAGAGTCCGCCAGGCGCTGAACTTCGCGACCGACCAGCAGGCGCTGGTAAAAGCGGTGATGTTTGGTTATGCGCAGCCGGCCAATTCCCCGCTGGCGCCGGTCGATGCCAACTACGACAAAGCGTTGCATGACTATCCGTACGATGTGCAGAAAGCCAAAGACCTGCTTAAGGCAGCGGGCTATGCCGACGGCTTCGCCATGTCGATTGCCGTGCAGGCACCCGACGCACGCACTGCGCAGGTTCTGCAGGGTATGTGGAGCAAAATTGGCGTCAAACTCAGCGTGCGTCAGATGGAGAGCGGCGTGTGGGCCAAAGCGGCGTTTGCCGATGCCAAAGAGAAAGCCGCGCAGGGGACGGACGCGGTGCTGGCGTCCTGGTCCTCGGGGCTGTACGGCTCGGATCTGCAGTTGCGTCCGCTGTATCACAGCAGCAGCTTTGCGCCCGGCGGGGCCAACCTCGGCTTCTTCAGCGACAAACGTACCGATGAGCTAATCGATAGCGCCGCCTCCACGCTCGACGGTGCCCAGCGCAAAGCGCTCTATTTCCAGGCACAGCAGCGGATCAGCGGACTCGCCCCGCAGGTGCTGCTCTACTATCAGGACGATCTGTATGCGACGCGCAAAAATATCAGTGGCGTGACAATGCAACCGGGCGGCCAGATTGTGGTTCGTGATGCCGTGAAAAAATAGTGCTGATGGCTGATTGATATGAAAGCGTATGTCGCAAAAAAGGTGCTCTCGCTGCCGTTAATTATCTTCGGTGTGTCGATCATCGTGTTTATCGCCATCCGCGCGTTGCCGGGCGATCCGGCACGCCTGATGGCCGGCCCGGAAGCGCCGCAGGAAGCGGTGGACAGTATGCGCGTGCGGCTCGGTCTGGATCAGCCTTTGCCGCTGCAATACGTCAGGTTTGCCGGTGAAGCGCTGCATGGCAATCTTGGGCTGTCGCTGCAGTCGCAGCGTCCGGTGATGACCGAAATCAGCGAACGCCTGCCGTACACGCTGTCGCTGGCGGCGCTGGCGTACCTGCTGGCGATTGCCATCGGCGTGCCGGCGGGCATGACCGGGGCCATTTACCGGCAGCGCATTCCCGATCAGATCGTCATGGTACTGACCATTGCCGGTGCCTCGATTGCGAACTTCTGGCTGGCGTTGCTGGCGATGAACTACTTTGCGGTACAGCTCGGCTGGCTGCCGCTACTCGGTGCTGATTCGTGGCGCAACTATGTGATGCCGACCGTTACGCTGGCGATTCTCCCGATGGCGATGATTGCGCGGATGACGCGCTCCAGCATGCTGGATGTGCTCAGTCAGGATTACATCCGTACCGCCAGAGCCAAAGGGTTATCGTCGGCCAGCGTTAACTGGAAACACGCGCTGCGCAATGCGCTGATACCGATTGTCACCATCGTCGCGCTGAATTTTGGCAGCCTGATCGGAGGTGCAGTGGTGACAGAGTCGGTGTTTAACTGGCCGGGTATTGGCCGCCTGCTGGTGGATTCGGTGAAATACCGCGACTATCCGGTGATTCAGGGCGTAACGTTAGTGGCGGTAACCGGCGTGGTGTTGATGAATCTGGTCGGTGAGATAGTGATTGGCTTGCTCAACCCGAAAATAAGGTTCGACTGATGAACAGTTTCGACACGTCTCTCCAGCCGCCGCCCGCGCGCCGCCGCCAGATCGTGAGGTTTTTGCTTGGCAACCCTTCCATCACGACCGGAGGCGGGCTGGTGCTGCTGGTGGTGCTGGCTGCCCTTTTTGCACCGCTGATCACTCACTGGGATCCCATCGAGCAAGATCTGTTGAACACGTTGCAGGCACCTTCCGTTGCCCACTGGTTCGGCACCGATGATTACGGCCGCGATATTTTTGCCCGCGTCATTTATGGCGCGCGCATCACGCTATTTGAGGTGAGTCTCAGCGTGGCCATCTCAATGGCGATCGGCATTCCTCTGGGCATCATCTCGGGGCTGGCTGGACGCAAAATTGATGCGCTGATCATGTGGCTGATGGATATTATTTTCGCCTTCCCCGGCATCGTACTGGCGATTCTGATTGTCAGCGTGCTCGGCGAGGGGCTGACAAACATGCTGATCGCCATTTCGTTGTTCTCGATCCCGGTGTATGCACGTCTGAGTCGCAACCTGACGCTGGGACTGAAAAATATGGAGTATATCGAAGCGGCGCATATGCTTGGCGTGCGATACCCGCGCATTATCACGCACTATATTCTGCGCAACGCCATTGGCCCGCTGATTGTACAGTCGACGCTGACGGCTGGTGCGGTGGTGCTTTCTGCCGCCAGTCTGTCGTTTCTCGGGCTCGGCGTGCAGCCGCCGATGCCGGAGTGGGGCACCATGATGAGCGATGGCCGCAACTTTCTCGGGCTAAATATTTACGTCTCCCTATTTCCCGGACTGGCGATTTTGATTACCGTGCTCGGTTTTAATGTGCTGGGCGACGGCCTGCGCGATGTAATGGATAAACGTTTATGACTCACCCGCACTCAACCGTGATCTGCCTCGATTTGGGCGGCTCCTTTATTAAGCTTGGCGTGATGGATACACAGGATCGGCTTACCCTGCTCGATCAGCAAAAAATCCCGGCGATGGACTGGCAGGCTTTTTGCGCCAGAGTCAGCGAGATGATCGCCGGGCAGCATAACCATTTCAGCAGCCAGGCGGCTGTCGCCATCTCCACGGCGGGCATTGTGGCACCGCAAACCGGCGAAATGTTTGCCAGCAACATCCCGGCTTTTCACCGGCGTAATCTGGCGCGGGAACTGGGTGAGGTGCTGCAGCGGCCGGTGATCGCGCACAACGACGCCGACTGCTTTGCCCTGGCCGAGGCGCTGGCCGGCAGCGGCAAAGGGCACAAAGTGGTGTTTGGCGCGATTCTCGGTTCCGGCGTGGGCGGTGGTCTGGTGGCGGACGGCCGCATTATTACCGGACAAAACGGCCTGACCGGCGAATGGGGCCACGGGCCGATTACCCTCACGGAAGTGACGCTGGCGCATCGTCGCGTGCGCGTGCCGCGCCAGGCGTGCCCGTGCGGCCAGACAGGGTGTCTGGACACCTACGGCGGCGCGCGCGGACTGGAAACGCTGCATCAGGTATTGCACGCTGAAAGCGCCAGCAGCGTGGAAATCATTGCTCGCTGGCAGCAGGCAGAAGCGCGGGCGCAGCAGACGATAGAAGCCTGGCTGCAACTGGTAAGCGAGCCGCTCGCCTACACCATTAACATTACCGGCGCGTCGCGGGTGGCGGTAGGCGGCGGCCTGGCTTCGGTCACCCCGCTGATTGCTGCGCTTAATGATGCGGTGCAGCGCTGTGTGTTGCGCAGCACAGCGCATGCGCTGGTGGTGCCGGGCGAGTTTGCCCACCAGGGCGGCATGGTGGGCGCGGCGCTGCTGGCGCGGCAGGCGCTCAGCGCGTCCTGAGCTTTTGCCCTTTCGCCCGTTGCAGGCGCTTTTCGGTTACCGTGTTGCGCTCAAGACTTCGTTGAACCCGATTCAACCTTAAATGCGCTAAGCTTGACGCGCTAAAACCCGCAGCAAAGAGGCTGGTGAACAGACACTGTCGCCAGCCTCTTTGCTGTTTTTTTCACCTGCGGTACGGAAAAAAACATGTCATCAGTACAACCTCAACTCTCTCAGCTTCCGGACGAGGCCTCGCTGCCGCGTCACAGCGTGCCAAAAGCGCTGTTCGCGCTGGGCACCGGTGGATTTGCCATCGGCACCGGTGAATTTGTCATCATGGGCCTGCTGCCCGATGCGGCGAAAGGCCTGAACGTCACCATTCCTGAGGCCGGCCATCTCATCAGCATTTATGCCCTCGGCGTAGTGATTGGCGCGCCGCTGCTGGCTATTCTCGGCGCACGGGCTTCACGACGTAATTTCCTGATGACGCTGATGGGCCTGTTTGCGCTGGGTAATCTGCTGAGCGCTGTCGTGCCGGGCTACTCTGCGATGCTGGTGGCCCGTTTTCTGGCGGGCTTTCCGCACGGCACCTTCTTTGGCGTTGCGGCGCTGGTAGCGGCAGGACTGGTGGAGCGCGCGCGGCGCGCGCAGGCGGTGTCGATGGTGCTGCTGGGATTAACCATCGCCAACCTGATTGGCGTACCTGCCGTTACCGCCATCGGCCAGTGGTTTGGCTGGCGTGATGCGTTTGCCATCGTCGGCGGACTGGCGCTGCTGACGCTGTTACTGGTGTGGCTTTGGGTTCCCAATGTGGCCGGTGACAAGCAGGCCAGTCCACTGCGCGAGCTCTCGGCGCTGACGCGCAAGCAGGTTCTGCTGACGCTGGCGATTGGCGCGATTGGTAGCGGCGGCATGTTCTCGGTATTCAGTTACGTTAAACCCACCATGATGGAACTGGCCCACCTGCCGGAAAATCTGGTGCCGGCGATACTGGCGCTGTTTGGTCTTGGCATGATTATCGGCAACCTTGTCGGGGGACGTCTGGCCGATCGCGGGCTGGAGAAAACCATCCGCATTATACTGGTGTGGTCGCTGCTGGTATTGAGCGCGTTTGTCTTCGCGGCGCATTATGCGCTGGCGGGCGCGCTTAACGTGATGCTGGTCGGTACCATGGTGGCGCTGGGAAGCGTGCTACAAATCCGCCTGATGGACGTGGCCGGTGATGCACAAACCCTGGCGGCCGCACTTAATCACTCAGCGTTTAACATTGCCAACGCGCTGGGGGCGTGGCTCGGCGGCATCACCATTTCCGCCGGGCTGGGCTGGCAGTCCACCGGCTGGGTTGGGGCCATTCTGTCCGTGCTGGGGCTGCTGATTCATGCCGTTGCGGTGCGCGATGCGCGCCGGACGCCGGCGCTGGTCATAAAATAATTTTTACCGCGCGGGAATAAACGCCGCGCTGGTTCGTCTTATGCCCACTTTTCCTTACTGAGTTGGCTAAGATGAACTTTAAACCTACGGTCAGACATCTGCCGTTGTTACTGCTGGTGGTCATTATTCCCGGATTACTGCTGGTGCTGTTCCTTGCTGCAGGCGGCTGGCTGACGCCGCAGCGCCTCAGTGCGCAAAGTCTGGTGCAGTCGCTGCAGCAAAACAGCGGTGTGCATCCGGGATACCGGCGCAATCATGCCAAGGGCGTGTGTGTTACCGGTGATTTTACCTCCAGCGGCAACGCGGCGTTTCTGTCACGCGCCAGCGTTTTCCAGCCAGGCACGGTGCCGGTGATTGGCCGCTTTGCCATTGCCGGCGGTAATCCGCACGCGCCGGACTATGGCGTGCCGGTGCGCAGCCTGGCGCTGGAATTTCAGCTGGCGCACGGCGAGCAGTGGCGTACCGGCATGAACGCGCTGCCGTTTTTCCCGGTCAGTACGCCGCAGGCTTTTTACGATCAGCAGCAGGCCAGTCGACCGCTGCCGCAGACCGGCAAACCTGATGCGCAAAAGCTGATGACGTTTACCGTTGCCCATCCCGAAGTTAAACCTTTCTTTGCCTGGGTAAAAACCCACGTACTGGCCGCCAGCTGGGCGCAGGAGCAGTACAACAGCCTGAATGCCTTCCGCTTTACCAATGCGCAGGGGGAAACGCGCTTTGTGCGCTGGAGTCTGGTGCCGCGTACGCCATGGCAGCCGATCAGTGCCGCTCAGCAGCAGCAGCCGGATTATCTGCAGAGCGACCTGCACGACCGGCTGGCGACCGCACCGCTGAAGTGGGATCTGGTGATCAGCGTGGCTCAGCCCGGTGATGCGGTGAACGATGCCAGCAAGATGTGGCCAGCCGATCGGCAGCAGGTTGTCGCCGGTACGCTGACGCTGCGCGACAGCAGCCCGCAACAGGGCGGCAGCTGCAATGACATCAATTACGATCCGCTGATCCTGCCACAGGGCATCAGCGGTTCGGACGATCCGCTGCTCAACGCGCGCTCCGCCGCTTACGCGAAATCTTTCAATCTGCGCACGGCTGAACAGGCGCGCCAGCAGGAGAAAAAATCATGAGTCACCAGACAACCCTGTTTCATCCGCTGCTGCGCATCGTACACTGGTTGATGGCGCTGGCCGTGCTGACCATGCTATTTATCGGCGTGGCGATGGTGGCGGATATCTCGGCTGCCCATTCACTGCTGCTGGCGATACACAAACCGCTCGGCGTGGTAATCGCGTTGCTGGTGGTCGTGCGTATCGGGCTGCGGCGTTACTATGGTGTGCCCGCCATGCCCGCGTCGGTGCCTGGCTGGCAGCAAACGGTGGCACATTTGACCCATCTGGCGCTCTATTTACTGATGCTGGCGCAACCGCTGGTAGGCTGGGCAATGCTGTCGGCAGGCGGGTTTCCGGTGACAATTGGCGAGGGGCTGGTGCTGCCGCCGCTGCTGCCGGTTAGCGTGGAAAGTTATGCCGTGCTGCGCCCGTTACACTCGCTGCTGGCGTTTAGTCTGTTTGCGCTGATTCTGGCCCATCTGGCTGCCGCGCTGCTGCATGGTCTGATTTTACGTGATGGCGTGCTGAGTAGCATGACCGGCCTGCGCCGGGTGCGAGAGCAAAAATAATGTCTGCATTGAGCGATGACGAAATCCGCGCATTACTGCCGCATTTGCAGCGTTTTGCGCTGGGGCTGACGCGTGAGCGCATGGCCGCTGAGGATCTGGTACAAAACACGCTGGTCAAAGCACTGGACGCGGCGCGCGATGAAACGCGCAGTCTGCGTGCCTGGCTGTTTTCCATTCTCTGGCATCAGTTTATTGATGGCGAACGGCGCCGCAAGCGCTGGCAGGCGATTATGACGCTGTTCAGCCGCGCCGAGCCCTTTGCCGAGTCGGCTGAGCATCACGCCATCGCCGATGAGATGCTGGCGCTGTTCGCCCGTCTGCCGGCTGACAGTCGCGCATTGCTGCTCCTGGTTAACGTGGAAGGCATGCGTTATCAGGAAGCAGCTGACACGCTGGACATTCCGCTGGGCACCGTGATGTCACGGTTGTCGCGGGCGAGAAAACAGTTGCAGCACATGACCGAAGGCCTGCCGGCCCCGGTGACGTTGAGGAGATTAAAATGAATATCCCGCCCGATGAGAACCAGCTGCACGCCTGGCTGGATGGTGAACTGGATAGTGCCAGCCATCAGGCCGTCAGCGACTGGTTGGTGCAGCATCCTGACATCGCCGCCCAGGTTGAGGGCTGGCGTCAGGACAAGCTGCGCTTGCAACAAAGCCTGCAGCGCAATATGGCGCGAACCACCTTTACGCCACTGCAGCCGGCACAGCTGCGCCAGCGGCGTGCGCGGCAGCGTTATCAGCGGCTGGCGCTGGCCTGCTCGCTGGTGCTGGCGTTGGGGATCGGCAGCCTGTCCGGCTGGCAGATGACTGAACGCTTACAGAATCATCCGTTACCGATGGAGGATGCGGTACAGGCTTACCGGTTATTCGGCGATGGCGCGCAGCAGGCGACGATGGACATTAGCACCCACCAGACGACACAGCTGGCCAGCTGGCTGGGCCGCTATTTTATCAACGGTACGCTGCCGCCCAATCTGGAGCGCTTTGGCTATCAGCTCATCGGCGCGCGCCTGATGGCGAATGAGCATGGCGCCTCGGCGCTGGTGCTGTATCAGACCGCCAGCGGCACGCGCGTTGGCTGGTACATCCGCCCGCAGACCGTGCGGCTGGAAAAGGGATCGCGCCAGGCGGACAACCTGGTGGCGCAATACTGGAGCGATCGCCACTATAACTATGCGCTGGTGAGCCCGATGAGCGGCGAAGCCGCACCGGCGCTGCGTGCTGCGATAGGCAGCGAAGTGGGCTAATTCATTTGCCTGCCAGCTTGGCCTGCAGGAACGTCATAAATACCCGATTGATCTCGCTGCGCTGGCGATGCTGCGGATACAGCGCATTCAGGTGCAGCGAGGCCGGATGCCAGTCATCCAGTACCGTCACCAGCTCACCTCGCGCCAGCGCCGGAGCCACGATAAACTCCGGCAGCAGGATCATCCCCAGCCCGGCGACGGCCGCATCACGCAACATTTCTCCGTTATTGCTGACCATCGGTCCCTGGACCGCCAGCACTTTACGCGTGTCGCCCTGAAACAGCTCCCAGCCGGTCTGGCTTTCACGCCCATAGCGCAGACAGAGATGGTGCAGCAGATCCTCCGGCTCACGCGGTGCGCCGGCGCCCTGCAGGTAGGCCGGGCTGGCGCAGATCACGCGGCGGAATTCCCCCAGCCGTTTGGCGATCAGGCTGGAGTCCGGCAGCGTGCCGATGCGAATCGCCATATCAAAACCTTCACCCACCATATCCACATGCCGATCGGCCAGTTCCACCTGGAACTGGATACAGGGATGCTGGCTCAGGAATTCGGCGATATAAGGGGAAAGATGGCTGATGCCGAACGACATCGGCACGCTGAGACGAAAACTGCCGCGCAGCACCTGACGACGACCAGACACCGCCAGTTCGGCTTCCTGTACATCATCCAGAATGCGCTGCGCATGCTGGGCAAACAGCTGGCCGTTGTCGGTAACGGACAGTTTGCGCGTGTTGCGATTCAGCAAACGCGCCCCGAGCGACTCTTCCAGCGCGGCGATGCGTCGGCTGACGTATTGCTTCGAGAGCATCAGCTGTTCAGCCGCAGCGGTAAAGTTGCCCGCTTTGATTACGGCGACGTAAATCCGGAGATCTTCAATCTGCATATTGTCCACTTATCTGTGACAGTCATTGTCATACAGGCGCATTGTTGGGCAAATCAGTTTACGTATACTGGTCAGCAACGGGAAGGGCCTTCGCCCTCCAGCTAAAAATTTAAGGAGCAGACCATGATTGAACAACGACTGTCCGAACAACGTGGCTTAGGCGATCACGGCTGGCTGCATTCACGCCATACCTTTTCGTTTGCCAGCTACTGGGACCCACAACAGACCGGTTTCTCCGATCTGCTGGTGATTAACGATGATCAGGTAGCACCGGGTCGCGGTTTCGGTGCGCATCCGCACAACAACATGGAGATTATCTCTTACGTGCTGGAAGGCGCGCTGGAGCATAAAGATTCCATGGGTACCGGTTCGGTTATCGTGCCCGGTGACGTGCAGCTGATGAGCGCTGGCAGCGGCGTGACGCACAGCGAGTTTAACCACTCGAAACAGGATAATGTGCACTTCCTGCAGATCTGGATTGTGCCGGCAGAACGCGGTACCGAGCCAGGTTACCAGCAGGTGTCAGTGGCAGAGGCCGACAAACGCGGTCAGCTGCGCCTGATTGTTTCGCCACAAGGCGACAACGGCTCGCTGCGCGTACGTCAGGATATGCGTATTTACGCGGGACTGTTTGACGGTGCCGAGCAGCAGACGCTGGAACTGGCTAACGATCGCTATGCTTACATTCATGTGGCGCGCGGCAGCATTGAAGTGAATGGCGTGAGCTTTAAAGCCGGCGATGGCGCGCGCGTACGCAATGAGACGGCGCTGCAGTTCGCTAACGGTAACAACGCTGAAGTGCTGGTGTTTGATTTACGACCAGTAGAAGTTAATCATCCGCAGCGTTAATTCATTACGCGGTAAGTCAGCGAGGCATGGCGTGAACCTTCACGCCATGCCTTTTTATTTGGCTTAAGGTACGAATAATAACCAGCACCTGACAGGTCCGGCATAAAATAGGAATTTTTACCTTCCACAAAAATGCAAAGCCCCTTAAATTTGCCTCCAGGATAAGCACGCTACGCCAAGTATTTGGCGGCTAAACAACAAACAAAGTTAACACTATTACATTCCATTAGAATTAATGGTAATGAGGATTTTGATGGTTTTAAAACGCAGCTTTAATATCGCAGTGGTATTGGTTCTAGCCTTTTCTGTAACGGCTTGTGGCATGTCTCATCGTGGCCGCAACACCGCCATTGGCGCCGGTGTGGGTGCGGTGGGCGGCGCTGTTCTGACCGGTGGCAGCACCTTCGGTACCCTCGGCGGCGCGGCTATCGGCGGCCTGATTGGTCACGAAGTCAGCCGTTAATTTTACCGGTACTCAGGATTTCGCCAGCAGGAATGCTGGCGAAATCATTTCACTTCATAACCCGCCGTCAATAGCCCCGCGTTGAAATATTCATCGGCCAGAAATTTCTTTATTTAGTCCGGCCATCAATTATTACCGCTACCGCTTAAAAAATATTAATCGATCTGTAGCTGATGAATCATCAGAGCGGCGCGGGCGGCTTCTTTGCCTTTTTTAATAAAATGTTCGGTATAAAACGCTTCAATCGCATCGACCGGCTGAAAATTGTGCGGAGTGAGTGATACCGAAAACACCGGAACATTGGTGGTGAGCTGCACATTCATCAGGCCATCGACGACGGCCTGCGCGACAAAGTCATGGCGATAGATGCCACCGTCGACCACCAGCGCGGCGCAGACAATCGCATCAAATTTGCCGGTTTCGGCCAGGCGTTTGGCCAGCAGCGGCATTTCAAACGCGCCGGGTACATCGTAGCTTTTTAATGTATTTTCGACGCCTTGTTCGGTCAGTTCCTGCTCAAATCCCACCAGCGCGTTGTTCACGATCGCCTGATGCCATCCTGCTTTGATAAAAGCCACACGAAACTTATTCATAATGCTTCCATGATTAGCTGAAAAATTTATAAGTGAATAATAAAAAAGTCTTTTTTATCATCTGCCCGCTATCCGTCTGGTATACCATATGTTGCAATTTTGATCCACAACGCGGGCAGTGCGGTTAACGTGCTGCTTGACGCCAGCCAGCGCCTGCAATACAAATAGACGCGTCGGGGGAGTCTCGCCTGAGAGACTGAGAGGCTAATAGCGCACTGCGCGGCTTAGCGACCCTTTGAACCTGACCCAGTTGATACTGGCGTAGGAAGACTGACGGTTTGATGTGCAAAGCCGTCTGACGCAAAGGCGAGCCCGATCGCTGGCGTCGATTCCCTTCACCTGTATCTGCGGGTCTCAGTTATCACTGAGAGGCCGATGTGAATTCCCCAGATTATTTACCGGAACGTTGTTCATGAGCCGCTGGAGCGTGCTCGGTAGCGGCGTGTCCGGGCTTTGTGTCGCCACGCTGCTGGCTGAGCGCGGCGAAACCGTCGAGGTCATTGACGATGAAGCACGTCAGCCTGCTTCGTGGTTTGCCGGTGGCATGCTGGCGCCGTGGTGTGAAGCAGAAAGCGCGCCAGCCGACGTAATTACCCTCGGCCAGCATGCTGCGGCATGGTGGCAAACGCGCGTCAGCAGCGTGGTGCATCAGGGCACGTTAGTGCTGGCACCGCCGCGTGATAACCCGGAGTTAAACCGCTTCGCGCGCATGACGACGGCGCATCAATGGGTTGATCCGGCGTCGCTCGAACCGGCGCTGGAAAACCGGTTTGCGCGCGGACTGTTTTTCCCGCGCGAAGCACATCTTGATCCGCGCCGCGCGCTGGCTGAGCTGCGTGACAAACTGCTGCAGCGCGGCGTCCGCTTTGATGCGCGCCAGCCATCGGGCCAGATCATCGACTGTCGCGGTATCCATGCCAGAGCGCAACTCTCCGGCCTGCGCGCGGTGCGCGGGGAAATGCTGATCCTGCAGAGTCATGAGGTGACATTTTCCCGGCCGATTCGTCTGCTCCATCCGCGTTTTCCCTGTTATCTGGTGCCGCGTCGCGACGGCCACTTCATGCTCGGCGCCACCATGATCGAAAGCGACGATGCCAGCGCTATCAGCGCGCGCGCCATGATGGAACTGCTCAGCGCGGCCTACACCCTGCACCCGGCGCTGGCGGAAGCGCGCGTCATCGAAAGCGGAAGCGGTCTGCGTCCGGCATGGCCGGCTAATCTGCCGGAAATCCACTATCACAACGGTATTTTTTATCTTAACGGCATGTATCGTCATGGTTTTCTGCTGGCACCAATGATGGCAGAACAGCTGATGCAGCGCCTGTCCGGGGAGGTTAGCCATGAATATTCAGCTTAACGGCCGCATCATCAGCACTGAGGCCACCAGCCTCAGCGAATTGCTGATCGAACAGCAAATCGACGCGGCCTGTGTTGCCACCGCCTGCAATGGCGATTTTGTGCCGAAAGGTCAGTATGCCAGCCTGCAGTTACAGGAAGGCTGGCAGCTGGAAGTCCTGTCACCGATGCAGGGAGGCTGAGCGATGTTTTACGATTTTACACCGCAGTCACGCTTGCTGCTCGGCACCGCAGGCTACCCTTCACCGGCGATTTTGCAGCAGGCGATCGCCGCATCCGGCAGTGAAATTATCACTGTCAGCCTGCGCCGCGAAGGCACGGCGGGCGCGGCTTTTCGCGAGCTGCTGACGGGCCTGAATGTGCGCGTGCTGCCCAATACCGCTGGCTGCCACACGGTCAAAGAGGCGGTCACCACCGCGCACATGGCGCGCGAGTTGTTTAACACGCCGTGGATCAAGCTGGAAGTGATTGGTCATGCCGACACGCTGCAGCCCGATCCGTTCGCGCTGGTCGAAGCGGCACGCATTCTGTGCGCCGACGGCTTCCAGGTGTTTCCCTACACCACGGAGGATCTGATTGTCGGTGAAAAACTGCTGGCCGCCGGCTGTGAACTGCTGATGCCGTGGGGCGCGCCCATCGGCTCCGGCCAGGGATTACGAAATATTGACGGGCTGCGGGCGATGCGAGCCTGGTTCAGCGATATTCCACTGATCATTGATGCCGGCATCGGCGCGCCGTCACAGGCAGCGCAGGCTATGGAGATGGGCTTCGATGCCATCCTGCTCAATACCGCCGTGGCGAAAGCGGGCGATCCGGTGGCGATGGCGCGCGCGTTCAGCCAGGCGATCGCCGCCGGGCAGGGCGCGCGCGATGCCGGGCTGATGGAGAAGCGTGATATGGCCGTGGCCTCAACGCCGATCTTCGGCCTCGCTAACCTGAACTAAGGAGCGCGCAATGGAACGCTACCAACGCCAGATGATGCTGCCGGAAATTGGCGTCGTCGGGCAGCAGAAACTGGCTCGCGCCCGCGTGCTGGTAGCCGGTGCCGGTGGGCTGGCCGCCACGCTGCTGCCTCAGCTGACGGGCGCGGGCGTCGGTCAGCTGTGCCTGTACGATGATGATCAGGTCGCGCTGCATAACCTGCATCGCCAGACGCTGTTCACCCTGCAGGATGTGGGTCGCAGCAAAGCTGTGGCGGCGCAGCAGGCTTTGCAGCAGCGCAATCCTGAGGTGCAAATCGAAGCGGTGCCCGAGGCGCTGAGCGCCAGCAATATCGCGCAGGCGCTGACGGGGTGCGATCTGGTGATTGATGCCGCCGATAACTTCGCGGTGACTTACCAACTGTCTGATGCCTGTTTCCAGGCAGGCATACCGCTGATCAGCGCCTCGGTGCTGGGTCGTCAGGGCTATGCTGGCGGTTTTTGCGGCGGCGCGCCGAGCTATCGTGCGCTGTTTCCGCAGCTGCCTGCTTCCGCGGCTAACTGTAACACCGCTGGCGTGATGGGCCCGGCCGTGGCGGCGCTGGGGGCGATGCAGGCGCAGATGGCGCTCAGCGTACTGCTCGGGCTGCAACCCTCACCGCTCGGCTGCATGGTCAACTGTGACTTCGTCAGCTGGCACTTTCGTTCGTTCCGCTTTGATGCGGCACAGGAACCGGCCCAGCCCGGCGTGCCGTTTATTGATGCTCACCTGTTACAACCCGGAGACTGCATTGTGGAGCTGCGCAGCTGCGAAGAGGCGCCTGCCAGCGTGGCCGATCGGGTTGAGCGCGTATTGCCGCACGAACTGGACGCCTGGCAGCCACCGGCGGATCGCCGCATCGTACTGGTCTGCGCCAGCGGCATCCGGGCGGCGCAGGCGGCCAGCGCGCTGGCGCAGCGCGGCTTTAATCAGCTGGCGATTCTGGCGGCGCGCCGGCCATGACGCAGGACATCCGCTTTGACCAGGTGAGCTTTGCCTGGGGCGAAAAACAGCTATGCGATCGGCTCAATTTGCAACTGCGCGGCGGCAAAACCACGGTGCTGCTGGGCTGCAGCGGCATTGGTAAAAGCACGCTGCTGCGTCTGGTGGCCGGCTTAGTGCAGCCGCAGCAGGGCAGCCTGAGCGGTATTGCGCAGCACGTGGCATGGATGGGGCAGCAGGATCTGCTCTATCCGTGGCTGACGGTGCTGGAGAACGTGATGTTGACGGCGCGTCTAAGCGGTGCGAAGCCGGACCGCGTGCGGGCGCACCATTTGCTGGCGCAGGTGGGACTGGAAGACGAGGCGCAAGCCGCGCCCTCACAGCTCTCGGGTGGTATGCGGCAGCGGGTCGCGCTGGCGCGCACGCTGTATGCGCAGCGCGAGCTGGTGCTGATGGATGAGCCGTTCGCCACGCTGGATGTGATGACTAAACACCAGCTGCAAACGCTGACCGCGACGCTGCTGCGCGGCAAAACGGTGCTGCTGGTGACGCACGATCCGCTGGAAGCCTGCCGTATGGCCGATGACATTCTGCTGTTGCACGGCCAGCCGCTGCAGATGACGCACTGGCCTGTGCCGAACGGTACGGTGCCGCGCGCGCTCAATGATGCCGGACTGCTGCAGGCGCAGGCCGAACTCTTTTCCCGACTGAATTCCTATGAAAAAGCTGAGTAGTGGTATCTACCTGATCGCGGTGGTGCTGGGCGTGTGGCTGCTGGCGCGCCACAACGGCGTACCGGCATTTCTGCTGCCGGCACCGCAGGCGGTGCTGGAGGCTCTGTGGCAAAAGCGGCAGCTGCTCGCGCATCACGCAATGTTCACGCTGGCGGAAATTGTGCTGGCGCTGCTGCTGGGCGTCGGCGGTGGCGTGGTGCTGGCGGTGCTGATGGCTTCCAGCCCGCTACTGCGTCGGGTGCTGTTTCCGCTGGTGACGGCCAGCCAGACCATCCCGGTATTTGCGCTGGCCCCGCTGCTGGTGCTGTGGCTGGGTTTTGGCATCGCGTCAAAAGTCGTGGTGGCGGCGCTGATTTTGTTTTTCCCGCTGTGCCTGTCGCTGTTCGACGGTTTATGCCGTACGCCTGCCGGCTGGCTGGAGCTGGCGCAAACGCTGTATCCCTCGCGCTGGCGAATTTTCTGGCGCGTGCGCTGGCCGGCTGCGCTGCCGCAGTTTTTCGCCGGCCTGCAAATGGCGGTGGTGCTGGCACCCATTGGGGGGGTGATCGGCGAGTGGGTTGGTGCCAGCGAAGGGTTGGGCTACCTGATGATGCAATCCAACGCGCGGCTGGAAACGGCCACCAGTTTTGCCGCACTGCTGCTGTTAATGAGCCTGGCGCTACTGCTCTCAGCGGCCGTGGCGCTGGTGCGTAAAAAATTTCTCTGGCAATCATACTAAGGAACTTGAGTGAATAGACTTCTTCGTGCCATCGCTTCGTTACTGCTGCTGGCCACCATCAACGCGCAGGCAGCCGAAAAGGTGCGGCTGCTGCTCGACTGGTTCATTAACCCTAACCACGCGGCGATCTTTGCCGCTCAGTACAGCGGGGCGTTTAAACAGCAGGGGCTGGATGTCGACATGATCGCACCGGCGGATTCCGCATCGGTACCGCTGTTGCTGGCGGCAGGTAAAGCGGATCTGGCGATTAGCTATCAGCCGCAGCTCTATACGCTGGTGGACAAGCAGGTGCCGGTGATCCGGGTTGGTACCCTGATTAACCAGCCGCTGAACACCCTGACAGCGGTATCGGGCGATATCCACAGTATTAAAGATTTCGCCGGTAAATCGATTGGCTATGCGATTCCCGGCGCGGAAGATGTGGCTATCCGCAATATGCTGAAATCGCAGGGCGTCGACGTTAACAGCGTGAAACTAGTAAATCTGAATATGGACGCCGTCTCCGCGCTGCTGACGCATAAAATTGACGGCGCGCTGACCATCTTCCGTAACTACGAGCTGCTGGATTTGCAGGACAAAGGCGCAAAGCCGGTGTCGTTTAAACCGGAAGATTACGGCGTGCCGGCCTACGATGAGTTGATTATTCTGGCCAACAGCAACACGGCGGCAAACGATCCCCGCATCCCGGCATTTCTGCGTGGGCTGGATGCGGGCATCGCCTGGCTGCGCGCTCACCCGCAACAGGTGTGGCAGGCGTTCATTAAGCGTTATCCTGAACTGGATACGCCGCTCAATCATCAGGCCTGGCAGGCGACGCTGCCTTATTTTGCAACGCACAGTGCGGAATTTAATCAGGCGCGTTATCAGGCATTTGGTGAATATATGAAAGCCAATGGGCTGATCACCACCGTGGCGCCACTGGCGCGCTATTCACTGTAATCCATCCGCTTGCGCCGTTTTCCCGGGCCGGGAGAACGGCGCGCGTTGACATTGCGTGCGGCCGGGGGACAAACGGAGACCCGCATCCCCGGTTTTCGGAAAATACTGGATTTCTGTGACTGTTATCACTGCGCGGGTAACGCTAAAATAAATACTTCTCATTTAGCAGAAGGTTTTTCGTCACGATGTTTTCGCGTTTCACACTGGCCACGTTAACGGCCACACTCCTGCTCACCGGCTGCGCGCGTCATGCTGCCAGCGACAGCAGCGCTGATGCTGCCGCCGCAGAAGCCCCGGTTACCGCTTCCGCTCCGGTCGAAAACAACGACAGCGCTTCGCCGTTTGCCAGCGGACCGACCGTCATCAATGTCTCCCATCTGGTGACGCGCACCGACGATGGCTCATCCGTGTACGTGACGGTGGATGGCCAGGAAGCCGGACTGCTGCAAAAGGGCGAGAGTAAAGAGCTCCGCGTTCCGGCCGGTAAACACCAGATTGGCGGCTACGTGCAAACACTGTTTGGTTTTGGCAAAGTGACGATTCCTGCGGTCGATGTCACCACAGACACCAATGGCCCGAAAAACGTGGTCTATTCCGTTACGCGGCAAAAACCGCAGTTCAGCGAAAGCGCTGCCACGCCAAACAACTCCTGATTGACTGCGGTGCGGGCCAGATGTCGGCACCATTGATCGAAGTCTGGGGCAGGGCGTAATGCGCTCTGCCTGAACGGTCAGATAATTAAGTCGACATGCTGGCCACCCGGCATCTTTACACCCAGCGTCAGCTCTCCACCCAGCGCCTCAATGTAGCGCTTCAGCGTGGAGATTTTTAACTCTGCGCCACGCGCTTCCATCGCCGCCACAGATGACTGGGCAATGTGCATGGCCTGCGCTTGCTGACGCTGAGTCCGCTGCATCTGCTCACGTAATTGGTAAAGCTGGTATTCAAGACGCATCTGGCTGACGCGTTCATCGACCTGATGTTGCTGTTCGGGCGTCAGCGCCGCCAGCATCTCATCCAAGGTTTTCATTATGAGTTTCCCCGATTGCGTTCAGATGATGATGGTATTCGGTTTCGGCAATGCGAAGCATCTGCTGATAGAAACGCTTCTGATTTTTACCTTGTTTGTTGCCGGCACACAGCACAATCGCATGGCGGCGCGGATCGAAAACAAAAAAGCTGCGGATGGGACGACCTTTACTTTGCACGCGTAGCTCTTTCATATTGGGCACCCGCGATAACATCAGGGTATCAACGAAAGGGCGGCCGAGGTGCGGACCGTACTGCGCCAGAAGCTTCATGGCGGCAAGCACATCGAGACGCAACGCTTCATCCTGAGCCTGCAACCATTTCCAAAACCGATCTGTTGCTTCAACCTGCCACACGATGCCATCCTTGATAGTCTGTAGTCTATTTTATCGTCTGCAGTCTATCAAGGCTCGCGGATTAAAAAATCCGTGACGGGGAATTTATCTCATCTTTCGAATCTGGCTCGCAAAAACAGCGGTAAAGCGCAATAAGCCATCAGTGCATCAACGCATACACGACATCAATCGCGTTGATGACCAGGAAGAACAGGATAATGTGGGTGAGGGCATTAACGGACATCGCTTTGGGTTGAGACATCATCAGTCCTGAATAATTAACGTGAATACAGTGAAGTAACGTTAAATATTACCTGTTAAGAATAAGATTACTATGCTGTGCCACGGTTATCAGAGGTGCCGGACGGCTGCGTTTTCATGCGCGGGTTCAGAAGGCACAACATTTCATCCGCTTGCGGCCGCGCGTCCTTAATTTTAAAGATAAATCGCAGAGGCATTCGCCTGATGGCTGGTCCGGATTGCGTGGCTGATGGCGTCGAGGCGCAGCGGTGAGATTAAATCGCCGGTAAGATTTGCGCCGTCAGAGTGCGTAAATGCTCACGCAGTAATTGATGTAAAGCGCGAATCGCCGGCGAGAATTGTTTGCGATGCGGGCAGATTAAATGCAGCGGCGTGCTTTCGCCTGGCAGCTGCGGCAGCACCCGTTCCAGCCGGCCATGCCTGATATCGTCGCAGACATCAAGCCAGGATTTATAAGCAATCCCCATTCCGGCAATTGCCCAGCGGCGCGCCACTTCAGCGTCGTCGCACAGCAGCCGGCTTTTCACCGTGACTTGCCGCCGCATCCCTTCCTGCGGAAAAGTCCATTTATCATACACGTGGCCGCCCATGACAAACGGCAGACAGTGATGCTGTGCCAGATCCTCGAGTTTTTCCGGACGGCCATGTCGATCGAGATAATCGGGTGCGGCGACCATCACACGGCGGTTTTCTTCCGCCAGCGGTAGCGCGACATAGCTGCTGTCCTCCAGCTTACCGTAGCGAATAGCGATATCCACCGGATCGCGGAACACGTCACTCACCTGATCGGAAAACGAGAGACGCAGCCCGAGCGCCGGATGCGCCCGGCAAAATTCTGTCAGCAGCGGCAGAATAATATGGCGGCCGATGTCAGACGGCAGAGCGATTTTCAGCTCGCCGCTCAGGGCATCGTCGTGGCTTTGCAGGCTTTCCGCTCCGGCGTGCATCAGCGCCAGCATCTCCTGCGCGAAAGGCAGATACTTTTCGCCTTCCGCCGTCAAACGCAGGCTGCGCGTCGATCGCGCAAACAGGCGGCGATCGAGATCGCGCTCCAGCCGCTGAATGGCGGCGCTGACCTGACCGGGCAGCAGGTTGGCTTCGCGCGCTGCGCGGGAAAAGCTGCCCAGCGCGGCAGAGCGCACAAACAGGGTGACATCTTCTAAACGAATCATCGACGTTCTCGCCATTATCGGGATTTTCACTCTACGAGTGAAAGTGTTGTCCTGCAACAGGCATTTTTCCCGGCGCGATGTCTGGCTATGCTGCTGTCAACACCCTGAAAATATTCACTCACCTGGAGCCTGTTGCATGAAAGCGATTGTTTATAGCCAAAACGGTTTACCGATTTCAGATGAAAATGCGTTGTATGAACTGGACGTGGCGAAACCGCAGCCAGGCGCACGCGATCTGCTGGTGAAAATCAGCGCGATTGCGGTTAACCCGGTTGATACCAAAGTGCGTGCTGGCGCCCCGACGGACACGCCGCGCATTCTCGGCTGGGATGCGGTGGGCGTGGTCGAGGCGGTGGGCAGCGATGTCACGCTGTTTCAGCCCGGCGATGAAGTTTACTACGCTGGCGACATCACGCGCGCTGGCAGCTATGCCGAGTACGGACTGGTGGATGAACGCATCGCCGGACTCAAGCCGCGCACGCTGAGCGACGCTGATGCCGCCGCGCTGCCGCTGACGTCACTTACCGCGTGGGAACTGCTGTTTGATCGCCTGGAAATTGATGCTGCCGACGAAGGCACATTGCTGATCATCGGCGCGGGCGGCGGCGTGGGTTCGATGCTGACGCAGCTGGCGCGCAAACTGACCCGACTGACGGTAATTGGTACCGCCTCTCGCCCGGAAACCGCCGACTGGGTGCGCTCGCTGGGTGCCCATCATGTTATCGATCACCAGCGTCCGCTGGGCGAGCAGCTGGCAGCGATTGGCCATAAAGAGGTGCGCTACGTGGCCTCACTGACCCATACCGACAGCTACTATCCGCAGTTGATCGATGTGCTGGCTCCGCAGGGCAAACTGGCGCTGATTGACGATCCGGAAACACTGGATGCGGTGCCGCTGAAGCGCAAAGCCATCTCGCTGCACTGGGAACTGATGTTTACCCGCTCGCTGTTCCATACCGCCGATATGCAGCGCCAGCATCAGATTCTGCAGCAGGTGAGTCAGCTGATTGACGATCAAACCCTGCAGACCACCGCTGGCGAGCATCACGGCAGCATCAGCGCGGCCAACCTGCGTAAAGCGCATGCGCTGATTGAAAGCGGTCGCGCACGCGGCAAGATTGTCCTCAGCGGCTTTTAAGTCATTAAAACACGTAAGGTTAACCGTCCGTCAGCCCGGGCGGTTATGGTAGCGACTTTGCTATTTATCTGCGCTCTGGCGCAATCTTCAATCAGGAGACTCTCATGACCCTTAATGATGCGGTTGCCCGCCGTCACACCGTAAAAGCTTTCTCTGCGGGCAAAACGCTGCCGCAGCAGGAGATCGACACGCTGCTTAACCTGCTGCGCAACAGCCCGTCATCGGTTAACTCGCAGCCGTGGCACTTTGTTGTCGCGTCGACTGCGGAAGGGCGGGAAAAGATGGCGCAATCCACCAGCGGCGCGTTCATTTACAACAACCCTAAGGTGCTGAACGCCTCACACGTGATTGCGCTGTGCATGCGCACCGATCTGGATGAAGCGCACCTGCAAAATGTGCTGGCGCAGGAAGAGAAGGACGGGCGTTTTGCCAAACCCGAAGCCAAAGCCGGTCAGGATAAGAGCCGCCGCAGCTATGTGGATATGCACCGTTATGAGCTGCGCGACGTGCCGCAGTGGATGGAGAAACAGGTCTATCTGGCGCTGGGCGGACTGTTACTGGGCGCCGCGATGCTCGGCATTGATGCCACCCCGATGGAAGGCTTTGATGCGCGCGCACTTGACCAGGCGCTGGGCCTGCGTGAACAGGGCTTTACCAGCGTGGTGCTGGTTTCGCTTGGCTATCGCAGTGAGGAAGATTTCAACGCCACGCTGCCGAAATCGCGTCTGTCGCAGGACGAAATTTTCACGTTTATCTAAGGGACTTAACCAGGTGCGTGTCTGCGCACCTGCGCGCTTAACGTGGGAACCGCAGGCAGAAACGGGTAATGCCGTGTTCGCTGCTCACCGTGCAACTGCCCTGATGCAGTTGCATGATCCCGCGCACGATCGACAGACCCAGTCCGCTGCCGCCCTGCTGGCGTGACGCATCGGCGCGCCAGAAGCGGTCAAACAGGCGTGCCTGCTGCGCCTGACTTAGCGTCGGCCCCTGATTTTCCACCATCAAAAGCACGGCGTCTGGCTGCGGAATGCTGGAGACGTGAATGGTGCCGTCGCGCGTGCCGTAATGCAGCGCGTTAGCGATCAGATTCGCCAGCGCGCGCTGTAACAACTGCGGATCGGCGTGCAACTCGCCGTGAAGCGAGATGACAAGCTGCATGCCATGCTCTTCCGCCATGCCCTCAAAATAGTCACTCAACCGCTCACCCAGCGGTGTCAGATCGATGCGTTGCCTGTCCAGCGCCTGGCTGGCGTCTGCGGCTTTGGCGAGAAACAGCATGTTATCAATCATCTTCGCCAGCCGCTCCAGCTCCGCATAATTGGAACCCAGCAGCGTTTGATACTCGCTGACGCTGCGCGGCTGGTTCAGCGCCACTTCCGTCTGGCCAAGCAGCGTGCCAATCGGCGTGCGCAGATCGTGTGCCATGTCCGCTGAGACCTGGCTAAGTTGCTGATAACCTTGCTCCAGCCGGCTCAGCATCTGGTTGAGCGCCGCCAGCAGCGGTTGCAGCTCGCCTGGCGCGCTGGTCAGTTCAATGCGATGCGACAGCCGCCGCACGTCGATCACCCCAGCTTCCGCCGCCAGCCGGCGCAGCGGCGTCAGGCCGCGGCGCACCAGCAGCACACTGATCGCGGCGACCAGCAGCGCCGCCAGCGCGGTGCACAGGATAATCTGGTGGCGATAGCCGGTGAGGGTCTGCGTGCGGTCGCTCATCAGGCGACCGGTGATGATTTCGATCTGGCCGCTGCCATCGCGCGTTGGTGTTAACGCGGCGGCGGCGATAAACGGCGTGCCGTCCGCCGCCTGCTGATGGTGGACCGATTGCAGGGTTAACGGCTGATCGGCGGCGACCGGCGTAATGGCTGGCACCGGACGCCCGCCGGGATTGATCACGATTAGCGGCGGCTGGCCGGGAAAGCGCAGCACCAGCAACGATTCGGTATTGCCCAGCATGTTGGCGAACAGCCGCGGCTTCTGCTGAATCAGCGTCAGCGCATCTTCATCGCGCAGCAGCGTGCGCATTTGATCGATGCGCGTCAGTAGGGCTGCGTCATCGCGCACGCCGATCTGCTTCGCCAGTGCGTGATACAGCGCCATGCCGCTGAGTGTAAAAATGACCACCACCGTAGCACTGAGCAGTAGCGAAAGGCGGACGGCGAGCGAGCGGGGTTTCATGTTTCAGCTTCGCAGCGATAACCGACACCGTGCACGGTATGAATTAATGGTCGGGTAAAAGGGCCGTCAATTTTCTGCCGCAGCCGTTTTACCGCCACATCCACTACGTTGGTGTCGCTGTCAAAATTCATATCCCAGACGCGCGACGCAATCACCGTGCGCGTCAGTACCTCGCCGGGATGCAGCAGAAACAGATGCAGCAGATTGAACTCTTTGTTGGTCAGGTCGATGCGCTGTCCGGCGCGCTCGACCCGGCGACGGGCAATATCCAGCTGCAGATCGGCCAGCGTCAGGATGTCGGGCAGCTTTTGCTGGCTACCGCGCCGCAATTGGGTGCGCACGCGCGCCAGCAGTTCGGCGAAAGAGAAGGGTTTGACCAGATAGTCATCGGCACCCAGTTCCAGCCCTTTGATGCGATCTTCCACCGTGCCTTTGGCAGTCAGGAAAATCACCGGCGTTTGCAATTGCTTATCCAGCTGCGCCATCACCTCCCAGCCATTGATTCCGGGCATCATCACATCCAGCAGAATCAGATCGTAATGGTGCTCCTGCGCATAAAACAGGCCATCCTGACCGTTTTCCGCCACGTCGACGATAAAACCGGCCTCGGTCAATCCTTTGCGCATGTAATCACGCGCCCCGGCTTCATCTTCTATCACCAATATTTTCATGCGATCTCCCGGTAGTGGCGGCCGCTTGCTGATGGCGGGCAGTATAACGCGGGTTAGCATAGAAAACCGAGGCTGACAGCGGCATGAGCCCCTGATGACAAAATCATGACAGAGCGTTAAGTAAAACTTAATGGCGCGACAAATTTCGCTAACTCATTAACATATATAAGAATTTGCTCTGCATTTTTGCGCGCTTTTGATGGTGGCGTCAGCGGCATCGTGTTATTACAAGGTTAAAACCTGTGAGATAGCCTGCCGGAGAGCATCATGAAAAAGCGTTGGTCTTTTGCCTTACTGTTGTCACTCATCGCCCTCAGCCAACTGGCTGCGGCGCAGCAGACGCTGCGTTTTGGCGTCGATCCCACTTTTCCACCGTTCGAATCCAAAGCCAGCGATGGCTCGCTGCAGGGTTTTGATATTGATCTGGGCAATGCCATCTGTGCGCAGGCCAAAGTGAAATGTCAGTGGGTGCAGATTGGCTTTGATGGCAGCATTCCGGCGCTGCAGGCGAAGAAATTTGACGCCATTCTGTCGGCGATGTCGATGACGGAGAAGCGCCGCGAGCAGGTGGCGTTCAGCGATATGCTGTATATCACGCCCAGCGCGCTGCTGACGCCTGCCAACAGCACGCTGACGGCGGATATCAGCACGCTGCGCGGGAAGAATATCGGCGTCGCGCAGGGCACCATCCAGGAAACCTACGCCAAAACGAAGTGGGCACCGCAGGGCGTCAACGTGGTCTCGTATCCGAATCAGATGGAGATCTATCCGGATCTGGTAGCGGGTCGACTCGATGCCAGCCTGGCGAATGCGGTTTCGGCCGAGCAGGGCTTTCTCAACACGCCGGAAGGCAAGGGCTATGTCAATAAAGCCACGCTGGTGGATAAAGCATTATTGGGGAACGGCGTAGGTATCGGGCTGCGTAAAGGCGATACGGCCAATCTTACTTTAATTAACAATGCGCTGGCTGCGCTGCACAGCAACGGCACCTATGACCGGCTGGCGCAGAAGTACTTTAAGGTTAAGGTTTATCCCTAATCGCAGGGCGATTTGCCTTCATTACGCACAGGAAAATCATGTCTTTACTCCCTGATTATACCCAGCAGCGGGCGCGATTCCTGGCCGGCGTCACGCGCCAGCACGGCGCGCTGACTGCCTATCGCCATCCGCTGACCGCGCCCGACGGGGCCGCGCTGTACACCGACGTCGCGGTGATCGGCGATCCGGCGGCTCCCAAACGCATGCTGATTCTCTCCGGCACACACGGTGTGGAGGGCTATTACGGTTCAGACAGCCAGATCGCCTGGCTTGATAGCTTCGATGTCGCCGCGTTACCGCCCGACTGCGCCCTTGTGCTGGTTCATCTGCTGAATCCGTGGGGCGCTGCGCATCTGCGGCGCGTCAATGAAGACAATATCGATCTCAACCGGAATTTCATCGATTTCAGCCAGCCCGCACCCGCTAATCCGCACTATGCGCTATGGCATGATCTGTACCACGGCGACCGCGCACATGCCGATCGGCTGCTGGCAGAGACACTGCAGCAGTCAGGCTGGCCGGCGCTGAAACGGGTGGTGGAAGCGGGCCAATATCAGGCAGCAGATGGCCTGTTTTATGGCGGGCAGCAGCCGGCCTGGTCGCACCGCACGCTGCACGCCATCGTCGAACAGCATCTGCGTCAGGCGCAGGTCATCCTGAGTTTCGACCTGCACACCGGTGCCGGCGCGTGGGGCCATCCGATGCTGCTGGCGATTGCTGAACAGCGCTATCCGGCGCATGACTGGGGCAAGTCGTTATACGATGAGTGGCTGACGCTGCTGTTTACCGGCGCCGGGCGCGACAGCGACACCGGGGTGACCGCCACGGCAACGGGCTATGTCTCGCAATTTCTGCTGACGTCGCTGCCTGACACGCAGCTGCTGCCATTGGTGGTGGAGTGCGGCACTTATCCGGGTGAGGAGATGCACCGCCGGGTGCGCGACGATCACTGGCTGCATCTGCAGGGCGATCCGGCAAGCCACGCCGGACGCGCGCTGAAGCAGCAGCTGGTGGAGGGGTTCTGGCCCGCCGATGAAGACTGGCGCGCCTTAACTGCGTTTCGTACCCGGCAGATTTTCCTGCGCGGCTGGCGCGGGCTGGTGGCTTATAACCGGCCGTAAAAGGTCATGCGCGCGGTTTCGGACAGCGCGATACCGGGCTGGGTGTTGTAGGCCAGTACCGCCAGCATACGCGTGACATCGCCTTCGGTGGGCGTCACGCGGTGCAGCGAATTGCGCCCGCGAAACAGCACCAGGTCACCGGCATCAATCTCCAGCGCCTCGACCGGCTGGCGCTGATCGAGCACGGCGGCGACGCCGTCGTAGTTCATCTCGCCGGCATCCGCATCGCGCAAATCTTTCACATACTCAAATACCCCGCCGCCGCGCGGTTTTTGCACCAGCAGCGTGATGGCGAAAGAGGAGTTGTCAAAATGCCAGCCGAGTTCCTGGCCGTCAGGTGCATAATGCAGATTGATGGACGACAGCGGGTCGGCATACGGATACAGCGCGTCTTCGTCCAGCACATCACACAGAAAGCGTTTAAACAGTTCGTCATTGTACAGCTGACGCAGCGGCGATTCCGCTGCAATCACATCGTCGGTGATGCAGCCTTTGGTGCTGATTACGTCACGATTGCGCGGATGATCGGCACGGTACGCCTCGTCCGGCTTCAGCAGATAGACGTTGTGCTTGCTGACGGTGTGGTAAGCCAGATGGCGCTGGGCCAGCCCGTCAGCCACGATCGCCTGCAGCGCAGCCGGTTGCAAAAACTGACGCAGCACCAGCGCGCCGTGTTGCTCAAGCTGCTGGCGACAGTGCTGACGCCAGTCGGCGTCGGCCAGCGGATGTAAATCAAATCGAATCAAAGCAGACATGGCGGTGGTTCTCGTTTTTGGCAGGTGTAGAGACTGTAACGGCCTGATATGTTGATGCCTAACGATAAATATTTAACGCCTTGCTAAGGAAACCTTAATGCCTGCACCCGCGTCGCGTTTGCCGAAAATCAGCGTGATTCAGTCGTTCAAAGTGGCGGCGGAACTTGGTAGCCTGGCGAAAGCCGCCGCGCAGCTGGCGCTGACGCCGGCTGCCGTCAGCCAGCAAATTCGTCAGCTGGAAGCGCAGCTGGGCAGCGCACTGTTTGTGCGTACCCAGAGCGGCGTGATGCTGACGGAAACCGGCAAAGAGTATCTGCGCTATGTCAGTGAAGCGTTCGATATTCTGCATCTGGGGCAGCAAAATTTGCGCCATGCGGCCAGCATGCCAAAGCTGACGCTCTATTCATTGCCGGCGCTGGCGTCGAAATGGCTGCTGCCAAATATCACCGCCTGGCGGGCTCACTGCCCGGGCTGCGATCTCAGCCTGCACGGCACTCATGCGCCGGTGGATTTCAGCGCCACACCGGCAGATTTTGTCATCTGCTTTGGTGAGGATCGCTACCCGCAACTCGACAAGCAACGGCTGTTCTGTGACGAGGTGCTGCCGGTCGCCAGTCCGGCGCTGATAGAGCGTTTCCCGGGCGAATCGTTGCTCAGCCAGGCGCCGTTGATCCATCTGGACTGGGGCAATGAAGGACGCTTTCTGCCCGACTGGCGCAGCTGGTTTCAGGCCAAAGGCAGCATGGAGCCGGCCGCCCAGCCGGCATTAAGTTTTAATCTCACCTCCCTGGCCATCGACGCGGCGGTAGCCGGGGTCGGCGTGCTGCTGGGACAGCGTCGTCTGATTGCCGGCGAACTGGCGCGCGGCGCGCTACAGGTGGTGGATCCGCTCAGCCTGCCGCTGAGCAAACCCTATTTCCTCGCCTGGCCACAGCGCTCCCGCAGTCAGCCCGGCAGCGAGGCGCTGATTCAGTGGCTAACGCAGCTGGCGAGTTAACAAACTGTTAACTGCCGCAGCGTTCTGCGACAGGGATTGCCCTATGCTGATGCGCTTTGTGCGCAGTTGCGAAGAAAGGGAGTTCAGGCACGATGATTGATACCTCATTCTGGCTGACCACGCTGGTGGTCAGCATCACAATTTTGCTGTGGGCGCTGGCGCGGTTGCCGGAATACCTTACCGCGCTGCTGTTTTTTGCGGCGGCGATGCTGCTGTCGATAGCGCCAGCCAGCAGCGTATTCAGCGGTTTTGCCTCCTCAGCGTTCTGGCTGGTGCTGAGCGGTTTTGTGCTGGGCGCGGCGATCCGCAAAGTGGGCCTTGCCCAACGCTGGGCCAACTGGCTGGTGGTGCCGTTCAGCCAGAGCTGGCCGCGGATGGTGGCGGGCACGGTGCTGCTGAGTTATCTGCTGGCGCTGGTGATGCCGTCGAACATGGGACGCATCGCGCTGCTGATGCCGGTGGTGCTGGCGCTGGGCGAGCGGGCCGGTATCCGGCCGTGCAGTCGCGGCAGCATTGGGCTGGCGCTGGCGGTGGGCTTCGGCACCTTTCAACTCTCTGCCAGTATTCTGCCCGCCAACGTGCCAAACCTGGTGCTGAGCGGCGCGGCGGAAAACGCGTATCAGCTGCATTTGCAATGGCTGCCGTGGTGGCTGCTGCACATGCCGGTGGTGGGGCTGGGCAAAGGTATTCTGCTGGTTGCCTGCATTACGCTGATGTTCCGCGCTCAGCCGCAGCCGGTGGCAACGCGGGAAGCATTGCCGGTGCTCAGCGGGCGCGAATGGCGGCTGATTGCCCTACTGGCCGTCACGTTACTGCTGTGGATGACCGACAGCCTGCACGGCTTATCCGCTGCGTGGGTCGGGCTGGCCGCGGCGTGTCTGTGTTTGTTACCGCGCGTGGGCTTTCTTTCGGGCGACGATTTTGCCAGCGGCGTCAATTTCCGCACCTGCATCTATATCGCCGGCATTCTCGGCGTCGCCACGGTGGTGGTGGACTCTGGCCTGGGGCGGCTCATCGCCAATGCACTGCTTCACCTGCTGCCGCTGCATGACTCGCCGTCATTCAGTAATTTTGCCGTGCTCAATGCGCTGGTGACGCTGCTGAATTTTGTGCTCACCGCCAACGGCGTGCCGGCGATGGTCACGCCGATGGCGCAGGAGCTGGCTGCCGCTTCGGGCTTTCCGCTACTGAGCGTGGTGATGTTGCAGGTTTTTGCCTACGCCACGCCGCTGCTGCCGTATCAGGCGTCGCCCATCGTGGTGGCAATGGGGCTGGGGAATGTGCCAGCCAGAGCCGGTCTGCAGCTGTGCCTGCTGGTGTTCGTGCTGAGCGCACTGCTGCTGTTACCGCTGGATTATCTGTGGTTCCGGCTGCTAGGCTATACCTGATACGCCGTCAGAGGTCACGAATTCGCTATGTCAGCTACCAACGATTGGGTTGATTTCCGTCGCGATGAAGAGACGGGCATTGAAAGTGTTAACGCGCACTTCTGCGGCCACGCTTACGATCCGCATGACCACGACGAATTGCTGGTCGGCGTGACGCAGCAGGGGCTGCAGCGCTTTAACTGTCACCGCGCGCTGCACACCAGCACGCCGGGTCGCGCTATTCTGATTGAGCCGGGCGCGGTACACGATGGTCACGCGCCTGATGCCGCCGGTTTTACCTATGTGATGCTTTATCTGCCGCAACCCTGGGTGGCGGAGATGATGCAGCGCCGCGGGCTGGGCGATGTGGCGAATATTCAGGGGGCGTTTCGCTCCACGCTCACCGATGATGCGCAGCTGGCCAGTGCGATTCAGCAGGCATGGTTTGCAGTGCATCAGCGGGAAGGGCGACTGGCGCGCGATCAGAGCCTGGATCATCTGCTCACACTGCTGTCCCGGCATCTGGAAAATAAACCCGGCGTGCAGCTCAGTGACGCCCAGCGGCAGATGCATCTGCTGCGTGACTATCTGCACGATTTTATGTCGCAGGACATCGGGCTGGACGATCTGTCGCGCTTGTCCGGCATCGATCGTTTCCGCCTGACGCGCCAGTTTAAGCAGGCGTTTGGCCAGTCGCCGCACGCTTATCTGGTACGGCTGCGGCTGCGTAGCGCGCGTGCGCTGCTGGCACAGGGCGTTGAGCCAGTGCAGGTCGCAGCGCAGGTGGGCTTTGCCGACCAAAGCCATCTTGGCCGCTGGTTCCAGCGTGCTTATCGCCTGACGCCCGCCGCCTATCAGCGCCAGTGCACAAACGTTCTATACCGCTCTCTGCCGGCTATCCGATGATGGGATTTTTAATCCTCACCGGAGAGTTCTGACAGATGTTTGATACCAAAATTGCCCTGATCGTACGTGATGATTTAGCCACCTGGCAGCGCCTGAATGTGGTGGCTTTTCTGGCGACCGGCATTGCGGCAGCCGCGCCGGAGATGATGGGTGAACCCTACGTCGACGCGCTCGGTCGTCAGTACGGCAACATGGCCGGCCAGCCGATGCTTGTGTTTGCCGCCGATTTAGCCGGCCTGCAACGGGCGCATCGCCAGGGCGTGGAGCGCGAGTTAACGCTGATTCCCTACGTCGAAGCGATGTTTTCCACCGGCCACGATGCCGCCAACCGCGCGGTGTTTCTGGCCGAAGACGCCGATAATCTCAACCTGGTGGGCATCGCGCTGCGCGGCCCGAAAAAGGCGGTGGATAAAGCCATCAAAGGGCTGGCGCTGCACAGTTGAACGGCGGGTGCGCCTGTTCAATCTGTTCTGCCGCCATTAACAGCACATCTTCCCGCTCGCGCAGCGCCAGAAGCTCCAGGCCGATGGGTAACCCTTCCGTACTCAGGCCGACCGGAATGCTGATTGCCGGTGCGCCGGTGACGGCTGAGATCAGCGCGTTGCTGCCAGGCTGTAACTCGCCATGCTTCACTGGCGGATGGCGGACTACCGGATAAGCGAGCAGGTCGATCTGCTGCTGCTGAAAAAACTGCGCCAGTTGCTGATACAGTCTCTGCTGGCGCAGCTGCACCTCGCGATAGCCGTCACTCTGCATGCCGGGATGCTGCGCGCGGATTTTGAAGGTGGCCTCCAGCTGGGGATGATAGCGTCCTGACGCGGCAATCGCCGCCAGCGTGCGCAGCGGTGCCTGCGATTTATCCGCCAGCCAGGCGGCCAGCGCGTCAGCAAATTCATAGGCAATAATATTGGCTTCCGCCGCCAGCGTCTCCAGCTGCGGCCAGCTCAGCATGCGCGGCTGAAACGGCGCCACAGCGTCCTGCACCGCCTGGTTAATCTCCGTTTCCTCTGCGGCAAATCCTTCCTGCCAGATGCCGATGCGCAACGGCCGGTCGGGACGGGAAAAACGCTGGCCCGTGAGTATTTCACTGATCAGCCGCAAATCAGCCGCGTGGCGCACCAGCGGTCCGGGGATATCCTGGGTGGGCGACAGCGGCACGATGCCAGCGCTGCTCAGTGCACCGCGCGTCATACGTAAGCCGAACAGGCCATTAAACGCGGCCGGAATGCGCACCGAACCGGCGGTATCACTGCCTATCGCCAGCGGCACGAAGCCTGCGGCCACCGCCACGGCTGAACCGCTGCTTGAACCTCCCGGAGAACGGCCTTGCTGCCAGGCATTATGGGTGAAGCCACTCAGCGACGACGCGCCGGTGATGCCTGCTGCCAGTTCATGCATGGTGGTTTTGCCGATGAGGATTGCGCCAGCCTGACGCAGAGCCGTAACCAGCGGTGCATCCTCGCTGGCAATCACATCGCGCAGCAGCGCCGAACCGGCACTGGTCGGCCAGCCTTTGACTTCAATGTTGTCTTTAATCAGCAGCGGAATACCGGCCAGTGGGCCAACTGGCGCATTCTGCTGCCGTGCGGCATCGCTGGCAGCGGCCGCAGCCAGCGCGTCATCGGCAAACAGCCAGCTGATGGCGTTGTAGCGCGGCTGATCCACGTCAGCAATGCGCTGCAGCGCAAATGTGGTGAGCTGGCGTGCGCTCACCCGGCGCTGGGCCAGCGCCTGTTGCATATCCCCCAGCGACGCGGTGAGGTAATCAGCGTATTGCATGGTTCAGGCCTCCACAGGAATCCATTGCCGCTCTGGCGAAACCCGGCCGCACGAACTGCCGGCAAAGTGTGAGCTGCACCAGAGTGCCTGATGGCTGATGCACCAGTCTATCAGTAACTGACGTGACGTTACGGCGCGTGGTAAATCCTCACAAAAAACTGAGTTCCATTGCGGATGTGCAAACTGAACTGGATGATGCATCACATCACCGCTAAATACCGCGTGGGCACCGGCGCTTTGCAGCACAATTGAAGCGTGATCGACGCTGTGGCCCGGCGTCGGCATATAGCGCAGCACACCGGCAAACAGCGGGGAGTGCTGCACATCAATGGTTTCCAGCTGGCCGCTCGCCAGCAGCGGCGCAAGGCTATCGTGATACAGCGCCTGCATCGACGGCGTGCTGCGGCACTGTGCCAGTTCACGCGCTGAACAGATGTAACGCGCATGACGAAACATCGGCTGCCAGCGGCCAGCGCGCCAGCAGGTATTCCAGCCGACGTGATCGGTGTGGATATGCGTCATCAGCACCAGCGTCACTTCATCAGGGTCGACGCCCGCTTCGGCCAGACGTTGCGGCCACGCGGTTTGCAGCTGGTGAAACAGCGGCTTGTTATCGCGGTTACGGCCATTGCCCGTTGCGGTATCAATCACGATGGTGTCGCGAGCGGTGCGCACCACCCAGCTATGGATGGATAGCTCTGCTGGCTGCTGTGCCAGCGTGTCGCCCATCGTCTCGCGGTGTGCCGGAAACAGCGCAGCGAAGGGGAGTGAGCTGGTCTGCTCGATCACTTTATCAATGCTGCATTCACCTATGTGCAGGGTCATATTGCCTCCTAAAGCGTGGTGCCTGTTACTGCAGGTCACTATACTGAGGGCTGTTTCATTATTTAAATCGATTAAAATCATGAAAAGCATCAATGAAAATGATTTCAGCAAAATCGACCTTAACTTATTGATTGTGCTGCTGGTCATTTATGACGTGCGCAGCGTAACTCAGGCGGCAAACCGGCTTTATCTGGGGCAGCCGGCGGTCAGCGCGGCATTAAAAAGACTGCGGGCAATGTTTGACGATGCGCTGTTCGTGCGTTCCTCGCAAGGCATGACGCCCACACCGCGCGCAGAGCAGCTGGTGCGCCAGATCGCACCGCTGCTGCAGAGCGTCCATCGCGTTATTTTCACTGCCGATCGCTTTGATGCCGCGCACGATAGCCGCAGTTTTACGCTCGGCATGAGCGACTGGCTTGAGCACTGGCTGATGCCCGATTTACTGCTGCAGCTGGCCGCCTCGGCCCCAAATATTGATATCCGGGTGGTGGCTGCCGATCCGTGGCAGGCCATTCCGCTGATGGAGCAGCAGCAGGCTGACGTGGTGGTGACCGTCGGAGAGGAAACCAGTCACGATCTCACGCGGGAGCACATTGCGCGCGCCGGCTTCCGCACGGTATGGCATCGTGGACAAATTGACCTTGCGCCACCGCTGACGCTGGCGCAGTTCGTGCAGTATCAGCATGCGCTGGTCTCCTATCGCGGCGTGAGTGAAAGTGCGCTGGACGCCGCGTTAGCCCGCGAGGGGCTGACGCGCCGCGTGCGTTATGTCACGCCGCACTTCTCGGTGTTACCGCTAATGTTGCAGCGTCTGCCGCTGTTCGCGACCGTTCCGCAGGGACTGGTGCAGGCATGGCAACAGCGCTATGCGCTGAGTACGGCGGCGGTGCCGATCGGCATGCCGGATTATGCACTTTCGCTGCTGTGGCATAACGCCCGGGCCGAAGACCCGGCGCACCGCTGGCTGCGCGCCACGCTGCGTCAGCTGATCGAACGCAAGCTGGCGTGAAACGCTTACCACGGCACTACGCGGCCGAGGTAATCGAGATAGTGCAGGCCGCCACGTCCGGTCTGGCTTTCCACCGTGTTGAGCAGATTCGGGATGCTCTCATCAATGCTCAGTCGCGCCCCGGCACCACCCATGTCGGTGCGCACCCAGCCGGGGGCCAGCAGCAGTAGCGTGCGTGCATCGTCGTGACGCGCGGCAAAGCTGCGCATAAACATATTCAGCGCCGCTTTACTGCCGCGATACACCTCGTAGTTGCCATGGGTGTTGTTGGTGAGACTGCCCTGGCCGGAGGACATCACCGCCAGCGTGCCATGCGCGCTGACGTTGTTTCTGAAGGTTTCCAGCACGCGCAGCGGGCTCAGCGCGTTGGTTACCATTACGCGAATAAACTCTTCCGTCGACACATCGGCAAGGGTTTCGCGATCGTCATTTTTCACGCCCGCGTTGACCAGCAGCAGATCGAACTGCTGGCCGCTTAGCCGCAGATGCAGGGCGTTGACCTCTGCTGGCACGGTGATGTCCACGCTCTCCACCGTCAGCTGCTGCGGGTAGCGCTGCGCCAGCTGTTGCAGCGCGTGAAGGGAGTGCTGGCGTCCGGTCGCCACCACCTGATAGCCACGCTGCAGCATATTCTCCGCCAGCGCGAAGCCGAGGCCGCGTGAAGCACCAATCAATAAAGCACGGGAAGCTTTGTTCATGACCCTCTCCTGGTTTTGGGGTGAGTGAAAAGTCTACCCTTGCGTGACAACAGGCGGAACGCGCAGCATCTGCATAGATAACCTGCAGCAAACGCCTTGCCAGATGGCGCTTAATCGATAAGGATGATGCGATGAATACCATCGATTTGAATTTACTTCCTGCGCTGGACGCGCTGCTCAGTGAAGGCAGCGTAGTGGGCGCTGCGCGTCGCCTGGGGCTGAGCGAGTCAGCAATGAGCCGCACGCTGGGGCGACTGCGTGCCGCCACCGGCGATGCGCTACTGGTGCGCGCCGGGCGCGCGATGGTGCTGACGCCACACGCCGAAGCGCTGCGCAGCCAGGTGCATGCCACTTTACAGGACACGCAGGCGCTGCTGAGTCCACCCGCGCAACGCTTTGCTGCCGCTGAGCTGCAGCGCCACTTCACGCTGCGTACCAACGAAGGATTTGTCGAAGCGTTTGGCAGCGCGCTGATCGCCGCAGTCCGCGCACAGGCGCCCGGCGTGCAGCTGCGCTTCATGCCGAAAGCAGAAAAAAATGATCGACCGCTGCGCAGCGGCGACGTCGATCTTGAGATTGGCGTACTGGGCAATATGGGACCGGAGATTCGGCTGCAGGCGCTGTTTCGCGATCGCTTCGTCGGCGTGGTGCGCGCCGGGCATCCGTTACTCGCGGACGTGACGTTGGCGCAGCTGGCCGCATATGGTCACATCGTGGCGTCAAGGCGCGGTGAGCTGGGCGGACCGGTGCATGAGGCGCTGCTCGCCGCCGGTTTTACCCGCCAGGTGGCGGCCGTGGTACCCGCTTTTTCCACTGCCGTCGCGCTCACGCTGCACAGCGACTGGCTGGCGCTGGTGCCGCATACGCTGTGCCTGCACCATCCGCTAATCAAAGATAATCCGGCGTTTGCGATGTTCGAATTACCGTTTGCCACACCAGAGGTGACAGTGTCACAGCTATGGCATCCGCGGCTGGAGCAGGATGCCGCACACCGCTGGTTGCGTGACACGGTGCGGCAGGTATGCCGCGCTTAGATCAGCCGCCGCGCACCGATCCGCGCCATACCACATCAGCCTGATACAGTAGCGTGTCGTGCTGCTGCTCACTCTGCGGCGTAAAACCACTCTCCGCCTGCTCGGTCTGCGTCAGCCACGCGATGGCGTCGCGGGCAAAGCGCTCCACCGGCTGGGCGAAGGTGGTGAGATTGTAAGAGGACCAGCCAGCCTGCGCGATGTTGTCGTAGCCGATCAGGCACAAATCCTCCGGTACGCGCAGCTGGAAACGGTGGCGCGCTTCATCCATGAAACCGCAGGCCATCAGGTCGGTGACGCAGAACACCGCGTCCGGGCGCTGATGACGCGTCAGCAGGCGATGCGCCAGAATCTGACCGCTCTCATACGAGGTGGTGCCGAATCGCTCCACGCTGACCTTCAGTCCGGCGCGCTCCGCCACGGCGATAAACGCCGCTTCACGTTTGATCAGGCTCGGCGTACCGGCCAGCGAATTGGCGAACGCCAGCTGACGGCAGCCGGCGCGCTGAAACGCCATCACCGCCGTTTCGGCCGCTGCCTGCGCGTCGAGGTTGATGCTGAGCGATCCCGGCAGCGCTTCGTCGCGGTTGATCAGGATGATGCGCTGACCGTGCTGATAGCACTGGCGGGTGATGGTGCGATCCGGCATGCCGGAAAGGATGATGGAGGCATCGGCGCGAAAATTGATCGCCTGCAGCAGCGCGGCGGAGACGCTGTTGTCGGAACGATCGGTATTTATCAGCATCGCCACTTTGCCCGCTTCCTGTAAAAACTGTGTCAGCCAGCGCACCAGCGTTGCGCGGTAAGGCGTGGCGATTTCCGAGACGATCAGACAGACGATGCCGCTGCGGTTGCGCACCAGCCCGCGCGCCAGGTGGTTAACGTGATAGCCCAGCTCCTGCGCCGCTTTCATCACCCGGGCACGCGTGGCTGCAGAAACGCTGGCACCGGGCGTAAAGGCGCGCGACACCGCCGAGCGCGACACGCCCGCCCGATCCGCCACATCCTGTGCGCTCACCCCGGCTTTGTCATTCTGCATCTTCACCTCCTCACAATTACGGCTGAAAAGCAGTCTGCCGTAAATTGCAAAGCTGTGCAATTTGTCTGCGATCACATTTGTTGCATTTTTGTGACACAGCCTGTCAATTGCAGATTGCGCTATTTGACAGGCTATTTTCTGTTCATTACTAATTTGCACACACGTGCAAATAAAAACCTCTGTTAAGCACGGAACCCTGCCAACCAAGGAGAACATCATGCGCTACACCTCACTGGCCATCGCGCTGTCCCTCAGTTGTACTGCGCTGCCGTTTGCCGCGACGGCCGCTGGCAATCTCAATATGGTCTGCTCGGCGGACGTGGTGGTGTGCGAACACATGACGCGCATTTTCAGCCAGGCACATCCGGATATTAAAGTCAGCATGGTGCGCCTGTCAGCGGGTGAAGCCTATGCCCGCCTGCGCAGCGAAGCGCGTAACCCGCGCACCGACATCTGGTGGGCCGGCACCGGCGATCCGCATATGCAGGCGGCGGAAGAGGGGCTGACGCAGCCGTATAAATCGCCGCTGCTCGACCAGCAGCAGGACTGGGCGCAGAAGCAGGCGGAAAACTCAGGTTACCGTACGGTGGGGATTTATGCCGGTGCGCTCGGCTGGGGCTACAACACCAAACTGCTGGCGGATAAAAAGCTCAAAGCGCCAGCCTGCTGGGCTGATTTGCTCGATCCGGCCTTCAAAGGCGAAATTCAGATTGCCAATCCGAACTCGTCTGGCACCGCCTATAACACCCTGGCGACGCTGGTGCAGATCATGGGCGAGGACAAAGCGTTCGATTACCTGAAAAAGCTCAACGCCAACATTTCCCAGTACACCAAATCCGGCTCGGCACCGGTGAAGGCGGCGGCGCGCGGCGAAACCACCGTGGGCATCGTGTTTATGCACGACGCGGTGGCGATGGAAGTCGACGGCTTCCCGATCAAAACCGTGGCGCCCTGTGAAGGTACCGGCTATGAGATTGGCTCAATGTCGATCGTCAAAGGGGCACGCAATCTGGCCAATGCCAAAGTGTGGTACGACTGGGCGCTTAGCGCCGAAGCGCAGTCGCACATGAAAGAGGCCAAATCCTTCCAGCTGCCGTCAAACCGCAACGCAGAGATCTCCGAATACGCGCCGCGCTTCGAGAACATCAAACTGATCGATTATGACTTCAAAACCTACGGCGATTCCGCCAAACGTAAAGCGCTGCTGAGCCGCTGGGATAAAGAGATCGGCGCCAGCGCGCAGTAATGCCGCATCGCCGGACGCTGCCGTTGACGGCGGCATACCGGTTCCGACAGCGCTAAGGATGGCGCGATGATCCCGCATTGAGGTGACACATGAACGCAAATAATCGCCGTCTGACAGGCGCGCTGCTGCTGGGCGCCGTCGCGCTGTTGCTGCTGCCGTGGTACAGCCTGGAAGCAGGCTTTTTCGATAGCGGCTGGCTGCTTAACCTGTGGCGTGATGAAGCCAGCGCGCCGGCACTGTGGCAGATCGGCAGCCATCCATGGCTGGCGATCGCCGTGGCGTTGCTGGCGCTGTGCGCCGCCTGCGGTTTACTGCCCGGCAGCGCACGCAGCCGGTTGCTGCTGCTGTTCAGCGCGCTGGGCGTGATCTTCCTGATTGTGGAAGGGCACGCGATTGGTTACAGCGGCTGGAGCTGGCTGTGGCTGGAAAACCGCTTCGGCGCGCTGCCGCAGGGGCAGCCAGCGATGGGCGCTGGCGCGCTCCTGCTGCTGACCGTATTTTTGCTGCTGTTCTCGTTTGCGCTGGCCGAACGCGGCGTGCTGAAAGGCGATGCCTTTGTGGTGGCGTCGCTGGTGCTGCTGACTGCGCTGGTCAGCATCTTCGTACTCTATCCGGTGCTCAGCATGTTTGTGGTGTCGGTGCAGGACGTTGACGGCAGTTTCAAACCGGACGGTTTGATCAGCAATTTACAGGATCCGTCGATCTGGAGCCTTGCCTGTCTGAAAGGCGGCACCTGCGGCACCGCCTGGCGCACGCTGTGGCTGGCGCTGATGACTGCCAGCGGTTCGACGCTGCTGGGTCTGGCCTTTGCCCTGGCGGCAACGCGCACGCCGCTGCCCTGCAAAAAAGCGCTGCGCATGCTGACTATTCTGCCAATCATCACGCCACCGTTCGTGATTGGTCTGGCGCTGATTTTGCTGTTCGGTCGCTCGGGCGTAGTGACGGAGCATCTGGCGGCGCTGTTTGGCATCGAGCCCGGCCGCTGGCTGTATGGCCTGACCGGTATCTGGATTGCTCAGGTGCTGTCGTTCACGCCGATTGCCTTTCTGGTGCTGATTGGCGTAGTGGAAGGCGTCAGTCCGTCGCTGGAAGAGGCGTCGCAAACGCTGCGCGCTAACCGCTGGCGCACCTTCAGCCGCGTTTCGCTGCCACTGATGGCGCCGGGTCTGGCTAATGCCTTTTTAATCAGCTTCATCGAAAGCATGGCCGATTTTGGTAATCCGATGGTGCTGGGCGGCAGTCACGGCGTACTCTCTACCGAAATTTTCTTCTCGGTGGTAGGCGCGCAAAACGATCCGAGTCGCGCCGCGGTGCTGGCGATGATTCTGCTGTGCTTCACGCTGGCCGCCTTTGTGCTGCAGCGGCTGTGGCTGGGTGGCAAAAACTTCGCCACGGTGACCGGCAAGGGCGACGGCGGCAAACATGGTCAGCTGCCGCGTCTGCTGCGCTACGGCGTATACGGCATGGTGATTCCATGGGGTCTGTTTACCCTGGTGATCTACGGCATGATTGTGGTGGGCGGCTTTGTGCAGTCGTGGGGCCTGAACGATGCGCTGACCATCGAACACTACGTGCGCGCTTTCCGCGTCAGCGTCAGTGACGGTCATCTGCTGTGGAGCGGCGTGGCGTGGAACTCGTTCTGGACCACGCTGGAAATTGCCCTGATTGCCGCACCGCTCACCGCCGTGGTGGGCCTGCTGACCGCCTGGCTCATCGTGCGGCAGAAATTTGCCGGTCGTCAGACGTTTGAGTTCCTGCTGATGCTGAGCTTTGCCATTCCCGGCACGGTGATCGGCGTCAGTTACGTGATGGCCTATAACCTGCCGCCGCTGGAGATTACCGGCACCGCAATGATCCTGATTGCCTGCTTTGTGTTCCGCAATATGCCAGTCGGCGTGCGCGGCGGTATCGCAGCGATGAGCCAGCTGGATAAAAGCCTTGATGAAGCGTCACTGACGCTGGGTGCCAGCAGTTTCCGCACGCTGCGCAAAGTGGTGCTGCCACTGCTGAAACCGGCGATCAGCGCGGCGCTGGTGTATGCCTTTGTCCGCGCCATTACTTCGATCAGCGCGGTGATCTTCCTTGTCAGCGCCCAGTACAACATGGCGACGTCCTACATCGTCGGGCTGGTAGAGAATGGCGAATACGGCGTCGCCATTGCTTATTCGACAGTACTGATTGTGGTGATGCTGCTGATCATTGGCGTGTTCCAGTGGCTGGTGGGCGAACGTCGCCTGCGCCGTGTGGCGCGCCCGGTGGACGTCGCCGCGCCACCTGCTTCCCCTTCGTTAACTCAGGAGAGTGCCGTATGACCGCGATTACTGCTGGTTCCGTGGTGTTTGAACACGTCGAAAAACGCTTTGCCGGTTTTACCGCGCTGCCGGATTTATCGCTGACGGTGGAGCCGGGTACGCTGGTGACGCTACTGGGGCCTTCCGGCTGCGGCAAAACCACCACGCTGCGCCTGCTGGCCGGCCTGGAGCATCCGACCTCGGGGCGCATTTTGATTGGTGGTAAAGACGTGACGCATCTGCCAGCCAACGAGCGCGACGTGGCGATGGTGTTTCAATCCTACGCGCTGTTTCCGCATATGAGTGCGCTCGACAACATTATGTACGGCCTGCAATCGTCCGGCATGAGCAAAAAGGAAGCGCAGGATCGTGCGCGCGAAGGGCTAAAGCTGGTGGGGCTCGAGAGTCAGGGGCAGCGGTTGCCGTCCGAACTTTCCGGTGGGCAGCAGCAGCGCATTGCGGTGGCGCGCGCGCTGGTGCTCGAGCCGCAGGTACTGCTGCTGGATGAGCCGCTCTCCAATCTCGACGAGCGCCTGCGCCGCCGGGTGCGCACCGATATTCGTGATTTGCAGCAGCGGCTGGGCTTCACGGCGGTGTATGTCACGCACGACCAGGAAGAGGCGCTGGCGGTGTCGGATAAAATTATTGTCATGAAAGAGGGCGATATTGCTCAGCAGGGCGCGCCGGAAAGCCTGTATCACGCGCCCAATTCGGTGTTCATCGCTGACTTTATGGGCGAAGCCAATATTCTGCCGTGCGAAGTCGAACAGGTAGAAGGCAGCGAAGCGCTGGT
Source organism: Pantoea sp. GM_Pan_4 (assembly GCF_026541005.1). Taxonomy (NCBI): domain Bacteria; kingdom Pseudomonadati; phylum Pseudomonadota; class Gammaproteobacteria; order Enterobacterales; family Erwiniaceae; genus Pantoea; species Pantoea sp. GM_Pan_4. Next base: position 298,440 of record NZ_JALNUZ010000003.1, read on the forward strand.
GCGACTCGGCAGGCAGCGCTATCGCGTGCGCGGTAACGGCGTTGCGACCGGATCCGCGCAGCTGTCGGTCAGACCGCAGTTCATTACCCTGCACAGCGGTGCTGAAGGCGCACTGCGCGGTGAGGTGACGCATGCCACCTGGCTGGGTGATCACATCGAATACGAGGTCAACACGGAACTGGGCTCGCTGTTTATCGTCGATGCGCAGATGGAGCAGCAGCTGCCGCTGGCCGCCCGGGTGGCGATTGATTTTAAACCTCAGGGTCTGGCCCTGATTGCCGGTTAATTTAAGGATAACGCATGAGTGATACGAAAAATGACGCGCTGCAATCGCGTCTGCTGCTGGCCGAACGCGTCGCGCGGGCGGGCGGGGAGAAGGCGCTGGCCTACTTCAATCAGCGTGACACGCTGGTGGTCGAAACTAAGCACGACCTGCAGGATGTGGTATCACGCGCTGACCGCGAGGTGGAACAGATGATCGACCAGCAGATTCGCGCCAGCTTCCCTGACGACGGTTTTCTTGGCGAGGAGTACGGCCTGCAGCCGGGCACGTCAGGCTATACCTGGGTGGTCGATCCGATTGACGGCACCAGCCCGTTCCTCAACGGTATGCCAAACTGGTGCGTTTCCGTTGCGGTGCTGCATGACGGCGTACCGGTGATTGGCGTGATCTTTGCGCCGACCTATCAGGAGTGCTACGTCGCCGCGCTCGGCCAGGGCGCAACGCTGAATGGCCGCCGTTTGCAGGTGGATCCGTCACGTACGCTGCAAAATCACGTTACCGGCTTTGGTGCCAATAGCTATGTCAGCCCGGAAGAGGTGGGCCGCTTGCTGGCGTCACTGCTGGCAGCGGGGGGCAACTTTATCCGTATCGGATCTGGTGCGCTGATGCTGGCGTGGGTGGCGGCCGGACGCGTGGTGGGCTATTTCGAACCCTACATGCACGCGTGGGATTGCCTGGCCGGTTACTGTCTGGTGAAAGAGGCCGGCGGCTGGTATCACCCGTTTAACACCGAGGGCGACCGGCTGTTGAAAGGCGCGCAGGTGCTGGCGGTTGCGCCGGGCGCGCAGGCGGAACTGCGGCGCATCGCCGGGGTTTGAGAGGCGCGTTCCAGCGCAGCGCGGCGTTTTCCTGGTCGCCATGGAGGGCGACCTTACAACGCTTGCGCTGTCGTAACGGGATAATCAGTGATTTTTAACGATTCCGTGGTGACTTAAACTGCTACGAACTCGCGGTATCCCGACCAAATCACATACACCGCGAAATAACAGAAAATCAGCGCCGAGGCGAGATAGGAATATTTCAGCAGGCGCTCGCCCAGCAGCTTGCCGCCCATGCTGCCGATCAGGCAGATCACACAGGTCCACACCACGCCGGCGAGGAAAAAGCCGCTGAGAAACCACGAGGTCGCGCCCACATCGCTGTGGCCGATGCGCGCTATCAGCGCGCCGCCCACGCTGGCGAACCACAGAATCGCGGTCGGGGACGACATCGCCAGCACGATGCCGCGCCGGAATTCGCGCAGCAGTGAACGATAAGGCTGGGTTTCAGCCGCGGGAATGTCGATTTTTTTGGCCAGCGCGGCGTAAAGCATTTTAGCGGCAAACCACAGCAGCAAGATGCCGCCGCCAATCCATAGCAACCAGCGCACCGGCGTAAACTGCAGTACCACCGCCATGCCAGCCATCGCCAGTAAGGCGTAAATTAAATCACCCACGCAGGTGCCCATGCCCAGCCAGAAACCGTGCAGATAACCGCGCTGCATCGCCAGCGTCAGCATGGCGATGTTGGCGAGTCCGATATCCAGACACAGCGATAAACTCAATAAAAAACCATTAGAAAACGGCAGCATAACGTCGTGACCATCCCTGAGTTCGGTAAAGGAAAGATTAAAGCATGCGTGCCGGGGCTTTTTACACTGCTTCCTGCCATCCATAACCAAACGCTATGACCCATTAGCAAAGGCACAATTAAATAAACCGATTTGTGAAGCCGATCGGCCTGCGCAGCTTTGCGCGCAGGGAATGCCACTATAGTCGTTAACGAGACGTTAACAACGTCCGTTTCAATACAAAAAAATCAACCTGGTTTGGGCGCAGGCCCGTGAAAATTCCGATTATGGTGGAAAGACAATGAGTGGATACCCAAAACCGGCAACTGGCGGTTTAGCAACAAACTTAACCGTGGCAATATCACTGGCTCTATTGACGCTGGCGGGGAGTGCTATGGCGCAGAACACGGAACATCATCAAACAGCATTAGTCGGCACCTGGACCAGTATTCCGGATGCCCCTGCGGTACAAAAGCCGGATCGACCCAGTGAAGGTTTGTATCGCATGCAGGTCAACAGCGACGGGACGCTCAAGCCGCTGGAGGTGATCAGGATGAAAAGCCCGTCGTGGATCGTTAAATCACGCGACGGGCGGTTTGCTTACACCACCAATGAAGAGAATGCCGGTGCCGTTACCGCGCTGGCGATCGATAAACAGGGCGCAGTGCGGGTGCTGAATCAGGTCGACAGCCACGGCGAGCAGCCGACGCACGCCACTCTCAGCCCGGACGGCAAATTCCTGTTTGTCGCCAACTATTCGGTGGCGAAAGGCGGAGCAGGGGTAACGGTGTTCCCGATTGCGTCGGACGGCAAGTTGGGCGAACAGGTCCAGCATTTCGCGTTCAGCGAGGGGAGCGGCGTGGTAAAAGATCGGCAGGATGGCGGCCATGCGCACTCCACCACCTTTACCCATGATGGCCGCTATCTGTATGCGGCCGATCTCGGTGACGACAAACTGCATGCCTATCGCTACCACGCGGATCGGCGAGAGCCGCTGCAGGCGGATACCAGCCGTGATGTAAGCTTTGCGCCAGGTGCGGGTCCGCGCCACATGGTGTTCTCCGCCGACGGTAAACATGCTTATGTGATTACTGAAATGGCGGGCGAAATCGTGGTGTTCCGCGTCACTGATGACCGGCTGGAACGGCAGGCACAGGTGGCGCTGAATACGCAAAACAGCAGCGCCGCCTATAAAAGCGGTGGCGGCATCATTCTCAGCCCGCAGGGTAAATTCCTGATTGCCGCTAACCGCGGATCTGACAATCATCTGCTGGTGTTTAAGATTGCCGCCGATGGCAGCCTGACAGATCCACAGCGCTATGCCGCCGACGGTATTGAGCCGCGCGCGCTGGCGTTTGATAACAGCGGTAAACATCTCTATGTCACCAACGTGTTTACCAACACCATTACGCTGTTTGATTTTGATGCGCACAGCGGCAAGCTGAGCGCGCGCGGTGTGGCGGCGAAGCTGGCAACGCCAACCGACATCAAATTCTTTAACTAGCTGCCCTTTCACTCATCCGGTGCGCGTGACGGCGCACCGTCTTCCGCCATGGCCGACAGCGCGCTTTCCAGCGAAGCCGGAAACATCTGGCCGTGACTGAGCCCGGGAAACAGCTGGAAGCGAGCCGCCAGGCCGTTCTCCTGCATGCCGTCGAGGGTGGTGCGAATCCGGCTCAGCACATCGCTGACGCCAGAACGGAATTCGCCGTTGCCTTCCATCAGCACCAGCTGCTTCTGCTTGAACGATGCGGGCGTCACCGCCGCCATCTGCTGCAACAGCGTTGCGTCGCCGCGCAGGGAAGGACTGGCGGCAAAATAGCGCTGGAAAAATCCGGAGGTTAAATAGCTGTCCAGCACAAACAGCCCACCGTAAGAGTGGCCCCACAGCGCACGCTGCTGCGCATTGATCGGCAGATTCCGTTCGGCACGCGGCGCGATAGTCTGTTCCAGCAGCTGGCGGAATGCGGCGCTGCCGCCGGCTGGCCGGCCGCGACGATCCTGCACCTGTTGTGGCGGGGTGTAATCCAGCGTGCGCGCAGCGAGATCGAACGGCAGCGGGGTCTGATAGCCTACCGCCACCAGCACCGGCGGGTTGCCTGCCGCCAGCTTCTGCAACAGCGCTTCGCTGAGATGGTTCATCACGGCGTTGCCATCCAGCATATACAGCGCCGCGTAACCTGCGGCCGGTGCCGGTTTACGTGGTACCGCCGTCCACACTTTGTAATGGCGCTGGCCGTCAGCGGAATCAAACGTGTTTACAGTGAAGCGATACCAGGCAGAGCCTTTGTCGGCAATGTTGGGTCCGAGCGGCGTCATATCAGGCCGGGCGAAACCGACAGCGGGACCGAGCAGCAGGCTCAGCAGGGTGAACAGCGGAATGATAAGGCGATAAACCATGGCGCTTCCTTACTAGCTGGCGAGTCAATTACTTCCGTGTCACAGCGAAAGCGCCAGACAGATTAGTGATAATGATTATTAATTTCAACAACCATTTTGCACCGTCATGCGCCGTGCGGAAGTGTAAAGATTTCGTCAGGATCGCCGATAACGTAGCGGTATAATACCAGCGAGGATAGTCAGGATGATTAACGGTATCGGACCGGGTAGTTTCTCACAGCTCCATCTCAGCAGCGCCAGCGCACGCGTGACCAGCAGCACGGCAAGCAATGCGACCCGGCAAAATAGTCTGACGGCAGACGCCTCAGCGAAAGTCACCTTTAGCGAAGCCACCGACGCCATCTCTGCGGTGTACCAAATGACGCCGGCGCGCGTCACCGCCAGCACGCCTCTTTCGCCTGATATGCAGACGCAGGCGATGGGTGCGCTGCGCAGCACGGGCGTCAGCATGAACGGCATTGGCAGCGCGTTGCTGAGCGCACTGACGCAGCAGCGTGACGATGTCACCATCAGCGTACCGGCCAGCGGCGGCGCGCAAACTGACACGCAGAGCGCGGTGGCGCTGGAGATTACCACTCAGTCCGGCGTTAGCCTCACCCTGCAGATGACGCGGCAGCAGGATGGCGTAGCGGTGGCGCTGAAAACCACTCACGGTAAGCTGAACGATGACGAAGCTGCGGCAATTGCCAAACTTTCCGGCGCGCTGGAGAAAACCCTGAGCGGGCTGGATAACGGCAACGGTAAACTGGATGTCGGTGACCTGCTCAGTTTTGACAGTAACCAGCTGGCCAGCGTTGATCTGAAAACCGACCTGCGTCGCAGCGGCGAAGTGATGCAGTCGCTGAATCTGCATGCCGACCCGGGTTCACGCTGGCTGGGTTTCCATAATGCTGACGCCAGTTTCAAACTGACGACGGACATGCGCAGCCTGGCGCAGGCCAGCAACGCCGGTCAGCAGCAGAGCGCCCTGGCGCAGTGGAGCGCGAAATTTGATCAGGCCGCTTCGCGCGGTCACGGCGATCGCGCGGCGCTGGCACTGTTTAAGCAGGGTTTCGAGAGCTTAAACAGCACCAGCGCGGCGGCCGGCGTGGCGATGCGCACCCCGCAGGCGATCACCGTAGGCGCGCATGCGGCGCAGGCCGGTGCCATCAGCGGCCTGGCGGATTTCTCGGCCAGCTATCACCAGACGGCGCGCTCCAGTAATCCGCTGAAGCCGGAAGAAGAAGATACTTTCGCTCTGGATGTGGCGCAGCGCAGCAGCCAGCAGAAGAACGGCGATACGCAGCACATGACGCAGGAAACCCTGTTTAAGCTGAACGCCAGTTTTCATACCGCGCTGAGCGCCAGTTCGCCGCTGGCGCTCAATGAAACCAAAGAATCACAAAACTATCACTACCACCAGATTCACGATGAAACGCGCAGCACCACTGAGGTGACGCAGGATGCGCAGGGCAATCTCACCGCCCGTTTCGCCCGGCAGCTGACGCAGCAGGAAACGGTGAAGACCTATCAGCTGGCGAAGCTGATCGACAGTACCAGTACACCGCACAGTGAGAAGAGTGAATCGACGCGCCACTATTCCCCGGCGATGTATCTGGCGCAGGCGTAATACCAGGATGGCGTAATGCCCACTTTATTGCGCCAGCCCATGGCGCAATAAAGCAATAATGTCATTTATCACTATCGATAGCGGAATTAATACTTAAGATAATTCACCCGTATCACTCAGCGTAATAACCCTGCATCTCCGCGCCCGCTAACGCCTTCTTATCCCTGATAAATTCTTTATTCCCTTTCTGCATGCCGTTTGCCGGATATAGCATAACCGCGCTCTTTACCGCTGTTATTCCCGCTGATTATCATCGCGCTCAATCTGTTATTAAGTTACGGCTCTCTGCCCTGGCAGAATGAGCCTGTGAATCACAGCAAAAATAAAAAGTGAATCCAGCGATGACGCAAATCAGGGCTCAACAACTTCAGCGCGCGGCGGTGATCACGTCTGACGCGGCGGCAATCGACGCCGCCCGCCACCTGGCGGAACAGGCGAAAGCCGGGGCAGCCGAACGTGACCAACAGCGTATCTATCCGCGTGAACTGCTCGATCAGTTCACCCAGCTGGGGCTGGGCAGTATCAGCGTGCCGCGCCAGTTTGGCGGCGGCGGTTTGTCTTTTGGTACCGTGGCGGAGGTGTTCCGCCTGATCTCCGCCAGCGATCCGTCGCTTGGCCAGATTCCGCAAAACCACTTCGGGCTGATCCAGTTCATCCTGGGGGAAGGCAGCGCGCAACAGCAGCAGCGCCTGCTCAGCGCGGTGGTTCAGGGACAGCGGCTGGGCAACGGTGGTCCGGAAAAGAACAGCAAACACACGCGTGATGTGCAGGCGCAGCTGGTGTCAGGTCCGGAGGGTTTACGGCTCAGCGGTGAAAAGTTCTATTCCACCGGTGCACTGTTTGCCGACATTCTGGTGACCACCGCGCAGCAGGAGGGCCAGCCGGTGATGGCGTTCATTCCGCTGCCGACGGCAGGGGTGGAGATTATCGACGACTGGTCGGGTATCGGTCAGCGCACCACCGCCAGCGGCACGGTGAAACTCCAGCAGGTGGCGGTCGATGCCGGTTTGACCATTGCGCTACCGTCGCCCGATAAGCCAACGCTGCGCGGTGCCGTATCGCAGCTGATCCAGGCCGCGATTGACGCCGGGATCGCGCAGGGCGCGCTGGATGAGGCGCTGGCGTTTATTCACAGCAGCTCGCGTCCGTGGGTGGACGCGGGCGTGAGCCGCAACGCAGAAGATCCTTACATTCTCGCCGATGTCGGGCGTATCAGCACCGAACTGAGCGCCGCCAACGCGCTGCTGGTGCGGGCGGCGCGCGTACTGGACAGCATTGACCCGCATGCGCTTACCGCTGCGCACTGCGCGCGCGCCTCCATCGCGGTTGCAGAAGCCAAAGTGCTGACCACCGAAATTGCACTGAAAGCCAGTGAAAAGCTGCTGGAGTGGAGCGGCAGCCGCGGCACATTGCTGAAGCATGGGCTGGATCGCCACTGGCGCAACGCGCGCACCCATACGCTGCACGATCCGGTGCGCTGGAAAACGCACGCCATCGGCAACTATTACCTCAATGATGTTCTGCCCGCGCGTCATGCGTGGATTTAAGGAGCGATGATGACGCAGGTTTTCGCTAAACAGCCGGCAGCACGCATCCGCAGTGCGCAGCAGGCCCTGCAGGTGGCAGAAGAGCTGGCTGAACGCTTTCGCAGCGGCGCAGCGCAGCGCGATCGGCAGCGTGAGCTGCCACATGCTGAACTTCAGCACTATTTCCAGTCCGGCTTAGGTGCCATTACCGTGCCGCGTGCGTGGGGCGGCATTGAGATTTCCAGCGCAGAACTGGCGCAGATTTTTGTCATTCTCAGCGCTGCCGATGCATCGATCGGTCAGGTGCCACAAAACCACTTCTACGCGCTGGAAGTGCTGCGCGTTAACGGCAGCGACGCCCAGCAGCAGCGGCTGTACAACGAAGTGCTGGCGGGCGTTCACTATGGTAACGCGCTGGCGGAGTTCGGCTCTGCGGCGGCGCATCAGCGCACCACCGCCTTCAGCCAGACCGCCAGCGGGCTGCACCTCAACGGCGACAAATTTTACTGCACCGGGGCGCTGTTTGCCGACCGCATCCCGACGCTGGCCATCGCCGATGACGGCAAAGAACAGCTGGTGTTTGTACCGCGCCATCAGCCGGGTGTGACGGTGATTGATGACTGGAGCGGTTTCGGCCAGCGCACCACCGGCAGCGGCAGCGTGCAGTTTCGTGATGTGGCGATCGCGCCGGACGATGTGGTGCCGTTTCACAGCGCGTTTGAGCGGCCGACCACCGTCGGACCGTTTGCCCAGATTATGCATGCGGCTATCGACCAGGGCATTGCCCGCGCGGCCTTCAACGACATGCTGGCTTTTGTGCAGCAGCGCGCGCGGCCGTGGCCGGACAGCGGCGTCGAGCGAGCCTGTGACGATCCGCTGACGCTGGATCGCACCGGGCGGCTCGCCGCACGACTCAGCGCCGGTGATGCGTTGCTGGATGTCGCCGGGGAGGCGGTCGATATCGCCCAACGCAACCCGAGTGCTGAGCACGTCGCGCTGGCATCGGTTGAAGTGGCGAAAGCGCGTGCCTGGACCACTGAGGTGGCGCTGGAAGCCGGCAATCTGTTGTTTGAGCTGGGCGGATCGCGCGCCAGCCTGCGCGAGCACAACCTCGATCGCCACTGGCGCAACGCGCGTACCCATACGCTGCATGACCCGGTACGCTGGAAATATCCGGTCATCGGCAACTATCTGCTTAACGGCGTGCTGCCGCCGCGACGGGGAACGCTATGAGCCGCAAACAGATTCTGCTCAATGCTTTTAACATGAACTGCGTTGGGCATATTCACCATGGCATGTGGACCCATCCGCAGGACCGCTCAGTGGAGTTCAATTCGCTGGCGTACTGGCTGGATTTAGCGCGTCTGCTGGAGCGCGGCCTGTTCGACGGACTGTTCATTGCCGATATTCTCGGCGTTTACGATGTGTATCAGCAGGGTATCGGCCTGACGGCGCGCGAGTCCATTCAGTTGCCGGTGAACGATCCGCTGATGCTGATTTCCGGCATGGCCAGTGTGACGCAGCATCTGGGCTTTGGCGTGACCGCCAATCTCAGCTACGAAGCCCCTTATCCTTTTGCCCGCCGCCTGTCGACGCTCGACCATCTGACCAACGGTCGCATCGGCTGGAATATCGTGACCGGCTATCTCGACAGCGCGGCGCGCGCCATGGGTCAGCAGCAACTGCTGGCGCACGATCGGCGCTACGACCAGGCCGATGAGTTTCTTGATGTCACTTATCAGCTGTGGGAAGGCAGCTGGCAGGACGATGCGTTGCTGGCCGACAAACAGCGCCGGCTGTATGCCGACGCGCAGAAGATTCACGCGATCAATCATCAGGGTGAATTTTATCAGGTGCAGGGCTATCACCTGAGCAGCCCTTCGCCGCAGCGCACGCCGTTGCTGTTCCAGGCAGGATCATCCGCGCGCGGCGTGGCGTTTGCTGCGCGGCACGCCGAGTGCAGTTTCGTGAATGCCAGCTCGCCGGCGGCGCTGCGCGAGCAGGCGCAGCGTCTGCGCCACGCGGCGGTGGCGGCGGGTCGTCAGGCGGACGACTTACGCATCTTTATGGGCGTCAGCGTGATCGTCGCCGCCAGCGAACGCGAAGCGCAGGAGAAGCACCGCAGCTATCTGGAATACGCCAGTGCTGAAGCCGGCATTGCGCACTTCTCCAGCTCAATTGGCGTCGATCTCGCTGCGTTTGGCCTCGATGAACCGATTCACAGCGGCGACACGCGCGCCATTGAATCGGTGAGCAAAGCCTATAACGGCTGGACGCGTCGCCAGCTGCTGGAGCAGCATGCGCTCGGTAGCCGCTATCCGGTGATTGTCGGCAACCCGTCTCAGGTCGCCGACCAGTTGATCCGCTGGATTGATGAAGGCGACATCGACGGCTTCAATCTGACGCGCATCCTGAATCCGCAAAGCTACCGCGATTTTATTGAGCTGGTGGTGCCGGAACTTCAGCAGCGCGGCCGCTTCAAAACCGCCTATCAGCCGGGATCGCTCCGGCAAAAAATTTTTCAGCAGCAGGATCGTCTGCCCGCGCGCCACCCGGCCGCGCGCTGGCGGCCTGCGGCTGACGTTCGTTAATTTAACCTCAGGAAATCAGGATGAAATTTGCCTCATTAGTGGCGCTGAGCGCCGCAATATTAACCGCCAGCGCGTTTGCCGCCGGTGACTACAGCGGTGCCCTCAAAGTCGGTACCACGGCGGCTTTCGCGCCGCCGCTGGAAACCGCCGTGGCTGAAGCGAAAAAGCAGGGACTGCAGGTCGAGCTGGTGGAGTTCACTGACTGGACTGCGCCGAACGTGAGCGTGGAAAATGGCGACATTGACGTCAACCTGTTCCAGCACAAGCCGTTTCTTGATAATGCCAACCGCGAGGGCGGTTTCCATCTGGTGCCGTATGCGCCCGCCATCATCAATAACATCGGGCTCTATTCGAAGAAGCACACGGCAATCGATCAGATTCCGGACGGCGGCACGGTGGCGATTGCCAATGACCCGATTAACGGTGCGCGCGGATTGCTGCTGTTGCAAAAAGCGCAGCTGATTACGTTAAAACCGGGCAGCGGGCTGAAATCCACCGTGGATGATATCGCCAGCAATCCAAAACACCTGAAAATCATCGAAGTGGAGGCGGTGCAGTTGTCGCGCTCGCTGGATGAGGTCGACCTGGCACAGGGGTATCCGCACTATCTGCGTTTGTCGAAGACCATCGACCCTAACAAGGCCCTGTTATTTGATGGCCTTGAGCATCCGGAATATGTGATTCAGTTCGTGATTCGCGATGGACATCAGGACGATCCGCGTCTCAAAAAGTTTGTTGATATCTATCAGCACTCGCCGGTGGTGCGCGCGAAGCTGGATGAGTTCTACGGCAAGCTGTATCAGCCGGGCTGGAGCCAGTAATCATGGTCAGCCTGACTCTTCCTGGCGAGCAGGCGGCGCTGCACACGACGACGCCGGTCGCGGGCCGTGCGCATGTGCAGATCCGCGGGCTGAGCAAACGCTATGACGGCCAGTCGCAGGATGCGCTGAAGCACATCGACCTGCAGGTTAAACGCGGCGAAATTTTTGGCATCATAGGCCGCAGCGGCGCGGGCAAATCGACGCTGATCCGCTGTCTGAACCGGCTGGAAAATCCGACGCAGGGTGCGGTGGTGATTGACGGTATCGATCTCAGTTCACTGAGCGCCAGCCAGCTGGTGCAGTGGCGGCGCCGCACCGGCATGATTTTTCAGCACTTCAATTTACTGTCCGCTAAAACGGTGCGGCAAAACATTGAACTGCCGATGAAGGTGGCCGGCATACCGGCGGCGCAACGGCGGCAAAAAGTGGATGAGCTGCTGGCGCTGGTTGGGCTGGAAGCGCGCCAGCATGCCTGGCCGGCGCAACTCTCTGGCGGGCAGAAGCAGCGCGTCGGCATTGCGCGCGCGCTGGTGCACGATCCGGAACTGCTGCTGTGCGACGAGGCAACCTCGGCGCTGGATCCGGAAACCACACGCGCCATCCTCGCGCTGCTGAAAAAAATCAATCAACAACGTCATATCACTATTGTGCTGATCACCCATGAGATGGACGTGGTGCACGACCTGTGTCACCAGGTGGCGGTGATCGATCAGGGTGAAATCATTGAGCGCGGTCCGGTGTGGCAGGTGTACAGCGATCCGCAGCATGAGACGACGCGGCAATTGCTTAATCCGCAATTCGGCGCGCTGCCGGAGGCCATCCAGCCGCTGCTTACGCCGCAACGTCAGAACGTGGACTCGCGTTTGCTGGTGCGGCTGCGCTACAGCGGGCAGGGCGCGCAACCGGATCTGGCGGCGATCAGCGCACAGGTCAGCGGCGAGCTGACGCTACTGTTTAGTGCGGTTGAATGGGTCGATCGCAAACCCACCGGCCAGCTGTTGCTGCTGCTGGATGCCCGGCACGACGCGCCGGCAGCCCTTACCGCGCTTCATCCGCTGGCGGACCAACTGGAGGTTGCAGGTTATGTCACTGGCTATTGATCGTTTATGGCAGGGGTTGCTGGATACGCTGCTGATGGTCGGCGTGTCGTCGCTACTGGCACTGCTGATCGGTTTACCGATGGCGGTGATTCTGGTGGTAACCGGGCGCGGCGATCTGTTCCCCAATCCGCTGCTCAACCGGCTGCTGGGCTGGCTGGTGAACCTGTTCCGCTCGATTCCGTTTTTGATTCTGATGGTGGCGCTGATCCCGTTTACCCGCTGGATTGTCGGCACTACCTACGGCGTCTGGGCGGCCGTGGTGCCGCTGACGCTGGCGGCGACGCCGTTTTTTGCCCGCATCGCGGAGGTGAGTCTGCGCGAAGTGGATAAAGGGCTGACGGAAGCGGCGCAGGCGATGGGCTTTCAGCGCTGGCATATTGTCTGGCACGTGCTGCTGCCGGAAGCGCGGCCTGGCATCGTCAGCGGTTTTACCATTACGCTGGTGACGATGATTAATGCCTCGGCGATGGCCGGTGCGATCGGCGCCGGCGGGCTGGGCGATCTGGCTTATCGTTACGGCTACCAGCGTTTCGATATGCAGGTCATGCTCACGGTGATCGTGGTGCTGGTGGCACTGGTCACGCTGCTGCAGCTGTGTGGCGACCGGCTGTCGCGCCGGCTGAACCATCGCTAAAGGCGTTTTACCTGATCTGCAGGCCGTCAAGCGCCGCCAGCAGCGCGTCGACCTTCGGCAGTAGCTGTTTGCGCCGTGGCCAAATCACCGACAGCGGCAGACCGTCCGGCTGCTGCTGCGGCACAATCACTTCCAGCGCGCCGCTCGCCAGCGCGTCACGCACCAGCCAAGACGGCATTTGCGCCACCCCGAGGCCAGCGCACAGCGCCTGCATTTGTGCATCCACGTCGCCCAGCGCCATGCGAGACGGCACCTGGCGCCAGTGCGGATGTCCATCCTCCGTGGTGAACAGCCACGGCTTGGTGCTGCCGTCAACGCGCTCGTACAGAATCGCCCGATGCCGCAGCAACTCACTCTCGCTGGTTGGTCTGCCTGCGCGCGCCAGATAGTCCGGCGCGGCGCAAAACACCATACGCTCGCGGCCCATCGCCCGGCAGCCGAGCGAGGCGGGCAGATCCGGCGAACCGCCGATGCGCACCGCGACATCAATGCCCTCATCAAACAGATCAATAAAGCGATCCGAGAAGGTCAGGCTGAGTTCCACATCCGGATGCTGCTGACAGAACGGAATCAGCAGCGGCATGACGCCGAGCCGGCCATAGGTATTGGGCACCGCCAGCCGCAATCGCCCGGAAGGAATGGTGCGCTGCGCCGCCAGCACTGCTTCGGCTTCCGCCAGCTCCTCCATAATGCGCAGGCAGGTCTGATAATAGGCGCTGCCGGCGTCGGTGAGCGTCAGGCTGCGGGTGGTGCGCTCCAGCAGGCGAGAGCCGAGCCGCGCTTCCAGCCGCGTCACGCTTTTGCTGATGGCGGAACCGGTCAGGTGCAGACGCTCAGCGGCAGCGGCAAAACTGCCGCTTTCAACACTGGCGACAAAAGGAACGATGTCTTTCAGACGCTGATCGTGCATGTATTAGTGAACCCAGTTCAGGAATGATGTGAATTAATGCCACGGCTAAGAATTTAATTCTCTATTACGCTAAGGATAACTGCAACAGAGGAGATTCGACATGCAAAAACAGGCGTTAATCGTGGGGATCAGCGGGGTTATTGGCCGTGCGCTGGCGGAAAGGCTGCAAAGCGAGGGCTGGCAGGTAACCGGTTTGTCGCGCGGACGCGGTGCTATTCCGGAAGGTTGCCGCAGTCTGACGGCCGATCTGACCGATGCAGAAGCGGTGCGCAATGCGCTGGCGCAGGAAAAACCGGATGCGCTGTTCTTTAGCGTCTGGTCACGCCAGGCGAATGAAAAAGAGAACATTCGCGTTAACGGGGGCATGGTGCATAACGTCATTGCCGCGTTCGGCGAGCGGCTGAACGGTGCGCATGTGGCACTGGTGACCGGGCTGAAGCACTATCTTGGTCCATTCGAAGCGTATGGCAAAGGTGCGGTGCTGGTGACGCCGTTCCGCGAAGAACAGGGACGTCAGCCGGTCGATAACTTTTACTATGCGCAGGAAGATGAAGTGTTTGCAGGCGCAGAGCAATATGGCTACAGCTGGAGCGTGCACCGTCCGCACACCATCATCGGTTATGCATTGGGTAACGCCATGAACATGGGGCAGACGCTGGCCGTTTACGCCACGCTGTGCCGTGAAAAAGGCTGGCCGTTCATCTTTCCCGGCTCGCCGGAGCAGTGGAACGGTCTGGCCGATGTCACCGAAGCCGGTTTACTGGCGGAACAGCTGCTGTGGGCGACCCGTGCTGAGGGGGCTGCCAATCAGGATTTCAACGCGGTGAACGGCGATGTCTTCCGCTGGAACTGGCTGTGGCCGCGTCTGGCAGACTATTTCGGTATTGAAGCTGCAGACTATCCGGCGCAGATGATGCCGCTGGAAGGACGCATGCAGGAAGCCGCAGCGGCCTGGCGTGAGATCGCTGTGCGCTATCAGCTGCGTGAAGCGGACATCGATAAACTGGCGTCGTGGTGGCACACCGATGCGGATTTGGGCCGGCCGATGGAGGCATTTACCGATATGAGCAAGAGCCGTAAAGCCGGCTTTACCGGCTATCGCGCCACGCTGGATTCCTTCACCCAGCTGTTCGACCGACTGCGTGCGGAGCGCATCATTCCCTGATAGCGTTACTGGCCGGCGTCGTCAGGCGATCTGCACCCAGCGCCGGCCAAGCAATACGGTCAGCACGATGATGCTCACGATGGCCGCCAGGTGCTGCAGCAAATCCAGCGCATGCAGGTGCACCGGATGACAGAACGCCAGCAGGCTTACCGCCATGCAGGCGACGCCCAGGCCCGCCATGGCCAGACTGCGGGCCGGATAGAGCGCCCGCGTCCGGCGCAGACTGATGATGGTCAGCAGCAGCATCGGCAGACTCACCACCAGCAGGAAAACAAAGCACGGCAGCGTGTCGTGCTGCTGCAGCGGCGTGGCCGTCTGCAGCAGACTGCTGGCGCTCAATCCCAGCCACAGCAGACCCGGCGGCAACAGCAGCTTTGCGCTGATGCCGCGCCGCCCTGCAATGCTGAGTTCAAAGGCGCTGCGCATCGCCAGCAGCCCGAGGATAAAGGCCAGCATCAGTTGCAGTGCGGCCTGTATCGCGCCGGCCTGCGACCAGTCGGTCAGAGTGCGCGGCACCAGCAAACTGGCCGCGATGCCGGCCGGCAGCGCCAGCGCCAGCCAGCCCAGCACGCGTTTTCCGGTCGCCGGCGGGCGTTTCACCGGGCGCAGATCGCGCCCCAGTTTTTCAATCAGCAAATGATGGTCAGTCATGGTTTGCTCCAAAGCGGCGCAGATTGATGAGCGCGCGGTGCAACAGCGATTTCACCGCCGATACGCTCAGATTATGGTGTGCCGCCGCCTCG
This sequence comes from Pantoea sp. GM_Pan_4, assembly GCF_026541005.1. Lineage (NCBI taxonomy): Bacteria > Pseudomonadati > Pseudomonadota > Gammaproteobacteria > Enterobacterales > Erwiniaceae > Pantoea > Pantoea sp. GM_Pan_4. The sequence goes on from NZ_JALNUZ010000003.1 coordinate 313,771, forward strand.
TTCAGGCTCATTTCATGCAAATGAACATGCTCAACGATTTCACGCTGACGCAGCGGCAGCTGGCTGAGATAGCCCGCCAGCTCCTGCCGGGTGTCCAGCTGCTGCTGTTCTGCCGTGCTGGCGGGATCGGCGGCCTGAGCGTCGTCAAGCGCGCAGTGCAGCTGGCGGCCGCGGCGGCGCAGGGCATCAATGGCGCGCGCCGAGACTATCGCCGTCAGCCAGGGCAGAAAAGGGTAAGCGGGATCGTAGGTATGGCGTACGCGATGCAGCGTGAGCAGCACATCCTGAATCACATCTTCCGTTAAGGCTTCATCGCTCAGCCTGCGCCGCACCTGCGCGCGTATCACCGGCACCAGCGCCCGCAGCAGCCGGGTATAGGCACACTGATCCCCGGCCTGCGCGCGTTCCATCAGTCCGGGCCAGTTTTCACGTGCGCTATCGCCTGTGTGCATACGCTGCCTTGTTGCCGTTACGTCTTCTTCGCTGCCGCCTGGTTTAACGCATCCACTACGATGCCGGGTGTCAGCACCTGCGGCAGTACTTTCGGTGGTCCGCCATCAGCCGGATACACCAGGTACATTGGTAAACCGCCCTGACCAAACTCACTCATCACGTCATCAACGTCCGGGTTAAATTTAGTCGAGTCTGCCACCATGTACAGCGTACCGGTTTTCGCCAGTGCGGTTTTCACCGCCTGGGTCGACAGCGAGGTCTTCTCGTTCACCTGACAGGTGATGCACCATGATGCGGTAAAATCGACAAAAATCGCTTTGCCATGCCCGCGCTGAGCGGCCACCGCCTGCGGCGTCCACGTCTGTTTACTGACCTGCGTCTGCATATCGCCTTGCAGCGCCGCGCCTGGCTTGATCAGCCCCGGCAGCGGCGCGATCACCGCAATCAGCAATATCGCCGTGACGCTGAACAGCGCTTTGTGCCCTTTTTCGGCAAAGCGGCGCTGCTGCGCCATGCCATACAGCCAGCCGGCAAACGCCAGCACCACCGAGGCGGCCAGCACAACAGCCAGCGCGCTGCTGCCCGCCTGCTGGGCCAGAATCCACACCAGCCAGGCCCAGGCACCGAGCATGGGAAAGGCCAGCCCGCGCTTAAGGATATCCATCCAGACGCCAGGGCGCGGTAAAAATCGCGCCAGCGGTGGGAACAGCGACAGCAGGGTAAACGGCGCGGCAAAGCCGAGCGCCAGCGCAAAGAAAATAACCAGCGCAACCGCAGGGGGCTGCACCAGCGCGTAGCCGATGGCGCTGGCCATAAAGGGCGCGGCGCAGGGTGTGGCTACGATGATCGCCAGTGCCCCGGTCAGCGCGGAACGCAAAAAAGCGCCGCGCTGGATGTCGATGGCCCCGACGCGCTGCACCGCCAGTCCCACCTCAAAGACGCCAAGCAGGTTAAGCGCGGCAGCCAGCATCACCAGCGACAGCAGGGCGATCACCAGCGGTGACTGCAGCTGAAAGCCCCAGCCGACCGCGGCGCCACCCGCGCGCGCGGCCAGCAGAATGCCGGCCAGCGCCATCATGGTCATCAGCACGCCGAGCAGGAAACCGAGGCCTTCACGGCGCGCGCTGGCAGCCTGGCTTTGATGGCGCAACAGGCCAAGCGCTTTCAGCGAAATTACCGGAAAGACGCACGGCATGAGGTTGAGGATGATGCCGCCCAAAAAGGCGGCCAGCATCGCGGTTAACATGGCTGCCCTCTCACTTACTGCGCTTGCGGATGCGCAGCGTCATACTCTTTCACCGCCGCCAGCGCTTTTTCGATGTGGGTATCCGGGTTTCTGTCGGTATAGCTCAGCAGAATATTGCCGTTGGGGGCAATCACATAAGAGGTGCGGTCAGACAGCGTTTTGCCTTTTATCTGCATCAGCGTTTTATATTCGGCGGCCACTTTGGCACCCGGATCGGCAGCCACGGCGAATTTGTCACGGCACTCCAGCTTAGAAAAATCGCTGATCTGCTCGGTGTTACCGGCAGTGACGCCAATCACCGTGGCGCCCATTTTTTTGAAATCATCCGTGGCTTCGGCGAAGTCGTGCGCCTCGATGGTACAACCCGCGCTGAAGGCCGCCGGGAAGAAGTAGAGCACCACCGGCCCTTTTTGCAGCGCCTGCTGCAGCGAGAAGGTGAGCGGCTTACCGGCCAGCGCGCCCTGAAGTTCAAAGTCAGGTGCTTTGGCACCGACGGGCAGCGCCGCGCTGGCAGCGAAGGCGGCGAGGCTCAGCGTGGTGCCGAGGGTGAGGGTAGCGATGAGATGCCTGATAGTTGTCATGATCTGCTCCTGCGGTGAAAGAGGTCCGGTTAGGGGTGTTCAGTCAGACAGTTCGCCGCAGTCGGTAAAAAGTTGCGCGAAGGGCAAAAAAAAGCAGGGCAGATCCCTTTTTCCCGTCTCGTTTATTTATTCTTTGCGTGAAATCCTTACAATAATCGCCTGATGTTTTTTTAGGTTTTAGATATGTCTTCAACGTCTTGCGATAAACAGAACAGTGAAACCCAGCAGCTGCTGGCGTCCCTGGAACAGCACATTGCCGAGCCGCCACCCCGGGTGCAGCCGGTGCCGGAAGATTTCTGGCAGCAGCTGGAGACGCTGACCCACGGCGACGACGCCTGACTCAGTTGCGCGGCTGTATACCGTGGCACACCATGCTCAGGGTGTGCTGCAGAATCATTTCGGTATCAAAGCCCGGCTCGTGGGCAAAGCGGGTAAAGGGCACCAGTACCATGCTGAGAATTGAGGTCATCAGCACATCGACATTCAGCTGGTTGTTCAGTAATCCCTGCTGCTGCCATTGAATCAGCAACGCGCGAATCCGTTCGCGTCCGGCATGACCGTGACGCTGTTTCAGCGTGCCGCCCAGCCCCTGACCACTGGCGACTTCCTGCAGCCACAGCGGTGCGAACCAGTCATGACTCAGCACGATATCCGCAAACTCCTTAATGAATCCGCTGATCGCAGCGACAGGGTCACTACTCTCTTCGACAAAATGCGCTTCCAGCCGTTGCCGTAACGGCACAAAGCGTTCCGCGACCACGGTATCCAGCAGTGACTCGCGCGACTGAAAATAGTAATTCAGCATGGCCGGGCTGACGCCAGCTTTACGGGCTATGGCGTTGAGCGAGGTTTCCGCGATGCCGTTTTGCGCATACAGCGCGAGCGTGATGTCCAGCAGATGCTCGCGCTGCTGGGCATTGATTGCGCCGCCGCGTGGACGGCCCGGCCGGCGGGGTTTATCAGAAGGCGCTGTCTTGCTCTCCATCACTTTTTGTGCGGTCATCTTTACGTACTCACGGGTTTCGTGTCAGACTTCGGTTAATATTAATTGTGCATTTAATTAATTTCAAACGGTGTCGTTATGAAACCTCAATCTATCACATCGCAGCGCGACAGCGGGGCAACCAGCCCGCCTTCCATTCGCCTGCTGATGGGCGCGCTGATGCTGGTGATGCTGCTGTCCGCGCTTGATCAGACTATCGTCTCGACCGCGCTGCCGACTATCGTCGGCGAACTGGGCGGGCTGGATCGCCTGTCGTGGATCGTCACTGCTTACATGCTGGCCTCAACCCTGGTTGTGCCGCTGTACGGCAAATTTGGCGATCTGTTTGGCCGCCGAACGGTGCTGCAAATCTCGGTGGTGCTGTTTTTGCTGGGCTCGGCGCTGTGCGGGCTGGCGCAAAACATGCCGCAGCTGATTTTTACCCGCGCGCTGCAGGGACTGGGCGGCGGCGGATTAATGGTGGTGAGCATGGCGGCGGTCGCGGATGTCATTCCGCCCGCCGAACGCGGCCGGTACCAGGGCCTGTTTGGCGGCGTGTTTGGTCTGGCGACGGTGATTGGGCCGCTGCTGGGCGGTTTTATTGTGCAGCACATGTCCTGGCGCTGGATTTTCTACATTAACCTGCCGCTCGGCCTGCTGGCGCTGCTGATCATTAATGCGGTGTTTAAAGCGGATAGCCGACGCAAACCCCATGAAATCGATTATCCGGGTGCGGTGTTTCTCAGCCTGGCGCTGGTGGGCGTGACGCTGTTTACCAGTGAAGGCGGCACGCTGCGCGAATGGTCAGATCCCCAGCTATGGTGCATTCTGGCCATGGGGTTGGTTGGCGTGTTGGGGTTTGTCTATGAGGAGAGACGCGCGTGGGAACCGATCATTCCACTCGATCTGTTCCGCAATCGCAGTTTTTCCCTCGCCAGTCTGATGGCGTTTATTATCGGCATGGCGCTGTTTGGCAGCGTGACGTTTTTGCCGCTTTATTTGCAGGTAGTAAAAAACGCCACGCCCACCGAGGCCGGACTACAGCTGTTACCGCTGATGGGCGGGCTGCTGGTCACCTCGATCATTAGTGGTCGCATGATTAGCCGCAGCGGGAAATACCGTTTATTCCCCATCGCCGGGACGCTACTGGCCACAACCGGGATGGCGCTGATGACAACGCTGACGCTGGATGCGCCGCTCTGGCACATTTATCTGTTCTCCAGCGTGCTCGGCATGGGAATGGGCATGACTATGCAGGTGCTGGTGCTGACGGTGCAAAATGCGGTGACGCCCGATCGCATCGGCGTAGCGACCTCATCGGTTACGCTGTTTCGCTCGGTGGGTGGTTCGATCGGCGTTGCGCTGTTTGGCGCTGTGTTCAGTCACGTGCTGAAATCCGGAGCGACCCGACTGATAGAGCAGGGTAATGTGCTGCCGCCTTCGCTGGATCCGGTCGCCGTGAACCATTTGCCTGCAGCGCTGCGTCAGGCTTATTTGCTGGTGTTCAGTGATGCGGTGCATGCCGCATTTCAGATGGCCGCCGGCGTTATGCTGCTGGCGTTTATACTTTCGCTGCTGCTGCCGGAGTCGCCGCTGCGCGATAACGTGCGCAAATAAGCTTTCCGGTTATTTCGCAGCAGGTCCGTCGGTCAGGCTGCGGAATAAAATTTAAACGCAATTTGCCGGATAAATATGCGCTGTCGGCGCAAAGCAGCAAAAGATATAGATTTTTATCCTAAATACATAGCGTTACCTTTCTGTAAACTTAGGTAAAAATAGTGAAGACAGCGAGAATTCGGGCGGAGACGCTTTATTTCTGCAACTTCTTTACGGTATAAATCTGCTATCCCTGTTATCCACTGTGAAACGTCACCCTATGATTGCTACTGCGGCCCGCAACCTGATTGCCTGCCTGATGTTATTAACCCTGGCTGGCTGCTCGTCTCACTCCTCGCCAGCACCGGAGCAGGAAAGTGTTGATACCTCGCAGGACGGTGGTAAACAGCCCGATTTAATTCCGGTAATAGCCGCTTTGCACGATCAAATGCATTCGTGGGAAGGCACCAAATATCAGTGGGGCGGAACGCAATTATCCGGCGTTGACTGTTCCGGATTTGTCTGGCGCACCTTAAAAGATCGTTTCAATATTCCCATGGATCGCGTCACAACGCGTGAACTGATTGCCATGGGTAAGCCGGTCGATCAGGCGCATTTACAGCCTGGCGACTTAGTGTTCTTCCGCATTAAGCATGAGCTGCACGTCGGCTTTTACGACACCGATCGCCAGTTCCTGCATGCATCAGTCAGCCAGGGTGTGATGCGCTCGTCACTGAATAATCCGTACTGGAAATCGGTATATTTAGAAGCCAGACGACTTCCGCGCGAGCAAAATTCGCAGATCAGTTTCAATTATAAAAATAAAGTCTGAAGTCAGACATCCTTCCACAAAGCCGCGGCGCGACGTTTTCGCGCCCGTGCTCAGACCCATCCCGCCGTCAACCATTCGTCTCCTGTTTCAGTGGCAATTCGCATCCAACATGATGGCTGCTTTAACGCTCTGTGCCGCTTTATGGGCATTGAAATACATTCAACCTGTTGATTATAAATAAATAATTTAAATATCACGCGTTAACAATTAGTGCGATCATAGTATTCGCACTAATTATCAATTTTGTAATAGTAAACATGGTTATTATTATCCCCATTGAAGGCGCAGCGCCTTCTCATCAAACGCTAAGGAATATGACCATGAAAGCTATCAAAACACTGACCATTGCCGCCACCGCCGCGCTTTCCCTGATGTCTGCTGCCAGCTTCGCGCAAACCGTTTCAGCCACCTCCACCACACTGGATGGTGCCGAAGCGAAAATTGCCGCTCAGGCTCAGCAGCAGGGTGCGCAATATAAAATTCTGGAAGCCAGCACCAACAACCTGGTGCACATGACCGCTGAACTCTACAAATAACGGATGGTTGCACAGGGATGTGCCAGAACGGGTCGCCTGACGGGCGGCCTTTTTTGTCGTGCAGTCAGGCTCGCGGCGTAACAATCATTCTGGCGATGTTGCTGAATTTGCAGCGCAGACCGTCTGGCAGGAGAACGCAATATGCTGAACAACGTGGATATCAACCGGCAGGCGCTGGCTTTTGCAGATGCATTACGCACGCAACGCCATGCTCACGTTCCGGTGATTCGTTTTGCCCACTGGCCGCAATTTATTGCGACGGTGCGCGCTGAGCTGGCGCAACCGGGCAATCAGGAATAATTAGCACGATCACGATAACCGCACTAATTATCAATTGCAGTATAGTAACCTGAGTTATTATTAGTTCCATCGAAGGCACACAGCCTTCAGCCACAACCATTAAGGAATAAGACCATGAAAACCATTAAAGCTATGTCAATCGCCGCTGTTGCCGCTCTTTCACTGATGTCAGCTGCCAGCTTTGCCCAGAGCGTAACCGTGACTTCCTCTACGCTGGACGGTGCAGAAGCTAAAATCGCCGCGCAGGCGCAACAGCAGGGCGCTCAGTATAAAATTACTGAAGCCAACACCAACAACCGCGTGCACATGACGGCTGAACTGTATAACTAAGTTCAGACTGGTTCACTGCGTTAAGGCCGCCTTCGGGCGGCTTTGCTGTTTCCGGCCCGACTGAAAGCTATCAAAAGCAGCAGGCTGGCGTTCGAAATTTGACCAATCCTGCTCAGCGGGCGCAACAGGCGGAGCCCAGGCGTTTATCCACAGGATAAGCCAGCCTCTTTGCACGTCAGTTGTGGATAACTGCTTTAATATCAAACCGTCAGGCGATAAACGCTGAGTGGATTTCCCGACTTACCCGTCGGTTATTTTGTCAGAAATGAATCCGGTTGCGGCTAAATAAACGCGAAGCGGGTGAGTTTATTTCACCATTTCAAAACACATTACGTTTGCGTAATCTGCACCGTTATTTTTTCTGGTCGTCGTCAAAATGGCGAGAGGGAATCAGATTTTTCTCTTTATTAACCGGCGTTCTTTTCGACCGGCCTTTGTCCAGCAGGCAGTCGCGGCAACAGGCTATTTGCGGATGGTGGATACGCGCTACCGTCAGCGCCTGATGCACGGTATACAAAGAGCCGATAAAGCGCTTCTCTTCCTCAAATTCCAGTACGTAACAGCCTTTTTTATGCAATACCCAGCCGGCGTCCGGATCGTGACATAAATAAAAATAGTGCGGTTCTAACATAACTTACTCTCGGGCGAGTGATAGCCATCGAATAGATAATCGGTGATGTGTCTAAATTAGAGACGCATTCAGTCTACGCCGATGATGACCTGCGGGGCTAATTGATTTAATGACTTTCGGATTAGACCTGAAATGACCGGACCAGCATGAATAATGTGCCGGTCCGGTTGCTGATTTTATTCGCTGGCGAGCGCGGCGACCGGATCCATTCGTGCGGCTTTGCGCGCGGGCAGATAACCAAATATCATGCCGATAATGGTTGAGCAGGCAAACGCTGCGCCAGCCGATTGCCACGAGTAAATGGCGGTCAGCACGCCGCCAGCCAGTAGTGAAATGACCGGACCTATCACCAGAGACAGCGCCACGCCGAGCGATCCGCCCACCAGGCACACCAGCACGGCCTCAATCATAAATTGCTGCATAATGTCGCCGCGTCGCGCACCCACCGCCATGCGCACACCAATCTCGTGGGTGCGTTCGGTCACCGACACCAGCATGATGTTCATTACGCCAATACTGCCGATCATGAGCGCAATCGAAGCCACCAGTAAAATCAGCAGCGTCAGCGTGGCCGCCGCACCTTCTATCGCTTTACGATACTTGTCCCGGTTGAACATCAGGAAATCTTTGGTGCCGTGGCGCGCCGTCAGCAGCTGGGTGAGCGATTCCACCGCCGCACCGCTCACCACATCATCTTTAAGTTTGATGCTTATGCTGGTGAGCGCGGTCTGACCGCTGATGCGATACATCACCGTGCTCCACGGCAGCCAGACGCTGAGACGGTTGGGCGAAAGCCCATCTTCATTGTTGGCCACGCCAATAACCCGCACCGGCACCGATCCCAGCACAATCATTTTGCCAATCGGGCTCGGGCCCTGTTCGCCAAATAATTTATTGCGTGTGTTGATATCAATAATGACTTCCTGGCGCGCGTGCCGCTCATCGCTGAAGTTGCTGCCTTCCACCAGCTTAATGCCCTGAATGCGAAAATAGTCGACGCCTACGCCGGAAACTGAAGTTTTGGAGGCGTTGGCCAGGTAGCGAATGGGCTGTGTGGCGATGATCTCCGGACTGACGGCGGCGACAAACTGCTGGCGCGCAATCACATCGGCATCGGCCATCACCAGGGTTTGTACCGGATGCGCATCATCCTCGACATAATCGCCCCCGGCATAGATAGAAACCACATTGGTACCCAGTCCGGAAATGCTCTCCAGCGTTTTTTCCCGCGCGCCCTGGCCCAGCGCCACCACGGTGACGACGGCGGCAATGCCAAAGATGATGCCGGTCATAGTCAGTGCGGTGCGCAGGCGGTGGGCGTTCATGGCATTCAGCGCCATGCGTAATGATTCGCGCAGCCGGTCAAGCAGACCGCGGAATCTGCTTTGCCGCTTGCGTGGCGCTGGCGTAAAGCGCGTTTTTGCGGCCGTGGCAGCGCTGCCGCTGTCGGCAAAAATCTCGCCGTCCTGAATTTCAATGATGCGTTCCGCGTGCTGCGCCACTTTCATATCGTGGGTAACGATAATCACCGTGTGACCTTCGCGGTTCAGTTCGCTGAGGATGCGCAGCACTTCTTCACCGGAGTGCGAATCGAGCGCGCCGGTGGGCTCATCGGCGAGGATAATTTCGGCACCGTTGATCAGTGCACGCGCAATACTGACACGCTGCTGCTGGCCGCCTGACAGCTCGCCCGGCTTATGCTGTTCGCGCCCCTGTAATCCGAGCCGTGCCAGCAGATGTGCGGCGCGCTGACGGCGTGCGGTGCCGGATAAATTGGCGTAAATCGCCGGTATTTCAACGTTGCTCAGCGCGCTGAGATCTGGCATCAGGTGATAGCGCTGAAAGATAAAGCCGATGTGCTCGCGCCGCACTTGCGCCAGCGCATCGGGCGAGAGCGTGGCGGTATTTTTACCGCCAATCAGGTAATTACCGCTGTCCGGCGCATCAAGGCAGCCAAGAATGTTCAGCAGCGTGGATTTGCCTGAGCCCGAGGGCCCGATGATCGCCACCATTTCGCCGCTGGCAATCTGCAGATTAATGTTTTTCAGCACCTGCAGGGATTGGGAACCATTGACGTAGCTGCGCTGAATGTTGTGCAGTTCGATGATATTCACATCACCACCTTGTCCGCGCCCGGCTGCTGCGTGGCAAGGATCACTTTTTCCCCTAAGCGCAGCCCGCTCAGCACCTGAATGTCAACGCTGTCGCTGATGCCGGTGGTGATGTAGCGCTTCTCAGGCTGATTATTTTGATCCGCGATTTCGACGTAAGTACGACCATCGCTGGCCTTTTTCGTGGCCTGTACCGGCACCAGCAGCGCGTTTTTCGCCTGGTCACGCAGCAGATTAACCTGCGCCGTCATGGAGATGCGCAGTGCATTATCCGGGTTCGGCACATCGAGCAGGGCGTTGTAATACACCGCCGCGTTCGTGCTGCTCACGGTATTGTTTTCGCTGTTACCCATCAGCGCATCATCTTTCATCACCGACTCAGGAGCCAGCTCGATGCTGCGCAGCGTGGCGTTGTAACGTTTATCCGGATTGGCGAAAGTGGTAAACCACGCCTGCTGGCCGGGCTGAATATTGGTAATGTCCGCCTCGGAGATTTGCACTTTGATGGTCATGGTGCCGAGCTGCGCCAGTTTGGCGATGGTTGGGGCGCTCTGTACGGCGTTTACGGTCTGGCCCTGCTTCGTGACGATCGCCACCACCGTGCCGTCAATCGGTGCCATGATGCGCGTGTAGCCGAGATCGAGTTGCTTTTTATCCACTTCGATCTGCGCCTGAATCACCCGCGCCTGCTGCGCCGTCAGCTCTGCCTGGGCGATGCGCCACGCTTCGGCGGCGGTATCAAAATCCTGGCGGGAAACGGCGTTAGTTTTGACCATCTGCTGCAGGCGCTGAAACTGCGCCTGCTGGCGTACCAGCGTAGCCTGACGGGTCTGTAAATCCGCCTGCGCCACGCTCAGCGCCGCCTGCGCATTACGCAGATCGCTGCGCTGCGGCTGATCATCGATCTCCGCGATCAACTGGCCCTTGCGCACGTTGTCGCCGGCTTTGATATACAGCTTTTTCACCTGACCGGAGACCTGCGCACCGACGTTAACGCGCTCAATCGCGTCCATTTTGCCGGTGGCGGCAATCACGTTTTCAATGTCGCCCTGGCGCACCGCGGCGGTCATCAGCGGATTGGGTTTACTGCGTGACGCCGAATACGCCCAGAGAACCAGAATCATCACCAGCGCGGTCAGCGCGGCAAACAGCCATTTTTTCGTCATTGTGTGCATCATCGTCCCTTAAATTTAGCGAGAATAATAATCACTAAGCGGGACAAACTGGAGAAAAATTCTGCGGAATTTTGTCAGCCGCAGAGGAGTGCGCCATCCCTGGCGCAGGTTGTGGGTTAGCGATACCCCATCAGTCAATCCGTTCAGAGCAGATTCAGCTGTTGCTTCAGCTGCGCAATCTCCCTGCGCCATTGCTGCTGCTGCGCCGGTTTCTGATGCTTTGCCTTACGCGCTTCGTCCTGCTGCAGCTTTTCTTCCAGCACCAGCAGCGCCTGCAACAGCGCATCTTCATCGCCCGGGCGGTCATCGACGGCAGCAGCGGCAAGCGGGTGATCGACGGGCACATGGGCGGTGGCCAGCCTGGCGGTCACCTGCGGCCAGTCGTGCCACTCGCTCAGCTGCTGCTGTTCAATCAGCCAGAAGCGATTGCAGCTGCTGGCGATCAGGCTGCGGTCGTGAGACACCAGCAGCACCGCGCCGGCGAACTGCTGCAGCGCCTGCGCCAGCTCCTCTTTGCCTGTCATATCCAGATGGTTGGTCGGTTCATCCAGCAGCAGCAGCGAGTAGCGCGCCAGCGTCAGGCCGACAAACAGCAGGCGCGAGCGCTCACCACCGCTGAGGGAGGCAACCTTCTGCTGGTGGCGCAGCCAGGGAAAGCCTGCGCTAATCAGTGCCATTTTGCACTGCTCATCGCTCAGCGCAGCGAAACCGTGCAATGCCGCGCTTAATGTCTGGTCGTCACGCAACTGTTGCAGGCTCTGGTCGTAATAGCCGACGCGGGCGCGCGGATGAAACAGCGGGCTGTCGCCTTGCTGCCAGCTATGCCACAGCTGGCGCAGCAGTGAGGATTTGCCGCAGCCGTTGTGGCCGACAATCGCGATGCGATCGCCACTTTTCACCTGCAGCGCGGGCAGGGAAAAAAGGGTCGGCGCCCCGGCAGCAGGCTGAATCGACATCGGCGGCAGCGCCAGCACGCGATCCGCCTGCAGCGCTTCGCCCTGTAACTGCAGCTGCCACGGACTGCCGGCGCTGAGCGTGGTCTGCGCAGCTTTCAGCCAGTCGATGCGCTTCTCCATCTGTTTCGCTTTACGCGCCAGACCTTCGTTGTCATAGGTTCGACCCCAGACCGCCAGCCGTTTTGCGCTGCTCTCAACCCGGGCGATCTCCTGCTGCTGTGCCTGGTGGCGCAGCGCATCGGCCTCATCCTGCTGCGCCAGCGCCTCGCGGGCGGCCGTGCAGGGCAGACGGAAAACATGCAGCGTGCGATCGCGCAGGATTGCGCTGCAGTTGGTGACGCGGTCCAGCAGCGCGCTGTCGTGGGACACCAGCAAAAAGCTGCCCTGCCAGCCGATCAGGAAATTCTCCAGCCACAGCAGGGTCGGCAGGTCGAGATGGTTACCCGGTTCGTCCAGCAACAGTAAATCGGGCTGCAGAATCAGCGCGCGCGCCAGCAACAGCCGCATATGCTGTCCGCCGCTCAGCGTCGCCGCGGTTTGTGACTGCTGCGCTGTGCTGAAACCCAGCGTATGCAGCAGCGCCTCAGCACGCCAGCGCTCGCTGCTGCGCTGTGCTGAGGGCAGCCGGGCGATAACGCCATCCAGCAATGAGGCCCCGAATAACGTTTCCGGCAGGTGTTGTTCGATGCGCGCCAGCAGACAGTGGCTGGCGGGTGTGACGCTGCCGTGACTGGCGGCCAGTTCACCGCTGAGAATTTTCAGCAGGGTACTTTTACCGCTGCCGTTGTCGCCAATCAGGCCGATGCGGTCGCCTTTTTTCAGGCTGAAATCCAGGGAATGGAAAAGCGGGCCAAAGGCATTGTCGAAGCCGACGGCATGTGCGGAAAGGAGTGTGCTCATCTACTTACTCTCAAGTTGCAGGCGCAAAAAGGCCTGACGTCAGAATTTCGCTGACGACAACCCGGTAAGCCGGAGAGAAGGGATTAGATTGTCAGAACTTCGCTCAGGCGGATTATCGCAGCACGAGTGCGGTAAAACCTGAGCGGATCCAGTCACCATAGAAGTGTGAGTAAACAAACAGTTCACACGACGGCATAGAGTTCCTCCTTAGTTATCAGCAGGTGAATAAGTCAGCCGATAATAGTGGCGGTGTGCGGCTTTTTCCAGCGATTTGTATCGGCGTTGGTATAGTATGGCGTCAGAGTCTGATTGATGTCACAGGAGATTGAATATGTTGATTTATGACGTTTTTGGCCGCCACATTGGTGTTCTGCGCAAGGATGATGGCTGGCAGGTATTTCGCGCCGACGTGACAGAAAGAAAATTCTCACGAATGTTTGATATTGCTATTCCAGATGATATGCCAGAAGACGAAATTGCAGGCTGGCTGGGTGATATCTTTCATGAAGCTGCAACTGAGCATCATCCTGATGTGAAACGCATCGAATAAAAACCTGATTGTTTTGGGTTGTTTGCCTTTGGCATAAAGCGGACGGTGCACAAGTCCATGTCCGCTTTGAGCAAAAGCGGACATTGACCAGTCAGTTAATTCCCGTCGGGTTTGAAATGCGTATCCGCCAGCCCTTATCCGCCCCTTGTTCCATCACCTGTGTGGCGACGCCGCAATCATCTCTTTGAGTGCCGTCTTCTAATGTCGTAGTCAGCGACCATTTAATGATGGCAAGAATAAGGTCACCTGAAGGGATAAGAGTATGGATCTGGTTTCTGATAATTGGCCTTGATGCTATCAACGTGGTAAAAGCCATACGCAATGCATAAGGATCAGTTTCGATGACAACATTGCTGGGCATTCTCATCGAGGCACGGTTACTGAAAACAGACATCAATGCGTCAATATTTCCGGCATTAAATGCTTCATCAAATGCAGCAATGGTTTCAGCTGGCGATCGATGGACAGTATCGCTCCTCTCAACCGAAGCTGCGAAATTGGAAATGTATCCTGCAATTTCTTGAGGTGATTCCAGCGGCGAAAGATGTCCTGTGCCATGAACAATCATCATTGCTGCGTGAGGAATGCGAGGCAGCAGCTCTCTTTGCAACGTTTCCGGGGTATCGACCCGGTCCAGCTCTCCTGATATGACTCTTACGGGAACATTAATGGAGGCAACTGCACTTGTAATGTCTTCGCGCATGGCGATGTCGGGCCAGGCAGCCTTCGCTTCAGTTCCGGCGCTCAGACTGTCTTCAATGACCTGCTCACGGAGCGCCGGGCTAAGCGGCCTCGACGTCAGAACATTGTCGATAACAAACTCGACTGATTCACGGCTGCTATATGCACTGGTAAGCCTGTCGCGATCTTCTTTAGAAAGCATCATGGGCGAAGGAGGAGAGGGTGCAATCAGCATTAGCCCTTCAAGGCCTTGAGGCCGACGGGATGCCATCAATTGGGCAACTTTTCCTCCCATTGAGTGGCCAATCAGGATATATCGCTTTAGCTTGAGCGCGGCAATGACGCCTTCAGCATCACTTGCAAGGTCCGCAATCCGGTATCCGGACTTCGGCGCATCTGATAATCCCCAGCCACGGTGATCGATAGCTACCGTGCGATAGTGATCAGGTAACTGTGATATCACGCTCTGCCACGTTCGGGATGATCCGCCATAGTAATGCAGGAACACCAGTGCAAGCTCACCGCGACCATGTTGCTGTACATTAATACCTGTATTGTTCACTGTAATTTTCATTATTTCATTCTCCTCATGGTTTAAAATAATGTTAATTACAGTTCTTATAAATGATAATTGGCTGAATAGTGTTTACAGTCGATAACCATATTATCGAATGGTGTGCGTAATGGACAAGTTTACCAGTATGCGAATTTTTATTGCGGCAGTTGAGGAAGGCAGTTTTGCTGCGGCCGCAAGACGTTTTAAACTTTCATCAGCCATGGCAGGAAAACATGTCAGTGCTTTAGAATCCGATTTACACGTGCGGCTTATTCAGCGCTCTACACGCCGACTGAGCCTTACGGATGTTGGTCAGCGATATTATGACCGCTGCAAAGTGATTATCGAGGCTCTGGATGACGCAGACAGGGAAGCCAGTGACATTCAGGCCACTCCCCGGGGATTGTTACGCATCGCCGCCCCTCTTGCCTTCGGCGAAATGCATCTGGGGAAGATTGTGTCACGCTACCTTGAGCAATTTCCGGAAGTCAGTGCAGGTGTTGTCCTTGAGGATAAGTATATTGATTTGCTTGAGGAACGGATAGATGTAGCCATACGCATAGGACATCTGGACGATCCGACGCTTGTCACCCGACGTCTGGCACCCTGTAAAATGGTTTTATGCGCATCAACAGACTTTCTGAAAAAATACGGCATGCCTGAAACGCCAGATGATCTCTCGCGTATGCCGCGCATGGCTTTCAGCCAGGCAATTTCTGCCGGAGACTGGACAATCTATGACACAGATAACAGGCCACACACTATTGAAAGCCGTTGCCGGCTCACATCAAACAATATCCATTTGTTAATGGAAGCGGCCTTGGGCGGTACAGGGATTGTATATGGCCCCTGTTTTGTTTTTCGAGAGCACATAAGGCAGGGCCAACTGATTGAGCTGCTGCCAGATTACCGGACATCAGAGCTTACCATTCAGGCAGTGTACCCGAGTGCGATGCGCATTCCATTTAAGGTTCGCACTTTCGTTGATTTTATTGCTGATGCTTTGAAAGCGAAGCCGCTTTAAGAGTGCGGGTACTTGAACAAACATAGAATGATGCCCGCTTTTAGCACAACGCGAACGTTATTGTTCCAACATTACGTCTTTACCTTGGCTTTACAAAGCTTATTCTACCTTCAAAATAGCAACTGCCATGCGTCTGTTCAGTCAATGGCGCAGGAAAGCTATCAGACCTGAGCTGGTAGCAGTGGACAAAGCCCCCCTGTTAAGTCGGGTGATAAAATGAAGGTGGCTGGCCGGTAATCCGACGGAACATCGTCGCGAAGGATGAACCATTGTCATAGCCGAGCGACAACGCGACTTCGTTTACCGGTGTTCCCGTTAGCAGCATTGCCAGCGCGCTGACCACACAGGCTCGCTGACGCCAGGCTGAAAACGACATGCCGGTTTGCTGCTGAAAATGGCGACGAAATGTGCTGCCGCTCATAAACAGCGCGCTGGCCCAGCGTTCTGCCGGATCGTGAATGGCTGGCGCAAGTAAAAAAGCCTGACATAGCCTCAACAGCGCGGGCTGCTGCGGCAAAGGGATCTCGAGCGCGCACACTGGCATTGCCGCCACTTCAAGCAGCATTAAATCTATCAGCGCCCGATCGCGTACGCTGTCATAGCACGGCGGCAAATCCACCGCCTCCAGTAGTAGCTGCCGCAACAGCGGCGATACGGCAATCACTTCGCAGCGGCTGATGTTACGCAATCTGGACGCGCATGCGGGTTCGATATACAGGCTACGCGTCGTTACGCCTGTAAACTTGACGGCATGCAGGATTTCGGGGGGGATCCATACCGCATGCTGGGGCGGCACCACCCATTCCCCGTCACGGGTTGAAACGTGCATCAGGCCGGTTGCGCCATACAGAAGCTGCGCACGGCGGTGCTGATGTTGCGGCAGGAAAAATCCCTGCGCATAGTCGTTGCCGAGCGCTACAACATCGCGATTCAGCCGATCGAAGCCGTCAATTTTCTCGTTTCGCATATCCGTCCCCATCTGACCAGTTTGCAAGGGTAATTGAGCGCTGCGCAAATGGGAAGCGGGCCGCTGGCGCGATATGCTGCTGCCTCACTTGTAAACGGGACACCTCCTTGAACGAATTGCTGATAATAGTACTTGCCGGCTTTACTACCGGCATAACCACGGTCCTTTTTGGCTTCGGCGGCGGCTTTGTTGTCGTGCCATTTATTTATCAGTTGCTGATGCGGCAGCCGCTGCTGGCAGGAAATGCGATGCATATTGCCGTGGCCACCTCGACAGCGGTGATGATTTTCAACGCAGGCTGGGTTAGTTACCAAAACTGGCAAGCGGGCAGGCTTTCTTCAACCGTCTTGTTTCCGCTGCTGTGGTTTATCGCCACAGGCGCGGTAGTCGGTTCGTGGTTAGCGGGAATGATGAGCGAGGCGCTGATTCGCGCGCTTTTTATCCTTTATATGCTGTCGACGATTGGGGATTGTCTGTTACGCAAAGGCTTCTTCAGCGGCAGCGCGCCGCGTCGTTTATCACTTTTGACGGTTGCCGGTGGCGGTATGCTAATCGGCATGATTGCTGCACTGCTGGGCGTTGGCGGCAGCGTAATGACGGTGCCACTGTTACGACGACACGGCCATGCAATGCGCGCGTGTATTAGTGCGGCCAACCCGCTTTCCCTGCCGGTAGCGCTGTGCGGTGCGATGACATATGCGATAAGCGGCTGGCATAAAATTCAGGCAGGCGGATTTTTGGGATTTATCAGCCTGAAAATATTGGGCTTGCTCCTGGTGACCGGCTGGGCGGGTATTGCTTTCAGCCGCCGGGCTATCCCCGCCGTCCCCGATGTCTGGCACGCGCGAATCTACGTGATGCTGCTGTGCATGGTTCTGGTAGTAATAGTGCTTTAGACAAACCTTGTTTTGCTGATTTGGCTGCTGTTACAGAAGCAATAATTGTATGAACATCCGTCACTGGCACAAAGCGGACGTTCACAGCACTTCCAGCTGTCCAGAGGCATTTGACACTGACAGGCAGTATGCAGCCAGTACATTGTGTGCCATGTATTGGAATGCGTAGGTTGAGCATACTTACCGGCGGCGGCGCATTAGAGAATAGGTTTGCTACTGGCCTTTGGCGGCGCCAGCCTGCTGCTGACGCTTAGAGAGTGACTTAAACCGTACATGACGGGGAAGTAACTGACACCCTGGCCCGAACATGCACTTAACCTGGCAACAGGCTAGCGAATTAAGCACCGGTTACCGTCGGCTGATGTACCTTCATCGAATCATGCTTGCCTGGATTGCACTCCTGGGTGGTACCGGGAAGATAAAATTTTCCGTCCGCATCAGGATCGGTGCCGCCGGGACATCCCGGCCTGCCGGCAGAGCCATCAGTATTACCCCCATCTGAACCGTTTCCACCGTCAGCGCCGGATTCTCCCGCATAGCCGCCATTTCCTCCCTGACCTCCGGCTCCTCCCTGTCCAGCGCTGACAGAGCATGCGAACAGTGCCAAAAAGCAGGCCAGAAAATACTTACTCATTGGTTAGCCTCTCGATTCGTAACGGGCAGCTCAGGCTGCCGCGGCGGGTAATACTCACGAAGAGATACACTACCATCCGTTTTATCTCTGCTGACTTAACAGATCATCAACACCCGTTTTTCAATAAGAAACTAAGGCCGTCAATTTACGCAGTGCCTGCTGCTGGCCTTACTCTGATTACTGCCAGGGTAATCACTGACGCCCGCGCGGGCGTCACTGGCGCTGCACCTTCTTATCGTGACTGATTAACCCAAATCAGTTGATCGGTTGCGAAGCCCAGTCGCTGGGCATAGGCGAGATAACGCTGTTTGACTTCAGCCGGAATGGTGGGCTGACGCGACAGAATCCACAGATACCCCCGGTTCGGCCCGGCGACCAGTGCATACTGATAATCTTCATCCAGCGCAATCACGTTATAACCGCCATAAAAAGGTCCGAAGAACGAGACCTTCAGCGCGGCGACGTCAGGTTTGCCGGTGAAGTAAGCTTTGCCTTCGCTCTCGCTCCACGCTTTTTTCTCCGGATCGTAACCGCGATTCAGCACGCTGATACCGCCGTCGCTGCGTTTGCCGTAGGTGGCGGTCACATGATCTTTACCGCGTTCGAAACGGTGATCGAGGCGGGCAATTTCATACCAGGTGCCGAGATAGCGATCGGCATTGAAGTGGGTGATGGGCTGCACCCCTTTAGGTGGCGTCGGGGATTTACAGGCGACCAGGGTAACAGACAGCGCCGTAATGGCGACTAACGGCCAGATTTTCATCGCAACTCCTTTATATCTCTCAAAATCCTGTCTGAAGTATAGATAAGGATAGCGAAACCGGTGCGGCGCAAAACCTTACGCCGCTGCCGGTCTGTCGATTACCGGCGTTTCTCAACCTCATCTTCTGGCGGAATCACCGGCTCATCGATAGCGATCGATTTGCCGGATTTCAGCAGCTGAATATCCAGAATCACGTAGGTCATAGTGGTAATAAACAGCGAGATGACACTGCCAATCACGCCGCTGGTGGTAAAGGTGAAGTAGTTGTACATCACCACCCAGGTGAGGCAGATAAACATCGCCAGCGCCACGGTAATCGCCGACTGCGAGTAATGCGTGGTACGCGCCCCCATTTCATTAATCTGCAGACTCAGGTTGCAGCCGCTGTATTTTTCCAGCAGCACGATAGTGTGATCCCAGTTGTGCAGGCGGCGTGCGCTGCCGCGCGCGGTGAACAGAAACAGCAGCGACAGGAACAGACCAGAGAAGGCGATCAGGACCGGTACCGCTTCCAGCGCATAGGCAATGCTTTTATGGCTTGACGCTTGCGCGACCGCGCTCAAATCCAGCGTTAGCGAGCAGCCCAGTGCGCCATACAGGAACACAAACAGCAGCAGATAGAGCGCGTTGCGTTTCCAGTCGAGCTCTGCTTCATGATTTCTCTGTAACCGCGCATCCTGCAACGCCTGTCGCAGGCGCAGTTGTTCGTCAGACGGGGAATCAATACTGGCGATCTCCTCGCCCAGTAAACGGTGAATAAAAGGCTGATCGGCCTGATCGAGGGTGATGCGCATAAATTTTCCGCTAGCAAAATATTCGTGGCGTCAGTGTAACGTAAAACGAAGCTCACCGGGCGTCCGGTGCAGCGGCTGCGCATTTTGCCGCCGTCAACACGCACCGGGTGAAGGGGGAGCGCAGCAATCCTTCGCATCCATCGATTGGCGATATCTGATTATTCGGGTAACGTGGAATTTCATACTAATACGTCAAGATTATTCCCGTACCCTACGTAGCAGGAGAGGTCAGTTATGTCCGTCCATTCGCCGCTCATCGGCATCGTCAGCGATGATGTCAGCCATCCGCACAGTATACACATGCTCAAAGAAGTCACGCGTCAGCTCAGTGCGCGTGATCGGCTGCCGGTGCTGCTGTGCGCCGCCACGCGCGAGGATTTTCAGGCCGCGCTGCGGAACGCGGCGTCGTTGCCGCTGGGTGGACTGTTGTTCCTGAGCTCGCCGTGTCGGGATGCGCAGGAGATCGCCGCGCACCTGCTGCCATCGCTGCGCGCGGTGCATCTTTGCCCGAGCGACAGCGCGGGCGCTGATGTGGTGATTGCGGATGCGTATCACGCCGGGCAGCAGCTTGGCGCACTGCTGCTGTCGCAGGGACACCAGCGTTTGGGCGCTATGCAGGTGCAGGCAAGTGACACGCCGCCGCGCCAGGTGCAGGGGTTTATTGCCAGCCTGCAGGCGGAAGATAAGACGCTGCACGCAGCACTGCACGCCGGTGCCCTTCACCGTGAGCAGGCTTATCAGGCGATGATGGCTTACCTGAAGAAAACCCGTGCGGCAGAACGCATCAATGCATTGATGTGCGAATACGACGAGCTGGCCTTTGGCGCACTGCAGGCCGTGCGCGACTTCGGTCAGGGCGCGCATATCGCCGTAGTGGGCTTTGATGATGCTGACGAGGCGCGCGGCTCCACATGGCACCTGAGCAGCTGGGCACCGCGCCGTGATTTACTGGTGACGGAAGCCCTGAACCGGCTGCTGGATCAGCGTCCGGACCACAGCCGCGCCTGGCAGCAGGGTGAGTTGCAGGTGCGCCATTCGCATCACGGCAAATATGTGCCTGGCGAAATGTCGCAGTGCGGCTGCGCCATCCGTCACTGATCGCTGCAAGCCTTTCCCCTTTGGCGCCGGGCTGATTTCCACACACTGGCGCTGATCTTTGCCGGATTTTTATATCCGCGCAGGTTTTCTTTACGCCTTTTTTATATTGCCGGCGGTTAAATCAGCGCAGCAGGCGGCACTGTGGCGCGCCTTAACCTCAAAGGGAAATATCATGCCCGGCACTATTCTGGTCACACATAATCAGCATCAGTCTTCCACGCTGGCAGCCATTTACGATCGCCTGATGGCGCGACGCGGTGGCCTGTGGGTCTGCTGGGATGGACAACGTACCGTCGCTGCGCAGGAAGCGGCGCGCACGCTTAGCTTTCAGCAGGGTAATGAATACGACAGGCTGCAGTTTGCGCTGACGCGCGCAGAATACGAAGAGGGCTATCACGGCTACGTCCATAAGGGGTTGTGGCCGGTGTTTCACCAGCGTCCGGACCTGGCACGTTTCACCAGCGCCAGCTTCCAGGCCTATCGCCAGCTGAATGCGGCTTATGCTCACGCCATCGCTGAATATGCCATGCCGGACGATGTGATCTGGCTGCAGGATTATCACTTCATCCCAACGGTGAAAATGCTGCGTGATACCGGCTTAACTAACCGCATCGGTTTGTTTTTACATCAGCCGTTTCCATCCGGTCAGCTGTTTGAAGCGATCCCTGACTGGCGCAGCCTGGCAGACTCGCTGCTGTGCTGTGACCTGATTGGCTTCCAGACCGGGCAGGATATGAATAACTTTCTGCTTTGGCTGGAGAGCGGGTTTCGCGCTGAACGCTTAGGCAGGAACCGTCTGCGTGTGCACGGTCACATCATCACCACCGGCGTGTTTCCGGTCGGGATCGATCTGGCTGAGGTTCAGGCGTTACTTGAGAGCAACAGCTGCCAGTACATGGAACAGCAGAGCCGCGAACATTTGCCGGCCAATACGGTGCTGAGCGGCGGTCATCTCGACGACAGCGCAGGTCTGCCGTATCGCATCAGCGCGCTGGAAGTGCTGCTGCGCCATCATCCCGACTATGCGGGCAACATGATGTTATTGCAGCTGGCTTCTGCTGCCAGCGGTCACCCGCACCGGCAGCAGGCAATCAGCCACAATCTGGAAAATCTGTGCGGTGAGGTTAATGGCGTGCACGGTATGCTCAACTGGTATCCGGTCAGCTATCTCAACCACGATTATCGCCGTGAGGAGCTGGCCGGACTGTATCGCGCGGCGCGGGTGGCGCTGGTGACGCCACTGATGGCGGGCATGAGCCTGATGGCGAAAATGTATGCTGCGCTGCAGGATCCGGCGAATCCCGGCGTGCTGATTCTGTCGCAGTTCGCGGGTGCGGCCGAACAGATGGATGGCGCGCTGATCGTTAATCCTTACGATCCGGATGCAATGGCGGATGCCATCCATACGGCGTTGCGGCTGCCGCTCAGCGACCGTCAGAACCGTCATGCGCGCTTGCTGAATAATCTGCACCGCTATGATTGTCACTGGTGGGCCGACAGCTTCCTCGCCCTGTTAATGGATGAGCCGCAGCCGGAGAGTGTGCAGCTGTCTAGCCGTCACCTGTCGGGCGCAGGCATAAGCGGGCGGTTACGTTATTGATAAGCAGACTGGGGCAGAGCGGGGCTAATGTCGGGTGTTTTTGCCCGTATTATCACGGTTGCGAAAAATATGGGTCACGTTATCGCTACCTTTTAACGCCACCGCTTCGCCCTGAGGCGCACTTTTGCTGTTCTGCACTTCAGCAATCGCATAGCGAAACGCCCGCTGGCGTGCCGGATCAGTTTCTGAGGCCGCCATCGCGCGCAGTTTTTCCAGCAGTGCGAGGGTGGTTACCGGTCCGGCTTGTTTTAACAATTGCAGCACGGCATCGCCCATGACAATGTCGGCCAGTTTTTCATCTTCACTTCTATACATAAAAGCTCTCAGTATCCGCGTTGCGTTTAGCATTGCCTGGTGCAGGTAAACCAAAGCCTAATCAACGACTGATAGTGTCGCTCTTCCTCTGTCGGAAATGTGTGACCTGCTGAGCGAAATTTTTCCCCGACAGCACCCTTAAACTTATACAACAAAAGTGCTTCTGTACAGGCGGGAGTGTCATCCCTTTCACTATTTAGCGCTTTAATGCGCGCTGGCGTTGCAGGTTGCTATTGTACTTAGTAGCATAGGTGGTTCAGGCAAGGACAAGGACAGTCCTCTTCTTCATAAAGCAGGGAAACAGCATGGCCATTTATGTATTGAAGCCCTTCGACCGAAATTTCAAAGGTGACATGATTGCGGACATCAAGCTCTGTCTGGCTGCCCGCGAATTGATTGCCGGACAGTATGAGGCCAGCCTGGGGGGTGGTGTTTATAAAAAACGTATTCCGCTCGGCGCCGGCAAAAGCGGCGGAGCCAGAGCCATTGTCGCGTTCAAATCGCAAAAACACCTGTTTTTTGTGAACGGTTACGCTAAATCGACCACGAAGAGTGGCATTCGTGAGATTAAAGAGGATGAGCTTAATCTCTACAGGCAGGTAGCCAGTCAACTGTTTGCCATGACGACTGAGCAGGAAAGAGCAGCGATAAAGGCGAGAAAAATGCGAGAGGTAATATGCGATGGTTGATCATCTAAAAGATCTGCAGGAAATCGCGCATGATTTTAACCCGCTGGGGGTGATTAGCGATGAGCTTACCGAAAAAATCGATTCACGTGTCAGATTACGTGAGCTGCGTACTTCTCTGCCGGTTTTACAACTGATGTCAGGCGAGGCTATCCGTCAGTTACGTGAGCGTCATGGTCTGAGTCAGGCCATGTTAGCCGCCTATATTGGCCTGTCTCCGGCCACCGTGGTGAAATGGGAGCGCGAGGAGAAAAAGCCAAATGGCGCTGCGCTGCGCCTGCTTAACCTCATTGATAGAAAGGGTCTTGAGGTATTGCGTTAAACATTTTTTGCGGCCACAGGAAAACGTGGCCTGACATTGCGTGACACAACGAATTTGTCGTGACGCCGCAGCCAAAATCACGCTGTGACGCCGGGTTGAAGTGATGAAAAACAGGCATAGATCTTATGCCTGTTAGTATCTATCCCGCCGTTACCCGCCCCGGCGCTAATCGCTGCTGCCCAGAATATCCATAAACTCCTGCACTGGCCGGTCGTAGACGTTCATACTGCCGGGACGATCGCTGAGCCAGGCTACAGCCAGTTCCCAGCACACATCAACGTCGCTGATGCGGCAATAATGCAGCGTCGTGCTGCGCGCTTTCACTACCTGTTCGGGCAGCAGGGCAATTCCCATATTACGCTCAACCAGACTCAGCAGGGTTTCCAGATCGCTGACTTCAAACGTCACTTTGCGGCTCAGCCCCTGCAGGGCAAAACTGTTGTCATTCACCTTGCGCGTGCCCTGGCCGGCTTCGAAATCGATAAACGACTGCTGCGCCAGGTGTGCCATGGTGACGTCCGACTGCATCGCGGTGAATCCGGCATAATCGCCGGCGAACGCTACCACGATTTCATCGCAGGCGATGATGCGCGACGACAGCCGGTCGGAGACTTCCTCCACCGGCATAATCGCCAGATCGATTTGCTGATCGTGCACTTTTGCATTGAGCTTCGCCGATGATCCCTGGCACAGCTTGACGTCAAAATCCGGAAAGCGACGAATAAAGGTTTCCAGTAATTGCGGCAGATCGATAAACGGCGGCACGCTTTGCACCGTGCCAATCGACAGGGTTCCAGTCTTAAGCGCCACGATCGCTGCCACTTCCTGCGACGCTTTTTCGACAAAGGCGCCGATGGTTCTGGCGTAATCGAGAAACACTTTCCCGGCCATGGTCAGGCGCACCTGGCGAGTGGAGCGGATAAAAAGCGGCGTGCCAAGTTCCTCCTCCAGCTGTTTGATCGAGGTGGACAAGGCCGATTGCACAATATGCATACTCTGTGCGGCGCGGGTGAAATTTTCATGTTCCGCCACGGCGATGAAGTGCCGCATCTGGCGCAATTCCATCAGTTATCTCCATAAAAGATGAATTTAATCACAATAATGAATTTTACAGATTAACGATACGCGGTAAAAATTTGTCCGGCAATCGCCTGTTCGCCGCGCGGTTTTGCAGGAAGGCAGAACAATGTCTTCTGTGCACCTGTACGGCGGCATTTAATGAGAGGAATCTGTTATGAGTTATGTTGCATCGCCAGCGCGTTATCAGACCAACATGCAGTACCGTAAAACCGGCAAAAGTGGCCTGGTGCTGCCGCTGATCTCGCTGGGGCTATGGCAGAATTTTGGCGGCGTTGACGTGTTTGAGACCGGCAGAGCGATCCTGCGCCACGCGTTTGATAACGGCATTACCCATTTCGACCTGGCGAATAACTACGGTCCGCCAGCGGGATCGGCTGAAGAGAACTTTGGTCGCTGGCTGGCGCAGGATTTTGCCCCGTATCGTGATGAACTGATCATCTCCAGCAAAGCCGGCTGGGATATGTGGCCGGGTCCGTATGGTGGCCCGACCGGCACCCGTAAGCATCTGATTGCCAGCTGTGATAACAGCCTGCGCCGCATGGGGCTGGATTATGTCGATATCTTCTACAGCCATCGCGTCGATCCGAATACACCGCTGGAAGAAACCATGGGCGCGCTGGTACAGCTGCATCGTCAGGGCAAGGCGCTGTATGTCGGCATCTCTTCCCATTCGCCAGAGCTGACGCGTCAGGCCGCTGCGATTCTGGCCGATGAGAAAGTGCCGCTGTTTATTCATCAGCCCAATTACTCGATGCTAAACCGCACTATTGAGCACGGGCTGCTCGATACGCTGGCGGAGCTCGGCAGCGGTTGCATTGCTTTTTCACCGCTGGCACAGGGCATGCTGACCAGTAAATACCTCAACGGCGTACCGCAGGGCGCGCGCGCCGGCGGCAGCGATCCGCGTCTTTCTGCCATGCTCAGCGAAGAGAACCTGGCAAAAATTCGTGCGCTTAACGCGATTGCTGAAGCGCGCGGTCAGACGCTGGCGCAGATGGCGATCGCCTGGGCGCTGCGTGATGAGCGGGTCACTTCTGCGCTGATTGGTGCCCGCACGGTTGATCAGTTAAGCGATTCCCTGCGCGCGCTGGACAACCTGACCTTCACGGCACAGGAGCTGGCGGACATTGATCGCTACGCCACCGAAGGCGGGGTGGATATGTGGCGCGTCTCTTCTCAACTTAAATAATGCCCGGCGCCGCGCAACGCGGCGCGTTTTATCGCTGCGCCTGCTGTAACCGCACGGCGCGGCGAAATGCATTGGGTGACTGACCCGTTTCACGCTTAAAAGCATGGCTGAAGGCGCTCTCTGAGGCGTAACCCAGCGTCTGCGCTACCACGGCCACCGCCTCATTTTCCTCCTGCAACGCACGCTCTGCCAGCCGCATGCGCCACGCCGTCAGATAGGCTATCGGCGTGATGCCGACCACCTGGCGAAAATACTGGGCAAAACGGGTGCGCGACATGGCACAGGCACGCGCCAGTTCGTCCAGATGCCAGTTGCGCGCAGGATCGCCATGCAGCCGCTGTAACGCCGGTGCCAATCGCGCATCGTTCAGCGCCCGCAGCCAGCTGGCGGGCAGTGCGCTGCTGGTTTGCAAATGCGCCCGCAGAATCTGGATGAACAGCAGTTGTGCCAGCTGGGCCGTTGCCAGCTGCGATCCCGGCTGGACATGCTGGCCTTCCTGCACCAGTTGATCCAGCACCCAGCGGAATGACGCCGCCTGCGGTGACGCCGCCGGTACCTGAATCCAGGGAGGTAATACGTGGGTCAGTAAACGACCACTGGCAGGATCAAGCAGTACATGGCCACCGATATGGACAAAATCATCACCGCTGCCAATCGGCGCATGGCCTTTTCCTGCGCCATAAAACACGCTCATGGCGTCAACCGGCGGCTCGTCCGGATGGCTGGCCAGCACGAAGGCGCGTTTAGCGCTCAGCAAGCCGACGTCGCCGGTGGCAAAGTGGAATGGTTCAGGTTCGCCCTCCAGTATGACCCAGCAACTGCCTTTGATAATGGCGAAGAATTTAATTTTATCGGGCGCAGGGAAACGCAGCGCCCAGCGTCCGCCTGCGGTAAAACCGCCGGTCAGCAATGATTCAGCGCGAACGAATCGCAGAATGTCGGAAAAGGGATCAAGGCTCATTTCTGTACTATCACGCAAGTAAAGTGCATTTACAAGCATTCAAAATCCGCCCTCCGCCGCTTAACGTAGAGCGCGTCGAATGAACGATGCTTGTGATGAGGAAGTAAAATGAGTAATGAAAAGGTTCTGGTTACCGGCGGCAGCGGGTTTATCGCCCAGTACTGCATTATTGCGCTGCTGCAGCAGGGCTATCAGGTGCGAACCACCTTACGTGATGCCGAACGTGAAGCTGAAGTCAGGGCGCATCTGTTGCAGGCCGGGGTGGCCGCAGACGAGGCGCTGCAATTTGTCGTTGCCGATTTAACGGCAGACGCGGGCTGGGAAGACGCGGTGGCAGGCTGTCGCTTCGTGCTGCATGGCGCTTCACCCACCCCAACCGGCAGCCAGGTAAGCGAAGCTGACTGGGTGAATCCGGCGATTGAAGGAAATCTGCGCGTATTGCGCGCCGCGCGCGATGCAGGCGTTAAACGTGTGGTGCTGACCTCGGCGTTCGGCGCGGTCGGTATCGGACATCCAGCGGACTATCCGCGCCCCTTTACCGAGCGCGACTGGAGTGATGTCAGCGGCGATGTGTGGCCGTATCAGAAATCGAAAACCCTGGCGGAACGCGCCGCCTGGCAGTTTATCGCTGAGCAGGGTAACGGTCTGGAACTGGCCACGGTGAACCCGGTGTCGGTGCTGGGACCGGTGCTGGGTGCCGACTATTCACATTCGATTCGCATTGTGAAGGAGCTACTGGAGGGGCAGCCAGGCTGTCCTGACATCAACTCATGTTTTGTTGACGTGCGTGACGTGGCCAGTCTGCACGTGCTGGCGATGACCCACGCCGCCGCGCAGGGGCAGCGCTTCCTCGCCAGTTCGGGGCACAGCCTGCCGCTTATTGAGGTGGCGCGCACGCTCAAAACCCATCTGGCAGCAGAAGCAGAGAAGGTTTCGCTGCAGCCAATGAGTGACGCCATGGTGCGAGCGGCGGCAGCGCAAAATCCGCTGATGACGGGAATGGTAAAACTGCTGGGCGTTGATATGAACGTCAGCGCCGCTAAAGCTGGCTGGCTGCTGAACTGGCACCCGCGCAGTCCGCAGGAGGCCATTCTTGCCACCGCGCGCAGCCTGATTGCGCTGGGGCTGGTAGCAAACCACTAGTCTGACTGCGGCATTTATCATCACCCTGGTGACGCGCAGATGCTATATAAATGATAACAATTATCATATATAGCGATTGATGAGGATATCATGCCGTCTCCACAGGTGATAAACGCCGACTGCTGTATCGTCGGCGGCGGTCCGGCCGGCTTAATGCTGGCCTATTTACTGACGCGCGCCGGCCTGCGCGCGGTCGTGATTGAGAAGCACGCCGATTTTCTGCGCGATTTTCGCGGCGACACCATTCATCCCTCAACCCTGGAGATCATGCACCAGCTGGGTCTGCTCGACGCGCTGCTGGCGCTGCCGCATCAGCGCGCGGAAAAGTTACAGGCGGAAGTGGGCGGGCAGGAGATCACCATGGCCGATTTCTCCCGTCTGCCGTTGCGCTGCCGTTTTATCGCCTTCATGCCGCAGTGGGACTTCCTCACTTTCCTCGCCGCCCAGGCGGCGCACTATCCCGGTTTCACGCTGCTGCAATCCACCGGTTTTGACGATTTTCTTCATCAGGATGGCGTAATCGCAGGCGTGAAAACGTTACAAGGTCACGAAATTCACGCGCCGCTGGTGATAGGCGCTGATGGCCGTAGCTCGGCGGTGCGGCAGAAAGCCGGGCTGGTGGGTAAAAGCTTTGGTGCTCCACGCGATGTGGTGTGGTTCCGGCTGGATAAACAGCCGGACGACCCCGAGCTGGGGATGGGCCACAAGGGGCCGAAGCAAAACTTCATTGTCATTGACCGCGGCGAATACTGGCAGTGCGGATTTACCATTCAGAAAGGCGAATTCGAGGCGCTGAAGCAGGCCGGGCTCGACGCGCTGAAAAACCGCATGGCAGAGGTTGCGCCGTTCAGCGTGGCGCGCATGGCGCAGCTGCAGGAGTGGCAGCAGCTGAGTCTGTTATCCATCCGTATCGATCGGCTGGACAAATGGATGAAGCCCGGCGTGCTGTGCATTGGTGATGCTGCGCATGCGATGTCACCGATTGGCGGCGTGGGCGTGAACCTGGCGATTCAGGACGCGGTGGCCAGCGCCAATTATCTGACGCGGCCCCTGCAAAACGGCACGCTCACGCTGCGCGATTTGGAGAACGTGCAGCGGCGGCGGCAGTTTCCGACGGTGGCGACGCAATTCCTGCAGATCAAAATGAGCAGCGGCAAGCGCCCGCGTACCACGCCCAGTAAGGTTCCGCAGCTCATCAGCCGCTATCCGTTTTTACGCCATCTGTTTGGCCGGTTGATTGGCATGGGCTTCCGCCCGGAACGGCCACGTCTCGCCGGAGAAAAAAACGTAGCCGGGTAATTATTGCAATTGCGATGCTTTTGTAACATTAAATTAACTTTTGCGGCGGGCTATCATTAAAAAAATTGCTTAATCGGAGGGGGGATTTAATCACTTTGTGCCTTATTTGTCGGCTGATATAACCTGAACGTCAACGCGATCTCAACGAAGCGTAAATGGCGTGAGGCGGGTGAATAGCGGGATTATGCGATGATAAAGGTTTTCTATTGATTTCAGCGGTGACACAAGGTTGGCGGAAGCCACAGTTTGATTATGGTTAAGGGGCATGACATAAACCATAAGAAACTGAGGAAGACAGCAGGTATGAAACTGGAAAACTTATCTCGCAGAAGCTTTATG
The DNA here is from genome assembly GCF_026541005.1 of Pantoea sp. GM_Pan_4. Taxonomy (NCBI): domain Bacteria; kingdom Pseudomonadati; phylum Pseudomonadota; class Gammaproteobacteria; order Enterobacterales; family Erwiniaceae; genus Pantoea; species Pantoea sp. GM_Pan_4. The sequence continues at coordinate 343,297 of NZ_JALNUZ010000003.1, forward strand.
GCCTTCGCGGCTGGTGGCACCGTGGCGCTGGCGGCCGGCAAGGTCCATGCCCACGACGGCAAGGTGGCGACTTATCCGGTCAATGATCCCAACCATCCGCGCGACCCTGGTCCGCACGATCCGGTGCGCGAAGCACTGAATCCGGATCTGGTCGATCCGCCAGCAACCGACAGCGGCACATTACCCAACCTGCGTTTTTCGTTTAGCGATGCGCATGTGCGCAAGGGCAGCGGCGGCTGGACGCGCCAGGTGACGCAGCGCGAACTGGGCATTTCCACCACCATTGCTGGCGTCGATATGCGGCTGGATAAGGGGGGCATCCGCGAACTGCACTGGCATAAAGAGGGCGAGTGGGCCTACATGCTGTACGGCAATGCGCGCATCACCGCGCTGGATACCGCAGGTGGCTGGTTTGTCGATGACGTCGGCGTGGGCGATTTATGGTATTTCCCGCCGGGCGTGCCGCACTCAATTCAGGGCCTCGGGCCGGACGGCTGCGAATTCCTGCTGGCCTTCGACAACGGCAATTTCGATGAAGACAGTACCTTTCTGCTCAGCGACTGGTTCAAACATATCCCGCCCGAAGTGCTGGCAAAAAACTTTGGCGTGCCGGCTGAGGTGTTTAACACGCTGCCCTCGCCGGAAGAGGAGTACATCTTTGCCGGGCAGGCACCGGACGGCGCGGCGGCTTCGGCGGTGAGCGGCGGGGTGAAATCGAAACAGGTCTTCTCGCATAAAATGCTGGCGCAGAAGCCGTTGACGCTGCCGGGCGGCACGGTACGCATTACTGATTCCAGTAATTTTACGGTATCGAAAACCATCGCCGCCGCGCTGGTGGAACTGGCTCCCGGTGCGATGCGCGAACTGCACTGGCATCCCAATAACGATGAATGGCAATACTATCTGGAAGGTCAGGGGCGGATGGGCGTGTTTGCCTCGTCGGGTCAGGCGCGTACGTTTGACTTCCGCGCCGGTGATGTCGGCTATGTGCCCTTTGCCATGGGGCACTATATCGAAAACACGGGTGACAAGCCGCTGCGCTTTCTGGAACTGTTTAAAAGCGATTATTACGCGGATATTTCGCTCAACCAGTGGCTGGCCAGCACGCCACCGGCGCTGGTGCGTCAGCATCTGCATCTCAGCGACACCTTCATGAAGGCGCTACAGCAGGAGAAGCATCCGGTAGTGAAATAGCCCGTGACCACGCGCAGCCGGTGCTGCGCGTTCTCTCCTGATACTGTCCACATCTGGCGTGCATATCCTGCCCGGAACCCTGTGGATAAACCTTTCGTTGCCCCGTGCCAGCTGAGCTGACCAGCAGGCGGTTATTTTCTGAACGGCCGCCAGCGCAGCGATTTCAGTTTGTCACGACGGGCTGCTGCCTGCATCACCAGACTCATCGCCGCGGGTAAAACCGTGAGCGTCACCAGCGTCGCCACTAACAGCCCACCGATAATCGCCAGCGCCATCGGTCCCCAGAAAACCTGACGCGAGATGGGGATCATACCGAGAATCGCGGCGCTGGCGGTGAGCACGATCGGCCGGGCGCGGTGTTCTGCCGCAGCCGCAATGGCCGCATCCGGCGGCATACCTGCATCAACGTTGTTATCTGCCTCGCTGATCAGAATCACCGCGTTGCGGATGATCATGCCAGCCAGAGCAATAACACCCAGCAGCGCCACAAAGCCCATCGGCGTGCCGGTCGGCAGCATGGCCAGCACAATGCCCGGCAGACCAAAGGGCGCCATCAGCAGGGCCAGCAGCAGGCGGGAAATCCGCCGCAGTTGTAACATCAGCAATACCAGCATGCAGAGCAGCGTGACCGGCAGGATAGCGATCACCGACTGGTTGCCCTTGTCAGACTCTGCTACCGCCCCGTCCTCGCTCAGGCGGTAACCGGCCGGCAAGCTGGCTCTGAAGGTGGCAATCAGCGGCGTGAGGCCGGCGGAGACGGCTTCCGCGCGCAAACCCGGCGCCGTATCGGTCTGGACGGTGATAAACGGCAGGCGCTGGCGTCGCCAGATAACGGGATCCTCCAGCCCCCACTGCGGTGTTGCGACCTGCGTCAGCGGAATTTTTGCGCCCGACGGCGCGGTTAGCAGCAGTCCGGACAGGCTGCTCAGATCATGGCGCGCTGCAGCGTTGCCCTGCAGCACCACATCAATCAGCCGGTTGCGATCGCGTACCGTGGTGATCAGCGTTCCTGACCAGAGCGTATGCAGATACTGAGCAATCAGGTCAGAAGAGAGGCCGGCTGCGCGCGCTGCCGTCTGATTCACCTGCAAGGTGATAACGCGTTCGGGCTCACCGGCGGTTTGATTGACGTCACGCGTCAGCGCTGAGCTGCCGAGCGCGGCGGCCAGCCGCTCTGCCAGCTGCTGCACCTGGCGATAATCCGGCCCGCTGATGCGATAACGAATCGGCCAGCCTACCGGCGGACCGAGCTCGAGCGGCGCGACGCGCGTGGTGATGTCGCTGAAGTCCCGGGCAAGCACCGCATCCAGCGAGCGCTGCAGTCGTTCACGGGCAGCCAGGCTTTTGGCCACGACCACCAGCTGAGCGCTGTTTTCATCGTCCAGCAGCACATCCATGGGCAGGTAGAAGCGTATCGCACCGGTGCCGACGTAAGACGAATAGTGGTCAACATCCCGGCTGGCGGAGACAATCCGCTCAAGGCGCTGCACCTGACGCAGGGTGGCCTGCTGCGACGCGCTGGCAGGTAGCGCCAGGCTCACCAGCAGCTCCGGCCGATCGGAGGCCGGGAAAAACTCGCCCTGCATATACGTGGTGCCGACGCCGGCCAGCAATAGCGCCAGCAACGCCATCGCCAGCGTCAGCATGCGGTGGCGCAGCACGCTGCTCAGCAGGCGGCGATAGAACTGGCTGAGGCGCCCGTTTCCGGCGCGGTGCTGCTTTAGCGTGGCCGGCAACAGCCAGCTGCCGGTCAGCGGTGAAAACAGCACCGCCACCAGCCATGAGCTGATGAGCGCCATCAGCACCACCGCAAACAGGGTATAGCAATATTCTCCCGCGCTGGAGGCGGCAAAGCCGACCGGAATAAAACCGGCAATCATCACCAGCGTACCGGTCAGCATCGGGAAGGCGGTGGTACTGAACGCCCAGGTCGCTGCGCCGGTGCGGGAATCGCCGGCCTCCAGCCGCGCCACCATGGTTTCCACCGTGATCATCGCATCGTCCACCAGCAGGCCCAGCGCCACGATCAGTGCGCCCAGCGAGATGCGCTGCAGGCCGATACCGGCCAGATGCATGCCGATAAACGTCATGGCGAGCACCAGCGGGATCGCCGCCGCGACCACCAGGCCGGCGCGCAGTCCCAGCGAGACAAACGAAACCGCCAGCACAATGATCACTGCCTCGCCCAGCACATCGACAAATCCGCTCACCGCCTGTTGCACTACCGCTGACTGATCGGCGATGCGCGTCATCTCAATGCCGTGCGGCAGCTGGCTGGCTTCGCTCTCCATGCGCGCCCGCAGTGCCTGGCCAAACTCCAGCATGTTGCCGGTGGCGGCCATCGACACGGCCAGTCCGATGGCCGGCTGGCCGTTAACGCGAAAAAGCGGGGCAGGCGGCTCGGCGGGGCGGCGCGTGATGGTGGCGATCGCCGTCAGCGGAACATAGCGATCGTTAACGCGCAGCGTAACCGCCCGCAGGCTCGCCTCGCTGTTGAACGCGCCGCTCACGCGCAGGGCGATGTTATCGGTGGCGGTGCGCACGCTGCCTGCCGGCTCGACGACGTTCTGCGCCCGTAGCGCCTCAGCTACCTGCTGCAAATCCAGCCCCATGGCGGACAGCTGGCGCGGGGAAAAAGCCACCACCAGTTGCTCTTCCTGCTCGCCCAGTAGCTGGATCTTACCCACATCCGGCAGACTCATCAGATCGCGGCGAATGTCGTCCACCCGGTCCCGCAGCTCGCGCGGGGAAAAACCGTCAGCAGTGAAGCTGTAAATCGTGCCAAAGGTATCGTCAAACTCATCGTTGACCGCCGGGCCCTGCACGCCCTGCGGCAAAGCCGGGGTCACATCCTGCATTTTTTTACGCACCTGGTACCAGATCCCGGCCACCTGCGCGGGCGGGGTGTCGTCACGCAGATTGACGAAAATGACTGTGCGGCCAGCGTGCGTTTCACTCTGCACATAATCCAGCCAGGGAATTTCCTGCAGCTTTTTCTCCAGCGGATCGGTGACCAGTCTGACCGTATCGTTGATGTCGGCACCTGGCCACTGCGCAGACACCACCGCAGTTTTGATGGTGAACGCCGGATCTTCGTTGCGCGAGAGTTTTTCATAGCTGACGATCCCGGCGGCCATGATTAGCAGCATGAGAAAGGCCATCAGCTGCTGCTGCTTCAGCGCCCAGGCAGAAAGATTAAACGCCGGTTTCATGCTGATCCTCCTGGCTGCCGGCAACGCGTTCACCGTCACGCAGGCTTCTGACGCCCGCCGTGATCACCCGATCGCCCGGCATGATGCCGGCGCGAATCCATATCGCATCTGCCGTGTAGCCGGCAATCGCGACCGTGCGCCGGATAACGCAGTTTTTCACCGGGTCGAGAATAAATACCGCCGGCTGGCCGGCCTGGCGGGTGAGCGCGGTGGCCGGAATCGCCATCACCGCATCCGCTGTCGTGTCAATCAGCGGCAGGGTGACGGCGACGCTGGCACCCAGCACCATCTCCGCGGGAGGATTGTCCAGTGTGATGCGCACCCGCCAGCTGCGTGTCTGGGCGTCGGCCTGCGGACTGACGTCACGCAGGTGCGCTTCGGCCATCACGGACGGATTCTGCAATAGCGCAACGCGGAAGCGGGCACTGGCCCGGCGATCGAGGGTTTCAGGTGTGGCAACGTCAAATACCACGTCACGGCCTGTGCCGGTCGCAACGGTAAACACCGTCTGCCCGGCGCTGACCACCTGACCGGCTGCGGCGCTGACGCCCGTCACCACGCCATCGTCAGGCGCGGTAAGGTGGGTCCAGCGCAGGCTATCCTGCGCATTTTTCAATGCCGCTTCACTGCTCTGCCGCCGCGCCAGCGCAGCCTGCCAGTCGGCGCTGGCGCTATCGAGCTGAGCACGGGCAATTGCCCCGGACGGCATCAGCAGGCGCATGCGGTGCAGATTTAGGGCCGCCACCTTTTCGGCCGCGCGGCTGCTGTTCAGCTCCGCCTGTGCGCTCGCCAGCTGATTCAGCGCGCCGGGACTGTCAAGCACGGCGAGCGTCTCTCCCTGCCTGAAGCGGCTGCCGACATCGGCGCTGCGCGTCAGAATCCGCCCCTCCAGCCTGAAACTGAGCGAGGTTTCATCGTGCGCGCGGATCTCGCCGGTCAGGGTTTGCTGCCCGGCGGGCACGGGCGGGCCAACCGTGATGAACTTTACCGGACGCGGTGGCGGCGGCGTGGGTGAACGCTTGCGGTCACAGCCGGTCAGCAGCAGGGCCGTCAGCAGCAGACAGGGCAGCAGCGGCAGCAGGGAAACCAGGTGGCGCGGATTAAGCAGGTGGCGCACACCCTGTTTGATCAGGCAGGGAAGCTCGTCGGTCATGGCGCAATTCCTTTATCAGTATTTGCGCCATTACACCGTGCGATTATCAAGAATCCGGCGATGTTCCATCAAGAGCGTGTCAAGAAGGGCAACAACGTCAGGCGTTGCGCGGCAACAAAATCTGTACCTGCAAGCCTCCCGTTGCCGGCAGCGTGGCATTAATCGTGCCGCCGTGCGCCTGGCAAATCGCCCGCGCAATCGACAGGCCCAGCCCGCTGCCGCCCGAGTGGCGGGCGCGTGACGCCTCACCGCGCGCAAAGCGCTCAAACATCAACGCCAGAAACGCCGCAGGAACGCCCGGGCCGCTGTCCTGCACGATGATTTCGTAATGATCAACGGTGTTGCGCGTGCGCAGCTGCAGCTGGCTGCCGCTTCCGGCATAGCGCAGGGCGTTTTCCAGCAGGATGGTGAAAACCTGCCCGAGACGGAACGGATCGACCGGCAGCAATGTCTCTTCAGCCAGCGCTACCCCGGTGCTGATGCGCGCTTCATCCAGCTGCGGTTTGATCCACTGCAGGCGCTCGCGCAGGATATCGGCCGGGTTACATCGGACTTTCTCCAGCGTGAGCTGGCCGGCATCCGCCAGTGACAGCAGATGCAGCTCATCGATCAGCCGGTGCAGACAACTGAGCTGCGCCATGATCAGGGCGAGCTGACGTGAGTCAGCGCTGAATACGCCATCAAGCAGCGCCTGCAGACGCACCATGGCGGCGTTGAGCGGCGACCGCAGCTCATGCGCCATGGCGACATGCGACGTACGCAGCTCTTTGTCGTAACGCGCCAGCTGGCGCGTCATGGCGTTGAAGTTGTGCGCGAACTGCACCAGTTCGGCGGGCGCATCCGGTGTCAACGCCGCCTGCGCACCGAAGTCGCCTGCGGTCACCTGGTCTGCCGCTCGTCTGAGCTGGCTGAACTGCGCAGAAAGCGGGCGCGCGTGGCGCAGCCCGAAATAGGCAATAAACGGAATGGTCACCAGCACCAGGATGCCGACGGTAATCCAATCCGAGGAAGCAATGGACGGGTCGGAGTAGCGTATGCCCCACCAGCTATCGATGATCTGGTGAAAGCGCGCGGGATCGCGTTCCGGATGCGCACGCAGGGCGAGAAATTCACGCAGAACCGCCGGCGGCATATGGTGCGTGATCCACAGGTACTGCACCGTGAAGCGCAGCCACATACACAAAGCTATCAGTACCACGGTACCGATAGCCAGCGTCAGAATGCGCAGACAAAGCCAGCGCCAGAGCGTCTGTGGGGATTTTTCTGTCATGGCTGGCGGAACCGATAGCCTACGCCGCGCACGTTGAGCAGCACGCCCGCCATACCGGCCGCTTCCAGCTTTTTGCGCAGGTTATACACGTGGGTATCAATCACCCGCTCCAGCGCGTCGCTGTCCGGCATACATTGCTCCAGCAAAAACGGGCGGCTCAGCGCGCGCACCGGTGCGCGCATCAGCGTGACCAGCAGCGTGAATTCGGTTGGCGTGGTATCAACGCAAAGCACGTTACCCGAGGCCTGCGTGACGGTAACCGTCATCGCGCCGCTGTTCACCTCCAGCCCCTGCCAGCGCAGGATCTCTTCCTGCGGCGTTTTTACCGCGCTGCGCCGCAGCACTGCCTGCACGCGTGCCACTACTTCGCCGGGATGATAAGGCTTGACCACATAATCATCCGCGCCGTAGCGCAGGGCACCGATGCGATCGGGCGTATCGCCCATGGCCGTGACCATAATCACCGGCACCTCGCTGCTGCGCCGGAGTTTTGCCAGCACCTCGGTGCCGTTCAGGCCGGGCAGCATCACATCAAGCAAAATCAGATCGGGCTGCCAGCGCAGGGCCAGCTCAAGTCCGCTCAGGCCATCCGCGGCAACACGCACCGCATAATTTTCCCGTAGCAGATAGGCCTCCAGCACCTCAGCCGCGTCAGCATCGTCCTCAATAATCAGGATATTTTTGGTCTGCATAACTCACCTTGACAGTTTCTTCATAAATCCCTGGCTGTTTGTTGACACAGCCCCGGGATACTTCGGCTTCGCGCTGCGGCTGCCCGGGCAAGGGGCGGTAAACGGACCGATAAAGAGGTGACACGATGATAACCAGAAAAACGCTGATGTACATGACCCATCTGCTACTCATGATTTCCACTGCCGCCAGGGCGGATGGCGACGCACAGACCAGCCTGACGCTCGGCGCGGGGGCGCAATTCGCGCCACGCTACAGCGGATCGAATAAAACACGGGTGCAGCCGGTACCGATTTTCCAGGCCAGAGACGGCGCATTTTTTGCTGATGCCCAGAAAGGCATTGGTTATGACCTGCAGAGCGACAGCGGGGTTTATCTGGAACACACGCTGGGTTATGGCCTGGGCCGAAGCGATAAAGATTCGACGTGGCGGGACGGCGCCAGCCGGCTGCAAGGCATGGGAAACATCAGTGCGACGGTGAACACTGCACTGGCGCTGGGCTGGCAGCTCACACCGTGGCTGAGCGCAGAGGGCAAAGCGGTGCTGCCGCTCAGCGATGATCAGGGCATGAACTATCAGGCATCCGTTACGCTGGTGCCCCTCCAGCGCGACAGCGATACCGTTGCACTGCAGACGGCGGCGCTGTTTGGCGATGCGCGTTATATGAATACCTGGTATGGCGTGAGCGATGTCCAGAGCAGCCGCAGCCGGTTTTCACGCTACGATGCCGGCGGCGGCTTTTATGGTGTTGCGACTACGCTCACCTGGAGCCACCAGTTTGATGCCCACTGGGGCACGCTGGTCAGCGCGGGTTACAGCTGGCTGGGCGATCGCGCCGCGGACAGCCCGATCGTGTCCCGGCGCGATCAGGTCACCGGCACGGTCGGCTTTAGCTATACCTTCTGAGAAACGTCAACGGTGGCTGCACAACGCCCGGCCGGCGCGCTGTGCAGCACGACAACCATTACGCGGACATACCGCCATCAATCACCAGTTCGCTGCCGGTGACATAAACGCTTTCGTCCGATGCGAGGAACAGGGCGGCCGCCGCAACTTCGTCAGGATGGCCGAGGCGTTTGGCCGGTATCTGCGCGCTGAATGTCTGTCGTACCTCGTCGCTGACCTGGTCAAACATCGGCGTGTCCGTCGGGCCAGGACTAAGCGTGTTGACGCGAATGCCGCGCGGTGCCAGTTCGCTGCTCCAGGTGCGGGCATAGGCGCGCACCGCGGCTTTGCTGGCCGAGTAAGCGCCATAGCCGGGATTGGCCATGCTGCCCGCAATCGAGCCCACCAGCACGATGGCACCGCCTTCCGTCATGTGCTTCACCGCATGCTGTACGGTGAATACCATGGCACGCACGTTGAGGCCGAACGTGCGGTCAAAGTGCTCTGCGCTGGTCTCTTCGAGGCTGGCGGGTTCAGCCACGCCAGAGGAGTTCACCAGAATATCGAGACGTCCGGCGCGGGCCTGCACGGTGTCAAACAGACGGGCAACATCGTCTGCGCTGGTGAGGTCGCCTGCTATCGCCTCAATGCGGCCGCCAGTCAGCGTGACGGCTTCGGCCAGCAGCGCTTCACGTCGCCCGGTGATGAAAACGTGGGCACCTTCCTGCACAAAACGGCGCGCGATGGCGAGGCCGATACCACTGCCGCCGCCGGTCACCAGCGCGACTTTTCCTTCGAGTTTCATTATGGCTGCTCCAGAATGAGAGGGGTGGACGGCTGATGATACATTTCGTATATTTAGTGTCAATTACGCACCTTATCTACATTAGATATACATAAGGAAACCTCATGCCGACTGATATCGCGGCGCTGCTGGCAGAGATCAACAGCACCCGTCCGATCCTGGAACAGGTCGCCAATAAGTGGTCGGTATTAATTCTGACCGTGCTGTGCACTGAACCCGCGCGCTTTAACGCGATCAAGCGCCGTCTTGATCCGATTACCCACAAGGCACTGACGGAGGCGTTGCGCCGGCTGGAGCGTAACGGCCTGATCAGCCGCCGTGTAATCGCCTCGTCCCCGGTGGCGGTGGAATATGCCATAACGCCGCTGGGCCAGACGTTGCAGGATCCGTTTGTTGCGCTGGTGAAGTGGGCCAGAGAGCAGGGCGACGCGATTGAAAAGGCACAGGTTGTCTATGATCAACGTCGTGCCAGCGAAGAATAAAGCGTGGCGGCCGCCGGCTATTCAGGCGGTCTGTTAATCGCATGCTCAACATGGTTTGCCGTTCTTCTCCTCGCCGCTAAATTAGTCTACATAAAAACGGAATTATTAAATTCGACTCGCCGGAATTTAATTACGTCATTTCAGTAAAATTCACGTTGCGTTATTATTTGCTTGCGGAAAAAAACGGTTAAAAATTTTGAATGGGTAAAGCAAATGATTTCAATAACACCTCTGCAGGTTTGCGCTACAGTATTAGCACTTGATTATTTGAGGATGTTTCCATGAAATTATTGAAAAAAACGGCGCTGCTTTCTCTGGTGGCATTATATGTTCCCCTGTCACATGCTGCAGCGACGGAATATAACCTTGACCCGCAACATACTTCCGTGGTGATCGCATGGAATCACTTTGGTTTCTCTCATCCGACTGCTGATATTTCTGATGTTTCCGGTCAGCTGGCTTTTGACAAAGAAAACCCGGAAAAGTCACAGGTTAATGTGACCCTGCCGTTAAAAACGATTGACACGCATGTGCCAGCGCTGACCAAAGAGTTTTTGGGTAATGAGTATTTTGACGTTAAAAAATATCCTCAGGCCACCTTCCACAGCACCCATGTGGAAAGCAAAGGCGATAATAAATATGATGTGCAGGGTAATTTAACCGTTAAAGGTATTACTAAGCCGGTTGTGCTGCATGCCACGCTGAACAAGCAGGATATGCACCCTATGGTTAAAAAGCAGGCGATCGGTTTTGATGCCACCGGCGTCATCAAACGCTCGGACTTTAAAATCGATAAATATGTTCCGGCCGTGGGCGACGAAGTGACGATTACGCTCTCTACCGAGGCGTACGCCAAATAATGCATTGCGCGCTTAATCGCGCGCTTTTTCTCTGCATCAACCTGCTGCGCTATGCGCGTGTTCAGCGCGAGCTGGCGCAACAGGTTGTCTGTACTTCTTCCCTGGGTGCAGCATCACTGCCTGCCAGCGCATTTCTCGTGAGCACCCTCTGACGCTTTGCCTCATCACCTGCCTGCAATTTCAGACCTTTAGCAATAAAGCCGAAAAAAACCACCAATTCATACCCTTGCGATGACCGCCAGCACTGCACCTGATTACCTGATGGGTTTTTACCCTGCTAACAGCGGCCAGTGAACTATATTTTTACCCACTGAAGTGCGAAATCATGGGTTTAGCAGATAACCGGCACGATAACGGTTACTGATTTTGGTGACTTATCTGACAACCGCGGTTGTTAGCTGAACAGAAGGGAATATCATGCCATTACTGCTTGGTGAGTTATCTGGTGCGCCGACATGGGTACCTGCTGTATTGCTCGTCACACTCTCGCTACTGCTGGGTTTTCTGGCCCGCTTTATTCTTCTGAGGTTTATCCGCTACTGGCAAAGCCGCGATCGCAAGCTGTTTAAATCGCTGGAAAAGCATCTGCGGGGATCGTTATTTTTATTCATTCCATTACTGCTGATCAATATGGGGATGAGTTATGTGCATCTCGATCCTGGCTCACTGAGCTTTATCGCCACCACGCTTAATATCTTTATCATCTTATCGTTCTGTTCCATTTTGATTCGTCTGATTAACGTAGCGCAGGATATGTTGTTTATTCGCTACGATATCAACCTGTCGAACAACCTGCGTGCGCGTAAAATTCGTACGCAATTAATCTATGTTAAAAAAGTGGCTATCGTCATCCTGGTACTGTTTTGCCTGAGTTTAATTCTGCTCAACTTCCCTGGTGTACGTAAATTCGGCACCACCATCCTCGCGGGTGCCGGGGTCGCCGGTATCATTATTGGTTTCGCTTTGCAAAAGTCGCTGGTGAATCTGTTTGCCGGCATTCAGATTGCTTTCACCCAACCGATAAAAATTGACGATGCGGTGGTGGTCGAAAAGGAGTGGGGCTGGATTGAGGAAATCAATCTGACTTATGTTGTGGTGCGCATCTGGGATTTACGCCGTCTGGTGCTGCCCATAACCTATTTTACCGAGAATGCATTTCAGAACTGGACGCGAAATAATGCGCAAATATTGGGGTCTGTGTTTCTCTATGTTGATTACTCGATGCCGCTGGCGCCGCTGCGCGAGCATTTTGAAAAAATCCTCAATGAGACCCGGCTCTGGGATCGTGAAACTCAGGTACTGCAGGTGACCGATACCACGGAAAAAACCATGACCATCCGTTTACTGATGACCGCGCAGAACTCACCCACGGCATGGGATCTACGCTGCTATGTACGCGAGAAAATGATTGAATTCATTCAGCAGAATTACCCGCAGAGTCTGCCTCAGGTGAGAGCCACCCTGACCGAAGCCGACAAAGCATAGTTCAGGCTGGCGATGGGGCATTGCGCGGTAACTGCTCAGGTTGCCATTGCTATCCGGCGTTATTATCAGGGCCCTTATCGGGGCCCTGAACAGGACATTTTCTCCGTCCGTTTTTACTGACTCTTTTCCTTATCCGCCTCCGCTCCCTTCGGCAGATCTTTACGCAGTTTTGCCACCTGATCCGCGCTTACCGCAGGTGCCTGATTGCCCCAGCCGTTACGAATGAATGTCACCAGATCCGCCACTTATTCTTACATTCACAATGACCTGACGTATCATCATCAGGTCATATCATGGCTACAAAACATTATGCAACAATCAACTCTTCGCTTTCTTTTAACGCTGTGTTGCGTTCATTTTCGATGGCTAAAGACTCTCTGTACTCTTTAGCTTCTGCAGCAATTGTCCAATGCACATCAATGCTCATTTCCTGAATCGTGGATTTGATTTCTTTAATACCTACATTAAAGAACTCTTTGCGGGAGTTAACTTTGTTTACCTGTTTATCGTTAAACACCTTGTGAAGGTGATTTTCAAGCGAAGGAGCATCATCACTGTAGATCATTGCATGTACATCGAATGAAAACGGGACGCTGGCATCGCCAAGTTCACGAACCCGGTCGAGCGGTTCGAGCCTGCGTGTCATCCCAATTTTATACACGTTTTCTCCAAACGAGCCGATATTACTGATCACATACACATGACCTGAACGTGTTTGCTGTGCCATCGAAATGGCTCGTTGGTTTTTGGCTTCAGCTTCTTCGTATTTAATTTGTAGCTCAGCCAGTCTTTGTTCGAGGGCTATACGTTGTTCTTCGCCTGCGAGCATCAGTTCTTTAGTCGCTTTATCAATCGCCTGCTGAATTGTTTTTTCTTCTTTTTCAGCTTCTTTTATCGCTTTTTCATACTCGCGACGCGCCTTTTCTTCTTCACGCAACTGTTCTTTGATTCGTCTTTGTTCTTCTCTTTCTTCGAGCATAATTTCATTTACAGCTACTCCCCATTTAAGCTCGTTGAGTCGGGCCTGCAAGCAGATATCAGTGATCCTGGCTGACCTAAAGGCTGAACCGTTAAAATTAACAAGCTCAAAGGCATCTTTTATTTCCTGGGATAATTTGCCGTAATTGTTGTGTTTAATTTTTGAGAGGGTACTGTCGACTTTTCCATTGAAAGCATCCAGTACAAATTTGATGGCGGTGTTTCTTCTGTTTGGTTCGACGTAATCACAGCTTGCCGCTTTGTTCGTTTTGATAAGAGACTTAGTTAACTCTCTGGCTTTTTGCAGTTCTTTTCCTGCATCCGTAAATTCATAATTCTCTGCCAGTTCGTCCAAAACGCTTCGGTTTGGCACTATCCATTCATCGCCGTACCCTTCAATTTTATTTTTCATTGACCTGGCGACAGCCTGATAGGTCTCTGCAAACTCTTTCGCTTCATATGCGGAGCCAGCTATTTCCATTGCACGTATCTCTGCATCCGCGATTATTTTCATCGCATTATCATTTGCGTTGGAGATCAGCTCATCCGCTTTACTATTCGCGTTATCGAGTCGTTCTTTGGCTTTCAGGCGTGCATCACGCGCATCCTGGGTGATAGCGACAGCTTCGCTATTGGCGTTGCTTATTGTTAATGCAGCCTGATCGTAAGCTTCGCTTACCGCTCTTGCCGCTTGTTTTTGCGCGTCATCCAGCTTTTCTCTGGCAATAGCGTCAGCGGTTTTAATCTTTTTTTCCGCATCTAATACTGCATCGTGTAATTCCTGATACTGCCACAAAGGAGTGGCTTTTCCTTCAAGTTCTGCGTGGTCACGTACAGCCTGAGCTAATTTTTTCTGCGTTTCACCTAATTCTTCGCCAAGCGTATTTTTGCCGGAGATTAAAAGAGCTATTTCCTCTCGGTATTTTTTGCTTTTTTTGAAAAGTACGACAGATAAAACCGGAGCCAGAAGTGCTAATAAGAGTACTACTACTAAAAATAATTCCATTTCAAAGTCCTTTTACTCTATCAATTTGTAACAGCTGTGCTTCCTAACTATGTTATCACTTCTATATCTGAAAAAGCACATTCAAAAATATCATTTACAGTGGAAAGTTTGAACCTGCCTCTGGGCGCCCGGGTGATAAGTCTCATGAAATTGTAATGAAGAAATACCTATAGCATGGTCGAATTGTTATGAATTGATTGCTTTGGTTAACACCGTGTCCGTGCATGACCCTCTGTTAGCTGAACGTACAAGGACGACCGCAAAGGTATTGCTGGAAGCAGGGGAATCAAGCCGTTTGAAACCTGCGGCGTAAGAGGTTTGGCAGCAGCGCGATGGTGCATTTTTCGGAAAAAAATGCCCGCAGAGCGGGCATAACAAAAAACTACAGGAAAAATTCTCGTCGCAACGCTTGAGCTGTGTGTTGCGTCACTATAGTAGCAACGAAAATTCTCTCCTGCTGACAATGTTCGATGAGTTAATTTTGTTGCCGGGATTCACAGCGCACGCTTCTGTCGCCATTTCTCCCGTTCGCGATGAGCTATCTCCGCTGTCCATGTTAACCCGCCCAGCGCGACTGGCGGATAATCCGGCAAAAATTCATCGGGCGAAATGCCGGTTGCTTATCAGCGATGACGTCAGCTTTCACGTTGCCGAAAGTCGTCGCCGGTTTGTGTTGAATGCCATCATAAAATGCCTGGATAATTTCTTCTTTAAACTGTGCCGGACGGGGATGCTGCTGCACCACGGCTTCACGTTGCTCATCGCTGAAGTGGTCATAGTCAATACCCAGCACATCCATCTCAACGCCGGCCGTCACCAGGGCGATTTCCCCGGCCATAAATTGCGGAATGCCGGGCGTCGTGTGCAGGGCAATCGCCGTCCACACTTTATCAATATCCGCCTGGGCAACCCCATAATGTTGCAGAAAATCGCGCGCCGCATTGGCGCCATCGACTTCAAAGCGCTTATCGCAGCTGCAATGCTGTTGCGTCAGGCCCACATCATGAAACATGCAGCCAACGTAAAGCAGCTCGGCATCCACTTTGACCCCCAGTCGCTGACCTGCCAAAGCGCCCCAGTAAAAAACGCGGCTGGAGTGATGAAATAACAGATCCGATTCGATGTCACGTACCAGCGCGGTAGCATCGCGCGCCATTTTGCTTTCCGGAATACGAATGCCGTTAATAGTAAAACTCATGGTGATGTCTCCGCTTAGTGAAGTTGCGTTCAGCATAAAGCCGCGCGACAATGTCATGAATCCATGTTTAACGATGATTCCAGACATTGCGATTTAAGCGGACAGCCAGACAATGACTCACCATCACATTACCCTCTTGGCCGTTCCCGGCGCCCAGTTGCTGGATATTTCCGGGCCGCTGGATGTGTTTGCCGAGGCAAATCGGCTGCTGCATCGTCAGGTGTATCAGCTCAGCGTGATGTCGCTGCAGCACACCAGCATCCGCTGCTCGTCTGGTGTCCGGCTGGAAGCCGACGTTGCGCTAACTGCGGCGACACAGCATCGCGCCGATACCTTTCTGGTCGCCGGAGCACCTGACGCCAGCCAGATGCAGCTTTCCGCCAGTGAGCGCCAGCAGATTATCGCGCTCTGTCAGCGCAGCCAGCGTTACGGCTCGGTGTGTACCGGGGCGCTGCTGCTGGCGCAAACGGGTTTGCTGAACGGCAGGAAAGTCACTACTCACTGGGCGTGTGCGGAACGGCTGGCATTACTGCTACCCGATGCACAGGTCGAAGCCGATGCGCTGTATGTGGCGGATGGTGCATTACGCACGGCAGCGGGGGTGACGTCCGGACTGGATCTGGCGCTGCGGCTGGTGGAAGAGGATCTCGGGCGCGAGCTGGCGCAGGAGGTGGCCGCCAGCCTGGTGATGTTCTTCCAGCGCCCGGTCACACAGGGACATTTTGTGCGTAAACAGCAGGTGTCCCTGGCCGGACGCAGCGCCTTTCAGGAGATGCAGCGCTGGGCAATCGCGCATCTGGCACAGATTCGCGGGCTGGAAGACCTGGCGGCGCACATGCACCTCAGTACGCGGCATCTAGCGCGTCTGTTTCAGCAGGAGATGCAGATCCAGCCTGGCGCATGGCTGGAACAGGCACGCATCAGCCACGCGCGGGCTTTGCTGGATGCCGGTGAGCTGCCGCTCAAAGCGATCCCGGCGGCCTGCGGTTATCACAGTGCCGATGTGATGCGCCGCGCGTTTGTCAAAGTGACCGGCATGACGCCGTCGCTGTATCGCAAAATGTTCCCGCCGCCGCGTTGAGTCTGCACCACTGTCTGCATTCTCGTCCGGCTGCGCCATTTAGCCGGTTATTCCAGCGTGTTGCTTTCCAGCTTACGCGTTGCAGTCCCGCGCGTTGACCACCAGCAGAGCAGCGAACCGAGGCAAACCATCGCCGTGCCTTGCCAGAAGGAGAAGGTCAGGCTGGAGTTAAGGATAAAAGCGGCTATCAGCGACGAAATGATAGGGATAAAGTAGGAAGCTGCGGCTAACAGCGTGACATTGCCGTGCAGAATGCCGACGTTCCACACCGCATAGCCGAGCCCCATCGCCATCGCTGCCAGCGCCAGGCTGATGCACGCCTGCAGCGAAAACACCACGGGCGGCTGCGGTGATAGCAGCGATTTCAGCCACAGGGTCAGCGCAGTTAAGATGAAAAACAGCGTGATGCCGTTACTGCCTTTCGCGCTATTTTTTGTCACCACACAATAAACCGCCCAAATCATCGCACCGCCAAATGCCAGACCATAACTGAGCGGATTATCCATCACATTGTCGATCATTTCGCCCAATGAAAATCCCCGATCGCCGCTCAGTACTCGACAAATACCGGCGACGGCCAGCAGGAGGCCGGGAATAATCAACGGGCTGGTCTTTTGCCGGTTAACCATCACCGTTAAAACGATGGTCATCGCCGGCCACAGGTAATTAACCATGCCGACTTCAATCGCCTGATGGCCGCTATGAGTAAAACCCAGCGACAGCGACAGGCAGAGCTCATAGCACACAAACAGCAGGCTGCCGATCAGCAAATAGCGGCGGGGAAACTGGCGCAGGTCAGGAAAACCCACGGTGAGCAGCAACAGCAGGGCGCTGGCGCTGTAAATCAGCGCGGCACCGGTTACCGGACCAAAACTTTCACTGACGCTTTTTATTAATCCTACAATCGTGCTCCACAGCAGAATGGCCAGCAGACCAGTCAGGGTAGCTTTACTCTGTGGCATTACCCGTTACCTCAATGTGTGAAAAATCGCGGCTTGCTCGCCAGTGTGGCGGCTGGCGGGGACGCAGACAAGATGAATCTGCAGGTTGCCAATGTGACTGGCCGGAAAACGAACCCGTCTGCAGACAAAAAGTTAAAAAAATATCCTGATTAAAATCAGTGCAATAGAGTAGTGATGTAAATCTTCGCTAAAAAATATCTTGCTATTAAATAGCGCGCTATATAAATTCAGTCTCAGTTCAGAACACGACCATCGAGTCATTATCATTTAAATAGTGTGCGATATAATCGCAAAAAATATTAAAGGAGTAACACCATGAAATTACAACACTCTCTGCTTGCCATGGCGATGGCTACTGCATCTGTAAATAGCTTTGCTGACGCACCACAACCTGAACGTCACGTGCAGCAGTTTTTACAGGCGCTGAACAGCAGCGGCGGCAAACCGATTGAGCAACTGTCACCGCAGGCGGCGCGCCAGGTGCTGATTGATGCGCAGAAGGGCGTAACGCTGCCGCCGGCCGACGTCACTGAAAAAACCATTCAGGTAAACGGCCAGCCCATTAAGCTGAATATCGTAAAACCGCAGGGCGCACAGGGTACGCTGCCGGTATTTATGTTCTTCCACGGCGGCGGCTGGATCCTCGGTGATTTCCCGACCCACGAACGTCTGGTGCGCGATCTGGTGGTGGAATCTGGCGCAGCGGCTGTGTTTGTGAACTATACGCCGTCACCCGAAGCGCATTATCCGCTGGCCATCAATCAGGCTTATGCGGCGACACGCTGGGTGGCGGAACACGGTAGCGAGATTGGTGTCGATGGCAAGCGCCTGGCGCTGGTTGGTAACAGCGTCGGCGGTAACATGGTAGCGGCGGTCGCGCTGCAGGCTAAACAGCAGCAAACGCCAGCAATTCGTTATGACATCATGCTGTGGCCGGTAACCGATGCGCGCTTTGATACCGCTTCGTATCACCAGTTTGCCAACGGATATTTCCTGTCGCGGAACATGATGAAATGGTTCTGGGACGCCTACACCACCAAACAGAGCGAGCGCGACAATATTCTCGCTTCGCCGCTGCGCGCCACAAAAGAGCAGCTGCAGGGCTTACCGCCAACGCTGATTCAGACGGCAGAACTGGATGTGCTGCGTGATGAGGGTGAAGCCTTTGGTCGCAAACTGGATGCCGCCGGTGTGGATGTCACCGTGACGCGCTATAACGGTCTGATTCATGACTACGGTCTGCTCAATCCGCTGAGCGAGGTGCCGGCAGTCCGCACTGCGATTCGCCAGGCGGCGGAAGAGCTGAAAACCCATCTGCAGTAAGCTTCAGGCCAGGCGCGGCGGCGTCTGGCCCGTTCATTTATCCTCGCCTCACTTCCACGTCATCTCACCGGTATTCACCTTCGCGCTCAGCTCCAGCGAGCTGACGTCCGCTAAGGTTGGCCACGCCTGTTTCATCGCCTGAATCACCGCCGCGGAGCCTTTGTGCTGTTGCAGCGCCCGCTCAAAACTTTGCAGATAATCCAGCGTAAAGGTGACCGCTTTATCGCCCGCCGGACGCGCACCCAGATAGTGGCCGGGGATCACCACCTGCGGCTTCAACTGCTGCATTTCTCGCAATACCTGACGCCACTCTGCGCGGCTGGCTGCGGTTTGGGTGTCCGCGGTCCAGACGTGAATGCCGGAATCCACCACTGTGCCACCGAGTATTGCCTTACTGGAGGGAATCCACACGTAGGCTGATTTTTCTGCCGCGTGGCGCAGCTCGATGCGCTCACCATCGACGCTAAACCGCGTCTGGTGGGTAATCTGCGGTACATACAGCTGGTGTGGCGCAGCGCCGTTCATCTGCGGTCCCCAGTACTGCAGCTTGGCATCTTTGGTCGCTTCGATATGTTCCACTACCAGCGGCGAGGCGACTATTTTGGCCTGCGGAAACGCCTGCACCAGCGGCTCAAGACCGAAGTAGAAATCCGGATCGCCCGAGGTGATCACGATGTGGGTCAACTGCTTGCCGCGCGCTTTAATCAGTTCCACCAGCTTTTCACCATCTTTGGGGCTGAACTGCGCATCAAACAGAATCGCTTCATGCGGACCGGAGACCAGCGTCGACGAGACCGGAAAAATTCCCTGTTCCTGTGGGTTATACACGTCTAACTGCAACGGAGCGGCAAAAGCCGGCGCGGCGGCTAAGGTGACCAGCAGCGCGAGTGATTTCATCTTCATGGCATCTTCCTTTTTACGGCAACGTGCCGTCACTGAAAGACGCTATTGTAAGCAAATCGCCAGCTGGCAGAATTCCCGCAATCAGATATGATCAGTTGCATAAAACGATCAGATGGAGCCTGCATGGACAGAGTGACGGCAGCGCGGGTGTTTAACCGGATTTGTGAACTGGGAAGCCTGAGCGCGGCGGCGCGCGCGCTGGATATTTCGCGCCCGATGGTCAGTCGCTATCTTGATGAAATGGAGAAGTGGGCAGGCGCACGCCTGCTGCACCGTTCTTCACGGCGGCTGACCATTACCCCGGCGGGTGAGCAGATTTTACATAAGACACGCGCACTGGCCCGGCTGGCCGACGAGATTGAACAGCAGGGCGATGAGGGCAAACCGCAGGGCACGTTGCGCGTGGCCTGTGCACATTCAACCGCCACCCACATTCTTGGACCGATGATTCCGGCGTTCCTCGCGCGTTACCCGGCGGTGCGTATTGAGCTGGAGATCAATAATCAGCCGGTTAGCCTGGTGGGTGAGCGCATCGATGTGGCCATTCGCATTACCGACGATCCGGAGCCCGGCGCGATTGCCCGCAGGCTGGGTGAATGTGCCTCGGTAGTCTGCGCCGCGCCGGCCTATTTAACGCAACGGGGCGAGCCTCAGACGCCAGCGGATCTGGCACAACATAATTGCCTGCACTACAGCCGCTTCGCCGGGCAGCGCTGGCAGTTTCACGATGCGCAAGGCGAGGCGGTTTCCGTAGTGGTGAGCGGCAATTTCAGCGCCGGTATTTCATCCGTGTTATGTGATGCCGCTATCGCCGGCTGTGGTGTTGCCATGGTGCCGGCAATGGAGGCACAGACTGCGCTGGCCAGCGGTCAGTTACGTTGCGTGCTGCCCGGCTTTCAACCGCGCACCTTAGGCATTTATGGCCTGTATATGTCGCGCGAACGCCAGCCTGCGGTATTACGGGTATTTCTGGATGCGGTGATGCAGCAGTTGCAAACGCTTTGAATCACCAGAGTGACAACGTCACTGGTGCCTGTCACGCGCTGTATGTGTTACGTAACACCGTTTCAACATACTGAACCGTGGCGTTAAGCGACAAATCCACCGCACAACTGCTACTATGCGCCGCGCCGCGGCAGTTGAGCAGCGCGCCGGGTTCCACTTTCACTCATTTTTACCTGCTTAACGGCATGGGGTAGCACCGTAATGTTTCACGATTTAGGCATCATCAATCTCTGGACTTTCCTGGCGGGCGCGCTGGTGATCATTCTATTACCCGGACCCAACAGCCTGTATGTGCTGCGCACCGGGATGAGTCGTGGGGCAAAGCCGGCCTGTCAGGCGATAGCCGGGGTGATGGCGGGCGATTTGATTTTGATTTTTCTCGCCTGGGCGGGCGTCGCGACGCTGATCCGTACCAGTCCGCATATTTTTATGGTGGTGCGTTATCTTGGTGCCATGTTCCTGCTGTATCTCGGCGTGAAGATTATCATCGGCGCGCTGCGCAAACGCAGCGGCGATCAACCGGCTGAAGCGGTAAAAGAGGAAAACTATTTCCTGCGTGCGCTGCTGCTTGGCGTAACCAATCCCAAGGCGATTCTGTTTTACGTTTCGTTCTTCATTCAGTTTATCGATCCGCGCGTAACCCATACCGCGCCGGCGTTTGCCACGCTGGGTGCGCTGATTCAGGTGATCAGTTTCAGCTACTATTCCCTGTTGCTGGTGGCTGGCGCGGTGATGGTGCGCTATCTGCGCAGCCGCACCCGCCTGGTCAAGCTGGCGAACATGCTGACCGGCATGCTGTTTTTTGGCTTCGCCGTGCGGTTAGTCAGCGCGCAAAGCTAACCCTTCTGACGCACGCCACGGCAGCAACGCCGCCTCCGCCGGCTGCACCCTAAAATGGCAACGCCATGATGCAGCGGTGCGCACAGTTTGTGCGTATTGCCTGCATCGGTATGACTGCCGCATCCATAAGTATTCCATCTTGTATCCCAGACCGTATCCCATCTGGCCCGGTGCATAACGGCCGCGCACACCACACTATTCTGGCACGCAAACTGCACTCCTCCCGGTAGCCAATTAACCCGGGAGAACGATCATGTTTGATGCACTGCTGGATGAAGATGCCACCCAGCTGGCGGCGCGGGTGCGCGACGGCGAGGTTTCCGCGCGCGAGTTAACCCAGGCGACGCTGGATCGCCTGGAACAGCGGGAGCCGCTGATTCAGGCGTTTTGTACCCTGACGCCGGAGCGGGCGCTGGCACAGGCAGAGCAGATCGACCGCCGTCGTGCGCGCGGCGAGCCGCTGGGCGCACTGGCGGGTGTGCCGCTGGCGGTAAAAGATTTGATCTGTACCGCCGGTGTGCGAACCACGTCAGGATCGGCCGCCTACGCCGATTTTATTCCCGAAGAAGATGACATCACCGTTGAGCGCCTGCTGGCGGCGGATGCCATCCTGCTGGGCAAGACCACCGCGCCGGAATTTGGCTACAGCGGTGTCGGCCATAATCCCCTGTTTCCCTCACCGCGTAATCCCTGGGATGTGAGCAAAACGCCGGGTGGATCGAGCGCGGGTTCCGGCGCGGCGCTGGCGGCGCGGCTGTGTCCGATTGCGCTCGGCAGTGATGGCGGAGGATCGGTACGTATCCCGGCGGCCCACTGCGGTGTCTATGGACTCAAGGCCTCGATGGGGCGGGTACCGCTCTGGCCGGGCTGCCGCGATGAGCGTTATCCTGGCGTTTCCAGCTGGGAATCGCTTGAACATATCGGTCCGATGACGCGTAGCGTGCGCGACAGCGCGCTGATGATGTCGGTGATGGCCGGTCCGGACATGCGCGATCGGCACTCCATCCCATGCAGCGATGTTGACTGGCTGGCCAGTCTGGATCGGCCACTGCAGGGGTTGCGCATCGCTTTCAGCGCCGACTTTGGCTATATCGCCGTCGATGCGGAAGTGCGCGCCGTGGTCACCGCGGCCGCGCGTCGTTTCGCTGCAGCGCTGGGCGCAGAGCTGGAGGAGGTGGATCCCGGCATCGCTGACGAAAGCGCCAGCTTTGCTGCGCTGGTGGCGTTCGAAAGCGATCTGAGCGGCATGCGCCAGATGCAGAACCAGCTGGGAACAGCGATGTCACCGCACCTGAGTGCCATGCTGCAGCGCGACTGGCGCGCGGAGCATTTCACCGACGCCAATACCACGCGCAAAAAGCTCTGCAACCAGCTGTGGCGCTTTATGCAGCGCTACGACCTGCTGCTGTCACCTACGCTGGCGGTGCCGCCGTTTGCGCTGCACATGCAGGGCCCGGAAATCATTGATGGCCGCATGGTGCGCAGCGATCACTGGCTGTCGTTCTGCTTCCCGTTCAATTTTACCGGTCAGCCTGCCGCCTCGGTGCCTGCCGGCTTCACGGCCAGTGGTCTGCCGATCGGTATGCAAATTGTGGGTCGTCATCTGGACGATGGCCTGGTGCTGGCGGCCAGTGCCGCTTTTGAGCGCATCCAACCATGGAATCATCACTATCCTGCTGCTATTGGAGTTCTCCATGAGTAACAAATCTTCCCCTGCGCTGGAGCAGGAGTTCGAGCATGAGCCGGTGCCGCTTAGCCATCGCCACTCGACGGGTTCGGTGTCGGCGGTGTGGTTTGGCTTTCCGATGATCCTCACCAATGCGCTGTTCGGCGGCATTATCACCTGGCATCTTGGCTTCTGGCCGGCACTGCTGGCGATTTTGCTGGGTAACCTGGTGCTGTTTGCCTATGTCGGCGCACTTAGCTGGTTCGCCGGACATACCGGTATGAACTTCGCGCTGCAGGCGAAGCGGACCTTCGGCACCAAAGGCTATATTCTGGTGTCCGGCTTTCTTTCTACCGTGGTGATAGGCTGGTACGCCTTCCAGACCGGCCTGACCGGGACGGTGATCAACCAGACTTTTGGCTGGAATGCGCTGGCGGTCACCGCGTTTGCCATGGTGCTGTATACCGGCGTCACCTTTCTCGGGGTGCGGGCGCTTTCGGTGCTGGGAATGATTGCAGCTCCGCTGTTTGTGGTGCTGGGGCTGGTTGCGCTGTGGCTGGTGAGCAAGGATCATGATTTCACCACGCTGACCCAGTGGCAGGGCAGTCCGGCAGCCGCTGGTGCCATGAGCATGGGCACGGCGGTCACCATGGTGATTGCCGGCTTTGCGGATTCCGGCACCATGACAGCGGATTTCACCCGCTGGTCGAAGGACGGCAAATCAGCGGTGATCGCCGCGTTTTCCGCGTTCCCGCTGGCGAATGTGATTTCCTATCTGTTTGGCGTGGTGATTGTCGCCGTCGGCGCGGCGGTCGACCCGCTCAGCAACGGCGGTAACTTCCTGCCGCTGCTGATGGGGCACGGCATGCTGCTCTCCGTCATCGCCTTTCTGTTTGTGTTTATCAACCTCGGTTCGGTGTGCACGCACTGCCTGTATAACGGCGCGGTCGGTTTCAGCCATCTGTTCAGCAGCAAAATGCGCCTGTGGACGCTGATCCTCGGGGCCATCGGTGGCGTGCTGGCGCTGGCCGGCGTGTGGTCCTGGTTCCTCGAATGGCTCAGCCTGCTTGGCATGGTGGTGCCGCCGTTTGGCGCAGTGATGATTGTTGATTTGATCTTTATGGCAAAAATCAGCGAACAGCGTCAAACCCGGCGCCTGCGCGGCAGCGCGTTCGCCGCCTGGGCCATCGGCAGCCTGTGTGCGGTGATGGCCCACCTCGAATTCCCGCAGTTTGGTGAAGCGGTTATCGGGCTGGTCACCGCGGCACTGAGCTATACGCTGATCGTGAAATGGAAACCGGAAAGCAGCACGGCGGTAATGGAGAAAAGCAATGCCTGATTATATCGTTGATTCAACCCCCTATCCGTGGCCGTTTGACGGCAACTGCACAGTGCAAAACACCGCGCTGCTGGTGATTGATATGCAAACCGACTTCTGCGGCAAGGGCGGCTATGTTGACACTATGGGTTACGATATCTCCCTGACGCGTGCCCCCATCAAACCGCTGCAGCAGGTGTTAGCGCGCATGCGCGAATCCGGCTTCCCGATCATCCATACCCGTGAAGGCCATCGTCCGGACCTGAGCGATCTGCCGGCCAACAAGCGCTGGCGATCGCGGCGGATGCAGGCGGAGATTGGTGCACCAGGGCCCTGTGGTCGCATTCTGGTACGCGGTGAGCCAGGCTGGGAAATCATTCCCGAGCTGGCGCCGCTACCGGATGAAGTGATTATTGATAAACCCGGCAAAGGCTCTTTTTACGCCACCGACCTTGAGCTGATTCTGCACAGTCGCGGTATCCGCAACTTAATCATCAGCGGCATCACCACCGACGTTTGCGTGCATACCACACTGCGCGAAGCCAACGATCGCGGTTTTGAATGTCTGGTGCTGAGCGACTGCTGCGCGGCGACGGAGTTGAAGCATCATGAGGCGGCGCTCAGCATGATTCATATGCAGGGCGGTATATTCGGCGCAGTGGCGGACTCGGCAACGCTGCTGGCCGCGCTGAACAGCCCGGCAGCGGCGCGCGTGAGCTAATCCGGCAACGGACGCGAACAGCGGGCTGGCCAGGCGTTGAGGCGCCGGGCCAGCCACAACCGAACACCAACCCTGCGCGGGCGTGATGATGCAGTCTGACCGGCCTCCGCCGGTCATGGCCAACTTCAGCCAACGTTGCCAGCAATCGTCAGATAGTCGGTATACATTTGCGGTGCGCCGGAGAACGAGGCCATGGTGCGCCATTCATCATACATACGCTCGCTCTCATGATGGTTTTTCACAAACGTCAGCGATTTTTCGGTTGAGACGTCCATCGCCGGATGGAAGCTGTTAAGCGAGTCGAGACTTTCGATCACCAGCATCACGGCATACTGCTCACTTCGATTACCGCCGGTGCCCTTCAGCATGTGAAACTTCCAGCCGGGATAGTCATCAATGCGCGCGACGTTCTCCATCATAAAGCGATCAAAGTCGGCAGCCGTCACGCCAGCGCGTAGCGCCAGATGATGAAAACCGACCACGCGTGCCACCGCAGGTTGAGCATCGGGCTGAAAGTTCGGGCCTGGCGGCAGTGAACTGTGGCGGTTTTCTGCCAGCAGCGAGAAGGTGGAGAAGAGTGTTGGTAACTCCCCATAGGTGGCAAAGTTTTTCCACTCTTCAAGCAGCGCGCACGCCTCGGGCCGTTGTTGCCAGAAGGCGATGGCCTCAGCCGTGAGTTCGCCAGCCGGTGTGATATAGCGGTCATAGTCTGCCTGGCTGGGAGCCTGATACAGCATCAGGTATTGTTCCTGGCGTTCGCCACGCAGGCCTTTTAACAGCGACCATTGCCAGCCCGGATAAGCAGGAATCTGCGTGCCGCGCGCCTTGAGAAAGGCTTCGAAGGTCGCGGCATTAACGCCTTTCTTCAGATTGAGCCCGACGTAGTGCAGGCTGAACACCGGTTGCGTTGAGGTTGTCATAGAAACTCCTTGTGAATATGACAGGGCAGAGGCGCTATTTCGCTGCCAGAGCGAAACGCGCCGCGAAAGTCACCAGCAGCAACATCACGATGCCGGCGCTGAGCGTGGTTGTCAGGGACGTAAGCTGGGCGCTAAAGCCAATCAGCGCCGGGCCCAGCAGTAGCCCGGAGTAACCGCATAGCGTGACGGCCGGTATGGCGTAATGCGCGGCGACATTGCGCTGGTTACCCGCCGCGTTGAATAAAATCGGCACGATATTGGCCAGACCGATACCCACCAGCACAAAGCCGAGCAGGGCGCTCCACAGCCAGACGGAGAAAATCGCTAATGCCAGCCCTCCGCTGGCGACGAGACCGCCCCAGGTGAGCACGCGGCGACTGCCATAGTGATTAATCAGTCGATCGCCAAACAGGCGCAGCGTAGCGACAGCCGTGGCGTACAGTGTGAAGCTGAAACCGGCCAGCTGCATCGACATGGCGCGTTCACTGTTCATAAACACCGCTGACCAGTCGAGCATGGCGCCTTCGGTGAGGAACAGCAGAAAACACAGCAGGGCAATCAGCACCACGTTACGGTGCGTCAGGGCGCGCAGCGTACCGCGCGTTGGTTTTGCATCCGTGCGGCGACGGGGCAACAGGGCGGTATGGCTCATCAGCAGCAGCAATAAAATCAATGCACACAGCGGCAGCAGCGCCAGCAGGGGCGCAACCTGCAGCCACAGCAGCAGACTCACCGCGCCGGCGCCAGCAATGCTGCCAAGACTGTAAAAGCCGTGAAAGCCCGACATCTTGCTGACCCCGGCCTCGCGCTCCACGATCACCGCCTGATAATTCATGCTGACATCCATCAGTCCGTTGATCGCGCCGAAGAGCAACAGCGCGCCCGCCATTGGCAGCGGTGAGTTCAGCAGCATCAGCAGCGGCAGATCCAGGGCCAGTCCGGCACCGCACAGCAGCAGCAGCGTGCGACAGCCAAAATGGGCAATCAGCGCGCCGGTAAAGGGCATAACTGACATGGAGCCTGCGGCGATACAGAACAGCAGCAGCCCCAGCATGCCGTCATTGATCGCCAGTTGCGCTTTGGCGAAGGGAATAAGCGGCGCCCAGGCGGCCATGCCCAGTCCGGCGATAAAAAATAGCGTGCGCGTCGCGCGCTGCTGGCGCAGGTTAAGCAGATTACTGTTCATCATCACATCCCGGTGTAGTACGGCGTTTAATCGCCTGGCCTTATCCATGGTCGGGCTACAGGTACACTGCAGCCTGTGCAGAGGCCCATAAAAACGTAATTAATATTTAACAGTAACAAGACTTGTCCTGGAAATGACGTAGCGTGTTCAGGTGGCTGTATTCAGTAGATTTTATTTATTTCATATACGGAAGGCATTTTAAAAAAGCGCGATGTGGGAGGGGGACGGTAATGACGGATAAAGTCAACGATGACAATATTATTTTAATGCGCTGTAATATATAGAAATTAACCAGAGGTGATACAAGCATTGCGCGCACTGTGCAGCGGTGCAACTTATTGCGCGATAAATCGCACCGCTATCCACCAGGTTGAATTACCTGCACGTTGCTTATCTGAACAGCAGCGTTAATGTCATTAACCGGCAATTAAGAATATAAATATAGTTAATGATTTCTCAGCACATTTAACAACCTGCAACCGTCAGCGCCAGGTCTCTTCACTTACTCATCCAGCTGTAAATAGCAGACACGCAGGCGGTGCCCGTCCGGGTCCAGCGCGGTAAAGGTGTAGCCAAAGTCCATGCGCACCGGTGACTGAATGATGGTGATTTCGCGCAGCACGCCCCATTCGTGATAAAGAAAATCGACATCGTCTTTGCGCGCGGTTTTAAACACAATTTCGCTACGCGCCGCACTGGCGGGCAGGGAGAGTGCGGGTTCAACGGTATACTGCGACCAGATACCCAGTTTAAAGCCGTTCTCAAACACAAACATGGCAAAGGTCGGGCTGAGTTCTGCGGGTTTGATGTCGAACAGCGCGGCATAAAAGTCAGCACTTTTCACGACGTTGGGCACATAAATAATGGTCATGTTAGCGGTAAGCATGGTGATCTCCTTGTGTGTTTACCGCTGCATAGTAGGGGGAGGCTGTGACAGATTTTGTCAGGAGTCGATGGGTTAACTGATAATTTTCAGATCGGCTTTACGGTGCTTTTTCTGTTCCTGATAGAAATTCTCATGGGGTCCGATATCCAGCAGATACAGTTCCAGTTTATTTTCCACCCAGCTATAACCCAACAGCGTCAGGCGGTTATTCAGCTGAAATTTGTGCACGCGTAAAAAGTTTAAGTCACCTCTCTTGAGCTCACCGATTTCAGGCGCATCAACAATCCTGTCGATCTCATCCTCGACGATGGCACGCTGTGTATCGGGCAATTTATCGAGCGTTTTTTCAAAGCGGCGTGTTTGATAAACCTCGATGCTATTTTGTGGTTTTGGATCGGGGTGTTCGGCGGACATACGGCGAAACCTTCTGATTATCGACTTCAGCCTGGGCGATCAATACTTCAGCGATGAAGCTATACGGTAAGTCCGGATTATCCTCAGCAATCCGGCCGATCTTCGCCCAATGCTCAATCTGCTTTGGAATGCTGCGGCTGGCGGCTTCAGCGTGAATTTTTACGTCGCTCACGAAGTCATCGTCTAAACGAATACTTGTGGCCATGAATATTACCTCGCGGATGAAAGCGGTGATGGACTGACTGTTGTAATGTTGAGTTGCGATTACTGCTGCACGCGGCTAAGTATGCGACATTTTGTCGCTTATGGCAACTTTATGTCGCTAGCGTGTCGCGCTGTCCGCCGGGTGACGCAAATGGTGATAATCCCGCCAGCGTTTCAGCAACTGATGACGCGTGCCGGGATAGAGTTCGCTGGTGACGCTGATCGCTTCAATGCGATCGACGCGGAAATTGCGGAACTCCTGGCGCAGTTCGCACCAGCCGCACAGCAGGCGCACGCGTTCAAAGTAGCCAATCACCACCGGCCAGATGGTGCGCGTGGAGAGGTTATCCTGCAGATCTTTGTAGCGCAGGTTGATCTTGCTGCGCTGATGGATCGCCTGGCGAATCTGCGGCAGATGGGTTTCGAACAACGCTTCGCCCTGGGAGGCGATCAGCAGCGACTGGTGATCGATACTCTGCGTGAGATGCGGCGGAATCACAGCCTGGACTTTAGCCAGCGCATGGCGCGCGGCGGACTTAAGCTCATCGTCGGTGTGTCGGGTGACCCAGTTGAGCCCAAGCACCAGCGCATCAATCTCCTGACGGGAAAACATCAGCGGCGGCAAATGGCCGTCGGATTTCAGTAAATAACCAACGCCCGCGCTGCCCTCAATCTCTACGCCCTGCAGCTGCAAACTAAGAATGTCACGATAGACGGTGCGCACGCTGATATGCAGCTGCTCGGCGATACGCTGCGCGGTCAGCGGATAGCGATGACAGCGCAGCAATTGCAGCAGTTCAGGAAGCCGCTGAGTTTTAGACATGATACGCCAGCCTTAAGCGAAGAACGCGCGCCGCCAGGATTCAGGCGCGCAACAGTTGGCTTAATGTAGCCAAATCCGCCGTGCTTTGCAGCTCGCTGATAGCCAGTAACTGCTGCTGGCGCGCCGGCACTTCATGGCGCAGCGCCTGACGCAGTTTGGCCGCCACATCTACGCCATCCGCCAGCGACTGCTGCCGCGTGCGGCGCTGCTGCAGCTGACGACCCTCTTTCAGCGTCAGCGTGACGAGATGAAAACGCCGCGCCGGGTTGAGCGCATCGGGCGGCGCGGACGCATCCGGTGTGCGACGCACTTTGGCCGCCAGCGGCATCACCGCCGGATTAAGCGCACCTTCGGCAAAATCTTCCAGCCGCAAATCGTCATACATCAGCATGGCGGCAATCACGTACTCCAGGCTAAAGCGTGCTTCGATGCCGTTAGCCGGCACGCGAACTGCCGCCGCGATGTCACCACCCGGCGGGAAGGCGACCGTGATGTCATCAATATTTTCCAGCAGCGAGTTCAGCGAGTGGCCTTCCGCCAGCCAGGCGCGCCGCAGCAGACGTGCCGCTTCGGCAGCGCTGTGAGTTCCGGCGCAGGTGGGGAAGGGTTTGAACTCCAGACCGGGGGTACTGATGCGCCACGGCGCGCCCCAGTTTTCCACCAGTCGTTGCGGTTGCGCCTCGCCATTACTGCTGGCGGCGAGAAACGCGTCGAGCACGCCTTCATGCCGGCCATCGAATTTCGCCAGCGTCAGCTGCGCCGCCATCACCGCACGCTCTGCCGCCAGTCCGGCGTGCAGCGGCTTCACCGCTGAACCAAACTGAGCGCGCAGTCCGCTGGCCTGGGTCGCCGCGATGCCGATCAGCGTGGCGCAGTCGGTTGCATTAAGCTGCAGCAGACGTGCCAGCGCGGCCGCCGCCGCCAGCGTGCCCAGCGTGGCCGTGTTGTGATAACCCAGCGCATAGTGCTGCTGGCTGGCGGCCAGTCCCAGCCGGCCAGCCACTTCCACGCCGATGACATAGGCATCAAGGAACGCTTCGGCAGTGGCGGGCTGCTGCTGCTGCCAGGCAAACAGCGCAGGCAGAATCGCCACGCTGGGATGGCCGCGAAAATCAGCATGGAAATCATCGTAATCCAGCGCATGCCCGGCATAGCCCAGTAGCAACGCCTGTGAGCGTACGCTGCCGTCGCCATAAACCTGTCGCAGCGCCGGTAAGCCGCTGTCCGGCACCTGCTGCTGTAACACCGGCCAGCTCACGGCGAGAAAATCCTGTATGCCAGTGCGCGCGGCATCACGTGCCGCCGCATCCGGCTGGCTTTGCAGGATGCGCTCAGCCAGCGCGTGGCTCAGGTTCATGCCCGCTCCAGACTGCGCAGCGCCGCCACGGCAAGCTGCGCGAGGTAGCGTGAGGTGGGCAGTAACACCGCATCATTGATGCGAAAAGCCGGATGGTGCAGCGCATAAGGTTCACCAGTGCCGATCATCACAAAGGCACCGGGCAGCTGTTGCTGATAAAAAGCAAAATCTTCGCCGATCGGGCTGGCTTCAACCACGCGCGCCTCAAGTCCGCTGGCGGTGGCCTGCTGCAGAGCAAAATCCGCCCAGTGCGCATCATTCACCACCGCAGGCGGACCGGCGTGCCAGTTAAACTCAACCTCTGCGGCAAAAGCCGCACCAAGGCCGAGCACGATTTCGCGGAAGCGCTGCTCCAGTCGCTCACGCGTGGACTGAGAGAAGGTGCGCACCGTGCCTTCCAGCCAGGCGCTGTCCGGAATGACGTTCCAGGTGCTGCCGCTGTGCAGCTGGGTGATCGACACCACCGCGTTGTCAGCGGAGGGGGCGTTACGGCTAATCAGCGTTTGCGCCGCGGAGACAATCTGCGCCGCGATAACGATCGGATCGTTGCCCTGATGCGGTTTGGCGGCATGGCTGCCGGTGCCGGTGATGCGGATATCGAAGCGATCCACCGCCGCGGTCAGCGCGCCGGCTTTGCTGCCCACCACGCCAGGCGGCAGCGACGGATCGTTATGAATGCCGAAAATCGCCACCGCCTCCTCCAGCGCGCCGGTGGCGATGACATCCGGCGCGCCCTGGCCGGTCTCTTCGGCGGCCTGGAACAGAATCCGCACGCGGCCGGGCAGCGTTGCCTCCTGCTGCTTAAGCAGAATCGCCGCGCCGAGTGCAGCGGAAGCGTGAAAATCGTGGCCGCAGGCATGCATCACGCCGGGACGCTCCGAGCGAAAAGCAACGTCCGACTGCTCTTCAATCGGCAACGCATCAATATCCGAACGCAGCACAATCAGCGGTCCCTGTGCCGGGCCGACCTCCGCCACCAGACCGGTTTTCAGTGGCAAATCAACGATGCGAATCTGGTGCTGTTCCAGCTGCTGGCGCAGGCGGGCGGTGGTTTCAAACTCCTGATTAGAGAGTTCCGGAAAACGGTGCAGTTCGTGGCGAAAGGCGATCAGCTGCTCGCCCAGCGCTGTTTCATTCAGTTGGCTCATGCCTGGCTTCCTTGTGATGCCGCCTGGCGCGTCAGCCAGGCATCGTGCGCGGTTTCATCCAGCACTTTTTTCATATATTGCGTGATGTGGCCTTTGCCGAGATCGGTGGTGTGCATGAGCACAAATCCGCGCTTGCGATACATATCAATCAGCCACGGATGGCTGATGGCGGTACCGAGCGAAACCGCCGGTGCGCGTAACTGGCCGCGTAAAATTTCCTGCTCCAGGCGATCCTGAACCTGGCGGCCAAACTGCTGCCCCGCGTAGTCCGGGTGAGCGCCAAACCAGCCGATATGCGGCAGGCCGAACGGGCCCGGCAGCGGGCCCCATGGATAACGCACGGTGACCGAGGAGACCATCACGCCCTGAGCATACAGCGCGTACACGCCGTGGCTTTGCAGATGCCGCAGCGTTTTCTCGCGGTCGGCGGTGGCCGCATCAAATTTGATCCCCAGCGCCAGCGTGGGCGCATAGGCGGCATGCATCAGCGCCTGATAAGTGTCCACTTCGTCTTCTGTGACCTGACGAAACTCAAGTGTCATAGCTATCCCCGGAAAACCGCCCGGCGGGCGATAAAGAAAGAAGGCTCAGAGTAGCAGTAAAGCGCTGACGGGCTATATGTGAAATCCGGATAAGCTAATGCAAATTTGTGAAAATGAAATGGCGGCTTTTTCATTGCACAAATCGCCATTTACCGTAGTATGCATAAAATACATAGCGCTATAACTATTTCGCATTAATCCTCTGAAATATAACAATTTTGTTATGGCGTTTTTCCTAATCAGGGTGACAACGTGTTAGCGATTAAATCTCCGCGTGCCTACGCACACGAACCGGGACTGCGTGCGCGCACCGGGGAATTCATTAAACCTTATGCTACGCATATCCGTATTTTCACCTCTCCGCGCGCCTGGCAGGCGGTTAATCCGCAATTAACGCAAAGTCTGGAAACCTGTGGTATTCGCTGGGAAATCGAGTATTTGCACGGCGAATGCACCGATGCGGCCATTGATACGCTGAAAAGCAATCTGCAACAGCAGCAGGCTGAACTGCTGCTGGCAATTGGCGGCGGGCGCGTACTGGATGCGGCTAAAGCGGTCGGCAGCCAGTTACCGGAAATCACCGTCGTCAATTTCGCCACCGTCGCGGCGACCTGTGCCGCCTGGTCGCCGGTGGCGATTATTTATGACGCGCAGGGCGGCCACGTGCGCAGCCAGCCGCTGGGCAAAATGCCTGAACTGGTGCTGGTAGACAGCGAAGTGATCGCGCAAAGCGATGTGCGTTACCTCAAAGCGGGCATTGTCGACGGGCTGGCTAAATACTACGAGTTCTATCCTTATCTGCGGCACAACCCCCACGATCTCGCCCTCGATCTTAAAGTGATGACCGCGCAGCGCGCGCTGGATGTCTATCGCCAGCACGGTGCCGCCGCCGTGCTGGCCAACCAGCAACAGCAGGTAACGCCGGAACTGGTGAAGGTGATCGATGCCAGTATTGTGCTGGCCGGCCTGGCCAACAGCGTGCGTGACGTGCTGCCAACGCCAGGCTTTGCCCACGCCATTCATAACCGTCTGACCCATCAGCCGGAGCTGCACCACTGGCTGCACGGTGAAAAAGTCGGTTACAGCCTGCTGGTGCAGTCGCTGATTGAGCACGATGGTGAGCCGGACGCCGCGCTGCTGGCGCTGCTGCGACAGTATGATATGCCGCTGACCTTAGCGCCGCTGCACGGCGATCGTCGCGCAGCCATCAGAAGCATTGCTGAACAGATCAAATTCCCGGCGGCCAGCGCCGAACGTCTGCCGTTCCGCATCAGCGCAGATGCCTTAGAGCAGGCGCTGCTGGCGACCGAGAACGCCTTTTAATTGTTATTGACCCTTTTATTGACCAGGAAAAAATATGGCTACTTCATCTTCACGCCGCATCCGTTTAGGGCTGTTTGTGCAACCGGTAGGACAGCACGTGAGCGGCTGGCGGCTGACGGAAAATCTGGGCGATCCGACGGATATTGACTGGCTGATCACCATCGCGAAAAAAGCCGAAGCCGGTAAGTTTGATCTGTTCTTCGTGGGTGATGCACTGGCGACCAGCATGTATCGTCTGCCTTCCACCATGGCGCGTCTGGAGCCGTTAACGCTGCTGTCGGCGCTGGCGGTCAACACCAAACGCATTGGCCTGGCGGCGACCGCCTCGACTACCTTCAGCGACCCGTTCACCATGGCACGCAGCTTCTCGTCGCTGGACCACATTAGCCGCGGCCGCGCCGCCTGGAACGTGGTGACGTCGTTCTCTACCGATGTGGCGCGTAACTTCAGCCGCAGCGATATGCCTAATCATGCGGAGCGCTACGCGCGCGCCCGTGAATTCCTTGATGTCACCTATAAGCTGTGGGACGGCTGGCAGGCGGGGGCGGTGCAGCCCAACAAAGAGACCGGTCAGTACTTCATTGATGACAAAATTCAGCCGATTAACCACGTCGGCGAGCATTTCCAGGTGCAGGGCCCGCTGAACATTACCCGCTCACCGCAGGGGCGTCCAGTGATTATCGAAGCCGGTTCTTCCAGCGATGGGCAGAAGCTGGCGGCAGAGACCGCCGAGGTGATTTTCACCGCCTCGGCCAGCCTGGAAGAAGCACAGAGCTTCTACCGTTCGCAGAAAGATCAGGTGATTGCCGCCGGACGCAATCCTGATCACGTGGTGATCATGCCTGGCGTGATGCCGATTATTGGCCGCACGCGCGAAGAGGCCAAAGCGCTGTGGAAAGAGCTCAACACGCTGGTTGATATCGACAACGGTCTGCGTCAGCTCTCGCTGCGCTTCAATATGGATCTGAGCCAGTATCCGCTCGACGGTCCGGTGCCGGAAGTGCCGCTGGGTGAAGGTAACCAGAGCCGCGTGAAACTGATGACCGACATGGCGAAACGTGAAAATCTGACGCTGCGCGAACTGGCCGCGGTAGCCGCCGGATCGCGTGGTCACCGGGTAATCGTCGGTACCGCGCAGGATATTGCCGATGACTTTGAGCTGTGGCTCAACGAGGGCGGCGCCGATGGTTTCAACATCATGCCGGCGATCATGTCCGAGCAGCTGGATTTGTTTGTGGAGCTGGTGATTCCGGAACTGCGCCGTCGCGGTCTGTTCCGGGAAGAGTACGAGTTCGCCACGCTGCGTGAAAACCTCGGCCTGCCGGTGGTGTGAGAGACAGGAGCGAAACATGATCACCCTATCGAAGCGCGTACAGTCTGTGTCGCTCTCGGCTAACGCGGCGGCACGTCAGCTGACGCGCCAGCTAAAAGAGCAGGGCGTGGATATTCTTGACCTCACCACCGGTGAGCCGGATTTTGATACGCCCGCGCACATCCGTGCCGCCGCCAGCGCCGCGATGGATGGCGGTGAAACCCGTTATACGCCGACCAATGGCACCACCGCGCTGCGTAAAGCGGTGCAGGCCAAACTGGCGCGCGAGAACCAGCTGCAGTACGCGCTGGGTCAAATCTGTATCGCCAACGGCGCAAAGCAAATCATCTTCAACGCGTTTGCCGCGACGCTAAACGACGGCGACGAGGTGATTGTGCCCACGCCATACTGGCCAACTTTTCCGGACAGTGTGCGTTTCAACGGTGGCGAGGCGGTGCTGCTGCCTTGTCCGCTTGAGCAGCAGTACAAGCTGCAGCCGGCGCAGCTGGCGCAGGCGATCACTGAGAAAACCCGCTGGCTGGTGCTGAACAATCCCGGCAATCCCTCTGGCATGGTGTACAGCGCACAGGAGTTGCAGGTCCTGGCGACGGTGCTGCGCGATCATCCCAATGTGCTGATTATGCTGGATGAGCTGTACGAACATATCCTGTTTGACGATCGTCAGCACGTTAGCCTGCTGCAGGTGGCGCCGGATCTGGCTGAACGCGTTTTGCTGGTGGGAGGCGCGTCGAAAACCTATGCCATGACCGGCTGGCGCATTGGCTTTGCTGCCGGACCGCAGCCGCTGATTGATGCCATGGTGGTGGTGCAGTCGCAGAACAGCTCTGGCGCCAGCGCCATCAGCCAGGCGGCGGCGGTTGCGGCCTTTAACGGTGGGCTCGATTTTCTGCCCCCGCAGCGCGCCGCGTATCAGGCGCGACGCGATGTCATTGTGCAGCAGTTGCAGCAGGTGGCCGGCATTGAAGTGCTGCAACCTCAGGGCGCATTTTTTGTCTTTTGTCGCTGTGCTGGCCTGCTGGGCAAAACCCGGCCTGACGGTGCCGTACTGCATGACGAACAGGATGTGCTGAATTATCTGCTGGAGAGCGGTGTGTCCGGCGTGGCGGGCAGCGCTTACGGCCTGTCGCCGTATTTCCGTTTGTCGATCGCCACGGATATCGATAGCGTTGAGGAGGCGGGTAAACGTATTGCGCGCGCCTGTGCAGCGTTAATCTGACGGGCGGGTGTGGGAGGGCGTAATGGCCTAATCACCTCGCAGCACACTTCATGAAAGGATTGCATGAAAGCATTTAGGGTGCCTCGATACAGGGGCGGTGATGCGGCAATTAGCCGGTTCCGCCCCGATTTCCTGCGACTGGATTAAATCAGAAAATCATCCAGCGAACCGCCAGCGTCAATCGCTGACTTTATCGGCGAGGGAGTACGACCCTGACCGGTCCAGAATTTCTCATTACCCTGTTCGTCGGTAAATTTATACTTCGCCGGACGCGGTGCACGTTTTGCTTTGCTCTTCGTTTCACCCTGGTTTAATTGCGCCAGTTCATTAATTGTAATGCCGTCTTTGCGCAGCATCTCTTTATATAACGCCAGCTTCTCTTCTTTTTCGCGCTGTGCAGCACTCTCTGCCGCCGTCTCTTCGCGGCGTTCGGCGACCACCACGGCAAACTTCTCCAGCATTTCGTTTAATACCGCAACCTCAATATTACGTGCTTCAGCACGCAGCGTACGAAGATTGTTCAATGCCTTGAGTGCATCGCTCATGTATAAACCCTTATTACTGATACCACTGATTTGAAAGCGTGCATTCTACGGCAATTTTATTCAAATGGAAATATTCACCCGCCGACAGATTTGTCCGGAAATATGCCCCGACCTGTACAGTTTTTGATTGGGCGTAAAGATTTTTGTCTATTCATTGATTACGCATAAACATGTTAGCGACTGATTTAATATTGCCAGCCACCTACGTTAAGCCGTTCATTTAACATCACAGCATCTCACACAATATACGTCACGGCGATTTACAGCTTAATAAATGGCGTCATGTAAACAACGCAGCGATTGCTGCAGGGATTAAAAGCGTAACTGGTCCACCTTAGCGCAGAAAAGGAAACTTTATAAACACCTTTCCTATTGGCAGCGTAATTATAAATCAATGGCGGTGACCGGGTACGAAGCTGGTACATGCGTGGTGTTCAGATGCCATAGCAGGATGCAGGCACAGCCGTTAGGCGGGGAGGCCGTAGGTCACGCACCGGTTGACTGAGATAAAGGATGATTTCAGGCGTGATAGTTTCCTGTAAAGCAGCCTCAGGGCCGTTACTCCCTGAAGCATAAGATTTTTTCACAGTGTAAAGGCGTCAGAAAGGCCGTAACAATTTCTTGCAATGTTAATCTTAATGCGTATATTTCTCATTTGCTTTCTTAACTATATGCTCGCCACAAAATAACGATAAGCCGATTGAGGAATATTATGTCTTGCAAAGAGATGCGCGTCAGGGACGCAGGTCTTGCGCCGCAGCGCGCGCTGCGCCTGTCACTGCTGGCAGTGCTGGTTGTCTCGGGTGTCGCTCAGGCGGCCGATACGCAAAACAGTGAGGCCACCCTGACCGTTGATGCCAGCGCCAGCGCGGAAGCGCAGCAGACGCAGGCCGCAGCGGATTACAGCGTACCGGTGACGCTGGCCGGCACTAAAATGGCACTGACCGCACGTGATATTCCCCAGTCGGTCACTATCGTCAGCAAGCAGCGCATGCAGGATCAACAGCTGCAGTCGCTGAACGACGTACTGAGCAACACCACCGGCATCCACGGTGTGGCCGCCGATATGGACCGCATCAATTACTATTCGCGCGGTTTCCTGATCG
The DNA here is from genome assembly GCF_026541005.1 of Pantoea sp. GM_Pan_4. NCBI lineage: Bacteria > Pseudomonadati > Pseudomonadota > Gammaproteobacteria > Enterobacterales > Erwiniaceae > Pantoea > Pantoea sp. GM_Pan_4. The sequence continues at coordinate 381,338 of NZ_JALNUZ010000003.1, forward strand.
ATAATTACATGACCGACGGCATTCCGACCGCGTTTGCCCAGCGCTGGAACCTCGGTGATGCGCAGACCGATACCGCGCTGTACGAGCGCGTCGAAGTGGTGCGCGGCGCAACGGGCCTGCTGACCGGACCGGGCAATCCTTCCGCCGCCATCAACATGGTGCGTAAACATGCCGACAGCAAAGAGTTTACCGGTAGCCTTGAAGCGGGCTATGGCAGCTGGAATAAGCAGCGTTACGTCGCCGATCTTTCTGCACCGCTGTCACCGGAAGGCAACGTGCGCGGTCGCCTGGTGGCCGGCTATGAAGACAAAAACAGCTTCATTGAACGCTACGGCGCCGATAAGAAGTTTATCTACGGCGTGGTCGACGCTGATGTGACGGACGCCACCAGACTGTCTGTTGGTTATGAATTCAGCCAGGTGAACACGGATTCACCGATGTGGGGCGGTGCGCCGCGCTGGTACACCGACGGCACGCAGATCCACTCCCGTCGTGGCTATAACACCGCGCCAGAATGGGCTTACAACAACAAAGAAAATAAAAAGGTCTTTGTTAACCTGCAGCAGAACTTTGATAACGGCTGGAACATCACCCTTAACGGCACGCATAACGAGATGTTCCTCGACAGCAAGCAGCTGTATCTCGACGGTTACTTCGACAAAACCACTGGCGCAGGCGTCTCTGGTTATGCCGGCTATCCGGTAGTAGGCGGAACCGGCTTCAACACCGGCAAACGTAAGGTGGATGCGGTCGATGCCTTCGCCAGCGGTCCTTATGAACTGCTGGGCCGCCAGCATGAGCTGATGGTCGGGGTGAACTACAGCCGTCAGGACAACAAATATTACAGCGCCTGGGCCAACATTTCGTCAGCCGAGCTGGGCAACTTTAATCAGTTCAACGGTGATTTCCCGGAAACCGACTGGAATCCGCGTGAACCCGCGGCCGACACCCAACTGGTGCGGCAGAAGTCAGCGTATCTCGCGACGCGCATCAATCTGGCCGATCCGCTGCACCTGATTGTCGGGGCGCGCTACACCAACTGGAACCGCCAGACGCTGACGGCAGAGATGGAGAAAAACAACATCACGCCGTACGGTGGGGTGATTTGGGACTTCTACGATAACTGGTCTGCCTACGCCAGCTACACTTCGGTGTTCCAGCCGCAGGATTATCAGGATGCGTCAGGCGCTTATCTCTCGCCGGTGATTGGCAAAAACTACGAAGCCGGCGTGAAGTCTGACTGGTTCAACAGCCGTCTGACCACCTCGGTATCGATCTTCCGCACCGAACTGGATAACGTCGGTCAGAGCACCGGACAGACCAATGCGCAGACCGGTAACACCATTTACGTGGCGAAAAAGGGCGTGGTAAGTCGTGGCGTCGAGTTTGAGGTGAATGGGGCGCTGACCGATAACTGGCAGATGACCTTTGGCGGGACTTCGTATGTGGCGGAAGACGCCAACGGCGATCGCTACAATTCACAGCTGCCGCGCACGTCGTTCAACCTGTTCACCAGCTATCGCCTGCCGATGCTGGACCAGCTGACGCTGGGTGGCGGGGTGAACTGGCAGGCGGGAACTTACGCGGATATCAGTGGCCCGGATGGCAATGGCACCTGGCGCACCCGTCAGGGCAGCTATGCGCTGGTGGATCTGTTCGCGCGCTACGACGTGACTAAAAACCTCAGCCTGCAGGCCAACCTGAATAACCTGTTCGACAAAGAGTACGACGAGAACGTCGACAGCACCGGCATCGTCTACGGCGAACCGCGTAATTTTATGCTGTCCGCGAAATACCGTTTCTGATCATTAAGCCCGTGCCCAAAGCGGCACTTAACGTTCCCTCTCCCGCGTGCGGGAGAGGGTTAGGGTGAGGGGAAAACCGCACCCTCCCAAACCATGCACCTCAGCATCCCGCCGCAATATAATCCCCGTTGGCACTCACCGGCACCACGGTAAAAAACAGCACCAGCGCAAACATCACCAGCAATATCCCACCGGCGATCCGTACCGCTCTCAGCAGCGATGCCGCCTGCGGCGAGCGTTCTGCCAGCCACAGCTGTCCGGCGCGCTGACGGTAATGCTGCACAAACAGTGCCAGCGCCACCAGCGCCATGCCGGTACCGAGCGCCATACTCATCACCGCCAGCATGCCCCAGCGCGTAATGCCGATGACGCTGGCGAACAGCAGCACCGTCAGCGCACCGCTGCACGGCCGCACGCCGGTGGCAATAATAATACCCGCCCAGCTTTTCCAGTCGCTGCCGTGCCCAGCCGCGACGCCATGCGCGTGGCCGCAATGATCATGATGATGCTCCGCTGGCGGCCTGCGCCAGGCTTGCAGCAGCAGCATCACGCCCAGCCCGGCAATGAACACAGCGCTGGCTTTCTCCAGATACCAGCGGCTCAGGCTGAGATCGCCGGTGGTCAGGTTAAAACCAACCGCGAGGATAAAGACAAAGGCAATCGCGCTCAGGCCCTGCACCAGGCTGCCCAGCAGCGGCACGCTCAGCGCTACGCCGCGCGGGGGCTGATGGGTGGTCAGCCAGGTGGTAACGATAAATTTACCGTGGCCGGGACCCACCGCGTGCAGAATGCCGTAAATGAAGGTCACGGCCAGCAGCCACAGTCCGGCACTGTACTGGCCGCTATTGATTTGCAGTAAATGGGTAACCAGCAGCCGGTGCAGCTGAATCTGACTTTGCAGTGCCCATGCCTGAAACGCGCTCCAGTGCAACGACAGCAGTGTCAGCGCGCTCAGCAGCAGCACGCTCGCGCAGAGAAATCCGGTTTTGGTGGCGGTCATAGTAATGAAAAAAGTGGTCCTGAATGCCACCAGCATGCGGATTTCTGCCGCGTTGTAAAGCCACGGCGGTTAAACGGCAGCCGCTCTCCGCATCGTGACGCATTCCCCTGCCTTGTGCAGCTGTCTATAATCTGCCGACAATTTCTCACGGATGCCTTTTATGTCTGCTGATTCTCCTTTGCTGGCGGTACAAGACGTCACGCTGGCCGTGCAGGGGCGCACCTTGCTGGCGCCGGTATCACTGCAGCTGTACGCAGGTGAAACGCTGTTGCTCACCGGCCCGTCCGGCAGCGGCAAAAGCACGTTGCTGAAAATTATTGCCTCACTGCTGGAGCCCGATAGCGGCCAGATCCTGTTTCAGCAGCGGGATATTCACACGCTGAAAGTCGAACACTATCGCCAGCAGGTCTCCTACTGTTTCCAGACACCGCAACTGTTTGGTGACACGGTCTATGATAACCTGGCGCTGCCGTGGCAGCTGCGTCAGCAACAACCGTCGCGCGAGCAGCTGGTGGCGGCGTTGCGCAGTCTGCATTTATCCGCCGACATGCTGGACAAAAACGTTGCCGGACTCTCTGGCGGTGAAAAACAGCGGGTGGCTTTGCTGCGCAATCTGCAGTTTCTGCCACAGGTATTGTTGCTGGACGAAGTGACCAGCGCACTGGACGAGCCCAATAAACAACGGGTTAACCAGCTGATTGCCGCGCTGGTGGCGGAAAAAGGGCTGGCGGTGATCCGTATCAGCCATGACGTACAGGAGATTGATGCCGCTGAGCGTATTCTGCGGCTGACCCCACCCGCAGCGGGAGAACAGCATGAATCAGCATAATATCAGCGACAGCTCGCTGCTGCTTTCACTCATGCTGGTGCTGGTGGCGCTGCTGATTAGCCAGAAAGAGAAGCTGGGGATGAGCAAAGACATTTTGTGGAGTGTCACGCGCGCTATTATCCAGTTGGTGATCGTCGGTTATGTGCTGAAGTCAATTTTCGATGTCAATAATGACTGGCTGACGCTGCTGATGGTGCTGTTTATCTGCGTCAATGCAGCGCTGAATGCGCGCAAACGCAGCCGGCGGATCGATCATGGTTTTATCATCGCGCTGGTGGCGATTACCAGCGGTACGGCACTGACACTAACGGTGCTGCTGCTGAGCGGCGCCATTGCCTTTGTTCCCATGCAGGTAATCCCCATTTCCGGCATGATTGCCGGTAACGCCATGGTGGCGGTCGGACTGTGTTTCACCAACCTCAATCAGCGCTTTAGCGACAACCAGCAGAAAATCATGGAGATGCTCAGCCTGGGCGCGCCGATCAAACGCGCATCCGCCGGGCTGATGCGTGACAGTATTCGTGCCGCGATGATCCCCACCGTTGACGGCGCGAAAACGGTGGGGCTTGTGAGTCTGCCAGGCATGATGTCCGGGTTGATTTTTGCCGGGATCGATCCGGTAAAGGCGATCAAGTACCAGATCATGGTGACGTTTATGCTGATTGCCACCGCCAGCCTGTCGACCATCATCGCGGCGTATCTGTCCTACCGTCGCTTTTACACCGCGCGGGCGCAGCTCAAACCGTAGATCACGCCTGAAACCTTAGCGCCACGCCGCTGGCCTGTTCCGCGCTGACCACGATGGTGTCTGGCGTTTCCTGTCAGCGACGATCAGCTAAAATCCGGGCAGGTTATCTGCGACATCAGCTGCTGATAATGCTGATGCTTGCCCATCTTCAGCGCATCAGCCGCCTGCAACAGCGCGTTGTGATTGCTCTTATCCGCCAGAAAGGTCTGCTTGATTTTTTCGTCGGCGATGGAGACCGGCACGCGGCAGTGAGTGCGCAGATCGTTGATCATGGTCTGCTGCCGCAGCGCCAGCGCCAGATTCTCATACGGCGATACCGCCAGCGCAGACGTGGCACTCAGGGTGAGCAGGGCGATCATGGCAGTGAAAGGTAATGTTTTCATTTTGCTTCTCCTTGATGAACGGAAACGGCGGCCGGGCACTGGGCGGGATCGAACACCGTACCCCAGTCCTGTTTCATATCGACAACGGTCCAGCCATAGTGCGCGGCCAGCCTGAGACCGCTAACCAGTTTGCCGCTGGCCGGCGGATGCGCATCGTAGGCGTATTCCCGCTGTGCATCGGTGTGATGCACCAGCAGGCCGAAGGTGCTGGCGGCAGGATTCCCCGAGGTGTATTGCAGCATCGGCACATCGCCGTCGCTGTTGCCGAACGCTGCTACCGGCCGATGGCCCATGAACAGATGGATGGCCACCGGTTTGGCCGCTTCATCATCATAAAATGCACCATTCATGGTTTTCCGCAACTGCGTGCCGTTGTCGCTGAGTGAAAATTCCGCAAGGGAAAACGAGCCAACCACCTGCTCGGGTGGAATGCCGTACATCTGTTCCGCCAGCACGCGCATAAAATCGATGCCGCCGCCGGAGATAATCCAGGTGCGGAAACCGTGAGCGCGCAGATAATCCAGCAGCTGGCGCATCGGCAGATAGCCCATGCGATCGTAGCGGCAGCCAAAACGCGTATCCCGCTGCGTCGCCACCCAGTTCTGCACGCGTTGTGCAAACTCATCGGTGGTGATACCGCTGTGAGTCAGCGTCAGCAAATGCATCAGCCCCTTTTTCCCGCTGGCGGCAATAGCGGCCGTGTTGTTGCTGAGCACCGCCTGTACCAGCGCATCCTGCTGCCACTGCGGATGCTGCGGCGCCAGCCGTTTCACTTCATCGAGCGCAAACTGCAGCTGAAAGGTGAGCGGTGCTTCCGGCCATAGCGTGCCGTCATTATCGAACACCACGTAGCGCTGGTTAAGAGGAATAAAGTCAGCGCTGCCGGCGCGGGTGGTGTCATCCACCCACTGTGTAATGGCACGCTTTGCCGCACCGTCACGCCAGGCGGAGAGATCGTCAGCCTGACTGACGCTAGCGAGGCACAGCGTGAGGCCCGCCAGTATAGAAACAGTTTTCATCGGCGACTCCTGTGATGTGGAACGAGATCGGGCAGCGCATGAATACGCCACAGGCGGCTCCACGCATGGCCGGCAAACATTAGCGCCTGGCGCAGTAAACGGCGGCCAGCCCACAGCCCCGCGGCGATGAGAACCACGGTTGCGGCGAGCAGCAGCCACTGCCACCACGGGCGTGCAGGTCCGGCGCGCAGCGACTGTTCACTGCCGGCCGCGCGCGCAGGCAGAATGTCATAGTGATGGGCGGGCAGCGTGGCGAGCTGCCATGTCTGTTGTCGGGTATCCCACCAGCGCAGCTGCACTGGAGGCAGCGTCAGGCTGCCGGCGCTGTCCGGCAGATAGCGCAGCCGCTCGCGTCGCTGGCTGCCGGTGATTTCACCGCGTCCGCTGGTCAGGGCGCTGACCTCGGGCGTCAGCAGCTGGGTACTGACGCCGGGCAGGTCGATCAGCACCGGTGGAATCTGTCCGGCGACCACACCGCTGGCCTGCAGCGTTATCTGCCGTTCCACCACGTCGCCGACATGCAGCGCGTCGCCCTGCGCGGCACGATACAGTGTCACTTTTTCCTGCAGATGCAGCGTGGCGGCGGGCAGGAAGCGATCCGGCTGCTGCACACCCGGCGGCCAGCGCACATTTTTTTCCAGCGCTGGCAGCGTAACGGTCTGCGGCGGCTGGCCTGCGGATTGCAGGGTGATGTCCAGCGCCGGCAGCTGCAGTTTGCCCTGATCCCAGGCCATCAGCTGGCGCTCCATGCGGATGCCGCTCCAGCTGACACCGTCACGCTGACGCGATACCAGCTGATTGGGAATGGCCGCCGGCAACAGCGTGCCGTTGCTGACCGGGAAGTCAGGCCACTGTGGCGGCGGGTTAAACCAGCTATCGGTCCAGTAGGTTACCGCGACGCGCAGCGGCTGACCCGGCACCAAACGGTCATCGCCAACCAGCTCGCGCGTGATGTCCATTGCGGCGCGCGCGGGCCCGGTCAGCAGCAGCAGGCAAATCAGCAGCGTTCTCATGGTGACTCCTGACGATAGAGATTTTCCAGCAGGCCACCGGGCGACAGGCTGAGATTGTCGTACCACTGACTGACCTGCGGTGCCGCGTGACCTGCAGGCTGCATGACCTGCTGCGCGACGCCCTGCTGTTTGTGCAGGTCTTTTTTGCTGCCGTCAGGATCGTAATCCTGCTCTTTTCCCTGTGCCGCCTGGCGATCGCGCTCCTGCTGACGAAGCTGCATCACAATGCGCGCGATACTGGCGCGATTTTGTTGTGCCATACGCCAGTCGGGACGCAGGCTTAACGCCTGATCGTAATGCTGCAGCGCCTGCTGCCACTGTTTCTGCTGCGCCAGGCTGTTGCCCAGCCACAACAGCGATTCAGGCGTCACGGGGGCCTGGCGAAAAGCGCCGCTGGCGGCGGAAAAATCACCGGCATAGTAGAGCGCAATGCCGCGGCGCAGCGGATCGACATAGTGCTGCGCCGCGCGCGCGTAATCCTGCCGTTGAAAGGCATGTTGCCCTTGCAGGTCGGGCGGGATAAACGCATCCAGCAGCGCGGCGGCCGCCGGCGGCGTTATCCCACTGAGCGGCAACACAATCAGCACGATCAATATCTGACGACGCCACCACAGCAGCAGCAACAACATCGGCGCAATCAGCCAGTAGCCGCTGTTGTGCCACGGCAGATCCTCGCGACTGTTTTGCTGGGCGCTGAGGCTTTGCTGAATATGGCGTCTGATGGCAGGCAGATCGCTGTCATCGGGGGTGGCGAGCGTAACCGCCACGCCGTCGGCGCGTAGCTGCTGGAAGCGCGCCACGTTGAGGCGGGTATCAATAGCCTGACTGGAGAAAGCGGGCGGCAAGGGGCCGCCTGGCGCAGTGCCGGGCACCCACAGCTGCAGCGGCAGCGAGGTCTGGCTGAGCAACCGGGCATCATCCTGGCGCAACGTATCGGCCACCAGCACAATGCTGCGCGGCGTGTCCGGCAGATTATCATCGGCCAGCCGGAGAGCTGCCGCCAGGCCATTGCCCTGACCGTCCGGCAGTAACGTTGGCTGCTGCGCCTGCAAGAACAGCGAGTAAAAGGCCGGATCGTTGGTCAGCGGCGTGGTCAGCCAGGCACCGCCGCGATACACCACCAGGCCAAAGTGGCTACCCGGCATCTGCTGCATCAGCTGAGCGATCTTATGCTGCATGCGCTGATGCCGGTCGGGCGGGAGATCCTGCGCCAGCATGCTGAGATCCTGTTGCAAAATCACCATCACGTTACTTTGCGGCGTAACGCCGCCCGGCAACGCCTTCTGCCATGACGGCCCTGCCAGCGCCAGCACGCCGAGCGCCAGCAGCCACGGTACGGGTGACAGCCGCTGCAGTCGCTTACCGGTAATCAGGGCGTGAAACGGCGCTGTCATAATGCGCTGCCAGGCGCTGCGCGGCGCGCGCAATAGCCACGCCAGTGCCAGACAAACCAGCAGCCCGGACAGCCACCACGGGTGCATAAAATGAAAGCCATTCATGCTGCACGCTCCCGCAGGCGCGCCAGCAACAACGCCGCGGTTAACAGCGCCAGCGCCGCGCCGAGCGGCCAGGCAAACAGCGGTCGCGTAAACGACAGACCGAGCGTCGCCACCTGCGCGGGCGTTTGGGCGTCAATGGTTTGCCAGACACGTTGCAGTGCGCTGCCTGAGGTAGCCGCCTGAAACGCGCTACCGCCTGTGATGCGGGCAATATCCTGCATCAGCGCGCTATCGACTTTGTCCTCGCCGCTGGCGTTAATATCGCCAAAGGCGATGGTATCAACCTGCACCTGATGCTCTGCTGCCAGCTGCGCAGCGAGGGCGGGCGGCAGCTGTGAAGCGGTATCGTTGCCGTCGGTAAGTAAAATCACCATGCGGCTGGCGTCCTGTTCCAGGCTGCTGTCCAGCAGTTTGACCGCCACCCCCAGCGCATCGCCGATGGCGGTTTGCTGGCCCACCATGCCGGGTGCCAGCTGGTTGATGCGCGCCAGCAGTGCCTGCTTATCGGCACTGATCGGCGCAAACGGCCAAGCCTGACTGGCAAAAATCACCAGCCCGATGCGATCGCGGGTTCGCTGCAGCACAAAATTGTGTACCGAGCGCTGCACCGCCTGCAGGCGAGTGGTGCCCGCGCCGGCGTCGTTTTTCGCCATCGAACCGGAAACATCCAGCACCAGCACCACATTGCGCATCGGCTTATGCTGTAGCTGCGGTGGCAACAGCAGCTCAGGGCGCGCCAGCGCGGCCAGTAATAGCAGCCACACCAGCCAGAACAGCAGCGTTTGAGGCCTGCGGCTGGCCGGTGGGGCATTCTCCAGACGCAACTCCCTCACCAGTTCCGGCAGGAACGGCACGCGCACCTCTTCGCTGACCGGCTGGCGTGGCGGTAGCAGAAAGCGCGTCAGCAGCGGCAGCGGCAGCAGGAGCCAGATCCACGGCCAGGCAAAATCGAAGCGGGTAAGCAGTTCAGACATTGGGCAGTGCCTCCAGCCAGCGTCGCAGCTGGCTGCGCAGGCGCTGCATTTCATCAGGCGACAGGCTATTGTCCGGCTGGCAGTAACCGTCAAGCAGCCGCTGATAGGTCGCGGCATCCAGCGGTAGCTCCTGCAGTAACTGGCTGAGGCTCAGTTCACTCACCTGAGCGCGCGGCTGGTGCACCAGCCGCACCCGTTTAATCAGCCGCAGCCAGCTATCAATGCTGTTGTCGTGACGTAAAACCTGACGCGCTTCACGCCGCCAGCGGTTGCGCCGCCAGCGCGCTGTGCGCCAAAGCGCCAACAGCACAAGCAGGGCCGCTAACGCGCCTGCCAGCCACCACCAGCCCGCAGGCAGCGGCAGCCAGGAGACCGCGGGCGGCAGGTCAGGCTGCAGCAGTGGCGGAACGCTAAAGCCTTTTTCCAGCATGCTCGTCTCCCTGCGTCAGCTGACGCAACAACGGTTCACTCACCACAATGTGCTGCACGCGGATGCCGAGCCGCAGCAGTCGCGTCTGCTGCTGTGCCAGCCGGGCGGTGACCCGCTCGCTAATCTGCTGACGCAACGCGGGCGAAAGTGGCAGCGTAACGTGCTGATGCTGGTAATGCGCGGCGAGATAGCCCTGATGCGGAAGCCGCAGATGCAGATCGTCGAGCAGCACAAAGGCGGTGATATCACACCGGCGCGCCAGCGCCGCCAGCAGCGCGTCACTCTGAGCGTCAAGATCGTGGAAATCGCTGATCAGTGCCAGCCAGCTTCCGGCAGGCACCTGTGCCCGGATACGTTGCAGCACCTGATGGAGTGGCAGACTGCTGGCGGGCTCCTGCGGATAGCGCGCCGGCAGCTGATTATTCATTTGATGCAGGTCGTTCAGGCACGGCGCCAGGGCGAGTTTCGGCGAGCGGCAGCGCTGCAATCTCAGGGAATCATCGCTGAACACGGCGGCCCCGAGACGATCGCCATCGTGCCAGCTACGCCACGCCAGCAGCGCTGCCAGATGGGCGGCGGCGACCGATTTGGTGTGCCCGCGTGTGGCGAAATACATATCCAGGCGCTGATCGACCAGCAGAAATACCGGCCGCTCGCGCTCTTCGTTATACAAGCGCACCCAGGGTGTGCGCAGACGCGCGGTGGCCTGCCAGTCGATCAGCCGCACATCATCGCCCGGCTGATAGCGGCGCAGGCTGTCAAAATTGAGTCCGCGTCCCTGCTGACGCGACACGCGCTCGCCGGCCATCGCGCCGGGTGGCAGCTGAGCCGGCGGATTGCGCAGCTGCTGCGCTGCACCCGCCAGCGCCAGCAGGCCGGGCAGGGTGACGGCCAGTGCGGTATCCGTCATGCGACCACCGCATCCAGCAGCATGCGCACCACGTCATCGGCGGTCACCTGGTCGGCGCTGGCCTGATAACTCAGCAGCAGACGATGCCGCAGCACGGCCGGGGCAATGCGCTGAATATCGTCCGGCAACACCGCATCACGCCCTTCGAGCCACGCCTGCGCGCGCCCGGCGCGGTCCAGTGCCAGCGTGCCGCGCGGGCTGATACCCAGCGCCACATAGCTGGCAAAGGTGTCGCTGACCTGCTGCGGCTGGCGCGTCATTTCCACCAGCGAGACGATGTAATTTTCCACCGTGGGCGCGACGTAAATGTCGGAGATGGCCTCCCAGCAGCGACCCATATCCGCCTGGCTGATACTCACCTGCGGCGGCGCAGCGGCGCTGACGGCAGGGGTGTCCTGTTCGCGATATTTTGCCTGCTGTTCGGCGCGCACCAGCTGCATCACGCGCTGTTCATTCTCTTTCGAGGGATAGTGCACCAGCACTTTCATCAGGAAGCGATCCAGCTGCGCTTCCGGCAGAGGCCAGGTGCCTTCCTGATCGACCGGGTTCTGCGTCGCCAGCACCATAAACACGCCGGGCAGCGGCCAGCTGTTGCCCGCCACCGTGACATGACGCTCCTCCATGGCTTCCAGCAACGCCGACTGCACGCGGGCCGAGGCGCGGTTGATCTCATCGGCCAGAATCAGGTTGCCGAACACCGGGCCTGGCCGGAAACGAAACTGCTCCTCTTCACGCGTGGCGTGTTGCTGATAAATTTCGCTGCCGGTGATATCCGAGGGCAGCAGATCCGGTGTGAACTGAATACGGCTGAAGTCGCCTTCAATGTGGCGCGCCAGCTCACGCACCGCACGGGTTTTGGCCAGTCCGGGCAGTCCTTCCAGCAGAACGTGGCCGTCGCACAGCAGCGCGATAATCAGCATGCGCACCAGCTCTGGCTGACCCAGCACCTGCTGGTTTATGCTCGCTTCCAGGTCGAGAAACCGTTGCCGCAGGGTCATTGCGTCACTCCCTGTTTTTCCCGCTCAAGCAGCGTGGCGATACCTACCAGGATCGGCTGAGCATAGGAAAAAAACGCTTTGATGCCGGGACAGAGATAGTTAAGGCCGGGTTCACCCTCTGCGCTGCGCACGATGCGGTTTTTCGGGCATTCGCCCCAGCATAATTTGAGGTAAGGACAGCGTTTGCAGACGGCGGGCAGGGTGTCGCGTTTCCCGAGGCCAAACGCTTTTTGCCGTTCGGAAAACGCCAGGTGCGCCAGTTTAGTGTTGGCAATATTGCCCAGCTGATACTCCGGATAGACGTAGTGATCGCAGGCATAGATATCACCGTTTTTTTCAATGGCGAGGCCTTTGCCGCAGAACTCTGAGGTCACGCAGATCTGGCCCGGCAGGCCCAGGGTTTGCGCCACTGCCGTTTCAAACAGGTTAACCTGTACGCGCCCTAAATCATTGTTTACCCACTCTTCAAACACGGCGATGAGAAAGCGTCCCCAGTCATCGGGATCGACCGACCAGTCGGTCACCACCGAGTCGAGATCGCCCGGCCGCGCGCGGCGGGAACCGCTCACCGGGATGCTGTCATCGCGCCAGAACTGCGGCGCGGTTTGGGTAAAATCGACCGGCTCGACGCAGGGATTGAATTGCAGATAGGTCGCGCCCAGTTCGCGCGTGAGAAAGCGGTACACCTGCAGCGGAAAGCGTGCATTGGTCCGGTTGACCGTGACCAGCGCGTTGAACGGCACGCCGTGGCGTTGCAGCGCCGCCACACCCGCCATCACTTTGTCGAAAGTCGGTTTACCGCTGCGCGTTACGCGATAGCGATCGTGCAGCTCGCGCGGGCCATCAATCGACAGCCCGACCAGAAAGTGATGCTGCTTCAGAAAGCGCGCCCAGCTATCGTTCAGCAGGATGCCATTGGTTTGCAGATCATTCTCGATGCGTTGTCCTGGCTTCTGATACTTTTGCTGCAGCGCCACCACCTTTTCGAACCACGGCAACCCCATCAGCGTCGGTTCACCGCCTTGCCAGGAGAACACCACCTGATCGCCATCCTGACTATCAATGTACTGGCGAATATAGTTTTCCAGCACCTCATCAGACATGCCGCTGTGATGATCCTGCTGCAGCAGTTGCTCTTTATGCAGGTAAAAACAGTAGTTGCAGTCGATATTGCAGCGCGAGCCGGTGGGCTTGGCCATCACGTGAAAGCGGCGTTTATACGCCGGACCGATGCCGTTGTATTTTTCCGCCGAGGGCAACGGGCGAACCGGCAGTGTGGTGCTGTATTTCATCAATGCCTCCGAATACCGGGCACGGCGTGCCCGGCTGTGAATCTTAACTCAGTTAGTGGCCGGGCTGCCTTCGTCAATCAGTTTCTGCACATCCGAAACGGTAAAGGAGCCGGGTTTCTGACGAGGCGGGAACACTTTGAAGCTTTGCAGCATTTCTGCGGCATATTTCTGCGCGCCACCCAGCAGGAACAGACGGTCATAGAACCAGTGGTTGTAATCCATACCGCTGTCACCGCGCTCCAGCGGGTCGATCTCCAGGTCGAAGATCAGTGGCGTGCGCAGTTTAACGAACGGATATTTCCACAGGTCGAGGCCGGTGTGTTCCTGAATCATGAAATGGGCTTTCCAGCGACCGTAGCGCATCGCTAACAGATCGCCGTCATCGCTCCAGTAGAAGAACTCATTACGCTGGTCGGGCCCTTTGCCCTGCAGGAAATCCAGCTGGTTGTAACCGTCCAGATGCACTTTGTAGGTCATGGCGCTGGTCTTATAGCCTTTCAGCAGCTGCTGTTTGATATCCGGCACCCCCGCTGCGGCAACCAGCGTCGGGAACCAGTCGTTGCTGCCGAAAATATCGTTGATCATCGTGCCGGGCTTAATATGCCCCGGCCATTTGATCATCGCGGGGACGCGGAACCCGCCCTCCCAGCCGGTATTTTTCTCACCGCGGAATGGCGTCATGCCGGCATCAGGCCAGGTGGCGATCATCGGACCGTTGTCGGTGGTGTAAATCACGATGGTGTTATCTTCGATACCCAGGTCTTTAATTTTCTTCAGCACCTCGCCGATCATTTTATCGTGCTCAACCATGCCGTCCGCGTAGTCGCCGAGGCCGGTCACGCCCTGATCCTGCGGTTTAATGTGCGTTTTGTTGTGCATGCGCGTGGTGTTGAACCAGGTAAAAAACGGTTTGCCCGCTTTGACCTGACGCTCCATGAAATCGTTGTTGGCGGCGAGGAACTCTTCATCCACCGTGCCCATACGTTTCACGTTCAGTGGCCCGGTATCTTCAACCTTGCCATCCGCGCTGGCTTTAATGACGCCGCGCGGACCGAACTGTTTACGGTACTCAGGATCTTTCGGATAGTCCGGGTTCTCCGGTTCTTCTTCGGCGTTCAGGTGATACAGATTGCCAAAGAACTCGTCGAAACCGTGTGCGGTAGGCAGGAATTCATTGCGATCGCCCAGATGGTTTTTACCAAACTGACCGGTGGCATAGCCGAGCTGTTTCAGGATCGAGGCAATGGTCGGATCTTCTTTCTGCAGGCCCTGCGGCGCACCTGGCATACCGACTTTACTCATGCCGGTGCGGAACGGCATCTGCCCGGTGATAAACGACGAGCGTCCGGCGGTGGAGCTTTGCTCCGCGTAATACGAGGTGAATTTGGCGCCCTCGGCGGCAATACTGTCGATGTTGGGCGTTTTGTATCCCATGGTGCCCTGGTTATAGGAACTGATGTTCCAGTAGCCAATGTCATCGCCAAAAATCACCACGATGTTAGGCTTGCCCGAATTTTGCTCGGGCGCGGTAGAGGGCGTCGGGGATTGAGGAGCCGCATGGGCGCTCCAGGAACAGCAGGCCACAGATAGCATGGACGCTAATAGTGACTTGCTAAAAGGTAATCTGGACATTTCTGCACTCCGATAATTGTATTCCGACCAGGTCAGAATTTTTCCGACCGAATAAGTGCTGCGAAGACGGTTATTTCCTCCTTACCCTGAAAGGACGGCAGATGAATAAACGCATCTTTTTGATAGCTATTTCCCGGTGCGGAATGGCGGTGCTCAGTCAGTCTGATTATCTGTGATTTTAAATAGTTTTTATTAAAGCGTGGCCCGCTGCACGCAGGCTGCGTGCAGGCGAAAAATATGCGGTGTGCGAGAGGATATAAGTAACCAAGGTATAAAAATGCAAAAAATGAGCAGGCTGTGTATCTGGTTATGTAGCAACCATAGCGGCTCATAACTGGAATGCCAAGTGCTATTTTAAAAATGTGAGCAGCAGAGTGATTTTTTTCTGCCGTATCGCTCTGCTCCGCATTTCGGCTAAGGTATTTCTTATTTTGAATAGTCTTAAAATAACTTAATTTATTGTAATATATGAATTATTTTTCTGTGAGTTGAAAGTGGCTGGTTATTTTTTACGAGGCGGGTCATATTTTTCATCGTTCAGGTTTGCGTTATTTTTATGACTCACCTAAGCCTTAAAAGGCCATCCGGAACGGGATGGAATCAATTAATCTGGGGTGATTTATGAAAAAAATTACGGTAGCAATAATGTCATTGCTGGTGGTGTCAACTTTCTCTTTATCGGCTCTGGCAGCGCAGGAGATTACTAAAGAAGAGGCTAAGCAGTATCAGGAAGTTGGTAAGGTTAGTACCAATAATGAATACAGTTCACCGGCAGAGGCCATGGCTGAAATCTCGAAAAAGGCTGATGAGATGGGGGGTAAATATTTTGTGATCACCTCCGGCAAAGAAGGCAAGAAAATACAGGGTACGGCAACAGTGTATAAATAATAAATTATACGCTGATAATCAGGCGTTATAGCCACGACAACAGGCCGTTTTAATAACGGCCTGTTGTCGTGTTTCCATTTCTACAGTAAGCGATGAGATTAAGATCTGGTTCGCTTGCCAGGTCGTCAGCAGGCAATCTACTCCGACAATGCTTTCATAGCTGAAACCTTAGCGCCACGCCGCTGGCTTGTTCCGCGCTGACCACGATGGCATCCGGCTCTTCGCGGAAAGGCACATCGCCCAGCAGCAGGCTGGCTTTCACCCTGCGTAAGTCGCTGCTGCGCAGCGTCAGCGCGGCCATACGCGCACTGCCGTCATAATCGGGCGGCAGGCCGGTAAAGCGCTGCGTCACATAGTGCGCAGCGGCAAAGCGCACGGTGGCCACGCCCGCTTTCAGCACAAACGCGCCCTGCTGACAGGCGGTGAGCTTATCGGCACCAAATAAACGACTGTAGGGCAGCGCGGCGGCTGCCGGATCCTGAGCCACTACTACAAACTCAATAATATCGGTCACCGCGTTGGGATGCTGCTGCCACACTGGTTGCCAGACCGCCTGCGGTGTCTCATGCTGGCAGAAAAAACTGCGTCCGTTTGGCACCAGTGCGGGGCGCAGGCGAACGGTGCGAAAACGCGCCTGCTGTGCGCTACCATCCGGCAACTGCACCGGCCGGTAAAAACTGGCGGCGGGATCGCCATCAATATCCTGACTTTCCAGATATCGCCACACCGCATCGGCATCGCCGGTTTTCCATACCAGACCGCTCAGGCCCGCCGGTGCCTGCCAGATATCCTGACGCCGGTGCGCACGCCCGGCTTCATAGCCCAGCAGTTCCAGATAATTATCACCAAACACCGCCAGATGATTACTGGAGCCCAGCGAATGATGGCCGCGTGGCGTGAGCTGGAAACCGAGCCGGCGATACAGCGCGCTGGCGTCATCCAGCCGATCGGCAACATTGATCACTGCATGATCGAGCTGTGGAACGGGTACCGGTATCGCCATTATCTGCCTCCTGGTTCGCATCATTACGATGACCGCGGTGTCGCGCTGCGTTCGGCTTCGCGTTGCGGTTGCCAGGCGAGCTGCGCTTCGGCGCCGAACGCCCGGGCAATATGGCTGACCAGCGTCGCGGCCTGCGCCGATGATCGCTGGCGCGCGCTGGCATCCTCGCTGTGCAGCACGCCTTCCACGACGACCTCTGGCGGCAGCACGTTCCAGCTGTTGCCACCCTGAAAGCGGGTGACATCCAGGCCGGCGGCCGCCAGCGCGCTGACGATGTGGCTGCCGGTAACGATACTGTCGATACCCTCATGCGGACGTGCAGCGTGAGCGCCTTTGCCGTGAATGGTGATATGAAAATGGTCAGTAAACGCTGCCGGTGTGGCAGATAACGTGTGTGTCATGGTCATCCCTGCGGCTGTTCGGGTAAGAAAGGTTCGCCCAGCGTTAGCATCAGGCGGTTGGCCCAGGCAAAAAACGCGGCGGACTGGATCAGGTCCAGCAGCTGCAGCGTATCCAGTCCGTGCTCGCGCAGCGCCTGCAGCTGGGTCTGGCTGCTGGCGACCGGGGTTAGCGATAAGGTGGCGACAAAATCGATAATCGCCGCCCAGCGCGCGGACTGGCCGTGTGCCAGCTCGGCGCTTGGCGCGACATTCAGGAGTTTTTGCACCGCAGTCTCATCTTTTGACAGCTGACTGGCTTTGCGGGCATGCACGGACGCGCAGTAAATGCAGCCGTTGACTTTACTCACCACCGTGGCCGCCAGTTCACGCTCGGCGCGAGGTAAACCGCCCGGCGTATAAAAAATGCCTTTATCCGTCAGCGTGCGTTGTTCCAGCAGCGGCAGATTGCGCGCCAGCAGACGGAAATAGTCGGACTCGCTATGACCGTTTTTTGCCAGCGTCGCCTGTTCTTCCGCCGTAAACTCGCTGAGCGGTTTGGCTGCCAGCCACGGCTCCCAGCCCAGCTCCTGCTGGGTAAACGCGGTGAGCGCAGTCTGACCGCTGGCCGTGAGCGGGGCGCTATGCCATTTGCCGGCCACCGCATGGGGCTGGGCGCGCGATGCTTCACCGCTCAGCAGGCGCAGGCCGGTCAGCAGGCGACTTTGAAAGCTGACAAATCCCACCAGCTGCGCCAGCGTGACGATGCCGCGCGGCGTCCAGCCGGCATGGTGCAGCGTGGTCAGTTGTTGCGGTGTGGCGTCGACCGGATGCAGGCTCAGCAGTTCAGCAAAGGCGCGACCGGCGGCAAAGCGCGCATCTGCCGGGCTTTCGCTGGATTGCTGCTGATAGTGTGCCTGCAATGACGTGACGCCGTGCCAGCCGGCGACCTGCCCGGCGAGCGCGTAGCGCTGCGCCAGCGGGAAATCGTCGTCATCCTCGCCAAACAGCACCTCATAGCTGCCCTGGGCGTGTCGGGTCGCGGCCTGACGCACGTTGCGCGCCTCTGCCAGTTGCGCCGCCGGGTCGATATCGGCCAGCGCCGCCAGTAAATCTGTAGCCTGAGACATGGTTTTCTCCTGTTAAGCGGTACCCAGCGCACGCAGCGTGGGGGCAATATGTTCAGCAATTAACGCCACCGAACGCAGCGTATCGGCGTGCGGCGGATCGATAGAGTGCACCTGGAAGGTGATGTCGGTGGCGCGCGTCAGCGTGCTGTCGGCCAGCAGCGAAGCCAGCACCGCGTCCGCATCGCCGATATGCGCATCGAGCTGGCGCGCATGACTCTCCAGCGTGCTGCCGGTGATGTCGTGGCCCGCCTTGCGAAACTGCTCCGCCTGGCGCTGCAGACCGGGCGCGGCAAGGCGGCGCGCGTAGTCGTTCGAGTCGGCAACAAACGCGGTGCGTGAGGCCAGGATGCGGGGCGCAACGCCCGACGGCAGCGCCGCGAGATAAGCATCGATCATCGGGTTTTGCAGCTGCTGCAGCGACAGGTCCGGCTGACCCGCCGGCCGCGGCTGGGTGCGCGATAACATCAGCCCGTGACCGGCCTGGCCGGCACGCGTCGCGCCTGCAACGGAAAAGGTGGCGATCCACACACGCTGCGCCAGCGTGGGAGCCGGCGGATAGAGATGATTGTCCGGATGGGCCAGCGTGTCGCCGCGCCACGCGCTGAGCAGCGTATGCAACTGGTCGGCAAACACGCCGGCGCGCTGTTCGCTGGTCAGGCCAAACGGCAAAAATGAGGTTGGCGTGCCGCCGGAGCCGAGCCCCACCTCCAGTCGTCCGTCGCTCAGCAGGTCCAGCACCGCCGCGTCTTCGGCCACGCGCAGGGCATTTTCCAGCGGCAGGGTGATGATGCCGGTGCCGAGGCGGATATGACGGGTGTGCGCGGCCACGTGGGCAAGAAACACCAGCGGTGAGGGCAGCCCGCCTTCTTTTTCATGAAAGTGGTGCTGCGCGATCCAGGCACTGTCAAATCCGCAGCGTTCAGCGTGCTGAATTTGTTCCGTCGCCAGCCGGTAGCGCTGTTGCGCCGTGGTGTCGTCGAGCAGGCGGGTAAAAAAACCGATGCGTTTGCGCGTCATGCAGACTCCTTAATCAGCGGACGGAAAACCGGAATGGCGTCAATCAACGCGCGGGTGTAAGGGTGCTGCGGCGCATTGAACAGTGTGACGGTGTCACCTTGTTCAACCACTTCGCCGGCACGCAGCACGGTAACGCTGTGTGCCAGCCGTCGTACGGTGGCTAAATCGTGGGTGATAAACAGATAGGTGAGGCCCAGCTCGCGCTGTAACTGTTGCAGCAATTGCAGAATCTGCGCCTGCACCGTGACGTCCAGCGCCGACGTTGCCTCATCCAGCACCAGGATCGCCGGTTGCGGGATCAACGCCCGTGCGATGGCGACGCGCTGACGCTGGCCGCCGGACAGCTCGCGCGGCTTGCGCGTCAGCAGATCCAGCGGCAGTGCCACCCGCTGCGCTACCTCGTGCACCCGCTGCTGGCGCGCGGCGGCGCTGAGCGAGCCAAAGTTGCGCAGCGGTTCTTCAATGATGTTAAACAGCGTCTGGCGCGGATCGAGCGAGGCGAACGGATTCTGGTAAACAAACTGTATTTTGCGCCGTAGCTGGCGCAGCGCTTCGCCGCGCAGGCTGCTGGCATCAATGCCGTCAATCACCACTTTGCCGCGATCGGCGCGTTCAAAGCCAAGCAGAATGCGCGCCAGCGTGGTTTTGCCGGAGCCGGATTCACCCACCAGCGCGTGCGTCGTGCCGCGTGGCACCGTCAGGCTGACCGCTTTCGCCACCGTCAGCGTCTGCTGCCTGCCAAGCGCAAACTGTTTATCGATGGCGTTGAGCTGAATCGCCGGTGTGGAAAAACGGGCTGCGGACGGATAAGGCAGAGCGGCAGCATCGGGCACCGCGTCCTGTAACAGCTGGCGGGTATAAGGATGCTGTGGCGCGCTGACCAGCGTCGCTGCGCTTCCCTGTTCCTGGATCTCGCCGTGACGAAACACCAGCAGACGGTCCGCGCGTTCCGCGGCCAGCGCCAGGTCGTGGGTGACAAACAGCACGGCGGTGGCGAACTCACGGCGTAGCTGGTCGAGCAGATCGAGAATGCGCTTTTGCACCGTGACATCCAGCGCACTGGTCGGCTCATCGGCGATGATCAACTGTGGTTGCAGGGCGAGAGCGATAGCAATCAGCACGCGCTGCTTCATCCCGCCAGAGAGCTGATGCGGATATTGATGCAGGCGCTGCTCCGGATGGCTCAGCCCAACTTTTTGCAGCAGTTCCAGTACGCGCTGCTGGCGCGCGGTCCGGCTAAGCTTCTGATGCAGCTGCAGGATCTCGCCAACCTGATCGCCAATGGTCTTCACTGGATTAAGCGAATTACCGGGATCCTGCGGCACCAGACTGATATGCACGCCGCGCACGCTGTCCATGCGCCGGGATGACCAGCCGGCGATATCGGTGCCGTTCAGCAAAATTTTACCGCTATCGCGCCGGGCATTGTCCGCCAGCAGACCGATAATCGCCTGGGCCGTGGTGGTTTTGCCTGAGCCGGATTCACCGACCAGCGCCACCATTTCGCCCGGCTGCAGGGAAAAGCTCACGTTATGTACCACTTCACGCCACACACCGCGCTGGCGATAGCTGAGGCTGAGGTTTTCCACGCTTAATAGCGCTGTCATGCGTCACCTCCTGCCAGCTGACGGCTGACGCGATTCGCCGCCAGCACCACGGCGACCACCACCACGCCGGGAAAGGTAGTTAGCCACCACGCGGTAGCCAGATAGTTGCGGCCTTCGGCGATCAGCAAACCCCATTCGGGGGTCGGTGGCGGCGTGCCATAGCCGAGAAAGCTGAGGGTTGAGAGCGCCAGAATGGCCTGACCAAACTGCAGTGCGGCGAAGGCAATCACCGCGGTCAGCGAGTTGGGGACAATGTGGCGCCACAGTACCTGCCAGAAACGGCCGCCACTGCCATAAGCCGCTTCCACATATTCACTGCGGCGTACCCGCACCACTTCGCCGCGCGCCAGCCGGGCAAAACTGGCAATCGAGGCGATGCCCACCGCCAGCGCAGCGTGCACGGTGCCAAAACCCAGCAGGATCAGCAGGCTTAATGACAGCAGCAGCGCCGGGATTGAAAGCAGCACATCAACCAGTCGCATCAGTGCCTGTTCAGTGCGGCCGCCCACGGCCCCGGCCAGGACGCCCAGCGCGGTCCCGCCAGTGAGCCCCATCGCCACCGCTGCGACCGCCGCAGAGAGCGACTGCGAGGCGCCATAGACGATGCGCGCCAGCAGGTCGCGTCCCAGTTGATCGGTGCCGAGCCAGTGCGCACTGTGCGGCGCTAAGCGCTGCGCGCCGGCAATGCCTTCGGTCGGGCTATAGTGGGTAAACAGCTGCGGTGCCACGGCCGCCACAAACGCCAGCGCCAGCACCGTCCATGCCAGCCACAAGCCGGGCTGCAGGCGGCGGGCACGATCGCGCCGCAAGGCCGGCTGTCCCTGACGCGCGGTAGAGTAATCGACCAGACTCATGAATTTCCTCCGGCTACAGTTTGCAGACGTGGGTCGAACAGCGGCATCAGCAGATCGACCAGCAGGTTGATCAGTACAAACGCCAGTGCGGAGATCATCACCACCGCCTGTAACACCGCCACATCCTGATTGTTGACCGCCTGCTGGGTCAGCTGGCCGATGCCGCTTAAGCCGAACACGGTTTCGGTAATCAGCGCGCCCGCGATCAGTTCCCCCAGCAGCAAACCGGCCACATTGAGCACCGGCAGTAGCGCGTTACGCATGATATGGCGCCACAGCACGTGTTGTGCGCTGGCACCTTTGGCGCGGGCCACGGCGACAAACGGCTGAATAGCAACCTGATCGATGCTGCGCAACAGAATCTGGGCCAGCGGGGCGGAGATGGGCACGGCGACGGTCAGCACCGGCAGAATCAGCCCCTGCAGGGGCGATGGGTTGATCACCGGGATCCAGCGCAGTTGAAAGGAGAACAGCTGAATCAGCGCGATACCAAGCCAGAACGTCGGCAGCGAAATAAACAGCGCCGGCAGCGACTGCAATAGCGCGCGTAGCAGGCGCAGCGCCGGCAGCCGCGCCAGCGCCGCCAGTGCGAAGGCCACCACGCAGGCAACGGCAAATCCGGCCAGCGCCAGCTGCAGCGTGGCGGGCAGATTGCTGCGCAGCAGATCGCTGACCGGCACACCTGCCTGCACCGAGTAGCCAAAGTCACCGCGCAGCATCGCCAGCAGCGTATGCAGATACTGCTGCCAGATCGGGCTATCGGCACCGTAGGCCTGCCGCATCTCTGCAATTTGCTGCGGGCTGAGACCCAGATCCGGATTCTGGAACTTGATCAGCACCGCATCGCCCGGCAGCACCTGCAGCAGCAGAAACGACAGGGTAAACGCCGCCCATAACACCAGCAGGCTTTGTCCCGCTCTATGCAGCAGTGCGTGTCGCATAATTATCCTCTCAATGTTTTTCCAGCCATGCGCCGTAGAACGACGGTCGGCCTACGGCTTCAAAGCTCACGCCCTTCAGCCACGGCGCGCCGGCAAACACCTGCGGCTCTTCAAAGATCGGGATCACATAAGCCTGATCCAGCAGATAACGCTGGGCGTCTCCGGTGAGCGCCAGACGTTTCGTCGGATCGACTTCGGCCGAGATCGCCACCAAAAGCTTGTTGAGTTGGTCGTCACGGAAATGCCGGACTTTGTCGCTGGAGCCGCCTTTTTGCAGCAGCGCATCGCGGTTGGCGGGATAAAACATGCTCTTCACCACGTCCGGGTCGGCGCGGCCCACTTCCGAGACCGTGAGCGGGGTTTTTAGCGGATCGAGGTTGTCCAGCGTGCGGCTGCCGGCGTCACCGGCTTTCACCGTGAGCTGGACGCCAACCTGACGCCACTGCTGAGCCACCAGCTGCAGCACTTCTTTGTTCTGCGGCTGCGGCAGCGATTCATACACGGTCAGGGCCAGCTTTTGCCCCGCTTTAGCGCGGATGCCGTCGCTGCCGGGCTGCCAGCCAGCCTCATCAAGCAGTTGCCTGGCGCGGGCGGGATCGTATTTCAGTTTGTCCGCGAGGTTGATATACCCGGCGGCCGAGGCGGCGAGTACCGAGGTGGCCTGCGGATAGTTAGGTGAAAACAGCGTTTGCACCACCTGCTGCGCGTTGGTCGCGTGCAACAGCGCCTGACGTACGCGCAGATCGCTGACCAGCGGGTTATCCGGGCGGAAGCTGATGCTGTCGTTGACGCCACGCGTCGGCGCTGCGTAAACCGGGAACGCCTGCTGCTGCGCCTGTTTTTCGTCATACGCCTGCACCTGGCGAATAAAATCGGCCTGGCCGGCCAGCAGTGCGCCGATGCGCACGCT
The DNA here is from genome assembly GCF_026541005.1 of Pantoea sp. GM_Pan_4. NCBI lineage: Bacteria > Pseudomonadati > Pseudomonadota > Gammaproteobacteria > Enterobacterales > Erwiniaceae > Pantoea > Pantoea sp. GM_Pan_4. The sequence goes on from NZ_JALNUZ010000003.1 coordinate 404,597, forward strand.
ATCTTCCGGTGTGACGATAAATTTGATGCCAGCCAGATTCGCCGGTCCCTGCTGGGTGCTGTTTTTCGGTCCCCACTGGTAATCTTTGCGCGCGGTTAAATCCACTTCCCGCCCGAGCTTTTCATCGCTGACCACAAACGGCCCGGAGCCAATAATATGGCGCGCATCGCCGAGCTGGTCGAAACTGCGTTGCAGCGTGCTGAGAGAAACCAGCCCGGAGCCAATGGTGGCCGTGCCCTGTAAAAATCCAGGTGAGGGCTGTTTGAAATAAAACTTCACCGTCTGGGGATCAATCACTTCGCTGCGTTCGTAATTATTAATCACTTCAGATACCGGCAGGCGCTGGGCTTTATTACCGAGTCCGTAAGTATCAAAGTTTTTCGCTACGGCATTCGCATCCAGCGGCGTGCCATCGGAAAAGGTGACGCCAGGACGAATTTTAAAGGTGTATTCCGTTTTATCCGCGTTGCTGCTCCAGCTTTCGGCAATCCACGGTTCCACCTGCAGCGTTTTCGGATTTTGCCACGTTAGTTTGTCGGTGATCTGATTGAGAATGCCGCCGTTGGGATAAAAACCCCCGGCCGGCGGATAAAGATTGGTATGTGCCTGCTGTTCCAGATAAATCAGCGTGCCGCCTTTGACCGGCGTCTCCGCCGCGTGGGCGCTAAATATCCCTGTCAGCAGGGCTAAGCTCAGCGCCCGCAAGTGAAAATGCGTCTTCATGATGATTTCCTTTGTTATCAAGTGCCCGGTGGGCTGAAATCATCATCAAATGTGCAACCCGTGAGTTGAACCAATGAATTGCACTAAGCTTTTGCGAAAATAACAAAAGCGGAGAATTAATTGTATGCCGCAATTACCGGGTTGTTTTCCTGGCCCGATAAAATTGTTTTTTCTCAACCTGAAAACCTGCGCTGATGTTATTGCTTCTGCGGATCATTACCTCCGCGCGTAATGTTAACCCGACAGAAAGCGAAATCCGCTTTACGAAAAATCAGGCTTTCATCCACCAGTATTATGACTATTTCTCATTTCCTGAATCGCTTTGCCGATTTAGTTGTTTTACGAAATATAAATCTCCCCGCCACACTAAGCGCCATATTCATCGCAACCCTATTCATCGAAATAAGGAACAGGCGCATGTCATACCGACTGAGTTTGCTCGACAAATCACCGATTGCAGCCGGTGAGAGCGCCACGCAGGCCCTGCATCGCACACTGCAGCTGGCTCAGCGCGCGGAAGCCTGGGGTTATCACCGCTTCTGGCTGGCGGAACACCACAACAGCGACCAGCTGGCGAGTCCTTCGCCGGAATTGTTGATTGCCTGGATCATTGGCCAGACCCGGCATATCCGCGTGGGTTCCGGCGGCGTGATGTTGCAGCACTACAGCCCTTATAAAGTGGCGGAAAACTTCAACCTGCTGGCTGCGCTGGCACCTGGACGTATCGACCTGGGCGTGGGTAAAGCGCCCGGCGGACTGCCGCTTTCTACCCGCGCGCTGCAACTGGGGGTGCGCCAGCAGGAGAAAGGCAGCTTTGCCGAACAGCTGGCGCTGCTGGATAGCTGGCTCAGTGTGCCGCCGGTGGGGGATGAGGAGATCCTGCGCGCCACGCCGCAGCCGCCGCGTCCGGCCAATCGCTTTCTGCTCGGGGCCAGCGAAGCGAGCGCCCGACTGGCGGCAGAGCTCGGCTGGCAACTGGTGTTCGCCGCACACCACAACGGCGATCCTCAACTGATGGCGCAGGTGCTGAACAGCTATCGCCAGCACAGTCAGGGTCAGCGTGCGCTGGTGGCGGTACAGGTGGTGGTGGCGGATTCGCCGGCAGAAGCTGACCTGCTGGTCGACACACTGCGCATTTATCACGTCAGCGTGACGGGCGGACAGAGCGTTAACGTCGGCAGCATTGAACAGGCTGAGCGCTATGTGCGTCAGGGCGGGTTCAGTGACTACGTGATTGAGCCACGCACGCCGTCGCTGCTGAAAGGGACCGCGGCACAGGTGCACGCGCAGCTTGATGCGCTGCACCAGCGCTACGGCATTGAAGAGTTTGTTATCGATACGCCGGTGGCGAAGGAGCAGGCGCGGGTGAAATCCCTCGAACTGCTGGCGACGCATCGTCTGGTTAGCGCCTGACCGGGAGGTCCTGTGACGATAGTAAGCGAACAGCAGCTGATTGACTGGCGGCGCGAGCTGCACAGCTGGCCGGAACTCTCCGGTCATGAAGTGGAAACCAGCGCGCGGCTGCGCCGCTGGCTGCAGCAGGCTGACGTGCGCCTGCTGGATTATCCGCTGCACACCGGCGTGGTGGCGGAAGTGGGTCAGGGCGCGCCCCTGATTGCCCTGCGTGCCGATATCGATGCATTACCGATCCATGAAGCCACCGGGCTGCCTTTTCGTTCACGGCAAGCCGGCGTCATGCACGCCTGCGGTCACGATGTGCACAGTGCAGTGATACTGGGTGCCACGCTGCAGCTGAAAACACGGGAAGCTCAGCTAGCGGGGCGGGTGCGCATCCTGTTCCAGCCGGCGGAAGAGATTGCCCAGGGCGCGCGGCAGTTCATCGATGCGGGGGTGCTGGATCAGGTACAGGCGATTTTTGGCATGCACAACGAACCGGGTTTGCCCACGGGCACCTTTGCCACGCGCAGCGGTGCGTTTTATGCCAACGCCGATAAATTTGTGGTGCGCGTGCACAGCACCCGCGCGGACGTGAACAGCATCCTGGTCGCCAGCCAGATTATTCAGGCGCTGCAATCCCTCACCAGCCGCAGCTTTAATACGCTGGACAGTCTGGTGCTGAGCGTCACGCGGATTGATGCACACAGGCACGACGGTCAGCAGACGGCTGAAGCGGAATTTGGCGGCACGGTGCGCACGCACGATAAACAGGTGCGCGCGCAGCTGGAGCAGCGTGCACGCGAGGTGGTGGTCAATATCGCCGCCGCCAGCGGTGCCACGGCCACTTTTAGCTGGCATCCGGGGCCGCCGGTGCTGGAGAACGACGCCCACTGGGCACAGTTTGCCAGTCAGGTGGCGCAGCAGGTGGGTTATCAGGTGCAACAGGCTGAGCTGCACCTTGGCGGCGAAGATTTCGCTTATTACCTGCAGCAGCTACCGGGCGCGTTTGTCAGCATTGGCAGCGCCAGTGAATTTGGCCTGCATCACGGTGGCTTCAACCCCGATGAAGCGCTGATCGCCCCGGCGGCACACTACTTCAGTCAGCTGGCGCAACAGGCATTGCAGCAGCTAAACGCGCGATGTCGCGACGTCATCCTTAACTGATTTCCTTCCATTTCTGGCAGCGCTGTACGGCGATAAGGCTATCGCCGGCAGGCTGCGCCATGAGCAAAGAGAGACGATTATGACTGCAAGACAACTGCGCCTCGGCACCATTCTGCACGGCGCATCCGGCAACATGTCCGCCTGGCGTCATCCGGCGGCGCAGGCGGATGCCAGCATCAGTTTTGATTACGCCCGCCGTATCGCCCGTAAAGCCGAGGCTGGCAAACTGGATTTCCTGTTTGTCGCCGATGGCCTGTTCATCAATGAGAAATCGATCCCGCACTTTCTTAACCGCTTTGAACCGCTGACGCTGCTGTCGGCGCTGGCCGGCGTCACCGAGCATCTCGGCCTGGTCGGTACGGTGTCCACTTCCTACAGTGAGCCGTTCACCATTGCCCGCCAGTTCGCCAGTCTCGACCATCTCAGCGGCGGGCGCGCGGGCTGGAATGTGGTGACATCGCCGCTGGAGGGCTCGGCAAAAAACTTTTCGCGTCAGCAGCATCCCGAGCATGCGCTGCGCTACCGCATCGCCGACGAGTACCTGCAGGTGGTGAAAGGGTTGTGGGATTCCTGGGAAGAAGGCGCGTTTGTGCGCAATAAAGCCAGCGGTCAGTTCTATGCGCCTGACAAACTGCACACGCTGAATCATCACGGTGATTTTTTCCAGGTACAGGGGCCGCTGAACATTGAGCGCACGCCGCAGGGCCGGCCGATTATCTTTCAGGCGGGCGCATCGGAAGATGGCCGCAAGCTGGCGGCGCGTCATGCCGATGCCATCTTCACCCATCAGCCAACGCGCGAAGAAGCGCAGGCGTTCTACCGGGATGTGAAGCAGCAGCTGGTGGCGAACGGGCGTGAACCGGGCGATCTGCACATTTTCCAGGGCGTCAGTGTGATCGTGGGGGAGGATGACGCAGACGTCGAGCGTCAGTACCAGACCACCGCGGCGCTGGTCTCGATTGAGGATGCACTCAACTATCTCGGTCGCTTCTTTGACCATCACGACTTCTCGCAGTATCCGCTCGACCAGCCGTTCCCGGACATTGGCGATATTGGCCAGAACAGCTTCCGTAGCACCACCGACGAAATCAAACGCAAAGCGCGTGAACACGGCCATACGCTCCGCCAGGCCGCGCTGGAAGCCGCGACGCCGCGTCCGCTGTTTCACGGTACGCCACAGCAGGTGGCGGATGGTCTGCAGCTGTGGTTCGAAACCGAAGCCACTGACGGTTTCATTATTCAGGGCGGCACGCCGGACACCTTCGAGCGTTTTGTTGATCAGGTGATTCCGGTTCTCCAGGCGCGCGGCCTGACGCGTCGCGAATACCCGGGCAGCACGCTGCGCGCCAGCTTTGGTCTGAAACAGCCGCTCAACCAGTTCACACCACAATAACGATGAGAAAACACGCTATGCAGAAAAAATCCCTGATTGCGCTGCTGTTACTGAGCCTGAGCAGTGCTGCACTGGCCGAGGACGTGGCCGTCAATGGTCAGCAGGTGAGCCTTGCCGCCAATAAAACGCCCATCAACACGCCAGAGAATCCTGCCGCCGTGGCGCAAATTCCGGCGGGCCACAAATTTGCTGTGCCGGGATCGTTCACCGTGGCGGTGGCGGCACTCAACTCGCCGCCGCTCACGGTATTCAGCGACGACAATAAAACGCTGCTGGGCAGTGAGGTGGATATCGCGCGTCTGGTGGCCGACAGCCTCGGGCTGAAGCTCAACATCGTGCCCACCTCGTGGGAAGACTGGCCGCTGGGCGTGGCATCGGGCAAATATGACGCGGCGATTACCAACGTGACGGTGACCAAAGATCGTAAACAGCGTTTTGATTTTGCCACCTACCGTAAAGATTCGCTGGGCTTCTATGTGAAAACCAGCAGCCCGATTACCTCGCTGAGCAAGGCAGAAGATATTGCCGGCCTGCGCATCATCGTCGGCTCCGGCACCAATCAGGAGGCCATCCTGCTGGCCTGGGATAAAGAGAATCAGGCTAAGGGACTGAAGCCTTTCACACCGGTTTATACCAAAGATGACGCTGCGCAGACGCTGGCGCTACAGGCCGGGCGCGCCGACGCTTACTTCGGCCCTAACGTGATTGGCGCGTGGAAAGCGGCGCTGACCAAAAAGACCCGGCTGGTGGGTAGCGTGGACGGCGGCTGGCCGAAGGCGGCGCACATCGCGGTGACCGTGAAGAAAGACAACGGGCTGGTGCAGCCAATCAACACCGCACTCAACGGCGTGATCAAAAACGGTGACTACGACAAGGTGCTGAACCGCTGGGGTGAAGGCGTGGAGCGTCTGGATCGTTCCGAGATCAATCCGCCCGGACTGGGCGATTAAGGAGGAGGCATGAGCCAGCAATTTTTCCGCGAAGTGTCACCGGAAGCGCCGGAGCTGCAGCCGATTCTTGACGGTCTGTTTGGTGAATATGCAGCACGCTACGGCGATTTCTTCAGGAAACACAATGAAGTTGAGCTGACCGAGTGGTATCTGCCGCCGCGCGGGCTGTTCATCGTGCTGGAGCGCGACGGTGAGATCATCGCCATGGGCGCCTACAAACCGTGGGATGCTACCACCGCCGAACTGAAGCGCATCTGGACGCGGCGTGACCTGCGCCGTCAGGGACTGGCACTGCTGATTCTGCAGGAGCTGGAGCGCCGGGCGCTACGCGCAGGCTATCAGCGCGTGTTTCTCACCACCGGTTTCCGTCAGCCGGAAGCGGTGCAGCTATATATCGGCCACGGCTATCAGCCGCAGTTTGAGCTGCGCGAAGATATGGAGATTTACGGCCAGCCGCCGCACGATGGCCGGCTGCGTTTTCTCAAAGTGATTGATGTGCACAACGTGGCGCAGGCCAGCTAAGGAGAGCCACCATGAGTAAGCAACAACCTTTGACCGTGGTGCCCGCACGCTATCCGGCGCGTACCGTCGGTGCCATCATCGCGCTGTTTATCCTTGCGGCGGTGATCGATTCCGTGGCTTTTAATCCGCGCTGGGAGTGGAGCGTGTTTGCCCGCTGGTTTTTCGATCCGGTGATTCTTAATGGCCTGGGACAAACGCTGCTGCTGACGCTGTGCGGCACGCTGCTGAGCCTGATATTCGGCGGCCTGCTGGCCCTGGCGCGGCTCTCGTCATCGTGGCTGCTGAGCACGCTGGCGTTTGGCTATATCTGGCTGTTTCGCTCGCTGCCGCTGATTGTGGTGCTGATCATTCTGTATAACTTCTCGTACCTGTACGACACGCTGTCGTTCGGTATTCCGTTCACCGCCCTGTCTTGGGGGCACTTCCAGACCATCAACGTGCTCGGCCAGTTCCCGGCGGCGGTGATTGGCCTGACGCTGGTGCAGAGCGCGTACAGCGCGGAGATTATTCGCGGCGGGTTTCTCGGCGTCGATCACGGCCAGTTTGAAGCCGCTTCGGCGCTGGGATTATCGTCGTCGCGCCGCACGTTTCGCATCATTCTGCCGCAGGCGCTGCGCGCGATTATTCCCACCACCTTTAATGAGATCATCAGCCTCGCCAAGGGCACCTCGATGGTGTATGTGCTGGCGATGCCCGAGCTGTTTTACACCATCCAGATGATCTACAACCGCACCCAGCAGGTGATCCCGCTGCTGATGGTCGGAGCCGCCTGGTATCTGATCATCACCACCGTGCTGTCGCTGCTGCAGCACAGCGTCGAGCGCTGGCTGGCACGCAGCGTCACGCGTGAACCGCAACCTTCGCGCTGGCGCCAGTGGCGCAACCGCAGCGTGAACCCTGCCGTCAACGAGGAGCTGTCTCATGTCCGAAGCCATTGATTACCGCTATCTGCATACCACCGGCGCCATCAGTATTACCGGCGTCAGCAAGACGTTTGGCCGGCATAAAGCGCTGGATGAGGTGTCGCTTGAGCTGGCTCCCGGTTCGGTGACGGTGATCCTCGGACCGTCCGGTTCTGGCAAATCGACGCTGCTGCGCACCATCAATCATCTGGAGCGCGTGGATGAAGGCTTTATTCAGATCGATGGCGATTACATCGGTTATCAGCGGCGCGGCGATAAACTCTATGAGCTGAAAGAGAAGGCGATTTTGCGGCAGCGCATCAACGTTGGCTATGTGTTCCAGAACTTCAATCTGTTTCCGCACCTGACGGTGCTGGAAAATCTGATTGAAGCGCCGATTGCCCATCGTCAGCTGTCGCGCCGGGCAGCGATCGATCGCGCCGGTGAGCTGCTGGATGTGGTCGGCCTGCGGCACAAAGCCGATGCCTGGCCGCGGCATCTCTCTGGCGGTCAGCAGCAGCGCATTGCGATTGCGCGTGCGCTGATGCTTAACCCGCGCGTGATGCTGTTTGATGAGCCGACTTCGGCGCTCGACCCGGAACTGGTGGGCGAAGTGCTGGATGTGATTAAAAAACTGGCGCGATCCGGCACCACGCTGGTGATTGTCACGCACGAGATCGGCTTTGCGCGCGAAGTGGCGGATAACGTGGTGTTTATGGTTGACGGGCGCGTGGTTGAGCAGGGCAGCAGCCAGCAGGTGCTAAATCAGCCGCGTCATGAGCGCACCAAACGTTTCCTCGCCAGGGTGCTGTAATGAAGCCGGTGATTATACTCGCGCTGACGGGTGCGGTGCTGGCGGCACCCGCGACAGGTGCGCAACAGCTGGACGCCAGTCACAACGAAACGCCGATCACCATGGCGGCCAATCCGCAGGCGATCGCGAAGATCCCCGCCGGATTTCATTTTGTTCACCCCGGCTATTTAACCGTCGCCACTTCAGCCAATAATTCACCGCCGATTGGTCTCTGGGCGTCCGATAATAAAACGCTGATCGGCAGCGACCCGGACATTGCGCGCCTGCTGGCCGACAGCCTCGGTCTGAAACTCAGGCTGGTGCCGGCGTCGTGGGAGGACTGGCCGCTGGGCATCACGGCAGGGCGCTATGATGTGGCGATGTTTAATATCGCGGTGACCGAGGAGCGCAAGCAGAAGTTTGATTTCGCCACCTATCGCGCGGATAACCACGCCTTCGCGGTGAAAGCGGACAGTAAAATCAGCGCAATTCGTCGCCGGGAAGACGTGGCCGGCAAACGGATTATCGTGGGCTCCGGCACCAATCAGGAGCGAATCTTACTGAGCTGGGATGAGAAGAATCGGGCGCAGGGCCTGGCCCCGGTGCAGCCGATTTATCTCAACGATGATGCCTCCGCCACGCTGGCGCTGCTCTCTGGCCGGGCCGATGCGTCATTCGGGCCGCAGGCCATGGCGGCGTGGAAAGTGGCTTCGCGCGGGCAAACCAAAATTGTCGGGCACGGACCGTTTCGCGCCTGGGTGGCGGTCACCACGAAGAAGGGCAATGGCCTGGACGTCGCGCTGCAGCAGGCGATCAACGGCGCTATCGCTGGCGGCCAGTATCACCAGGTGCTGGCAAGATGGGGTGAAGAGGGCGAGGCGGTGGAGATTTCGCAGGTTAATCCGCCCGGGATTGTTTATCAGGAGAATTAGGGCGGGGTGATCAGGCGCGCGCGATGTGGTCACCATAAATGGTGACCCTACAGGCCGCGCGCGCTTTTCGTAGGGTGCGCATTGATGCGCACCGGTTTAAAACATGAATGCTCGCCCGGTTTACCCTGCCTTTTTTATCCACTGTAAGGCTTCGGCGGCGGGCAGCGGGCGGGCAAAATGGTAACCCTGGAATAAATGGCAGCCCTTATTGCGCAGGTGCTCGAAATACTCCTCGCTCTCAATCCCTTCCGCCAGCACGTTCAGCCCCATCGCGCGCGACAACTCAATGGTCTTTTGCACCACAATCGCCGCCGATTCGTTTTCAAAAATGTGCATAATCAGGGACTTATCAATCTTAATATCATCAATAGCGAAATCACTCAGCGACTTAAGCGAAGAGTAGCCGACGCCGAAATCGTCGATCGCCCATTTAATCCCAAACTGGCTGAAGTGGTTGATGACATCCCCAATGCGCTGCTGATCGTAAATAAAGGTGGTCTCGGTAATTTCAAACTTCAGCCGCTCGGGACGGATTTTGTAATGCGACAGCGTCAGCAGCGTGTCATGGGTGAAGTCGCGGTGCATCAACTGCAGCGGGCTGATATTGATGGAAAACACCAGCGGAGGCAGCCGCAGCACACGATCCCACTCGACGATTTGCTGCAGCATGCGCTCCAGCACCCACTTGCCAATATCAATGATCAGCCCGCTTTTTTCGGCTACCGGGATAAACACCTCCGGCGAGATAAAGCCTTTCTCCGGGTGCTTCCAGCGCAGCAGCGCTTCAAAACCGATGAGATTTTTGTCGCCATCGACCTGCGGCTGATAATAGAGCTCCAGCTGCTGGCGCTCGATGGCGGACGCGAGCTCGCGCTTGATAAGATCGGTGGCGGAATAATTGCCGCCATAGGTAAACACCGTCGACAGCAGTGCCGTCACCGGCACTGCACAATTGAAAACGGTAAAAACGGCTTCCTGCGGAATATTGAGATGAAAACGATTATTTTCCCAGATCAGACCGGTGGTGACAAAAAACAGATAACACAGCAGGCACAGCAGCGGAAATATTTTACTCAGATAAAAGGATTGCTGGCGCAACACCAGTGCCGAACCGATGATCAAGGCCACCAGATAGTTATATTCTGAACGCTTGCCGGCAGCGTGATGATTATCCACCAGCAACAGCACGATGATGGTGAATAATAACGCATGGGTAATGATCGCCAGATGCCGCTCCAGCCGGTCGCTGAAGGCGCCGATGATGATGTAGCCCCCCAGCGCTATACTGGCGATATACAGACAGCCAATGTCATGATGACCGCGACTGAAATTCAGTGTTGCCATAAAGATACCGGCCACGATACTGGCGACGCCGGCAATCAGCAGCGTCAGGCGGAGCTTTTTTTCCGGGCTATCACCCTGCAGAATGAAGGGCAGATTACGGATGCGCGACCAGGCTGAACTCAACAAAGGGTTCATAAACGGTTCCGGGTTTTATTGTCATGACGCGTGAAGGTGTAAACGCCACATAATATATTTAAGCGAGACGACTGTCATAATTGTTTTCAGATTATTTGCGCGTTAAGCGCGAATTTTTATATTTGACATAAGCGGCGTCAAATAGCGCTATTAACGCATTCAGGTGCAATATTTAACGCCGTCAGCGATAAGCGATGCGCTATACCGGCGAAGGCGCGCGCAGCGCGACCCGATTGTTCCTCGCCAGTGGCGTCGCCGCAGAGTAGAATGACCACGCGGCACGGCGACAGCGTGCCGGACAATAACAGCCGGAACCGCAGCCGGATACGCGTCACCAGGTTGGACTAACCCACTTTCAACATACTGATTGCAATGAAAATTCGTTTCTTATCTGCTAATGAACTCAAGCTGGCCGAGGTGCGTACCATCCTTGAGCCGGTGGGTGTCGAAGTGGTGCCCATTGCGCGCCGTATTGAAGAGATTCAGACCGAAAATGAGGTGGAGCTGGTTCGTGACAAACTGACTAAAGCCTTTTCAATCATTGGCCGCCCGCTGTTTGTCGAGCATACCGGTCTGTATCTGGATGGGCTCAATGGCCTGCCCGCCGGTCTGACGCGCATTTTCTGGAGCCGGCTGAACGCGGAACGCTTTACCAAACTGGTGAACGGGCTGGACAGCCCGGGCGTGACCGCCAAAACCGTCCTCGGCTACTGTGACGGGCGCAAAATGTACCAGTTTGAAGGCCAGCTGCGCGGCACCATTGCCCGGGAGCCGGCGGGGCCACGCGAATTTCAGTGGGACTGCGTGTTTATCCCGGAAGGGCACACCCAGACATTCGCTGAAATGGGCGAACTGAAAAACGAAATCTCGATGCGCCGCCTGGCGCTGGATCGCTTTGCCACCTTTCTGAAAACTTCGCGGGGACTGGCATGAAACCGGAACTCAAACGTGCTTACGATGCCGGCAAACTGATTCTGTTCGCCGGTGCGGGCATCTCACGCAATCTCGGACTGCCGGAGTGGCACGAGCTGATTGCACATCTGGCTAATGAGCTGGGCTACGATCCGAAGATCTTCAATACCTACGGCACCCATTTGTCGCTGGCGGAGTATTACAAACAGCGCAAAGGCTCGCTCGGCCCGCTGCGCAGCTGGATGGATCGCGAGTGGCACCGTCCGGATATCGACGTGCGCAGCTCTGAAATCCACACCATGATCACCCAGGGCAATTTCTCGCGCATCTATACCACCAATTACGACCGCTGGCTGGAGATGGCGCATGAAGCGCACAACGTGCCGTACAGCAAAGTCGCTAACGCCGCCGATCTGGTGTCGCTGACCGAGGATAAGCGCCATATTATTAAACTTCATGGTGATTTTGACGATGATACCTCCATCGTGCTGGATGAGAGCAGCTACTTTGAGCGGCTCTATTTTGACTCGCCGCTGGATATCAAACTGACCCATGATGTCATGGGTAACTCCGTGCTGTTTGTTGGCTACAGCATCAGCGATTTCAATATCCGCCTGCTGTTTTATCGCCTGACCAAGATGTGGGGCCGCACCGGGCTGGCGACCGCACGGCCTAAATCCTACCTGTTCACCAACCGCAATAATCCGGTGGCGAAAGAGGTACTGGGGCAGTGGGGCATTGAGATGATCGTGTCTGAAGAGGACGATCCGCGCAAAGCGCTGGCAACCTTCCTCGAAGAGCTGCTGGCTTAAACGGCAAGCAGAAAATCGTTGGCTAAAAAAGCTGAATGAAATATACTGTATATAAACACAGTAAATGAGGTGCATCATGGCAGTCGAAACCAAATATGTTGTGGTCAGAAAGGGTGAAGAGAAGATGACGTTTGCCAATAAAAAAGACGCAGATGCATGGGACAAAATGCTCGATATGGCCGACGCGTTCACCGACTGGCTGCAGCAACATCAGCCAGCGATGGATGAGGCCCAGGCCGAAGCGCTGGGTATGCTGCTGGCCGAACAGAAAGACGCGGTGCAACACATTCTGCGCACCAGCAAACTGCCGGACGCGGTGAAAGACAGCGGCGAAACCGCTGCTGACGACAGCGATACGGCTGTGCCGGAAAAAGAGAAGAAGGTGCGTGCGGTCAAAGCCGCCTGAGGAACCGCGCGTTCGCTTTGTACTGCTGCTGAATCCGGGCCAGCCTCTGTGCTGGCCTGGGAACCGTGCTAAGGATCAGTGCGTGAAAAGAGAGAAGGTGCCTGAGTAGTAACTGACCATCCACGCCACATACACCAGCCAGACCACCATTAACCCTGCCAGACTCAATTTACCTGCCATGTTGCATTCCTCTTGTTATACGGCGCGTTGCGCCCGTACGCAATAACCTGACAGCACAACGAAGTGGCGATCTTGCGCCAGATCAAATTCCCTCTTTTTTACTGCATCGTCTTAGCGTTTTTAATGGCGACTCAACGCCACAACGGCGGTTGATGGTTTTCTGATCGGACCTGCCAGGCCATCAAGTTCCCGGATTGTGCGCCGATAGAGTGATTACAGGGATGCAGGTGCACAGGGCGTGATTCTTTTTCAGTAATAAAGTGTCAACACCAGGAGCGCCGACATGGCCACAACCGTATCTAATAAGAAAAAAATGAGCACCCGCACACAAATGCTGCTGACGGGCGCCTTAACCATCACCCTCGGCTTCGCCGTGACTATCGGCGTGCTCAGCTGGCAGTCCAGCAATGAGCAAAAATCGCTGGCGGAAAGTTACTTACAGCAGATTGCGCAGAGTCAGGCGCTGCAAATCCAGCAGGAGCTGAGTTACGCACGCGATGTCGCACACAACCTCGGCCACAGTCTGATTGCCCTGCCGGCTGCCGGCGTGCAGGACCGTAAAGTGGCCGATAAGCTGCTGGTCTCTGCACTGCGTGATAATCCGGACTATCTCTCTATTTCGGTCATCTTCGAAGAAAACGCGTTTGACGGACGCGATGCTGAGTTTGCCTCTCAGGCTGGCGCGGCACCTAAAGGGCGTTACGCCTATTTCGTCGATCGCGACCAGGGCGGCAATTTTGCCCTGCATCCGCTGACCTCAATCTTTACGCCAGGCCAAGGCGATTACTATCTGCTGCCGCAGAAAAGCCAGAAAGATACGCTGATCGAACCTTATAGCTATGCCTATAACGGTGTGCCAACGCTGCTGACCTCGGTGGCCGCGCCAATTATCAGCCAGGGCAAACTGTGGGGCGTGGTGACGTCCGATATCTCACTGGCGTCACTGCAGGAAAAAGTGAACAGCATCAAACCGTGGGAAGGCAGCGGTTACGCCATGCTGCTCTCAAGCGCGGGCAATGTAGTGTCTTATCCGGACAAAAGCCAGACCAGCAAAGCCTGGAAGGGCGACACACATAATTTCAGCAGCACGGTCACCGAACAGCATGACGCTATTCTGGGCGAGGATGCGCTGGTGGCCTGGCGGCCGGTGGTGATCGGTAACAGCGATCAGAAATGGTATCTCGGCGTGGTGGCCCCGGTGAGCAAGGTGATGGAAGCGGCGCACCGTCAGCTGATTAACGCGGTGATTTTAATGGTGATCAGCATCCTGGTGGTGTGCGCACTGCTTGGGCTGGTATTTAGTCGCAAAGTGCTGAAGCCGATTGGCGGTGAGCCACTGACCGCAGCCACCATTGCGCTGGCGGTAGCCGATGGCAAACTGGATAACGCTATCCCGCTGAAAGCGCGCGACAGCAGCAGTCTGTTCTTCGCCTTGCACACTATGCAAAATCAGCTGCGCGAGATTGTCGGGCAGATTCAGGATGCCAGCGCGTCGGTGCGCCAGGGCGCGGGTGAAATCGCCAGCGGCAACCTCAACCTCGCGTCACGTACCGAAGAGCAGGCGGCCGCGCTGGAACAAACTGCCGCCAGCATGGAGCAGATTACCGCGACGGTGAAACACAACGCTGCTAACGCGCATCAGGCGACGACGCTGACCGATAACGCCACGCACATCGCCAGCCGCGGTGAGTCACTGGTGGGCCAGGTGGTGCAGACCATGGCGCAAATCGACGACAGCGCGAAGAAAATCGGCGACATCACCGCCATTATCAACAGCATCGCCTTCCAGACCAACATTCTGGCGCTCAACGCCGCGGTTGAAGCGGCGCGCGCCGGGGAACAGGGACGCGGTTTTGCCGTGGTGGCGTCAGAAGTGCGTAATCTGGCACAGCGCAGCGCCAATGCGGTGAAGGACATCGCTGCGCTGATTGAAGAGTCCGGGCAGCGCGTCGGCAGCGGTGTGCAGCTGGTGCAGGATGCCGGTAAAACCATGCAGGAGATGACGCAGGCGGTAAACTCGGTGCGCACTATTATCGGCGAGATTGTTACCGCGTCAGACGAGCAGGCGCGCGGCATCAGCCAGGTAACGATCGCGGTGAACGAGATGGATGGCACCACCCAGCAGAACGCCGCGCTGGTCCAGCAGATGTCAGCCGCCGCCAGTTCGCTGGAAGACCAGGCGGCACAGCTGGCGCATACCGTGGGACGTTTTCACCTCAGCTGAGGTCGGTGACCAATCGCCGGCACGCGGCGTAAATCAGGACGGTCGCCACATCAGGTGACCGCCTTATTCCTTTCATCCGTTTCGCCGTGACGGCATCATGCGCAGCAACGTATTGTCTTTAATCAGATAATGATGCACCAGCGCGGCCGCCGCGTGCAGACCAATCAGCCAGTAGCCGTAGGGCGCGAGGGTTTCGTGCCAGTCGCTCAGCATATCGGCAAAATCGGGATCCGGGCTGGCGCTGACCGGCATCGGAATCGCGAAAATCCACCAGTTACGGCCCATGTAGAAGCGCGAAAGGATGCCGAGAATCGGCAGCACGATAAAGAACAGATAGATCGCCAGATGCATCAGATGCGCCAGTCCGGTTTGCCAGTGCGGCGGCTGGGGTTCGATTTTCGGGCTGCGATGGCGAAAACGCAGCACAATGCGTGACAGCATCAGCAACAACACACAACTGCCGGCGCTGAAATGTCCGACGATCATGGTGTAGCCTTGCCAGGATCCGCGCGTGAATAAGCCGCGAAACTCCATGGTGCAGTAAGCGGTGGCCACCAGTACCAGCGTCAGCCAGTGAATAAAGATTTGCGCAGGGGCATATTTGTTACGCATAGCCAGTCCGAAAATAAGCGGTGTGGGATGCTTAACATAGCGAAAAACGCGCTGAATTAATTCATTTTTTGCCACATCCCGTTCGGCTTACTGTTCGGCTGCCTGCAACAGCTGACGCAGCAGAGCGGCAAGCTGCTGCTGCTGCCGATCGTCCAGCGTGGCCAGCAGTGCGTTCTGCGTTTGCGTATGCACCTGCAGCGCCTGCTCAATCTTCGCCAGCCCGGCCGGCGTCAGCATCACCAGCGTACTGCGCTTATCATCGGCATCGGCAACACGCGCAATCAATCCCTCTTCTTCCAGCCGGTTAAGCCGGTTGGTCATGGCACCGGAGGTGACCAGCAGCGATTTGTAGAGCTGCGTGGGCGACAGCCGGTAAGGTGCGCCGGCACGCCGCAGCGTCGCCAGCACATCAAATTCGCCGTCGCGAAAACCAAAGGGCGCCAGCGCCTCAGCGCGCTTTTTCGCCAGATGCTTCATCAGGCGCAGCATGCGGCCAAAAATCGCCATGGAAGAGGCGTCCAGCTCCGGCATGGCGCTGGCCCATTGCGCAACGACAAAATCTACGTGGTCAGTCATGTTAATTCTCATCAGTTCACGGCGGGCAATGTGTCGCTTTGTGCGCACCCGCTATCGTTCTTCCGCAAAGTATCTTAACGTTAAGATACTTTGGCGTATGGAGACAGAATGTGAATCGTACCTTACCTGCTATTGGCATGTTTGCTTTACTGGTTTTTGTGGTGGCGCTGAATTTGCGTCCGGTGATGGCGGCCATCGGACCGCTGTTCCTGCAACTGCAACACGATGCAGGGCTCAGTGCCACACAGCTGAGCCTGCTGACGACGCTGCCGGTCATTATGATGGGGCTGGCGGCGCTGGCCGGGCCGCTGCTGCTGCGCAGGCTGGGTGAAGCGCGCGGCATTACCGCTGGCCTGATAGTGCTGGTGCTCGCGGGTGGCGCGCGTGGCGTTGATCACAGTGCCACCATGCTAACCGCCAGCGCGCTGCTGGCCGGCTGCGGCATCGGGCTGATCCAGGCGCTGATGCCCGCGCTCATCAAACGTCACTTCGCCTCGCGTGCCGGTACGTTAATGGCACTGTTCACCACCGGTATTATGGCCGGAGCTGCAGTGGCCGCAGCCAGCGCCGCACCGCTCGCCAGCCATGCCGGACTGACGATCGCCCTGATGCTGCCGTCGCTACCGGCGCTGATCGCATTGATACTGTGGCTGCGCCTGCAGCCTGTGACCACGAGGGTAAACACGCCACCGGCCGGCGGCGTACACCGCACGCGGCGCGCCTGGCTGTTGATGCTGTTTTTTGGCATCGGCACCGGTGCTTACACGCTGGTGCTGGCGTGGCTGCCGCCATTTTACATGCAACACGGCTGGCTGCCGGCGCAGAGTGGCTACGTGCTGGGCGCATTAACCCTGACCGAAGTCGCCGCCGGATTTATGCTCTCCGCGCTGATTCATCGCTGCCGCGATCGCCGCTGGCCGCTGCTGCTGGTGCTGGCTTCCATCCTGCTGGGGCTGATCGCACTGCTGTGGCTGGGCGGCGAACGCGCCTGGTTGCCGACGCTGCTGCTGGGTTTGGGGATTGGTGCGCTGTTTCCGCTATCGCTGATCGTCACGCTTGATCATGCCCGTACGCCAGAAGAAGCCACTGCGCTGCTGTCGTTTGTGCAGGGCGGCGGCTATATGCTGGCCGCGCTGATGCCGCTGATGGCTGGCATTGTGCGCGATCGCGCGGCATCACTCGACAGTGCGTGGCAGATCATGGCGGCGGGCGTGCTGCTACTGATGCTGATGGCGCTGCGACTCAAACCCCAGCGATAACGGCAGGAAACCATTGTCAGGCGGGGTGCGCTGTTTTATAAACCGTGCAGAGTGAGAGGATCGATAAATCAGGAGCAATGATGTCCCCGCAGGTCGGTGTTGGCGTATTAATTTTCCGCGATGGCAAGCTGTTGCTCGGCCAGCGTAAAGGCAGCCACGGTGCCGGTGACTGGTCGGCGCCGGGCGGCCATCTGGAGTTTGGTGAATCACCGGAAGCCTGTGCACGGCGGGAAGTGCTGGAGGAGACCGGTTTACAGCTGCACAGCGTACACAACGGCGCCTTCGTCAGCGATGTGTTTCCGGCGGTCAACCGGCACTATATTACGCTGCTGATGGTAGCGCCGGACGCCAGCGGCGAGCCGCAGCTGCGGGAACCGGATAAGTGCGCAGGCTGGCACTGGTTCGCGCCTGAGGCGCTGCCTGAACCGTTGTTTGCCCCATTGCAAAGCTGGCTGGCGCGCGACGGTCTGGCGGCACTGCAGGCGCTGGCCCAGCGTAAAGATCGCTAACCGTATTGCTTCATCGAGGCTTCGGCATCTTCTCCGGCCGGGATGCGCATCGGTGCGGCGGGATCGGTCGCGGCACGCCACACGGCAGCGGCAACGTCCTGTGCTTTAGTGGTTGGCTGGGGCTGCTGCATGCCGGCGATGATGCCATCAAACATCGGCTGGTAAGGCTCAAGCAAGGTGTTTTCCATGCGCGGCCGGGCGTTTTTGCCAAAGTCGGTGGTGGGTGCCAGCCCGGGCAATACCAATCTCACCTGAACATTAAAGGGTTGCAGTTCCAGCGCCAGCGACTCGGTAAAGGCGTTGACTGCCGCTTTGCTGCCGGTATAAACCGCCAGCAGCGGCAGGGATTTCAGCGTCACCGTCGAGGTCACATTGATCACCATGCCACTGTTTTTCGCACGGAACTGCGGGATGACCGCCTGCGTCATGGCGATGGTGCCCAGCGTGTTGGTTTCGAACACTTCCCGCACCGAGGACATCGGCGCGCCTTCCAGCGAAGTTAATAATCCGATGCCGGCATTGTTGACCAGCACATCAATCTCTCCTGCTTCAGCCAGCGTTTGCCTGATGCTGGCGGCATCGGTGACATCCAGTGGCAGCAGGCGCAGATGGGCGGATTCGGGAAACAGTTCGGCGCGCGGGGTGCGCATGGTGGCGATGACTTTCCAGCCGCGCTCCAGAAACCAGAGCGCGGTAGCATGACCAAAACCAGAAGAGCAGCCGGTGATTAAAATGGTTTTCATGGTTCACTCCTGCATTGCGTTGGGTAAGAGCTCACTATAGAGTGCCACTACCGGACTCACTACAACGTACAGTCCTGGTTTCATTTGCAGGAGTCCATTATGATCGATCCGCTCGCCGAAATGGTGTCACTGTTACAGCCCGGGGCGGCTTATTCCAAACGCGCGCGTGCCAATGGATTATGGCGTGTGCAGCGCAGTGAGACCGGCCAGCCGTTTTACTGCGTGGTGCTGGAGGGGCGCACCCGGCTGGAAATGAAAGGTCATCCTCCGGTTGCGCTTGAGCAGGGGGATTTTGTCCTGATTCCGGCTGCGTGGGAGTTTTGCATGACCAGCGAGCAGCCACCGGCCGCAGATGCGCCTGATTCTATGCCGGAGATGCTTGCGCCGGGCGAAGTGTGGCTTGGCGATCGGCAGCAGCCAGCTGAGGTACAGACGCTGATTGGTTACTGCCAGTTTGCCGCACCCGACGCGGGATTGATTGTCTCGTTACTGCCACAGTTTATTCATGTGCGTGGCGCATCGCGCCTGACCACGCTGGTGCAGCTGGTCAGGGATGAGTGCCGTGCACAGCGTCCGGCACGGCAGATCGTGCTGGAACGTTTGCTGGAATTACTGCTGATCGAAGCGCTGCGCGCAATGCCAGCGGCGAATGCATCGCCTGGCGTGATGCGGGGACTGGCCGATGAGCGGCTGGCCGGGGCGATTCGCGCCATCCACGCCAGGCCTGCCCATGGCTGGACGGTGCCCCAGCTGGCGAAACACGCGGCGCTATCGCGCTCGGCGTTTTTCGTACGTTTTCGCGATGCAGTGGGCATGGCACCGATGGCGTATCTGCTGACGTGGCGCATGGCGCTGGCGAAAAATCTGCTGCGCAGCAGCCGCCTGTCAGTAGCCGACGTGGCTGAACGGGTGGGTTACCGCTCTGCCAGCGCCTTCAGCATTGCTTTCACCCGCTTCACCGGCCAGACGCCGACCGGCTTCGCTGGCGCGGAACGGCGCAGCGGCACCGCAGAAGCTGAGCCAGCAATCGCCCAGGTAAGTTAATCACGCCCGCAGTGGCGGCCAGCGTAAGACGGACCGCCATAAAGCGTGCAATGCCGTTCAGTTCAAAAATACCCTGTTAATGCCGGTGCGCATCAATGCGCACCCTACAAAACAGTGCTGTACCCCGTAGGGTTGCCATTTATGGCGACCAGGGAATACTTGTGTAGGCAACAGACGACCATACAAGAATCGTTTTAAATCAAAGCATCGTTAAAACAAAGAATTACAACTTCATCACAGAGCAATAATTGCTTCAATTTCGATTTTCAGATCGGGGCAAAACAGCTGGCTAATCTGCACCAGTGAACTGGCGGGCAGGTGTTCGCCATAATGCCGGTAAAGCACGTCGCGCAATGCATTTATATCGGTGAAGGAGGTGACAAAGATTGTCACTTTTATCAGGTTTTTCAGTGATGTGTTTTCCTGCGCAGCCAGTGTATGTAGCTGCTGAAAAATCACTTCTGCCTGCGCAGCAATATCCGCCTGCTGCGCCGTTGTTGCGAAGGCAGTCAGACCCGAAACGTAAAGCGTGTCGCCATGCTTCACGGCGTGCACGTAAGGCGCTTTTACTTCGCCCAGTTCTGGATAGTTTTTACGTACCAACATCTTCTTTTCCTTAAAAGATTTCCCTTCGCATCACGCTAACCTGTTCTGACGACACGATGCGCTGCTCGATTTCCTGCCAGCCATAGCGACGGTAAAACGCCTGCTGATCCGGCGTATAAAGCCACAACTCTGCCATATCGCGCTGGCGAGCTTCTTCAATTAAACGCAATACCAGAGCAGAGGCCACGCCTTTACCGCGGTGTGCCGCGACAGTCAGTATTTCGCCCATCCAGAACTGGCGTTCATGGATGTCATCAAGCTCGTGAAGAATCGTGCTGGCGGTGGCAAGCACTTCATTTTCTGCATTCAACGCGACCAGCGTAAACGTTTTTGCCGGCTGCGCGTTGCGCATCAGCAGGCGCTGACGAATGGCGCTCCGGTCGCGCCAGTGAGAAAACCCGGACCACTCCTGATGAAGCATAGTTGCCACCGTATCCAGCAACTGCGGACACTGGCTCAGTAAACTGATATTCATTGTTATCCCTCCGCGACAACCCGAGGGATAACACAGCGTGGTGGTAAAGACTACCGTTAATATGCCGCTACACTATCGCGTTAAGCCGTTTCACCGGTCAGCCAATCACCGGCTTAGCGTTTCGCCACCTGCTCGCCATCCGGGGTTTTGCCATGCCCGGCAGCAGCCAGCTCGGTATTAAAGTGGGAGACCAGCACCGAAAAAGTTTCCTCTGCTTTCATGCGGTACAGCTGTTCGGACGGATGAATACAATCGGGTGACATCAGCGACTGCCAGTCTTTCATCTGCAGGATGCGCTGATACTGACGCGCCAGCGGCACCGATTCTGCTTTAGCCAGCGCGTCCAGTTTGGTGACGTAAGGTGCAACGTGCCATTTCTCCGCGCGGCCACAAATCGGGTGCGGCTCCTGTAATATCACCTGCTTACCCTCTTCACGGGCAATAGTAATCAGCTGTGTCATCACCTGGGTATATTTGTCCGGGCTAACCTGGTAATCCTTTTCTATATCGCGGAAATGGAAATGGCGTGCATCGTTGGTGGCAAAATTCAGCAAAATGATTTTTGCCGGCGATTTCTTCATCTCTTCGCGCCAGCTTTTATTATTCTTGTAGAAATATTTGCCATTTAACAGGTCCATGGCCTGCGATGAGGACGCGCCTTTATTCACGACGCGAATACCATCGCCATACTTCTCCTGTAACCACTGGTTAATCAGAGCAATCTCATTGTCTTTAATATAGATTGCGCGCAATTTGCCATTTTCCTTTATCGCCATAGCGCCACGCGTGCTTGAACCGCCATAGGCTTCAATAATAAAGTTATTATCGGGCTTGCCGCTTTCGGCGAATGCGGTATTGCACAGACAGGCTGTGGTAATCAGCAAAGTGACGATGCCAGATAGCGCTCGTTGCATAACAAATTTCCGCCTTTTGATACTCAAGGTTACATGGAGAATCGGTTGTTTACCGTAAGCGAATTACCTTAACAGGGGAGATTGCGGGTCAACAATCCGAAAGCACGGTTGTCGGGTGAAAATTAGGTCAACTCTGAGAAAAAAACCGCTTGCTGAATAAAAGTTATTTAAATTCAATCAGGTAAAAAACATCCCTGCCTAATAGCTTCCCTTCAGCCAGAAAATCCCGCATTGTCGCCGGCTTAAAACATCATGGTTGCTTCAGGACATAACGCGGTTTGATTAGCGAATTTTCGCACTGCGAGTCGAGTCGGATAATCCACAACCTGTTGTAAAAAATTGGGTTTTCGCTATTTATCCGGCAGTTAGCTGCGAATAAGCACTGCCTGACGATAACTTTTACCATCAGAACATTCTGGCTTAAGCTTTATAGCCATTGCACAGTGACATTCTTTACACTATGGCGAAATTCCGAAACGTTTCTAAACATAATGTATACAGATTAATCCGGTGTTAGCATTCTGACTGAATCATTATGATTGCGTTACAACTCATTTCAGGATGTGCAATGTGAAAACAGAATCCTTTTTATCCAGCCGTAATATTGGCCTGGATCTGCTGCGTGCCGGCCTAATTCTGGAAGGGGTGTTATTACACGCCTCACGGAGTTTGCCGGGAGAGAATGGCTGGTATTATGTCGCGCAGCGCGATCCCTCGGAAATATTCACGGCACTGCTGAGCATGGTGCACACCTTCAGGATGGAAGTGTTCTTCTTTCTTTCGGGCATGTTCTCCGCGCTGATTATTTTGCGAAAAGGGCAGAAATTCTTTACGGATAATCGCCGTAAGCGCGTCCTGATTCCGCTGATATCAGCCTATCTGTTTATTCCGCCGCTGATGTATTTTATCGCGGGACAGATAAATAACACCCCGCTGAGCCTCGAAGGCTGGCTAAACAGCTATACCATGATGCACCACCTGTGGTTCCTCGTGTCGCTGTCGGTGATGTCGCTGCTGGTACCCGGCGCGTTTTATCAGTGGAGCGCCCGTCAGCTGGGCAAAATGTCGTTGCCAATGCTGATCGCCACGCTGGTGATTCTGGGTAACGCCTGCTTCGTGCTGAAGTTCCTGGTGAAAGGCCGCGGTGAATTTGTCGAGCTCATCCCGGTGACCGCACGCTTCCTCGTCTACTACACCGCTGGTTTTGCGTTATACGTCAACCGCGAGAAAATTGCCCGGTACGCCAACAGTAAACTGATGAATGGCTGGCTGGTGGCCGCGCTGGTGCTGGCGGTGTGGGCCGCCTGCTATATTGTCGCGCACAACCACATCACCGGGGTGATGAAATATGTGCCGGTGATGCTGGGCAGCGTGCTGTCGGTGATGCTGTCCTACTGGCTGGTATTTAGCTTCGAACGCATCAACGTGAAAGAGAGTCGCATTCTGACGGCGATTGTGGATTCCGCGCTGATCATCTATTTGCTGCACTATCCGGTGGTGATCATTTTCTCATGGCTGCTGGATGTCTGGTTACCGGATAACCTGTCAGTCCTGTATGTCCTGATCGATTTTGCCCTCGGCATTGCGCTGAGCGCGGTGTGTTACGCCATCGTCAAACGTTCACGCTTCGCCTCGTTCATGTTTGGCCTCAAGCCGAAAGATAAAAAAGTGGCGGTGCCGGTCGAAGCGCGACTGTAATTGTCATCATGCCCGGCCGCCACTGGCGTGCCGGGTATTATTTCCCGCCATCTGATTTTTGCCATTTTCCGCATTTTTAGTTCCAGATAATTATCTCAGGCCGTTAGCGCAATTCCTAAAGCTTATCGCCGTCATCACAATTCCTTAAGTCAAACTGGACGTTTTAACCTGATCGCGGTAATACTCATTTCAACGGATTTCCAGCCGTAAGCTATTACGACAATATATTTCGCTTCGCTATTTCCCCGCACTGCGCATTCGCTGTGCGGCATTTGTCTTTTCTCTGGTGAGGAAAATAGTGTGTTTAAATTAAATCCCTTGTTACTGAGCCTGCTTGCTGCGCAGGGCTTAATGCTGTCTGCCACACCGGTATCGGCGGTGGTATTAAACCCTTTCACTCCCGAACGTAACGACAATAAAGTTGGCGCTTATTGCTTATGTAATGGTTCCACCCAGACGCTGAGCGGCGTGCCGCGCTTTACCGCTGGAGAAAGTGGCATGAGCAGCGTCACGCTGGGTGAACTACAAAAGATTGGGCGTATTATTAATGACAATTTAATCGGCGAGCCCCGCCTGCAACTCGGCGCACAAAATTACGCTATTGGTATTCCGGATGAAGAAACAGGCAGTTATCGTGTCTATCAGGTTTATAATAGTGCGGAAATGATTGCGCCAGCGGAAATTAATGGCGCTACTGTAGTGCCAGATTATTATGATGTGAACGATAAACAATATATTGATGCGCGCGTGGCGACAGTCACCAATGGCCGGTTAAATATCAATATTGGTCAGCAAGGCGCAACCGCTAACGCCAGCACCAATCGCTGGTCAATGGCGGCCAAACAGAGTCAGTTATTTGCCAGCAGTAATAACGGCCAGATTAACTGGGACAGTAATAACCGCATCCGCTTTACCGCCGCCACGCCGCCGTACGGTGGCGATCGGCTGGCATTTGATGCCGGAGGTGTGGTGACCTACGCCGGTCTGTTTGATGTCATGCTTAAGGATGGCAGCAGCAACGCCTATTACGTCAGTAACCTCAATGAATTGCGTAACTATAACGACTGGCTGATTGACCAGATTAGCGGCGGCAACCTGAGCCCGGAAAGTTATAACGCCGCGCTGAACCGGGCGTTCAGCCTGCGCGACGGTCGTGTGGTTTACCGCATGAGCACCGGTAATTACGATGATGAAGTGGCTGCCGCACTCGGCGATCAGGTGGTGCTGAGTGCCGATGGCGCGAAAGCCAGTGTGAAAATCAATCGCGGCAAAACGCTGGAAGTGGCCAACAGCGCCAGCGCCGTGATGCGCGCCAGCAACGGTGCAACGGCGATTATCGCCGGAAAACTGGCGACCAGTAACGCGCTCTCATCCGAAGCGGGCGCGCTGGAGCTGGTCAGCGGCGCGCGCGGTATCAATAATGGCGTCATCAACAGTGGCTTTTTTAATGCCGCCAATGGGCGCGGCGTGGCAGAAGACTCTCTCGGCTATGCGGGCACGGCGGTGTCAGCGATTTATGACAGCGACTTCCGCAATAACGGCGTGCTCAATGTGCATATCGGTGATGCGCCGTGGGGCACCGCCGGCTTATTCCTCGGCAGCAGCAGTGCGGTCAACCACGGCAATATTAACATCGGCATTCACGATGTGGCGAACGGCTCCTCAGCAGCGGCGGTGAGTTTCAGCGGCGAGGGCAGCTTCGTCAACGCGCGCGATGGCACGATTTATCTCGGCCGCACACCGCAAAATCATAAGGGCGACGTCACGCAGGATGTCGCGGTCAGCCTCGGCGGTGGCATCAGCGCCATTTCCGGCCTGCTCGACTCGCGTGCCATCAATGATGGCCGTATTGTTATCGGCTCAAAAGTCGAGAACGCCGTTGGCATGCGCATCGAGGCCGGGCCCAACGCGGTGTCACTGAATAACGGTGTTATCAACGTCAACGGTATGGCGCAGGCGCTACCGCGCGAAAATATCGCCATGCTGGCGATTGATTCCGGCAGCGGCGGCCAGGTGGGCAACCGCGGTACCCTCAATCTGAATGGCTATAACAGCACCGGCCTGAAAGTGATCGCCACGGCGGGCAATCAGGCGCACGCCTTCTCCAGCGGGGCGATCAACGTGGCGGGTGACGCCGACCGCTTTGGCGGCACCAACAATACGGCGGTGTGGGTAACTGGCGAACCGGGCGGTCACGCCAGTGCAGATATCACCGGCCCAATCCGGCTCAGCGGTAAAGCGGGCATTGGGATTCGTGCTGAAGGCCAGGCAACGGTCAACGTTAGCGCCCGCGCCATTCCCACCTCCAGCGGCAGCGACAGTATGCTGGATAGCGGACAGATCAGTTTCTACCGTATCGGCCCGGATGCGCGCATTAATCTGCCGGCCAACGGCCGCTACAGCGCCTCCGTGTGGAACGGCACGATTTTTCGCGTCGAGCAGGGCGCGGATTTTGACGGGCGCGGCCTGACCCTGTCGATGAATAGCCCGTTTGCGACCGGTGTGTACGGCAGCGGTGCCGGCACCGACATTGATACCCACGGCGCGACGCTGAACATCGCCAGCTTTGCCAGCGGACTGACTATCACTGATGGCGCCCGCGCCACCATTGATGCCGCAACGCGTATTCACCTCAACGGGTCTGATGCGCGCGTCGCCATCGCTGACGGTAATCGCTATACGCTGCAGGGTAACGTTGTTAACCCTAATACGCAGTTCGATCCGAACACTTTACTGATCAATCAGGCAGCGATAGACGGCCGCGCCAATAATCAGCAGCCGTTTACCGTAATGAATCATGCGCGGCTGGTGAATCGCGGCGCGATCTCCCTGCGGGGGGAAGGCGTAACGGGTATCTACGCGCAGTATGGCGCCACGGTCGACAACCGCGGCGATATCAACATTTTGCGTAATGGCCGGGCGCTGTTCGCCGATGGCTATCCGGGCGCCGGCGACGGCAAAACCCTGACGGAGATTAACAATAGCGGCACGCTTAATCTCTACAGCGGTCAGAGCACCCAGCAAACCACCACCTTCGGTGCGGTCTCGTATCACCAACTGGGGCGGATTAACCAGAACGGTACGATTAATCTGTACGGCGATAACGTGGTCGGCGCGAAAGCCTTTGCCGGCGGTCGTATTACGCTGGGCGCGAACAGCCGTGTGGTGTTCCACGATGCACAGCAGATCGGCTATCAGGCTTTTGATCCCGGCTCACGCCTGATCGTCAACGGCAGCCCGGTTGATGTCAGCAGTCGCAACTCGACGTTGTATGAAATCCGCAACGGCGCGTGGCTGTACAACCAGGGCTTTGGCAACGTCACGCTGAGCGGCAGGGACAGCACCGGCATCGTAGTCAGCGGGACGGATGCGCTGGTATCCAGCACCGATGTTTATCAGGTCACCGGTAAGGGTGCCACCGTGCTGCGCGCCAGCGATCGCGCGCAGGGGATTATTACCAGCCTAATCGCGCTGAACGGCAAAAACACCCTCGGCGCGCAGGCGACAGGCGATGGCACCGAGGTCTACGCCGCCTCACTTATCACTGGCACCGGGCGCAACGCCACGGCGTTTGATGTCAGCGGCGACGCGCGCCTGTTTAATCAGCAGCAGGGCGTAGTGGATTTGCGTGGCCGCAACAGTACCGGGGCCCGGGTGCACGATGGCGGTAACTTTATCAACCGCGGCACGGTTAGCGTCGCCAGCGGCACCGGCGTGGATGTCAGCAGCGGTTATGGCCAGTATGTACCGGTCGACAGTACCTTACGTGTGAATGACGGCACCGCCGCGCTGCGCGTGGGCTCCGGCGGCGCGATGAAAATTTACGGCGACGGGCAGGGGGCCAGCACGCTGGCGGCTTACGGCAAAGCCGATGGTTTGCTGCTCGACAGCGGTGCGCAGCGCTTTGAAGCCAACGACATCATCATCGGTGCTTACGGCAGCGGCACTGCGCTGAACAATCGCGCCGGCATCAGTGATATTTCGCTGAGTAATGTGCGCTTCGAGGCCAATGGTGGCACCGGCATTCGCTCTGCCACCTCATTCGATCCGGCGGGCAGCGCGCAGATTCACGTCGGCGCAGGCGGTACCGGCTATCGCTTTGAAAACGCAGATGGATCGACCACGGGCAACGATTTAGTGATTGGGCGCGACTACCGTATTGAAGTTAATGGCCGCGGCACCGGCGTGCGTGCCAACACCCGTGGACGGGTGATCGCTCAGGGCCTGATTGATATCCGCGATGCCGATGGCGGTTCGGCGATTGTCACCCGCAGCGCCAGCCAGGTGATCAACAAGGGCACCATCCGTTCACAAAGCCGCGTCGCACCGCTTATTGATCTGCGCGGCGGCGAGACGGTGTTTATCAACCAGGGCACGCTGGTTGCGCCGTACGCCGATCAGGTGGTAGTGGCGGGCGGCGCGACCCGTGATGTGGTGGCACTGCTGGCGGGCAAAGTCACGGGCGAAGTGAACACCGGCAACGGCAGCGATACGCTGCTGGTTACGGGCGGCACGCTGGATGGCGGCCTGAGTATGGGTGACGGCAGCGCGAATCAGGCGACGGTGCAGGCTATCAGCCTGAACCAGACCCGTCATATCACCAGCGGCGGCGCGGATAGCACGCTGAACCTCAGCCAGCTCACTGCGCGCGGCGGTTCGTTCCGGCAGGACGACCTTACCAAAGGCACCAACCTCGGCGCGGGCTGGAGCACGCTGAACTTCATCGATACGCAGTGGACGCTGAGCGACAACATTAAACTGGCGCACAGCACCATTAATATCGATGCCGGGTCCACGCTGTTCGCCGGCGATGGCGTCAACGCGCGGCTGCAGGGGGCCAGCAATGATTCGCTGGTGGTGAATAATGCCGGCACGCTCGACCTGACCAACGGTGGCAACGTGGCCGCGAATACCCTGACCATCGACGGCAATCTGGCCTCTGCGCAGGGCCGTCTGAAGCTCAATTCGACAGCCACCCACAGCGACGTGCTGCGTGTTAACGGTAACGCCAGCGGCACCACCTGGGTAGATGACCGCCTGCAGGGCGGCGGGCTGCTGGACAGCAATCGCGACAATGTCATCGCGGCCAGCGAAGGCGTCTCGCTGGTGCAGGTGACCAGCAGCGCCAGCGCCGACAGCTTCAGGCTGAGCAATGGCTATGTGGCAGCCGGGCCGTGGCAGTATGGTCTGTACAGCTTTGCACCGGGCAGCAGCGCAGGCGGCAACGTAAGGGACTATCGTCTGGCAAACAATTTCATCTGCAGCGATGGCTCGCTGTGCCAGCCGCAGGCGGGCAGTGCGGTTAAGGCGGTGCGTCCGGCGGTTACGCCGCAGGTGCCGTCCTGGATCTCCGCACCGGTCGGGCTGGCGTACTACTCGCTGGCAGTCACTGACGATCTGCATAAGCGTCTCGGCGAACTGCGCCAGCAGCCGGCGGACAGCGCAGAGATGTTTATCCGCTACCTCGGTTCGGATTTGCAGTATCGAAGCAATCGCGGGCTGGACGCCTGGGGTTATGATTTCGACCTCAACTACAGCGCCGTCCAGCTCGGCGGCAATTTGCTGCGCGCCGATGGCGCTGAAGATAGCGTACGTGGCGGCGTCGCCTATACGCGCGGCAACACGCGCATTCGCCCGCATGCCGCTGACGGTTACAGCTCCACCAGCTTTGATAGCGATACGTTGTCACTTTATGGCACCTGGCTGCGCAGCAGTGGCTGGTATGTGGATGGTTCGCTGAGCTGGAGCGACTACCGTGGCGAAACCGACATTGCGCGGCAGAAAGCGGTCGCCAAACCCAAAGGGCACGGCTGGACGGCGTCAGTCGAGTCTGGCTATCCGCTGATGCTGGCGGGTGATGTGCGCCTGGAACCGCAGGCACAGGTTAGCTGGCTGCGTATGAACATGGACAGTTTTACCGATGCTGACGGCGCGCGCGTCTCTTATAACGATTACGATCAAACCATTGGCCGGCTCGGCGCGCGTGTGGCGCGCAGCTGGCAGGACAGCAGTCAGAACCAGTACACGCCGTATCTGCGCGCTAACTACTATCGCGGCTGGGGCGGTACGGCGCAGGTCAGGGTCGGCACCAGCGACAGCGACCTGAGCCAGAGCTTCAGCAGCGGCAAATTTGGCCAGATGTGGGACGTCGGCCTCGGCGGCACGGCGACCCTTATCAACAACGTGGCGCTGTATGCCGAGGCGGATTACCGCAAAGAGATTGCCGGCAACGGCGTCAAAGGCTGGCGCTACAATGCCGGGGTGCGCTGGTCGTTTTGATCGCTTAAACGTGCAATTACAGGCGGCGCTGTGATGCGGCGTCGAACAGCATCGCACGTTCGCTGTCGAGCGTGACCGGCAAAATATCACCGGCGCGCGCGCCGGAACGCTGGGTGGTAAACAGCATCACCGGGTGGCCAAACAGTGAACCGTGAATCAGTTCGGACAGGCCGGTCGGCTCCACCAGCGACACTTCAAGGGGCAGCGCATGCTGCTCACCCGGCTGCGCCAGGCTGATGTTTTCCGGACGGATGCCGTAAATGACGTCACGGCCAGCGGCCTGTGCCGCCCAGTGCGTATTCAGGGGCAACTGAGCGCTGTCGCTGATACGCACGCCGCTGGGGGTCATCACGCCGTTGATAAAATTCATCGACGGTGAACCGATAAAACTGGCGACGAACTTATTGGCCGGTGTGTCGTACAGCTCCAGTGGTGTGCCCACCTGCTGAATGACGCCGTGGTTGAGCACCACGATGCGGTCAGCCAGCGTCATGGCCTCAACCTGATCGTGGGTAACATAAACGATGGTGTTGTGCATTTGCTGATGCAGCTTTTTGATCTCCACGCGCATCTGGCCGCGCAGTTGCGCATCGAGGTTGGAAAGTGGCTCATCAAACAGAAACACCTGCGGCTGACGCACAATGGCGCGGCCCATCGCCACGCGCTGCCGTTGTCCACCCGACAGCTCTTTTGGCCGGCGATCAAGCAGGTGTGTCAGGCTGAGAATCTCCGCCGCTCGCCGGACTTTCTCCTCAATCTCAGCACGCGGTCGTTTCTGAATTTCAAGGCTGAAGCCCATGTTGCGCGCGACTGTCAGATGCGGATAGAGCGCGTAGCTCTGGAACACCATCGAAATATCGCGGTCTTTCGGCGCCACCTCGTTCATCAGCTGACTGCCGATATGGATATTACCGCCCGTCGCTAACTCCAGGCCGGCAATGGTGCGCAGCAGGGTGGATTTACCACAGCCGGACGGGCCGACCAGCACCACGAACTCACCATCTTTAATGGTCAGATTGATGTCGCGCAGAACCTCAACGTTGCCATAGCGCTTTTCAATTTGCGCCAGCGTAATTTCAGCCATTATTTACCCCTTAACCGCACCGGCGGTGAGTCCCTGAACCAGGTAGCGTTGAATGAAAGCGAAGAACAGACAGGCTGGAATTAATGCCAGCACGGCGGCAGCCATCATTTCGCCCCACGAAACGGCGAATTTGGAGACGAAACTGAGCAGCCCGACCGGAAAGGTCATGACTTCGTTTTTGTTGATCAGCATCAGTGAGAACAGCAACTCACTCCACGCGGCGGTGAAAACAAAGCCGAGCGTCGCTGCCATGCCGGGCAGCGTCAGCGGCATCAGCACGCGGTACAGCGCCTGAAAGCGGGTGCAGCCTTCCAGCATGGCGGACTCTTCGAGATCTTTCGGGATGGCATCAAAAAATGACTGCATCAGGAAGGTGGCGAACGGAACATTGAAGGCGCTGTAAATCAGAATCAGCCCCAGCAGACTATTCGTCAGTCCCAGCGGGGCCATCACCCGGTAAATCGGCGCAATGATCATCACCAGCGGAAACATCTGCGTAAACAGCAGCAGGGCCGCCATCACCATCTTGCCGCGAAACTGAAAGCGGGAAAAGGCATAGCCGGCAGCCGCGGCAATCAAGGTTGTCAGCGCGGCAGTGCTGCAGGAGACAATGAGACTGTTAATAAAAAACGTGGGGAAATCACTGTCGGTCAATACCTTCGCAAAGTGGCTCAGGGTGAAACCGCCAGGTAACAGCGTCACGCCCTGACTGAACAGTAACCTGTCCGGCGTGACGGCAATTTTAATGATCCAGTACAACGGAAACAGCGCAAACAGCAAATAGGCGGCGATGCTGAGACGATGACCGATCAACGGTAACAGGCGCATGTGGACTCCTTACTTGAGTAACTGATGGCGGATGCGCAGCAGTACCAGCGCATAGCAGGTCATCAGCAGTAACAGACACACCGCCATCGCCGAGGCATAACCAAAATCCAGTTTGCGATAAGCGGTGGTGAAGATGTAACTGGAAAGAATCGAGGTTGAACCGGCCGGACCGCCGTCGGTCATCACCACGATCAAATCGGCAAAGTTAGCGATCCAGATGGTACGCAGCATCACGGTAATGGCGATCATCGGGGCGAGAAACGGCAGGGTGACACGGCGAAACTGCTGCCAGCCGCTGGCACCGTCAATGGCTGCTGCTTCATACAAATCTTTGGGAATCGACTGCAGTGCCGCCAGTAAAGTGATGGCAAAAAACGGGATGCCAAACCAGACGTTAGCAATCACCGCCCCCCACATCGCCAGTTGCGGATCGGAAAGAATATTGTAAGGTTCACTGAGAATGCCCACGTCGCTGAGCCACTGTGGCAGCGGACCCACAACCGGGTTGAGCAGCCAGGACCAGGTCAGGCCGGAAAGAAACGCCGGCACCGCCCACGGTAAAAACACCAGCGCCTGCACCCAGCGGCGAAAGCGAAACTCGCGGTTAAGCAGCAGCGCCAGCGCGAGGCCGAAAAAGAACTGCAGCAGTAGCGAACTCAGCGTCCAGTTAAGGGTATGGCCGAGCGCGCGAAAGAAGCGGCGATCGTCGAGCATCTGCGCAAAGTTCGCCCAGCCAACCCAGCCGCTCTCCAGCGGATTGAGCAGGTTCATGCTCTGAAAAGCGTAAGAAATGCCGATCGCCATCGGCACGAAGATGAACAGGGCGATCAGCAACAGGCCCGGTGACAGATACCACCATGGCTCAGCAAGCCGGGTCCAGCGCCAGCGGCGGCGCGCCGGGCTGGCAGGAAGAGAGATCTCAGGCATCATTTCAGGGCTCCGGTTTACGCGGGATTACTGGCTGGCGAGCCAGGCTTTTTGCTCTTTACTCAGATAGCTGGCCCAGTCCTGCACCATATCTTTGGTGTCGTTTTCGCCCAGTAACGTCTCCTGGCTGCTCTCTTTCACGATCACTGAATTGAAATAGCCCCAGCCTTTGAGGTGGGTCGGCATGGTGAGCGGCACATAATTTGGATCGTTCAGCTCCTTAAACCAGCCGGCAAACTGCGGCGTCTGATAGAACGGGTCCTGTTCCGCACCTTTATAGATGGGTAGGGTGCCGACAAACTTCGCCCACGCCAGGTTGTTGGTTTTATTACTGAGGAAGGTAATCAGCGGCCAGGCGACATCGTTTTGTTTACCCTGTTTGAACATCGCCCAGCCGGTATAGCCGATGGTCGGGAAGGCTTTACCGGACGGTCCGACCGGCATGGGCGCCACAGCAAAATCCTCAGCCGCCATGCTATTTTTAATCGCGATCAGCGCGTCCGGATCCTGATCGAGCATGGCGCATTTGCCGGAATAAAAGCCCGAGACAATCTCGTTAAAGCCCCAGTTCACGCTGTCTTTAGGCGCGCCACCTTGCTGATACAAATCGACCAGCAGTTGTGCCCCCTTTATCGCCCCCGGCTGGGTTAAAGTACTGTTGCCGTCTTTATCAAAGAAGGCAGGCGAACCGTTCATCGCCGCCATAAACATCATCCACGCATTGGTTCCCCCGACACCGCCGCGCATACAGTAGCCGCTGATGCCGTTACCTGACTGACTAATACGCTTCGCATCACGGGCAAACTCGTCCATTGTTTTCGGCGGCTCACTCAGTCCTGCCTGCTTAAACAGCTTTTTATTCCAGAACAGTGCTCGCAGGTAAAAACCGTACGGTACCATGGTGGCTTTGCCGTTCGCGGCCCGCGCCATTGCCAGCGTTTTGTCCGTCAGCTGGGCGCTTTCAGGCCAGCTTTTCAGGCGGGGTTCAAGATCCTCCAGCATATTGTTGCTGGCGTATAAGCCTTGCCAGGTATCGGGCATCTCCACCACATCCGGAACCTGTCCGCTCTGTAACATGGTGCCCAGTTTTTCAAATGCCTGACCCCACGGCAGCGAAATCAGCTCAATCTCGGTACCGGGATGCTGCGTCTTGTATTCGTCGAGCATTTTTTGCAGAAGCGCGGTACGTGGCGGGCTGGTAATAACTTCCACCACGGTGAGTTTGGCGGCGAGGCTGCAAAAGGCGCTGCCTAAACCCACGGCGAGTACCAGGGCTTTCAGGGCGAAACGTGTTGTCATGGCTGGTTCTCCGGAGCGTGATTAACGGTGAGTGGCGGCAGCAAGTGCCTGATTCAGATCGGTCCAAAGATCGTCGGTCTCTTCGAGGCCAACAGAGATACGGATCAGGCGCGGCGAGACACCAAAATCCTGGGCTGAATTAAA
Source organism: Pantoea sp. GM_Pan_4 (assembly GCF_026541005.1). Taxonomy (NCBI): domain Bacteria; kingdom Pseudomonadati; phylum Pseudomonadota; class Gammaproteobacteria; order Enterobacterales; family Erwiniaceae; genus Pantoea; species Pantoea sp. GM_Pan_4. The sequence goes on from NZ_JALNUZ010000003.1 coordinate 438,384, forward strand.
TTCACTGGCCTGATTAATGACCGAAATCGCCGGCATGACCAGGCTCTCGAAACCTCCCCAGCTGACGCCCATGTGGAACAGTTGCAGGGCGTTGCAGAATTGCGGTATGTCGACCTGTTCGGTCACGGCAAAGGAAAACAGCCCGCTGTAACCGCGCAGCGTGGACCATGCAGGGGGATTGAGCCCGGGGTGGCAAACCGCGCTGACCTGCGGATGGTCGCGCAGCTTTTCCGCCAGCTGCAGGGCGCTTTGCTGATGTTGCTTCATGCGCAACGGCAGCGTGCGCAGGCCACGCATCAGCAAAGACGCTTCGTTTGCAGACAGTTTGCCGCCAAGGAACGGACTAATGTGACGGGCAATGTTGTTGATGTGCTGGTGGCTGGCAATCACCAGGCCGGCCACCACATCGCTGTGGCCGCTGATGTACTTCGAGGCGGAGTGCACCACGATGTCGATACCATACAGCAGCGGCTGCTGGAAAATGGGCGAAGCCCAGCTGTTATCAATCAACGTGACGACGCCCGCATCGCGCGCCAGCGTGGCCAGCTGCCGCAGGTTCTGTTCACTCATCACCCAGCTGGAGGGACTTTCCAGATAGAGCAGGCTGGCGCCGGACAGCGCGGCGGCCACCGCCGCTTCATCGTCGCCATCAACAAACTGCGTCGTGATGCCGAAACGCTGACAAAAGCCGCGCAAAAAGCGGTAAGTATCGGGATAGACATGATTGACGCAGACCACTTTCGCGCCTGGCTGAACCACACTCAAAATCGCGTTGCTGATGGCGGCCATGCCGCTGGCAAAGGCGAGGCAGGCGTCACCGCCTTCCAGCGCGGCGACTTTATCCTGTAGCGCTTTGACCGTCGGGTTATCAACGCGGGAATAGAGCGGCTGGTCGCTCTCGCCGCGAAAGCGGGCGATCATGCTGTCGTAATCGCTGAAGGTAAACAGCGAAGACTGATAAATCGGTGGCGTTACGGCGCCCTGTTCATGGCGCTGGTCGTGGGTCAGCAGTGTCTGTTGCGCAATAGGTTTAGCGTTTGGCATGGATCACGTCCTTCATGTCGCGTTCGGTAATATCAAGAATCTGGTGGCAGAGGGCGCGCGCGGCCTGGCTGTCGCGGGCGCGGATGGCGTTAAACAGTTCACGGTGCAGGGGAAACGAGTCTGAAAACAGTGCCTGCTCCGGCGGGGATTCGAAAAAGGCGTGCAGCGTGTCGTAGACGCCGTTAAGCATCTGCAACAGCAGCGGATTACCGGCGGCGCGGTAGATGCTGGTGTGGAAAGCCCAATCCTCCGGCCCGGCGGAACCGATAGCCAGGTGCACACGCTCCATCTCTTCCAGCCGCCGTTCGATTTCCAGCAGGTCGTCGGCGCTGGCGCGCTGCGCGGCCAGCACGCAGGATTCGGACTCAATGATGCGGCGCACTTCCAGCGCATGAAGCATGTTGGCGGAGTCGTTTTTAAAGCGCAGAGAGAGAAAGCTGTCATGCAGACCGACTTCTGCCTGCAGAAAAGTGCCGCTGCCTTTTTTGCGCACAATGATGCCGAGTGCTTCCCAGCGCTTGAGCGCCTCGCGCACCGTATTACGGCTGACGCCCAGTTTCTCCGCCAGCTCGCGCTCCGGCGGCAGGCGACTGCCCGGCTGCGCGCCGGCATGCGCCATGTAGCGCGTGAGCGCATCAAGAATCAGCGTATCGCTGCGCGTCGGAATAATGGGATGGAGTTCAGCCGGGTCATGCATCGCTTTGCCTTAATTGGTCCAACATCTCTACCAAAGGCTTAGCAACCCGCATGCCAGAATCATGGAGCTTTGATTCAGCAGGAGATTTGATGCCGTAATAAGTGCAGATTATGAGATCTGCTGGTGCAAAAACCGCCAGGGTGCACCGTGGTGTGGCGGTACTCAGCCGTTGCCCAGGGAACGATAGTGGTGCGCGACCAGGCAAATCAGCAGCAGGATGTTGCTGCACTTAGCCGCGACACCGAGCACGCTAATGACAGCATCAGCCCGATTTTCGACAAAGAGAAGGAGCAGAAACGCCTGCAGACGGCTCAGCTGATCGGTGAACCAGGCAGCCAGGTTGCTGATATCGCCCGGACGCAGGGGCAGATTGAGGCGACGGAAGCAGGTAAGAAGGAACTGGCAAAAAACAACATAAACCAGCCGGATGCCGACGCTCCTGCGGCTGAAAAGAAAGCGTATCAGGAAGCGCTGGAAAACAGCAGTGATTATAAGAAGGCCATGGCACTCTGGGGCACCGGCAGCGATACTCAGAAGGGGATTCAGGCGGCGACTGCGGCGATTCAGGGTTTGGCGGGTGGCAATCTGGCGCAGCCAGCCAGCGGCGCAGCGGCACCGTATCTGGCCGAGCAGATACACAAATATACCGCCGACAATCAGGCCGCAAAAGCGATGGCTCATGCAGTGGTAGGTGCGGTAACATCGTGGGCGGCAGGCAACAGCGCGGCAGCAGGCGCGGCCGGTGCGGTCAGCGGAGAGCTGATGGGTCAGTTGATCATGCATTCGATGTATCCGGGTAAACAGGTCAGTGACCTGAAGGAGTCGGATAAGCAGATCATCAGTGCACTGAGTACCCTGGCTGCAGGTCTGGCAGGCGGCGTGACCGGCGGCAGTAGCGCCAGTGCGCTGGCTGGCGCTCAGGCAGGGAAGAATGCGGTTGAGAATAATGCGCTGGGTGCAATGGCTGGCTCAGACCTTGGGTTCTGGCTGGGTAAAACACCAGAGTGTGATACAGCGTGTAAGGCCGGGATAGCCAAAGGGGTTGCAGAGGGTAACCTTGTTGTCTCTGCTGGCGTAAGTGCTGTGGCAGGAGGGGCAACGATTGTTGCCGCCACTCCTGAAATTGCTGCTCTCGCTAAGGCTGCACTGGAAGGATGTAAAGTAGCTCCAAGGATATGCCTGAATAATGCTGGTTTGCAGGTTGCTGAAGCTGTGACACCAGGGGGCGTAGGTGTTGCTGGCGCCATCGGGGTTGGTAAGACAGCGGTAGAAGCGATGGCAGCGAAGGCTGAAGCTGTAGCAGCTAATACGGCGAAAAATAGTCAATTAGCTAGTAATTCCAAAACATTAAATATTGCAGAACAAATTGGGATGTTACGTGATGCAGCTAAAGGAAATAAAGGAAACTTTGGCTTAGGAAATGCAACAACTAATGAAGCCAATATATTAGGAGAAGCATGGGTGGGGCCGGGTTACAGAATATCCAAAGATGGAACATCATGGGTAAGTGCTGATGGCTTAAGAGTCTATCGGCCACCTTCAGCTAAACCAAATAGTACAAAAGCTACAACAGGAATTCAGGCTAATTTCGAGCAAAAAGTAGCGCGTGGAGAGCCGCCGATTAGTAATGGCCATTTGGATATAATTAAATGAAAGCTTTATTAAAAGAATTACGTTCATTAGATATAGAAGATGATTTGCTCTTCTATTGGCCAGACGACCCAGAAGTTTTTGGGAGTTGGGTTAGGGCGATGATTGGCCCTGATAATGAAGAAGGAGCTGAGTATTTCGACATGTTAATTTGTACTCCTAAATGGTTAGCCCTGGAGGCTGAAAAAAAAGACGTTTTTTGGGGGAAAGGGATGATCATCATTAATGAGTATAATTACGATAAAATTTTAGCCTTTATAAAAAAACAGATCGCTGATTGTCATGCAGATGATTGGCCCGAGATTGCTCAAAAGCTCAGCCGTTTTAGTTTTTGGCAATATGAGGACTATCAGCCTTATTAGAGTGAATCCCGGTCATTGCACCGGGATTTGTACATAGCCTGCCAGCCGGATGATTATCTGCCCCGGTTGTGCGATCACTTGCCTCCGCTTCGTATTCGAAAGCCATCACTTCCGGAAGTTGCCTGATAACTTTTTGTTGCGCCTGTGTCACGTCGCAAATTGCCTAAAACTGCAACCCCGGTTGGCATCCGGGAGCAGCTTGATATCAATAAGATCAGTGAGTTATATGGATACCTGAGATCTGCGCATTATACTGGCTTCAGTCAACGCCGCCGCTTCGTCACTCAAAGCACCGTTCCTCACGCTGCGATTATCAGCCCGCAATCCCTGACGTGCCGATCCACCCCGCAAATTTCCGCTCTCTGCCTGGTAAAGGCGCGCCTGCCTGACTACACCTTAAGCATCCTTGTTATCACTGTCCTTTCCGCTGTTTAAGCGGTTTTCACCCTGCGCCAAGGCATCCTGCCGCGCTGGCACCTTAAGCGGTCAGACATGATTTCTGACCTGATTCGGAGTGAATGATGAAAAGTCGCAACCTGACGCGATCGGCGGTCGCGTTTGCCACATTGAGTTGCCTGTATGTGCCGTTCAACGCTCTGGCGTGGGATAACCTGACGGTATTCGGCGATAGCCTGAGCGATGGCGGTAATGTCGGGCGTTTTACTTATGATGGCGCCCAGCATCCGCTGTATGACGAGATTCTTGCTGCACAGCTCGGACAAACGCTGCAGCCGTCGTCGCGCGGTGGCAGCAACTATGCACAGGGCGGCGGCGTTACCGTGCCGGCGCTGGATGCCAGCCTCAATACGCAAGACCAGCTGGCTGCTTATCTGCAATCCACCGGCGGCCGCGCAGATAGCAACGGACTGTACATTCACTGGGTGGGCGCTAACGATATCGCGGCGGCGGTGACCAATCCGCTTACCGCGCGCGAGACCATCAGCAACAGCGCCAGCGCGGCGGTGTCGCAAATCAAAACCCTGCTGGATGCCGGTGCGGGGGCGGTAATCGTGCCAAACGTGCCGCAGCTTGGCTCCACGCCTTTCATGGTGCAGGCGGTGCTGAGTGTGCTGGGCCCGGCGGCGCAGTCGGCGATGGTCGCGGCGTTTGCCTCGCTGGACAGCCATGCCACGCCCGACGTGGCTGCGCGCCAGCAGGCGGTGCGCGACGCATTCGATCAGGCCGCCGCACAGGTATCGACCATCCCGGCGCTGCGTGCCGCGCTGGCGCAGCAGCTGTTTTCGGCCTGGCAGGTGCTCAGCGAGCAGGTGACGGCCCTCTCCGATGGCTATAACCAGCAGGAAGAGGCCGGGCTGGTGGCGCTGAATGGCAACATTGTGCGTGCCGACATCGCCGGCCTGTTCAACGAGGTAATTGCCAATCCGCAACGCTATGGCCTGAGCAATACGCTGGGGATGGCCTGTCCGGTCGGCACCTCTGCCGCCGAATGCACCTCATCAACGCCCGGTTTCAGCAACGCGCAGGCCTATCTGTTTGCCGACCGGCTGCATCCCAGCCCGGCGGTACATGCCATGATCGCCGACTACATTCAATCGATCCTCGACGCACCTGCGCAGGTGGCGGCACTGGCACGGGCGCCGCTGATGCTGTCGCGGGATATGCAGAACACCCTCGACGGCCATTTACAGCAGCAGCGTCAGCAGCCGGCCAGCGCCGGTCAGGTCAGCGTGTTCGGCGGCTATGCCGGTCAGCATATTGACTATCGCGGCGACAGCCTGCTTAACGGCGACGCTGATACTGGCAGCCTGACGCTGGGATTAGGCTATCAGTTCACGGATAACTGGCAGGCGGGTCTGCTGTTGTCCAGCACCGCGCAGCACCAGCATCCTTCGGCGCACTATGATTACAAGCTGCGCGGCAATTTGCTGGCGCTGTATAGCCAGCTGACGCTGCTGGAGCAGGGCTGGATCAATGCGAATGTGCACTATGCCGATCTCGATTTTGACAGCATCGAACGTCGCATCAATATCGGCCCGGCAACGCGCACCGAACAGGGCAGCAGCAGCGGAAAAATGCTCGGGCTACGGGTGCAAACCGGCTGGGATCTGCCAATAGGCGAACACCTTTCCACCGGCCCGGTTGCCAGCTACGCACTGGATTATGTGCGGGCAGGGGGCTACAGCGAAAACGGCGACAGCAGCACCGCCATGCGCTTTTCCGATCAAACCCTGCATTCGCAAATCGGCGCGCTTGGCTGGCGTATCGACAGCAAACTGTGGCCGGTGAATCCGTGGGCGCAGCTCAGTTATAACCACCAGTTTGGCGATACGCAGAACACGGTGCGCGCCGGGCTGAAGTCAACGCAGACCGGGTTTGTACGCAGCGTCAGCGCCGGTGATAAAAACTGGCTGGATATGTCGCTGGGGGCCAGCGTGCCGCTGGGTGAAACGGTCAACGCCTTTGCCGGGGTTTCAGCGATCGGCGGCAACAGCGCCTATCATCAGCTGAGCTGGAATATTGGCCTGAACGCGACATTTTGACGGCGACGCGCCAGTCGGAAAGTTTCACTGGCGCGTTATCTCGCGTAAAAATTTAAACTGATGATCGCGGGAAATATTTCGATAATTCAAGCCATTCTTCTTCGTAAGTCAAATTAATCAGAACGTTCGTACCGGCGATTACCACAATTATTCTGCGATAAATCTGTAAAACGTAATTTTGTCGCTTCGCTTTCCTTCCGGAATCATATCGTTATTCTCTCTCGCCACATCACGCCGCTGAAAAGCTCCCGTATAAGCTGGTACAGGTCAATATATTAATTTTCAATCACTTATACTGCTGATGCTCTGTCGTATTACGTTAATAATTTATGGGGAACACCATGGCGAATACATCTGGCACCACCAGCACTACCACACCATCTGCCACCGGGACGGTGATTCAATTACATACCATTGACGATTTACGTAAACAGGAACCTGTTTCGATTGGCGAAATTGCGTCGGTGCTGGAATACAGCCGTGGCAGTCGGATGGGCGGCGGCGTGTTTGTCTACGATGCCACCGACAACAGCACGCCCGATGACGGCGGGCTGAATTTTGTGACGTCCGGTAAAAAGCGCTGGAAAAGAGTAGTCCTTGATTACAGCGCGGTCACGGTGGTGGATTTTGGCGCGATAGCCGATGGCACCACCGATTGTATTGATGCGGTGATCCGCATGTTTAAATGGTCGCAGCGTGTTTTACCCTCCGCGGGCATTCGCTTTACCGCCGGTGAGTTCAGCCTGTCCGGCTTTGATTTAGCGGAAGTGCTGGGCAGCGACAGAGAGATTAACCGCTTTAAAATTTCCGGCGCGCCGGTCAACTTCGGTTATTTCCCCACCACCACGCTGAAATTTAACTGGGGACCGAAACCGCGCAAAACCCATTTCTTCAGCGTGCGCGCACGCTATGTGGAAATTTCCGGTTTTGTGGTGAAAGGCATGAGTTCTGACAGCGGCGAAGACGGCGGCACGGCGTTTAATAATGTCGGCTTCTTTACCAACAGTATTATCGGTGGCCAGTTTCTGCGCGTCAGCAGTATGGAGTTTCGCTACCTCGGCGGGCGGGCGCTGGAACTGATTGATACGCTGGACTGTAAAATCGACCAGTTTTATTCACGTGGCTGTCAGGGCAGTATTGTCTATGCGCGCTGGTCCGATCGGGAAAAAGGCGCCTGGGATCATTCGACCGCGATTGAACTCTCCAACTTTAATTTGCAGCGCAGCACCAGACAGCCGGTATTCGATCTGCCGCGCTGTACGCAATCGTTTATTCGTAATGGCTGGATCGAGCACTCCGAATTCGCCGGCGATCTCACCAATGGTCAGTGGACCATTGAAGGGCTGGTGATTGAATCGACGCAAAATCCCATGAAAATGGGCTATTGCCGCGCGATGATTATCCAGAAAAGCGTGCACCGCGACAGCGCGGGCTTTGACTTCAGCAAAGAGGGCATTGAGCCCTGGACGCTGCTGGCGGAGGGCGATCGTGGCGTGATGGAGATTTCCGATCTTGGCGCGATCATTCAGGGATCGCTGAGTTATGACTTCACTACCTCGCAGCATCACATGGATAACCGTGGCAAAGACGCGAAATGGTTTTACGTCGGCGAATTTAATTTTTCCGACGCCACCTCACAAATTCACGTTCGCATTCTCGGCAGCGCGCAGTATGTTTCCCAGTCGGAAACGCAAACCGATTACAGCTACCGGACACCGGAAGGCGTGGCGCATATTTATCTGCAGGCGCGCAACGACGATAACACCATTGGCAGCTGGCACAGCGAAGGCTCCTCACCCGTAATTAAGGTGCATATTGAGGGCAAAGGCGCACACACCAAACTGTACGTTAAAATTCCGGCCTATACCGGCTTCTCAATTGCGCTGGTGGAAACCAACGGGCGCGATCGCTATCAGTCCGGTCAGTGTTTTATTTTCCGCAAAAGTTTTACCGCCTGCAGTGCGGAAGAAGCCACGGCACTGGATAACCAGCCGGTCGTCGCCTTTGAGCAGCACTGGGTGGGCAATAAAGATGTCGGCTTTGGTTACAACAATAATAAGGAACTGCTGCTGCGTGGGCCGTTTTTTGAACGGCAGGAGCAGGATGCCGTGGGGAAGTGGATCACCCGCCGTTTTCTGAAAGTCCGCGTGAACGGCGTGCCGCGCAGTATTGAATTACTCGATCCGGATAACCCGCGCTAACGCTTCAGACCAGCAGTATTCCTCTGCTGGCCTGAATCAATCTTTCCCCAGCGCTGACGTAAATAATCGACTGCCTGCTGCGTCTGCGGCTGATTAAGATAATCTTCGCGAAACAGAATGGTGCCGTCGATGTGCGGCAGCGATTCATTCAGATCGAGCTGTTTTTTCAGTTCGGGAACGCCGCCCTGAACCGTCCAGTCCGGCTCACTTTTTGAAGCTTCACCCACCTTATACAGCGCCACGCCGATGTACAGCCGGGTGTGGGTTGGCTGTACCACATTGGCCCACCAGCGCGCCAGGACGTCATAGCGCGCAGCCTGGCGGGCAAACGGCCAGTAGAGCTGCGGCGCGATGTAATCCAGCAGGCCAAGCTGCACCCAGCGGCGCGTGTCGGCATAGGCTTCATCATAAGCCGCCGCACCGCGCGTATCGGAGCCGGCCGCATCGTGCGACAGATTACGCCATACGCCCGCCGGGCTGACGCCGAACTCAACGCCAGGCTTGAGCTGTTTAATCGTGTGGGAAACCTGTTCGATCAGCAGCTGGGTATTGTGCCGCCGCCAGTCGGCTTTGCTGGCAAAGCCCGCGCCGTACTGGCGGAAGGTGGCGCTGTCATTGAGCGGCGATGCCGCGGTTTCGGTGTAGAAATAGTCATCGAACTGAACGCCATCAATGGCGTAGTTTGACACCACTTCCGCCACGATGCTGGTGATCCAGTCGCGCGCCGCCGGAATGCCCGGATCGAGCACGAAGCGGTCGCTGGCGGTGCGGATCCAGTCGCGATGCAGCACAAACACGCTGGCCGGCTGCAGCTGGAGCGTGTTGTTTAACGCCGTCACGGTCGCAGGTTTGGTATTGGTCGACACGCGGTAAGGATTGAACCACGCATGCACCTTCATGCCGCGTTTGTGCGCCTCGTCGAGGATAAATTGCAGCGGATCGTAACCCGGATCCTGCCCGATGTTGCCGGTCAGGGTATCGGACCATGGCAGGATGCGCGAACGCCACAGCGCGGTGCCATCGGGCTTCACCTGGAAAAACACCGTGTTGATCCCCAGGCTGTGCAGCTTATCCAGTTTGGCCGTCAGCGCCTGCTGCTGCTGGCGAATACGCAGCGCCGGGCTGGCTGTGACGGAGGATATCGGCGGCCAGTCGAGGCGCGACACCGTAGTGAGCCAGACGCCGCGCACTGGTTCAGTCTGCGCTGCGGGTTTAGCCGGAACAGGAGGTTTAGTCGGCGACGGAAACGGGGTGACCAGCGATTTTGGCGGCTCCGAGGCGCAGCTGGCCAGCAACAGCACGGCAGACAGCAGACGGGCGACGCGTTTAATGTGGGTAACAGAGAGGTAACGCGCTGAACAGGCTATGATAAACTCCGTTTCTTGTAGTCCGTTATTCGCAGGCGTTCATTCTCTGATCCTCAGACATAATGTCAATACATTGGCTAAGATGAATGCCGCCGCGGCGCTGTCGCGCGTCCCGCATCTTACAGGAGTTCTCACTATGCAATACGAAGACCTTTATCGCCGCATTGGCCAGATCATTTTCAGCTGTGGCCCCGACGGCGCGCAGGTGCTGGTGGTGCAGGCGGAGCTGTTTGCCGATGAGGAGGGCGGGCAGTTTCAGTTTAACTACCTTGATGAAAACGGCGAACCGGACTGGTTCGAGCCGGACGCGCGCGCGATTGGCGATCTCAGTGCCGCGCTGAAAGACTTTCAGCAATACTTTATCGAACATGAGATGACTGAAGGGCAGCCGGTGTGGACGCACTGCACCGTGACGATTAACGTGGCGGAAGAGTCAATCAGTATTGATGTGCAGTAACGGCGGGCTTCCGTGCCCGTTAAGGCGAGCGTTACGAACGCAGCGCTACCATCTCCTCGCTGTTTTTACGCGCCGCGCGCTTGCGGTGCACTATCTGGCTGGCAACCAGCACCAGCAGCGTCAACAGCCCGGTGGCGATAATTTCTGAACGATGCTGTGCATTGAACAGCATTGACGTCAGTACGCCAACAATGAACACCATGGTGGCCCACGTCAGACCCGGGAACAGCCACATGCGATAGCTGAGCTGCTCGCCGCGCGCCTCGCGCTTTTTCCGCAGCACCAGATGCGAAGCGGCAATGACCAGATAAACCAGTAGCGCAATGGCGCCGGAGCTGGCCAGCAGGAACTCAAACACCGCGCTCGGCGCCAGATAGTTGGCGATCACCGCCAGAAATGCTGCGGCGGTAGACATCAGCACTGCGACCCACGGCGTGCCGCTGCGCGTGGTGCGCGAGGCCGCTGCTGGCGCATCCTGACGACGCGACAGGGAATAGAGCATGCGCGACGCGGTATAAAGCGCAGAATTAAGACAGCTGCATACCGCGATCAGCACCACCACATCGACAATCTGCCGGGCATACGGCACGTTCATCATCTCCATCGCCGTCTGGTAAGACCCGGCTTTCATCAGCGACGGCGTGTTCCAGGGCACCAGCGCCACCACCAGAAAGATCGACAGCAGATAAAACAGCGCAATACGCCAGATCACCGAGTTGGTGGCGTGGGTAATTTGCTTGCGCGGTTCGTTAGATTCGGCGGCGGCAATAGTGACGATTTCCGTGCCCATGAAAGAGAACATGGTGGTGAGAATGGCGGCGAGCACGGCACTGATACCGTTAGGCATGAAACCGTGGGTGTCGTACAGATGTGAAATACCCTGCGTGCTGCTGCCGGGCAGCAGGCCAAACAGCGCCAGGCTGCCGGCACAAAGAAAGGCGACGATAGCCACCACTTTCAGCAGCGCGAACCAGAACTCAAACTCACCGTAGTTTTTCACGCTGAACAGGTTGCTGATGGTCAGGAAGCTGGTGATCGCCAGCGTGTATTCCCACACCGCCACCTGCGGGAACCAGCCGTGCAGAATGGTGCCGGCGGCGTTGGCCTCCAGCGGGATCACCAGTACCCAGAACCACCAGTAAAGCCAGCCGATGGTAAAGCCGGCCCAGCGGCCAAGAGACTTGTCGGCGTAAGTGGAGAAGGAACCGGAGTCCGGTGAGGCGACCGCCATCTCCGCCAGCATGCGCATAATAAGCACCACCAGCGCGCCGGCGGCGATATAGGCCAGAAGCACCGCCGGTCCGGCTTCGGCAATCGCATGGCCGGAACCGACAAACAGCCCGGCGCCAATCACTCCGGCAATCGACAGCATGCGCACGTGGCGGGGTTTCAGGCTTTGAGCCAGTACATCGGCATTCTGAGCAGTCATCAATATCTCTCCAGATCGTCTCTCAGGCAGGGCAGACCCCGCCTGTTATGCAGGTGAAACTTGCCTGCACGCGGCAGGCAAGCGATCGGACAATGGGTGGAACGCTAAGGCTGGCTGAGCAGGCTGTCGAGAATATCCAGCGCCTGACGGAACTGGGCATCCGGAATGGTGAGCGGATAGAGGAAGCGGATCACGTTACCCTGCGGGCCACAGGTGAGCAGCAGCAGACCGCGTGCCATCGCCTGTTGCTGCAGCGCCTGCGCCTGCTGCGCACTGGCAAACTCCACGGCTACCATTGAGCCCAGCGCACGCACGTCGGTAATCGACGCGTTAGCGCGGCGCGCGCGGTGCAGCAGTTCGCTCAGCGTCGCGCCCAGTTCGCTGGCGCGCTGGCACAGCTGTTCTTCGTCGATGACATCCAGCACCGCATGCGCGGCGGCAATCGACAGCGGATTGCCGGCGTAGGTACCGCCCAGCCCGCCCGGACCGGGCGCATCCATGATGTCAGCACGACCGCTCACCGCCGACAGCGGCATGCCGCCCGCCAGGCTTTTCGCCATGGTGATAAGATCGGGCTGCACGCTGTAGTGTTCCATGGCGAACAGCTTGCCGGTGCGGGCAAATCCGCTCTGTACCTCATCGGCAATCAGCAGAATGCCGTGCTCATCGGCCAGCGCGCGCAGCTGCGTAAGAAACTCTGCCGGCGCGATGTGGAAACCGCCTTCGCCCTGCACCGGTTCCAGTACGATGGCGGCCACATCCTGCGGCGCGATGTCGTGGCTGAACAGGTCGTGCAGGCTGGCGATAGCGTCCTCAACGCTGATGCCGGTGACCGCGTTAGGGTAGCGGGCGTGAAACACCGAGGCCGGCATCGGGCCAAAATCGCGCTTGTAAGGTGCCACTTTGCCGGTCATCGCCATGGTCATGAAGGTGCGGCCGTGAAAGGCGTTACCGAAGGTGATGATGCCGTGCCGACGGGTAGCGGCGCGCGCCACTTTAACCGCATTCTCTACCGCTTCAGCGCCGGTGGTGAAAAAAGCGGTTTTGGCTTTACCGGCAATTGGCACCCGCTGATTGATGCGTTCCGCCAGCGCCACATAGCTCTCATACGGCGTGACCTGGAACGCGGTATGGGTGAATTTTGCTAACTGATCGGCAATGGCCTGCACGATACGCGGATGACGGTGGCCGGTGTTGAGCACCGCGATGCCGCCAGCGAAATCAATCCAGCTATTGCCCTCAACGTCACGCAGCGTGGCGTTTTCGGCCTGATCGACATACCACTGACAAAGATTACCGGTGCCGCGCGGCAGCGCGTCATCTTTGCGTTGTTGCAACTGGTTGTTTTTACCTTCCATAACCTTTCCTTAGCGATAAGCGTCTTTACAAATCACGACAAACACGTTTATTTATGCCTGCACTGAGCGCGGTTGCCAGAGCCAATTTCACTGAGAAGGATGGAGCCAATTGCGGAGTTTGTACGCCGATCATGTATTGGAACGACTACAGTTTGTCGCGGAAGGCACGCTGCAGCAGCGCCTGCTGCACTGCATGCAGGCGGCGATTGTAGAGGGCATTTTCCCACGCGGCTCACGCCTGCCAGCGACGCGTGATTTAGCGCGCGAGCTGGCGGTGTCGCGTAATACGGTGCTCAACGTCTATGAAAATCTGGTCGCGCAGGGATATGTCAGCGCGCGCACCGGCAGCGGCACCTGGATTGCAGAAAACCTGCCGGAAGGGTGCCTGAACAGCGTGCCGGCGCTGCCGCTCAGTGAACCCCTGATGAGTAAACCGGCGGCGATTTCAAAACGCGGCGCCACGCTGCTCGGTCACGCCAATGCCTCGCCTTATCAGTGGGGTGCGTTTGTGCCCGGCGCGCCGGATGTGCGTGAGTTTCCGCATAAGTTGTTTAGCCAGATTCAGTCGCGGCTGAATCGCGAACCCGACATCGAGCGGCTGATTTACAGCAGTAACGGCGGCTGTCCGCAGCTGCGCCAGGCGCTGGCTGAGTATCTCAGCGTGGCGCGCTCGGTGCGTGCCGACGCCGATCAAATCATCATTACTGAAGGCATTCATCAGGCGGTGGATCTGGTGACGCGCGTGCTGTGCGACGCGGGCGATCCGGTGTGGATCGAGGAGCCAGGCTACTGGGGCACACGCAACCTGTTACGCATTAACGGACTAAAAATTCAGGCCAAAGCGGTGGATGAACAGGGCATTATCCCGGAGCTGGCACCGCGCAGCAAAGCGCCGAAGATGATTTTTGTGACACCGTCACACCAGTATCCGCTGGGTGTGCATCTCAGTCTGGAGCGGCGCAGGCAACTGCTCGACCTGGCGCGCAAACACAAAAGCTGGCTGGTGGAAGATGACTATGACAGCGAATTTCGCTTCGCCGGCCAGCCATTTCCCTCGCTGCAGGGCTTTGAGCCGGATGCGCCAGTGATCTACATGGGCACTTTCAGTAAAACGCTCTATCCCGCGCTGCGTCTCGGCTATCTGGTGGTACCAAAAGCGCTGGCGCAGCCGCTGCGCGTGGCGGCGGCCGAACTCTATCGCGGCGGGCATCTGCTGGTGCAGCGCGCGCTGGCGGAATTCATCCAGAAAGGCCACTACATGACGCACATCCGGCGCATGCGCAAACTCTATAGTCAGCGCCGGCGCTTTATGATGACGCTGATTGAGCGCTACCTGGGCGCGGCCTTTATGCCGGTGGTCAATCATGAAGCCGGGCTGCATCTGGTGCTGAATCTGCCTCCGGGCTGCGATGATGTGGCGATTGCCGCGCTGGCGCTGCGACGCGGCGTGAAGGTGCGGCCGCTGTCGCAATACTATATGCATCCGCAGGAGCGACGCGGTCTGCTGCTCGGTTACGCCTGCGTGGATGAGCGCCAGTGTCAGGATGCGTTTGGTGTGCTCAAAGCCTGCCTGGTGGAAGCGGGCATCGCCGGGCGGGGATAGCCCCGGCGTGTGCCTTACGCCCGGCCAATGCTGTTCAGTTGCGCAACCACCTCCGGGCTCAGCGTCAGCGCCGCGCTGGCCAGATTTTGCTGCAGATGCTGCGGCGAGGAGGTGCCGGGAATGAGCAGAATATTATCTGAGCGTTGCAACAGCCAGGCGAGCGCCACCTGCAGCGTACTGGCGTTGAGCGTGCTGGCCACCGCGCTGAGCTGTTCCGACTGCAGCGGCGAAAAACCGCCGAGCGGAAAGAACGGCACGTAGGGAATGCCCTGCGCCGCCAGCTGGTCGATCAGCGCATCATCCTGACGATTGGCGAGATTATACAGATTCTGTACGCAGGCAATCGGCGTCATATGCTGTGCCTGCGCGACCTGACTGGCGGTCACGTTACTCAGGCCAATGTGCCGAATCAGGCCACGCTGCTGCAACTTAATCATCGCCTCGATTTGCGGCTCCAGCGATCCCTCTGCCGGTCCATGAACGCTCAGCATCGAGCGTAAATTGACCACCTCCAGTACGTCGAGGCCAAGATTGCGCAGGTTGTCTTCAACCGCCTGCGTCAGCTCCTCCGGCGTGCTGGCGGGCAGCCAGCCGCCTTTGGCATCACGTCGGGCACCCACTTTGGTCACCAGCACCAGATCGTCGGGGTAAGGATAGAGCGCTTTTTTGATCAGCTGATTTGTGATGTGCGGCCCGTAAAAATCACTGGTGTCGATGTGATTCACACCGGCAGCCACGGCATCGCGCAGCACCTGTAGCGCGCGGGCTTCATCTTTCGGCGGGCCAAATACGCCGGGACCGGCCAGCTGCATGGCACCGTAGCCGAGACGGGCAACCTGACGGTCGCCCAGTGTGTAAGTGGTGGTAGCCTGTGACATGTAAACCTCCTTCATCGGATAGTGTTTAAATTGTAATCACAACGGTGCTGTGCGACTATCCGAGCAAATCAGGACAGACTGTACGGAGTGACGCACAATGGCGCTGGATATGGCGTTGCTGCATGCGGTAGTGGCGGTGGCAAAAGCTGGCGGATTTCGCGAGGCGGCGCGCATGAGCGGCAGCAATCCGTCGCGTTTGAGTGATGCGGTGCGGCGCGCCGAACAGCAACTGGGCGTTCGGCTGTTCAATCGCACCACGCGAACGGTGGTACTGACCGAAGCGGGCCGGGCGCTGATGTCACGGCTGCTGCCCGCCATGAACGAAGTGGATGCGGCGCTGGATGCCCTGAACACGTTCCGTGACACGCCGGGCGGCACGCTGCGGCTGAACGTGCCGGTCAGCGCGGCGCGGCTGGTATTACCGGCGATTGTGCCGGGATTTTTGCAGCGCTATCCGGACATCCGGCTGGAGATTGTGGCGGAGAGTAATGTGCAGGACATTTTTCGCGACAGCTGCGATGCCGGTATCCGTTACGACGATCATCTGGAGCAGGATATGGTGGCGCTGCCGATTGGTCCGCGCGTGCAGCGCTTTGCCGCGGCCGCGGCGCCGGCCTATCTGGCGGCTTACGGTACGCCGCAGCATCCGCGCGACCTGATGCAGCATCGCTGTCTGTATGGTCGTTATGCCACCGGGGTGACGGCCGAATGGGAGTTCAGCCGCGGCGCGGAACGCATCACGCTACAGCCGCAGGGGCCGCTGATTTGCAGCATCGGTGCGGCGATGGAGCTGACGGTGTCAACGGCCATCGCCGGTGCCGGCGTGGTCTACCTGTTTGAGGACTGGCTGAAGCCGGCGCTGGCCAACGGCAGTCTGCAACCGATTCTTGCCGACTGGTGGCTCAGCTTTCCCGGCCTGTGGCTGTATTACAACGACCGTCGGCTGATCCCGGCACCGCTGCAGGCGTTCCTCAGCTGGATACGCGAACTCAATGCGACGCCGGGTTGACCAGCAGCCCGGAAACCAGCAGCCGGAAGGCCTGCACCGCACGCGGCAGCGCCGCGACCGGCTCATCGGCAGCGGCAATCCACAGCGCGGCATTGAGCGCGGCGCCGTTGACCAGCTGCGCCGCCGCTTCGGTATCGACCGGTTTCACCGTACCTTCCTCGATCAGCTCCGCCAGCATGGCGGCGGTGGTGCGCAGACAGGCGGTCTGATTAGGCCAGCGCGACGGATCGCCCAGCACCGCCGGGCCATCCAGCAGCATAATGCGCTGGACTTCCGGCTCCAGCGACATCTCGATATAGGTAATGGCTTCCGCCAGAAACGCGTGCCAGCGAGTGTGATACTGCTGTCCGGCTGCGCGCATCTGCTCAAGAATCTCGCCATCAATCTGGTCAATGACCGCCTGTAGTAACCCTTTCTTGTCGCCGAAATTATGGTACAGCGCACCGCGCGTCAGCCCGGCGGCTGCCGTGAGGTCATCCATTGACGCTTCGCTGTAACCCTTCTGCGCGAACGCGCGTCGTGCAGCGGCAATCAGTTTGCCGCGCGTCTCTTCCACCTGGTCTGCCCGTCGTCTGGCTGCCATCGCTGTTCCTTAAATTTTGCATTGACATACGCCGCGTATGTAAAACATAGTAATACATACGCGGCGTATGTTAAAGCGAAGTGGGCATAGCTAACCCGCTTTCTTCACTCATCTTCAGGAGTACGATTATGAACAAACGCGATGCTGTTTTTCCAGCGGGCCGTCAGGCGTTGTACAACATCAATAAATACTCTGCGGCGATTCGTTCCGGCGACCTGCTATTTGTTTCCGGCCAGGTAGGCAGCCGGGATGATGGCACCGCCGAGCCCGATTTCACGCGTCAGGTTAATCAGGCATTTACTAACCTCACGGCAGTGCTGAAGGCCGCCGGTTGCAGTTTTGATGACGTGGTTGACGTCACCACGTTTCATACCGATCCGGAAGCGCAGTTCGCCACGGTGAACGAAGTACGGCTGCGCTTCTTCGGCGATGAGCCTTATCCCAACTGGACGGCGGTGGGCGTCAATTGGCTGGCGGGCTATGATTTCGAAATCAAGGTGATTGCGCGCATTCCGCAGTGAGCCAGCGTGCGGCGATCAGTCTGTAACCCATAAAAAAAGCCGCTAACCGTTACCGGTTAGCGGCTTGTTCACTTCACGCCTAATCAGGCGCTCAGCAGTTGAGCAGCGGTTTTTTCTACCAGCGCCAGCAGCAGCTTGATGTCTTCCAGCGTGACGGTCGGGTTCAGCAGAGTCAGCTTCAGGCAGGTCACGCCTGCATGCTCGGTCACACCGACGTTAGCGCGGCCAGATTCCAGCAGCGCATCGCCGATACGCTGGTTGAACAGGGCGATCTGCGCGCTGTCGCTCAGCTGGGCTGGACGATAGCGGAACAGCACGCTGGCCAGCTGTGGCTGCATTACCAGTTCCAGACGCGGCTCAGATTCAACGAACTGCGCGACGTCCTGTGCCAGGCTTACGCCGTGGTCGATAATCGCGGCGTACTGCTTCTGACCCAGCGCTTCCAGACCCATCCACAGTTTCAGCGCATCGAAACGACGCGTGGTCTGCAGTGATTTGGACACCAGGTTTGGCACGCCAGCTTCTTCATCGAACTCGGAGTTCAGGTAAGCTGCCTGATAACGCATCAGCTCATAGTGACGCGCGTCTTTCAGCAGGAACGCGCCGCAGCTGATGGTCTGGAAGTATTGTTTATGGAAGTCGAGGGTGACGGAATCCACCAGCTCCAGACCATCCAGGTAATGACGATACTTTTCAGACAGCAGCAGCGCACCGCCCCAGGCCGCATCCACGTGCACCCAGATGTTGTGCTCAGCGGCAATGGCTGCGATTTCACGCAGCGGATCGATGGCACCGGCATCGGTAGTACCTGCCGTCGCGACGATCGCCAGGATCTGTTCGCCGTTGGCTTCAGCCTGCGCCAGTTTGGCTTTCAGGTCATTCACGTCCATACGGGCGAACTGATCCGACTTCACCTGCACCACAGACTGATAGCCGTGGCCCAGCAGCGCCATGTTCTTCTGCACGGAGAAGTGGGCATTTTCTGAGCACAGCACTTTAATCTTGCGCAGATCGCCAGTGATGCCGTGCTGCTGCACGGAATGGCCCTGACGCGCATAGAAAGCGTCACGTGCCAGCATCAGGCCCATCAGGTTGCTCTGCGTACCGCCGCTGGTGAACACGCCCGCATCACCGGCCGGATAGCCAACCTGCGCACGCAGCCACTCAATCAGTTTGATTTCAATAATGGTGGCAGAAGGGCTCTGATCCCACGAATCCATGCTCTGGTTAGTGGCGTTGATCAGCACTTCAGCCGCCTGGCTTACCACCAGGCTCGGACAGTGCAGGTGCGCAACGCACTGCGGATGGTGCACCGCCAGACTGTCTTTGAGGAAATATTCAATCGCACGTTCAATCGCGGCCTGGTTGCCCAGGCCGTTTGGATTGAAGTCGAGCGTGATACGCTCGCGCAGTTCGGCAACCGTTTTGCCCTGGTACATCTCAGGCTGTTGCAGCCACTGCACAACCGCGGCGCTGCTCTGGGCAATCGCCTGCTGGTACGCCTCAATGCTCGGGGCCGAGGCGGCCAGAATCGGGTTTACTTCAGACATTTACTCTTCCAGTCAAACAGGTTTGACGCCAGCGCCCAGCAGCGCCTGCTCAAATTTATCCAGGAACACGGCCAGCTCTTCGTTGCTGATCAGCAGTGATGGCAGCAGGCGCAGTACCGCACCGTGACGACCGCCACGCTCCAGAATCAGACCGGCTTCGAAGCATTTTTTCTGCAGCAGTGCAGAGAGTTCGCCGTCGGCCGGGAAGCTGCCCATGTGGTCAGCTGGCTCGTGTGGCTTAACGATTTCGATACCGATCATCATCCCGAGGCCGCGTACGTGACCAATAACCGGGAAGCGTTTCGCCATCGCGTTCAGCTGGGCTTTCAGCCATTCACCCTGTTCTGCCACTTTGCCGGCGATGTTCTGCTCGGTCAGGATCTTCAGCGTCGCCAGACCGGTTGCCATCGCCAGCTGGTTGCCGCGGAAGGTACCGGTGTGGTGGCCAGGTGACCAGGCGTCAAACTGCTTTTTAATACCCAGCACGGCCAGAGGCAGACCGCCACCCACCGCTTTAGACATCACGATGATGTCTGGCTCAATGCCCGCGTGTTCGAAGGCAAAGAACTTACCGGTACGGGCAAAGCCAGCCTGGACTTCGTCAAGGATCAGCAGAATGCCGTGTTCCTGGGTCACTTTGCGGATGCGCTGCAGCCACTCAGCTGGCGCCGGGTTCACGCCGCCTTCACCCTGTACCGCTTCGAGGATCACGGCCGCAGGCTTACGCACGCCGCTTTCAACGTCGTTGATCAGGTTTTCGAAGTAGTAGGTCAGGGCTTTCACGCCAGCTTCGCCGCCGAGGCCCAGCGGGCAACGGTACAGGTGCGGGTAAGGCATGAACTGCACTTCTGGCATCATGCCGTCAACCGCTTCTTTCGGCGACAGGTTGCCGGTCACGGACAGCGCGCCGTGCGTCATCCCGTGGTAACCGCCAGAGAAGCTGATTACGCCGCTGCGGCCGGTGACTTTTTTCGCCAGTTTCAGCGCCGCTTCAACGGCATCAGCACCGGATGGACCGGTGAACTGCAGGCAGTACTCTTTACCCTGACCTGGCAGCAGCGAGAGCAGAGATTCGGAGAACTGATCTTTCAGTGGCGTCGTCAGATCAAGAGTATGTAACGGCAAGCCGCTGGTAATGACATTTTGGATGCTCTGCAGAACATCAGGATGGTTATGACCAAGTGCCAGCGTCCCTGCGCCAGCCAGACAGTCAAGATATTGTTTGTTTTCAACATCCGTAATCCACACGCCATTGGCTTTGGCAATCGCTAAAGGCAACTTGCGCGGGTAACTCCTGACGTTTGATTCAAACTCAGCCTGACGGGCTAAGAATGCGTCGTTGTTTCCGTTGAATGAGTTGGCACCAAAAGTATCAATACGGACTTTATCCGTCATCATATCTCTCCTTCAACCGGGGCTCGAACAGGCTGGCCGATTGACTAGTTGAACAAAAAAGTATCAGTGGCTCAAAAAACGCGGCCAATATAGAGCCTTTTGACGCACATCACAATGATTAATTTTGTTTAGAATTGTTTATTCTTTTCATATAGGAATCAGGGCGTTGGACAGAAACTGGCCATTTATTTTAGCGCCGCGATATGAACAGGCGATTAAATAATCGTGTGAATAAAAAGACTTATGCCCGCCAGTGCCAGCCAAGGACCAAAGGGCAGCACGTGATGCAGCTCGCGTTGCCAGCCTAATCGGGCCAGCAGAACAAATAAAATTGCGCCTGTGCAAGCCAGTAACAGCACAAAGGGTAAAAGCGCCCAGCCAAGCCAGGCACCCAGCGCAGCCAGCAGTTTGGCGTCTCCGCCACCGAGACCGGGGCGCTTTTTTATCAGCTGGTAGAGTCCACCCATTAGCCGCAGTGCGCTGTAGCCGGCTATCGCGCCGAACACCGCGTCATGCAGCGTTCCGGGCAGCCAGTGCAGCGCTTTGAACAGCAGGCCAAGCCACAGCAGTGAAAGGGTGAGAGCGTCCGGCAACAGCAGATGCTCAATGTCGATGAGGGTCAGCGCCAGCAGAATCCAGGCGAGCAGCAGGGCGGCAGGCAGGCGGCTATCGGGCGGCAGCAGCCAGGCCAGCGCCAGGCTGATCGCGGCGGTGAGCAGTTCCGTCAGCGGGTAGCGCAGACTCACCGGGTGGTGGCAGTAGCGACAGCGTCCGCGTAATAGCAGCCAGCTCAGCAGCGGCAGCATATCGATCGCGCGCAGCGTGGTCTGGCAGTGTGGACAGTGCGAGCGCGGCAGCAGCAGGGGAATGCCGGGTTGCGGGTTCATTACCTGCTGCGACAGGCGATAAATGACCACGTTGAGAAAGCTACCGACGCACAGCGCCAGCAGTGTACCGATTAGCCAGTAGGCGATTTCCATGATGTTTTCTCCTGCTGTCCATGCAGCGTTGGGTTTTTCTGTCGCCATCAATGGCGACCGTGCAGTTCATGGCGCGGTTACAGTGGGGGCGATTTTTTGCCCGATTGCACAGCAGGTTGCCATAAAGGTGCCGCATAACCTGTTTGCGCGATAAATCGCGCCGCTACGGATTTGTGCGGTTTGACGGCAGGTCACCATAAATGGCGACCCTACAGGTTTCGCCGGGCGTGCATTTATGCGCACCGCGAAATCGCGCCGCTACGGATTTGTGCGGTTTGATGGCAGGTCGCCATGAATGGCGACCCTACAAAACCTGTAGGGTGCGCATTGA
>NZ_JALNUZ010000030.1:0-1210 GCF_026541005.1 Pantoea sp. GM_Pan_4
AATGGCGCCCCTTATATCCCGATCATTCTCCTCCGGGTATGATGATCCCCGACTGATCATCGGGAAGTTGCTGGTGAGATGGGGGCGCCCCCTGGGCATAAAGCCTGCTTCGTAGATTCATCCCCGGCAACTTAACTCCCGCCTTCAAGACCGGACGGTATCCTGTGCCCCGAGCACGCATCCATAAGGATGGTCATGGCGGTTTCCCTGTGCTGTTAAGGAGAATCTATGCAAACCCGTATGCCTGTCGGCATTGATGTTGCCTCCGGAAAGTTTGATGTGGCCGTCTGGAAAGGCGACACGTCTTACAAAACCAAAGTCTTTCCCAACACCCCTAAGGGCTTTATCGCCCTGAAAAAATGGCTGGAGCCGTTCGGCTGCTGCCATATCTGCATGGAGGCTACCGGCGCGTACAGTGAGCCGCTGGCCACCTTCCTGCACGACGAAGGCTATGATGTCAGCGTGGAAAATCCCGCGCGCATCAGGCGCTTCGGACAGGCGGAGCTGAGCCGTAACAAGACGGATAAAGACGATGCGCGCATGATAGCGCGCTACTGTAAACTGCACGGCCCGTCGCTGTGGCAGCCGGCGCCGCTGAATGAACGCAGGCTGAAGGCGCTGGTGAAGCGCCTGACGAATCTTCAGGAAATGCGGCAGATGGAAGAGAACCGGCTGGAGGTCTCGGATGCGGTGGTGCAGCCCTCAATCCGCGTGGTCATTGCGGCGCTGGATGCGCAGATAGACGAAACGAAGCGGGCAATAAACGACCATATCGACAATGATCCGGGCCTTAAAAAGAACAGGGAACTGCTGGAGTCCATCCCGGGCATCGCGGGCGTGCTGAGCAGCACGATGCTGGCGTATCTGGGGGACATGTCGAGGTTCAGCAGCAGCAAGGCGCTTGTGGCGTGGGTGGGTCTGAATCCGATGCGGCAGGAGTCCGGTGAGTGGAAGGGCAAAAGCAGGATATCGAAGATGGGCAACAGCGCGATGCGCAAGGCCCTGTACATGCCTGCGATAGTGGCGATGAAGTGGAATCCGGCGGTGAGTGCGCTGAAGAAACGGCTGGATGCGGGTAAGAAAACGGGAAAAGTCGTGGTGTGCGCGGCGATGAAGAAGCTGCTGCAGCTGGCTTATGGCGTGCTGAAATCGGGTCGTCCGTTCGATGCCGAAATATGTCTTGCCAGGTAACCGGCAAGACGGTATCTAC
>NZ_JALNUZ010000031.1:0-483 GCF_026541005.1 Pantoea sp. GM_Pan_4
AAAAAACCTCTACAGGCTTGTAGCTCAGGTGGTTAGAGCGCACCCCTGATAAGGGTGAGGTCGGTGGTTCAAGTCCACTCAGGCCTACCAGATTTCTTCTCATGCCGCGTTATGTTTCCGGCTCGCATAGTTCACTATGCTTCGCGAAAACATGCCTTGCCTGAGACGAAATCACATTTCCCGTGTGAGAAACGTGACTCCTGGTGAGTGGATGTAGATGGTCTCTGCAGTGACTGTATGGGGCTATAGCTCAGCTGGGAGAGCGCCTGCCTTGCACGCAGGAGGTCAGCGGTTCGATCCCGCTTAGCTCCACCATTACAGTACTGAAACTTACTTCAGAGTATACCGGCGACGGTGTGCTGCGAAGTATTTGCTCTTTAACAATCCGGAACAAGCTGAAAATTTGAAACGACGCGTCGTATTCATTCTCCGTAATAAGAATGAAATTTACGATGCGTTCGGGTCTCTCAAATGCTTGCAGTC
>NZ_JALNUZ010000032.1:0-223 GCF_026541005.1 Pantoea sp. GM_Pan_4
ACGACGCGTCGTTTCAAATTTTCAGCTTGTTCCGGATTGTTAAAGAGCAATATCTCAAACACGACGTTACCGTCAGTTTTGAGATATTCTGTGGAGACACCTTTCACCTGTCACCAAGCAGTGGCGTCCCCTAGGGGATTCGAACCCCTGTTGCCGCCGTGAAAGGGCGGAGTCCTAACCGCTAGACGAAGGGGACACAAAGTGTCACGACTTCGCAGCCGTC
>NZ_JALNUZ010000004.1:0-330150 GCF_026541005.1 Pantoea sp. GM_Pan_4
AGGGTTGAATGCGGGTTACAAGGTCTGGGTGCGTTCGTGAAGGACGCGTTGTCGCCATCAATGGCGACAACGCAGAATCTAATACGGGTCAAAGCCTTTGCCGCATTTCCCAGGTTGCGCATTTATGCGCACCTGGTAGCGGCGCGATTTATCGCGCAATGGTTGGTCGCCATAAATGGCGACCCTACAGGGTTGAATGCGGGTTACAAGGTCTGGGTCCGTTCGTGAAGGACGCGTTGTCGCGATCAATGGCAACCCTGCAGAATCTAATACGCGTCAAAAGACCTTGCCGCATTTCCCAGGGTGCGCATTTATGCGCACCTGGTCGCGGCGCGATTTATCGCGCAATAATTGTGCGCTTCCCTGCGCACTGTCGCCGCTTAACGCCAGCCGAGTTCTGGCGCGACGTGGGTCAGAATGCTGTCGATCACGTGCGCACAATAATCCACGCCAAGCTGATTAGGGATGGTCAGCAACAGGGTATCGGCTTCCGCAATCGCTTCATCCTGTGCCAGCTGTTTGATCAGCTGCTCCGGCTCTGCAGCATAGCTACGCCCAAAGATGGCGCGGGTTTTCTCATCGAGGAATCCGACGGAATCCTGCTCCTGTCCGCCGCGACCAAAGTAAGCGCGGTCGGTGTCGTTCATCAGGGCAAAAATACTGCGGCTGACCGACACGCGCGGCGCACGCTGATGCCCTGCCGCCTGCCAGGCTTCTTTATAGGCGCGAATCTGCTTCGCCTGCTGCACATGGAACGGTTCGCCGGTCTCGTCATCCTTCAGCGTCGAGCTCTGCAAATTCATCCCCAGCTGGGCCGCCCAGATCGATGTGGCGTTCGAGCCGGAGCCCCACCAGATACGCTCGCGCAGGCCTTCGGAATATGGCTCCAGGCGCAGCAGCCCCGGTGGATTCGGGAACATCGGCTGCGGATTGGGTTTGGCAAACCCTTCGCCACGCAGCACTTCCAGCAGCTCTTCGGTGTGACGACGTCCCATATCCGCATCGGTTTCCCCTTCGCGCGGATTAAAGCCAAAGTAGCGGTAGCCTTCAATCACCTGCTCCGGCGAGCCACGGCTCAGGCCGAGCTGCAAACGGCCGTTGGCGATCAGGTCCGCTGCCCCGGCGTCTTCCGCCATATACAGCGGATTTTCGTAACGCATGTCGATCACACCGGTACCAATCTCGATGCGGCTGGTTTTGGCACCGACCGCCGCCAGCAGCGGAAACGGTGAACTCAGCTGGCGGGCAAAGTGGTGTACGCGGAAATAGGCACCGTCGGCACCCAGTTCTTCGGCGGCGACAGCCAGGTCAATCGACTGCAGCAGCACATCCTGCGCCGAACGGGTGGCCGAGTGTGGTGACGGGGTCCAGTGACCGAAAGATAAAAAGCCAATTTTTTTCATGCTAAATGCTCCTCGCGGGCCAGAACGGCGCCGGCGTCATCAATCAGAATTCGATGAGGTAAGGTTACGCCTGTGCGAAGAGGACTGATAGCCAATAGTTTTCGCGCGCTTCTTCAACTTTTTTGCATAACAAAGCAATTTTCCGTCTTTGTGTTTATCACGCGTATCGCGCATCGTGAGCGCATCTTTTCCCGTCTCGCTGACTGAACACATGAACATGGTCAAAGGAACCTCCGCCTACCTCAGTGCGCAACAGCGCGAAGTGGTGCATCAGCTGGCGCGCAGCTGGCTCTGGCGCAGCGAATTGCCGACCTGGCTGTTAATCATTACCGTTTATAGCGGCTGGTTCGCCAGCGTGCTGTACTGGCAAACGCTGGGCCTGCCCCTCGCCACGCTGCTGCTGATCCTGTTCACCACCTGGTATTTGTCGCTGCAGCATGAGTTGATTCATGGCCATCCGACGCGCCTGCCGCGCCTTAATCAGCTGTTTGGCACGCTGCCGCTGGCGGTGTGGTATCCGTATGGTCTGTACCGGGATTCGCACCTGGCGCATCACCGCAACCACACCCTGACCGATCCGCATGATGATCCGGAAACCTATTATCTGTCGCCGGCGCACTGGGCTCGGCTCAAACCCTGGCAGCAGCGCGTTATCCATCTGCGCAACACCTTTCCGGGACGTCTGCTGCTGGGACCGCTGCTGGATATCCTCGCCACGCTGCGCGCGCTGACGCAAAGCGTGGTGCAGCGCGACGTGCCGGCGATGATGATGTGGCTGGTGCACCTGCTACTGCTGGCCGGACTTTTTTACTGGCTCAGCCTGCACGGCTTTTCCCCGCTGTGGCTGGTGCTGGCGGTGAGCTATCCGGCGCTGATGCTGACCAAGGTGCGCTCATTTTACGAACATCGTGCCGATGAGGCGCCGCTGGCGCGCTCGGTGAATAACGAAGCGGCCTGGCCGTGGCGCCTGCTGTTCCTGAATCTCAACTATCATTCTGTACATCACGATCTGCCCGGTTTACCCTGGTACGGTCTGCGCAAAGTCTATTTGCTCTACCGCGACGGCTACTATCAGCGTAATCAGGGTTTTCGCGTTGCCGGTTACGGCGAATGGATGAAGCGCTTCTGGCGTCAGCCGATCGACGTTAACGCCCACCCGGGACACCACAAGGACGCACAGAATGCACATCATCTCTTTACCGATGTACGACATCGACCACCCGAGCACGCTGGCCATGACCTCAGTGCTGACGCGGCTGCTGGCGAAGCGCGGCGTGCAGGCTGAGGTGCAGTGGCACGACGACCTGCTGCCACACTGGCGTGATGACAATCTGCTGCTGAGTCAGACCTGCGGCTATCCGCTGGTCGCGCTATTGCCTGACGTGCAACTGGTGGGCACGTTTCAGTCCAATGCGCCTGGCTGCCATGATCTGCGCTATCGCAGCTGGCTGGTGGCACGGCAGGAAGATGAGAACCTGAGCCTCGCCGATTTCCGCGACCGTCGCGCAGTGTGCAACAGCAATGACTCACACTCCGGATACAATTCGCTGCGCTACGTGGTCGCGCCGCTGGCCCAGGACGGCAAATTCTTCGCCACTACCCGGTTCAGCGGCAGCCACCGCCAGTCGCTGGCCGCGCTGCGCGCCGGAGAGGCCGACCTCGCCGCCATTGATTGCATCACCTGGGCGCTGCTGCGCAAATACCGGCCGCAGGAGCTGCAGGGCTTAGCCATTATCGGTGAAACCCCGCTGTGTGCCGCGCTGCCGCTGATAACCTCGGCGAAAACCGACAGTCTGCTACTGGAAAAGCTGCGCAGCACGCTGTTTGAGCTGGCCAATGTGGAGGATTACAAGGATGTGATGAAGGCCAACCTGCTGGCGGGCTTTTCTGTGCCGCAGCGCGACTGGTTTGACGAGGTTAAACGCTGGGAAGATGACGCCGCCGCGCTGGGCGTGACGGCGCTGTAAATAAAGCACTAACCGGCGGCATCCCTGCCGCCAGCGGACTTACTGTGCGCGAGCCGCGATAATCGCCTCTGCGACGTTACGCGGTGCTTCGGCGTAGTGGGCAAACTCCATGCTATACGTGGCGCGGCCCTGAGACATTGAGCGTAGCGTGGTGGCGTAGCCAAACATCTCGGCCAGCGGCACTTCAGCACGGATAATGCGCGCGCCGAAACGCTCGTCCATGCCCTGCAGCGTGCCGCGCCGGGATGACAAATCGCCCATCACGCCGCCGGCATACTCTTCCGGCGTCTCCACTTCCACTTGCATCACCGGCTCAAGTATCACCGGATCGGCCTGCTTCGCTGCCGCTTTGAAGCCAAAGATCGCCGCCATGCGGAACGCCATCTCGGACGAGTCAACGTCGTGATAAGAGCCAAACGTCAGCGTGGCTTTGATGTCGACCACCGGATAACCGGCCAGCACGCCGCTGTTGAGCGCTTCGCGAATGCCCTTCTCCACTGAAGGAATAAATTCGCGCGGCACCACGCCGCCTTTGGTCGCGTCTTCAAAGGCGAAACCGCTTCCGGCCGCCTGCGGCTCCAGCGTCAGCACCACGTGACCATACTGGCCCTTACCGCCCGACTGACGCACGAATTTCCCTTCCACCTCGCGCACCGTTTTGCGGATGGTTTCGCGGTAGGTTACCTGCGGCCGGCCAATATTGGCTTCCACGCCGAACTCGCGTTTCAGACGGTCGACGATAATCTCCAGATGCAGTTCGCCCATGCCAGAGATGATGGTCTGACCGGACTCCTCATCGGTGTGCAGCCGGAACGACGGATCCTCTGCCGCCAGCCGCTGCAGCGCCAGCCCCATTTTTTCCTGATCGCCTTTGGTCTTTGGCTCAATCGACAGCGAAATCACCGGATCGGGAAACTCCATGCGCTCCAGCGTGATTACCGCATTAGGATCGCACAGCGTTTCGCCGGTGGTGACCTCTTTCAGCCCGACGCAGGCGGCAATATCGCCGGCGCGGATCTCATCAATTTCGATGCGATCGTTAGCCTGCATCTGCACGATGCGGCCAATGCGCTCTTTACGCCCTTTTACCGCGTTCCACACGCTGTCACCCTTGCGCAGCACGCCAGAATAGACGCGCACAAAGGTCAGCTGACCGACATAAGGATCGCTCATCAGCTTGAACGCCAGCGCCGAGAAAGGTTCCTCATCGTCAGCATGGCGTTCGTCGTGTTCGCCGCGCTCGTTGATGCCGGCGACCGGTGGCACGTCGAGCGGCGAAGGCATCAGTTCGATGACCGCATCGAGCATGCGCTGCACCCCTTTGTTTTTAAACGCGCTGCCGCACAGCATCGGCTGGATTTCGCCCGCCAGCGTGCGCTGCCGCAGCCCGGCAATCACCTCGTCTTCACTGAGATCGCCCTGCTCCAGATAGCGATCCATCAGCGTTTCGCTAGCTTCTGCCGCTGCTGCCACCATGTTTTCCCGCCACTCCGCCGCCTGCGCCTGCAGCGCGTCCGGAATCGGCGCATAGCTAAAGCTCATGCCCTGGCTGGCGTCGTCCCAGTAGATGGCGCGCATTTTGTTGAGATCGATGACCCCGCTGAACTGCTCTTCAGCGCCGATGGGAATGACAATCGGCACCGGATGCGCCTGCAGGCGATCTTTCATCATCTGCACCACGCGGAAAAAGTCCGCGCCCTGGCGGTCCATCTTGTTGACGAACGCAATGCGCGGCACGTGGTATTTATTCGCCTGCCGCCACACGGTTTCTGACTGCGGCTGAACGCCACCGACCGCGTCGTACACCATCACGGCGCCATCCAGCACGCGCATTGAGCGCTCCACTTCAATGGTGAAGTCAACGTGTCCGGGAGTATCAATGATGTTGATACGGTGCGGCGTGAAGCTGCCGTCCATGCCCGGCCAGTAGCAGCTGACCGCCGCCGAGGTGATGGTAATGCCGCGCTCCTGCTCCTGCGCCATCCAGTCGGTGGTTGCCGCGCCATCGTGCACTTCACCCAGCTTGTGGCTCATTCCGGTGTAAAACAGGATGCGCTCAGTGGTGGTGGTTTTACCGGCATCGATGTGCGCGGAGATGCCGATGTTGCGATAACGTTCGATGGGGAGGGGTCGGGGCATGATGCGTCCTTAGTCTGTTGACGAAAAAACCGGCAGGCACCATTGCCCGCCGCTGTGCCCCAGCATAAACCCATTGTACGAATGAATACGAACAGTTTGAGCTTTTTTTGCTCATCGCTGAGATTGTCACGGTTTTCCGCATTTGCGGTGTGGCGCAGTGACGCGCAGCGCTTTAAGGTAAGGCTTTCATGCTTAACGGGAAAACAGTCCATGCGTATTCTGATTGTGGGAGCCGGTGCCACCGGCGGGTACTTTGGCGCGCGCCTGGCGCAGGCCGGCCGTGATGTGACCTTTCTGGTGCGCGAGCGCCGCCAGCAGCAGCTGCAACAGACCGGACTGGTGCTGCAAACGCCGGAAGGCAGCACGGTGCTGCAGCCGCAGCTGGCGCTGGCCTCGACGCTGACCGGTGATTACGATCTGATTATCCTGACGGTGAAAAGCTTTGCGCTGGAACAGGCGATGGAAGACATCGCCCTGGCGGTTGGGCCGCAGACGCTGATCATGCCGATCCTCAATGGTATGCGTCATATTGATACGCTGCGCGCACGTTTCGGTGACAAGGTGATTGGCGGGCTGTGTAAGATTCACGCCACGCTGGGCGAGCACGGCGAAGTGATGCAGCTGTCGCCGCTGCACGTGCTTTACTACGGCGCGCTGGACGGCAACAACGATGCCCGTCTGGCGCGCGTGGATGCCGCGCTGCGTGACGCGCAGTTTGACAGCGTGTTCGCCGATAACATTATCAGTGAGCTGTGGGAGAAGTGGCTGCTGCTGAGCACGCTGGGTGCGGTGTGTTGTGTGGCGCGCGGCAATACGCAGCACATCCTGCGTTCAGCCGGTGGTGAAGCGCTGTTACAGGGCATTTTCGCCGAGGTGCTGGCGGTGATCACCGCTGATGGCTACCAACAGCGTCCGGCCGTGACGGCGAAGATTTATGAGACGCTGAACAATCCTGATGCGGCGATGACCTCATCCATGTACCGCGATTTAACCCAGGGCTACGATATCGAAGCCGATCAGATCATCGGCGATTTGCTGGTGCGCGGCGCGCGCCATGCGGTGGCGACGCCGCTGCTGAACGCGGTGTATGTGAACTTGCAGGTGTATTTGCAGACGCGGTGATCAGTCCGGTGCGTGGCGTGCCAGGTGCGCATGAATGCGCATCCTGTTATTTGTGCGACATGTCATTGCGGCACCAGCCAGTCGCACAAACCGTAGCGGCGCGATTTATCGCGCAATGTGCATTTCCGCACCGCGGCCGGTTGCGCAATAAATTGCGCCGCTACGGATAAGGCAGAATATTCTCTTTACTCAATCACATATGCTTTTGGTGACGGCTCAACCCAACCGCGACTGCACGCCGGGCAGCTGCATCAGGCGCTGCCAGGCTGCTTCGACCGCGTCGGGTACATCAACGTGACCGAAGAACCCCTTGCCGTTCGGGCCGTAGCCGCTGGCGTCGTCACGCAGGCGCTGCACCTCGCCCATCAGCAGCGACAGAAAACGCTCCACTGACCACAACCCCTGTGGCGGCGCGCCAACGATGCGCAGCATGCCCGCATCCATCATCACCTGCGGCACAAATACCGGCCAGCTGATGAATTCCGGCGCATGCTCGCGATCGCGCCACTGCCAGCGGAAGGTTTCCCAGCTGCGACGCTGCATCAACGGATCCTGCACCAGCAGTACGCGCTGCGGCTGCCACTGCTGCTCATCCAGCAGGCGCTGGCTCAGGGCGGCGTTTTCGCCACAGTTGCGTGAGGCGGTTTCCAGCAGCAGCTGATCGTCAGGCAGCTCAGCGAACACGCGCGCCATCTCGCCCAGCAGCTGCGCTTCGCCCTTGCCGACGGTGTCGATCTGGCGGTAGAGCGGATGGCTGGCAATCATCGCGGCCAGCAGCGCGGTTGAGTGACCGATGCCGCCGCTGATCAGCAACGGCAGCTGATATTTCTTCGCCAGCGCAATCACCGCTTCGACGTTCGGCAGCACCGCATGTCCGGCAAGTATGGCTAAATCGACCTCCAGCGTACCGTCCTTTGGCAGCTGATCGAGCGCCAGCCAGGCGGCAATGGTGTTGATATCCTGAATTTGATGGTCATTGAGCTGCATCACTTTCTCCTTGCGTTATCACTGGCAGTGTAACGCCTTAATACCGCGACGGCAGGGAAAAATTTGCTACACTCGCCGCATTCTCATCAGGAGGGATCAATGACAGCGCGTTCCGTAACGCTTGACGATGTCGCCCGGCTGGCTGGCGTCTCCTATCAAACGGTTTCCCGGGTGCTGAACCATTCGGCGCAGGTGTCACCCCGCACCCGCGCGCGGGTGGAAGCCGCGATGCAGCAGCTCAGCTACGTGCCAAACCGGGTCGCGCAGCAGCTGGCCGGCAAGGCCACGCGCACGCTCGGTCTGGCGACCAGCGATCTGGCGCTAATGGCGCCAGCGCAGATTGCTTCGGCGATTCAGCAGCGCGCGGCGGCGCAGGGCTATCATCTGGTGATCGCCATGGCCAATGCCACCAGCCACGCACAGGACACGGTACATGAACTGCTGGCGCAGCGCGTCGATGCTCTGCTGATCAACCTGCCGCTGGATGCCGCGCAGGCGGCGCAGATTCAGCAGCAGTGCGGCAGCAAACCGACGCTGTTTCTGGATGTGGAGCGCAGCGCGGCCGTGGCGCAGTGTCAGTACCGGAGCACCAGCGGTGCGCAGCAGGCGGTGGATCATCTAGTGGCGCTCGGCCACCGGCAGATTGGCGTGCTGAACGGGCCTGCCAGCTCCGCGTCAGCGCGGGCGCGATTTAGCGCCTGGCAACAGGCGCTGGCGCGTCATCAGCTGGTGCCGGACTGCGTACTGAGCGGCGACTGGAGCGCAGCGTCCGGCTACCAGGCGCTGCTGACACTGCTGCCCGACCAGCTGCCGCAGGCGCTGCTGGTGGCTAACGATCAAATGGCGCTGGGGGCGATGCGCGCGCTGCATCAGCATGGCGTACGAATTCCGGCGGAGATGTCGATCATCGGTTACGACGATACGGCGGAGAGCGCATGGTATCAGCCACCGCTGACCACGGTGCGCCAGGATTTACAGCAGTTAGGCACGGTGAGCGTCGATCGTCTGCTGGCGCAGCTGGAGGGAGAGATGCCGGACAGTCAGCCGCTGGAGACCGAGCTGGTCCTGCGCGCCACCACGGCGGCGCCGTTGCAGCAGCAGGTGGATGTGGCGGAGATTGCGCAGCAGTTACAGCAGCTGGCGCGGGCATTAAAAAGGTCGCCGTAAAGGGCGACCCTGGAGTAAAACGCGGCTATCGAGCCCGTGAAGCTTACTGCCCTTTTGGTTCGCCCATCGCTTTGAGCTTTTTCGACAGCTCGCGACGCTCTTTCGACAGATCGGCGTTTTTGATGATGTACTCGTCTACGCGATCTTCATAATCCACGCGCATGCTGGCGATGATTTCCTGAATCGCTTCCACGCTCATACCAGGTTTGATGTACTCGCTCAGGTTGTCCAGCAGCAACACACGTTTCTGGTTATCACGGATTTTCTTTTCGTTGTCCGTAATTTCGCGCTGCAGTTTGTTTTTACGACGAAACATACGCACAAACTCCAGTACGTCCTGAAATGATTGCTTGGCATTTTCCATGTTGGCACCTTTCTTGTGGCCTGCCGCGGCAGGCAAAATAGTCATAAACCGGGAAGACATTTAGCTTAGCGGCTTATAAGCCGGGTTCGCAATTTTCACCGCTAAATTCGGACTGGCACTTATCTTAGCGCAAAGAAAGGGCAATTCGCACTAAGTCATTGCCTGAGAAAACTATTTGCGCAGCGCCAGACGCACCAGGTCTGTCATGCGCTCCAGCTGACGCGCCTGCTCCAGACTCAGCCAGACGTAACCGTAAATCGCGGTGGTCTCCAGCCGCGCGCTGCCGTTGGCGATCAGCGCTTCCAGCTCCTGGGTAATGGCTTCCAGCTCGTGGCTGTTGGCAATCACCTGTTCGGTCTCGCCTTTCACCATCAGCGCCGCCAGCGCGTTCAGGGTGTTCTCGGTCATCTGCTGCGTGCGGCGCAGCGTCGGCGCGTTAAGCAGAATCAGATGGCTTTCGCGCGACGCCCACCAGGCTTCAATCTGCATCTGCATGGTGTTAACCATATTACGGTTAATGGTCTGAATGGCTTCAAACACCGATTTAGGGATGCGCGTCTCTTTGCTCGCCGGCTCCAGCAGCGCGCGCATTTTGATCACGCTGGTAAGCAGCTTCTGGAAGCGCGGATTGAGGCGCGGCTTCTCCACCAGATTGGCGGAAAAGCCAGCGTGATGAATCTTCGCCATGTTGATAAAGGCGTCGGACAGCTGAATGCGCCAGTGAGTATAGGCGCGCTGCGCCCAGATGGCGCTGAACAGCAGGGCCATCAGCGAGCCGAGGATCACATCGCCGCCGCGCCACAGCGCCACGGTGAAATCGCCGGCCGGCGCGCCGACCACCACGCCGAGCGTGATGCCGATCAGCAGTGCCATATACGGGTGTTTGCCCAGCGTCAGATAGCCGCAGACGATCATCACGATAAAGCACCACACCAGCATCAGCGGCAGTGACAGCAGCTCCAGCTTCAGCGCGATCAGCCCTGATATCAGCCCGGCAAAGGTACCGCTGATACGCTGCACCACGCGCGGCAAAACATTGCCCCAGGTGGAGATCGGTCCCATCACCACCACCAGCGTGATCAGCGGCCAGGTGCCTTCCGGAATATCGGTCAGACGGACAAACAGAAAGCACAGCACAAAGGCGATAGCGATGCGTACGCCGTGCACGGCGCGGTAGTGGCGGTAAAACCAGAACTCAATCGGAGAGATGGGCTTGTCAGCGCGTAACATGGTGGTCCGGGTGCGATAAAAATTTGCGCGCTATGTTACCCTGGCGCAGCACGAACATTGAGGGGCTGGCGCAACTTTTTGCGCAATAATACAACTGCGCTACATCTTGTTTTCTCAGTGCACACAAGGATGTAACGCAGCGTTTGCTTATCGCCCGACGGCTTACAGTTTCTGTTTCACGTAATCGCTGATGCGTGTGATGATGCCTGCTTCATCGACCGACTGCAGCGCGTACAGCGGATAGCTGGCCAGCTGCTTGTCTTTATCCAGCACCTGAATTTCGCCCACCTGCTCGCCGGCTTTGAGTGGCGCTTCGAGGTCTTTACGATTGATCACATACTTCGCCATCACGTTCGACACTTCGCTGCGCGGCAGTGACAGATAGATATCTTCGGTGGTACCGACGTCGACTTTGTGCGGGTTGCCGTACCAGACGTTTTCGCTGCCGATCTTTTTCCCGGCGTGGAACAGCTGCACGGTGTCGAAGTTGTTCTGTCCCCACACCAGCAGTTTACGCGCCTGCTCTTCACGTCCCTTCGAACTTTTCCCGCCCATGATCACCGCAATCAGACGATGGCGACCAACGATGTTCGAGGCGACGATGTTGAACCCGGCGCTCTCGGTGTGGCCGGTTTTCATGCCGTCGACGTGCAGATTCTGATCCCACAGCAGGCCATTACGGTTGTTCTGGGTAATGCCATTGAAGCTGAGGGTTTTCTCGCTGTACATGGCGTAGAAATCCTGCTCACCGTTGATGATGGCGCGCGACAGCACCGCCAGATCGCGCGCGGTGGTGTGCTGCCCCGGTGCATCAAGACCGTGCACGGTTTCGAAGTGGGTGTGCGTCAGACCGAGCTTCTGCACGTAGCTGTTCATCATGTTGACGAAGCTCTCCTGGCTGCCGGCCACATAGTCGGCCAGCGCCACGCAGGCGTCGTTGCCGGAATCGATGATCACGCCGCGCATCAGGTCGCGCACGGTGACTTTATCGCCCGGCTTAAGAAACATCAGCGACGAGCCTTTAAACACCGGATTGCCGGCGGCCCACGCATCTTTGCCTACCGTGACCACATCGTCGCGGGTGATTTTCTTCTGATCGACCGCGCGGTCGACGACATAACCGGTCATCAGTTTGGTCAGGCTGGCCGGGTTGCGTTCCGCATCCGGGTTGCCTGCGGTGAGGATCTGCCCGGTGGTGGCGTCCATCAGCACCCAGGACGCGGCATCAATGGCCGGCGGCGTCAGGGGAAACGGCATGCTGTCATCCGCGTGCGCCAGCGATGCCCAAACAATCATTCCAGATACAGTTACCAACAGACGCCTTTTCAACACTTCTTCCTCAACATCAAATAAATGAATTTACCGCCGCACGTTTTACGGCAAATAGCGCTTTGATATCTGAATAAATTGAAAAAAAGTATGAACCGCGGACAAATGCTGCGCGCCCGCTCGCAGCGATGGCGATCGAGGTTGTGCTGTACCGGGCTGACGACTATTCTGTGCGTTGATTTTCCATAGCCAGGATAACGCCGTGCCCGCCTCTGAGTTCACTTTTCTGTTCCACGATTATGAAACCTTCGGCAAAAGCCCGTCGCTGGATCGTCCGGCGCAATTTGCAGGCCTGCGCACCGACAAAGCCTTTAACGCCGTGGGCGAACCGCAGGTGTTTTACTGCCAGCTCGCGGACGATTACCTGCCGCAGCCGGAAGCGGTAATGATCACCGGTATCACGCCGCAGGTGGCCAACGCGCGCGGCGTGCCGGAAGTGGAGTTTGCTCAGCGCATTCACGCGCTGTTCAGCGAACCGCAGACCTGTGTGATCGGTTACAACAACGTGCGCTTCGATGACGAAGTGACGCGCAATATCTTCTACCGCAACTTTATCGACCCGTATGGCTGGAGCTGGCAGAACGGCAATTCGCGCTGGGATCTGCTCGACGTGATGCGCGCCTGTTATGCGCTGCGCCCGGAAGGCATCGTCTGGCCGGAGAACGACGACGGTTTCCCGAGCTTTAAGCTGGAGCATCTCACCCAGGCTAACGGCGTGGCACACGAACAGGCGCACGATGCGATGTCCGATGTGTACGCCACGCTGGCGATGGCAAAGCTGGTGCAGGAGAAGCAGCCGAAGCTGTTTGAGTTTCTGTTTACCCATCGCAACAAGCAGAAACTGATGACGCTGATTGATATTCCGCAGATGAAGCCGCTGGTGCACGTTTCCGGCATGTTCGGCGCGGCGCGCGGCAATACCAGCTGGATTGTGCCGCTGGCGTGGCATCCGGATAACAAAAACGCGTTGATCGTGGCCGATCTGGCCGGCGACATGACGCCGCTGCTGACACTGTCGCCGGATGAGTTGCGCGAGCGGCTGTATACGCGACACAGCGATCTGGGCGATTTGCCGGCGGTGCCGATCAAGCTGGTGCACATCAATAAGTGCCCGGTTCTGGCGCCGGCCAATACATTGCGCCCGGAAGATGCCGAACGACTGGGTATCGATCGTCAGCACTGTCTGGCGAATCTGGCCCTGCTGCGCCAGCATGCCGAAGTGCGGGAAAATGTGGTGACGCTGTTTGCCGAAGCGGAGCCGTTCACGCCGTCGGAGGATGT
The DNA here is from genome assembly GCF_026541005.1 of Pantoea sp. GM_Pan_4. Lineage (NCBI taxonomy): Bacteria > Pseudomonadati > Pseudomonadota > Gammaproteobacteria > Enterobacterales > Erwiniaceae > Pantoea > Pantoea sp. GM_Pan_4. The sequence goes on from NZ_JALNUZ010000004.1 coordinate 12,990, forward strand.
CGATGCGCAGCTGTATGACGGTTTCTTCAGCGACGCCGATCGCGCCGGCATGAACATCCTGCGCCAGACGCCGCCGCAGAACCTGCCGGCGCTCGATTTGACCTTTGAGGATAAACGTATCGCGAAGCTGCTGTTCCGCTATCGCGCCCGCAACTTCCCCGGCACGCTGGATGATAAAGAGCAGCAGCGCTGGCTGCAGCACCGCCGCGAGCAGCTTAATGCGGAGCGGGTGCAGGCGTTTTTGCTGGAGCTGGAGTCGCTGGCCAGTTTACATGAGGCCGATGCAGAGAAGATGGCGCAGCTGAAAGCGCTGTATTTGTATGCGCAGGAGCTGGTTTCGTAGCAGGGTTTCGTGCGGGCTGATGCCCTCACCCCGGCCCTCTCCCACGGGGAGAAGGGGAAGCATAGCGCGTTCTGGTGCAGCTACAGAGCTGATACCTGACACACTCTCGGGCGGTTCCCTCTCCCGCGGGCGGGAGAGGGTTAGGGTGAGGGAAAAGCCTTACACCTCTTCGCTAAACTGTGGTACCGGATTGCGGAACGTGCGGGTCACAAACGCCAGGTAAATAATACCAATCGCCGCCCACACCAGGCCGAGCACCATCGAGGTCTCTTCCAGGTTGATCCACAGCGCACCCACCGTCAGCGCACCCATAATGGGCAGCACCAGATAGTTGAGGTGATCTTTCAGCGTTTTATTACGCTTCTCACGAATCCAGAACTGGGCAATCACCGACAGGTTCACAAAGGTGAACGCCACCAGCGCACCGAAGTTAATCAGCGCCGTTGCGGTGACCAGGTCGAAGTTGATCGCCAGCAGCGCTACCGCACCAACCAGCAGCACGTTCAGCGACGGCGTGCGGAATTTTGGATGCACGAAGCCAAAGAAACGCTGCGGGAATACGCCGTCACGGCCCATCACGTACATCAGACGCGAAACGCCGGCGTGTGCCGCCATGCCGCTGGCCAGCACCGTCACCACCGAGAAAATCAGAATGCCGATCTGCAGCGCTTTACCCGCCACGAACAGCATGATTTCCGGCTGTGAAGAGTCCGGATTCTGGAAACGCGAGATATCCGGGAAGTACAGCTGCAGGAAGTACGAGACGCCAATAAAGATCACCCCACCAATCAGCGCGGTCAGGAAAATCGCGCGTGGAATGGTGCGCTCGGCATCTTTGGTCTCTTCCGACAGCGAACTGATACCGTCAAAGCCAAGGAACGAGAAGCACAGAATGGTCGCACCGGTAATCATCGGCACCACCTGCGCATTTTCAGACCAGAACGGCTTCGTACTGGTCAGCGTACCGGCGCCAATACCATGTGCCACACCATACACCACCATACCGGTGATCACAGCCATCACCACTACCTGCAGCACCACAATGACGCTGTTGAAGTTGGCCACGGTTTTGATACCACGCAGGTTGGAGATGGTCATAAACGCCACCAGCAGCACCACGAAAATCCACGACGGAATGCCCGGCACCAGCGACTCAAAGTAGCTTTTCGCCAGCAGGATGTTGATCATCGGCATGAACAGATAGTCCAGCAGTGATGACCAGCCCACCATAAAGCCGACGTGCGGACTGATAGCCTTCTGAGCATAGGTGTAAGCGGAGCCCGCAGATGGGAAGCGGCGTACCAGCTTGCCGTAGCTCACGGCAGTAAACAGTATCGCGATCAGCGCGAAAGCATAAGCGGTGGCGACGTGACCGTCGGTGAGGCCTGACACGATGCCGAAGGTATCAAACAGGGTCATTGGCTGCATATACGCCAGGCCCATCATGACGACCGGGATCAGAGTCAGAGATTTTTTCAGATGTGCACGCTGTGGTGCGGCAGAGGTATTAAGCGACATTGTTCAGGCCCCCTACAGCAACAACTGAGTTCAGTTGTACCACAGGGATACTGCGCAATGTGCTGCAGTGAGAAGTGATATTAGTGTTTGCGATTGTCGCCGCGCCATAATCATCACGGAAGCGAGAACCAGCCTGCGCTGGTGCAATTGTAAACAGTCCCATCTTTGTTCCTCAAATCTCACGCACAAGCGTGTTTCAGTGTCTATCTATCCGGATGCGTGTCCGGCCTCGTTCATGTAGTGAAAGCACCATGCAAAAAAATAACCGACGTAATAAGCGTCGGTTATGTTTTGTCTTTTGCAGGGCGCGTATTTTGCCCCAACTTAGGCCATCGACACAAGATGTTGGATCAATTCTTCTGTCGGTCAGGCGTTCTTTAACATCCAGTCAATTTCCGTGGCGGTGATCAGCCGTTCAAACTCGCGCAGTTCATACTGTTTGCAGCTGTGCCACACGCCGCTGAAACGCTCGCCGAGCAGCTTTTGCAGCGGATAGCTGTTTTCAAACTCGTACAGCGCATCGCTCTGGCGAATCGGCAGTTCCAGCCCTTCTGCCTCGTGGCCATTGCCTTTCACCGGATGCGGTAAGGGTAGCTGATTATCCAGACCGTGCAAGATACCGGCAATAATTGCTGACACCACCAGATACGGATTGGCATCGGCGCCCGCCACACGGTACTCGACGCGATGGTTTTCTACATCGCCGCAGGGAATGCGCAGTGCTACCGTGCGGTTATTGTGTCCCCATGAAGCCTGTAGCGGCACAAACGCCTCCGGCAGGAAACGGCGAAACGCGTTGACGTTAGGCGCCAGCAGCGCCATTGATGCCGGCATCAGATCGATCATGCCAGCCAGCGCCCGCTTCAGCAGCGGCGAATCGCTGCCATCATCCAGCGCAAAGGCGTTGTGGTCGGCGGCATCCAGCATACTGATGTGAACGTGCATGCCGCTGCCCGCATACTCCTCATACGGCTTGGCCATAAACGTGGCGGTCATGCCGTGATTTTCTGCCACCTGACGCACCAGCCGCTTCAGCAGAATGGCGTCGTCGCAGGCTTTGAGGATATCGCGCGTATGGTGCAGGTTAATTTCGAACTGGCCCGGCGAGGCTTCCGCCAGCGCGCCGTCGGCGGGGATATTCTGCAGTTTCGCCAGCGCGTCGATATCGCGCAGTACGTCGGCGAAATGGTCGAGATTATCCAGCGAATACACCTGACTCTGCATGTTGCGCTCTTCGCTACCCGGCGCACACGGCGGCTGAATATAGCCTTCGGCATCGCGCTTTTTGTCCACCAGATAGAACTCCAGCTCTACCGCTACCACCGGAAACAGACCGCGATTGCGCAGCTGTTGCCACAGCCGGTTCAGCACGTTTCGGGGTTCAACGTCAAAGGGAGTGCCATCTTGGTCGCACATGGTCAGCAGCAGCTGGGCGATACGTTGCGGGTCAGAGGCGGAAGGAATTAAGGTCCCGGGGACCGGTATGCAGAGGTTATCAGGTTCGCCGAGCGCCTGTCCGAGGCCGGCTTCCTCGACGGTGTTGCCGAGAATGTCCATGGCGAAAACCGAGGCCGGAAAGTAACACCCTTTTTCCAGCTTGGCTAACGCGGAGACGGGAATGCGTTTACCGCGAAATACCCCGTTGAGATCGTTTAACAGAATATCGACATACTGCGTTTCCGGATGGCGTTCCAGCCAGGTTTTCACCTCCAGCTGGAACGCGCTGGTTCGTTTTTCTTCACTGTGTCGCGTGAAGTCTTCTACTTCCACGAGGTTCGTCATCTTCCCACCCGCCCTATACCGTTTAAGATGGTTTGCACATGCTCAAAATAACAGCCACACCTCTAACATAGCTCTAACGCAAATGGTGTGCAAATGTAACAATTCTGTTTGAAGAACAACCAGACGGTTGCTAGATTGACAATATATTGCACACTTTTTCTACTTAGCGCGCAAAACCGGCGAAAATATTGAACAGTAGCGTGGAGACGTAATGGGCATTATTTTTGACAAGCCTTTGATTGGCGTAGTGATGTGCCAGAACCCCATCGGCAACCACGTTGGGCAGACCGTGCATAACAAATACCTCGACGCCGTGGTGCTGGCCGGTGGCGTGCCGCTGCCTTTGCCGCATCAGCTGATGCACGCGCCGCAGCTATTAGAAAACAGTATGACGTTGCTGGACGGCATTTTGCTCACCGGCAGCCCAAGCAATATTGAACCCTGGCATTACGGTGAAGAGGGTCATGAGGCGCATGCCGATCCGTCGCGTGACCGCTTGTCCTTTGCGCTTATCACCCACGCCAGCGGGAAAAAAATGCCGATGCTGGGCATCTGCCGCGGTTTGCAGGAGCTGGTGGTTGCCAACGGCGGCGCGCTGCATCGCCAGCTGCATCAGACGCATCTGTTTCAGGAGCACCGCGAAGATGACAGTCAGCCGCTGGAGCAGCAGTACGCGCCGGCGCATCTGGTGCAGCCCGAACCCGACGGCCTGCTGAGCCAGCTGCTGGGCAGTGCTGCTGCGTTCGCGGTCAATTCGCTGCACGGCCAGGGCATCCGCGAGCCGGGTCCGCAGTTACGCATAGAAGCGCGCGCGCCGGATGGCCTGATCGAAGCCGTCAGCCTGCGCCAGCATCCGTTTGCGCTGGCGGTGCAATGGCATCCGGAGTGGCAATCCGATCGCGATCCGGTCTCGCGCCGTTTATTCGAGGCCTTTATCCACGCCGCAGCACGTTATCACAAGGAAAAGCAGCCATGAATGATGCCACTCTGGCGCCCGGACGACGCTTATCGCAAATCCGGCAGGAGTTGGGATTGTCTCAGCGTCGCGTCGCTGAGTTGTCAGGTTTAACACACAGCGCCATCAGTACCATTGAGCAGGATAAAGTCAGCCCGGCAGTCAGCACGTTACAAAAGCTACTCAAAGTGTATGGGCTGTCGCTGTCGGAGTTTTTCTCGGAGCCGAAAGTGAATGCCACGCCGCGCATCATCGTACGGCCGGATGATTGCGTTGAGATCGGCAGTCTCGGTGTTTCTTTACAGCTGATTGATAACGGTGCGGCGAAGCGCGCGCTGGCGATGCTGCTGGAGCGCTACGAGCCGGGGGCCAGCACCGGTGAAAAGCTGCGCCATCCCGGTGAAGAGACCGGCACGGTGCTGGAGGGGGAAATCACTCTGGTGGTGAACGGTCAGAGTTATCACCTTAACCGCGGCGAAAGCTACGTGATTGATACCGGTTTGCCGCACAGTTTTACCAATACGTCAGATCAGCCGTGTCGCATTGTCAGCGCGCATACGCCCGCCAATTTCTGAGTTCACGCGCTACAGGAGGTTATGATGCACCACGTGCAAAGTTATTACGCCGCGACCGCCAACGCGCACGCGCCGTGGCCGCAGCTGCAGCTGCAGGAGAGCATTCAGTGTGACGTCTGCATCATCGGCGGCGGGTTTACCGGGCTCTCTTCCGCGCTGTTTCTCACCGAAGCCGGTTACGATGTGGTGGTGCTGGAAGCGGCCCGCGTCGGCTTTGGCGCCAGCGGCCGCAACGGCGGCCAGGTGGTGAATTCTTACAGCCGCGATGTCGATGTGATTGAGCAGCGCTACGGCAAACAGACTGCGCAGATGCTGGGCAGCATGATGTTCGAAGGGGCGGAGATTATCCGCGACCGTATCGATCGTTACGCCATCGCCTGCGACTATCGCCCCGGCGGCATTTTCGCAGCGCTCAATCAGCGCCAGATGGGGCATCTGCGCAGCCAGCAGGCCAGCTGGGCACGCTACGGCAATAGCGATCTGGAGCTGCTGGACGAGCGCGGCATCCGCCGTGAAGTGGCCACCGACCGTTACGTCGGCGGCCTGCTGGACCGGCGCGGCGGCCATCTGCACCCGCTCAATCTGGCGTTGGGAGAAGCCGAAGCGATTCGCCGGCATGGCGGCCGTATATATGAGCAGTCGGCGGCGCTGGCAGTGACCTACGGCGCACCCAATCGGGTCAAAACCGCACAGGGTGAAGTCAGTGCCACCTTTGTGATTTTTGCCGGCAACGCCTATCTGCCATCGCAACTGGAACCGCGGCTGGGGCGCAAAAGCATGCCGTGCGGCTCGCAGATCGTCACCACCGAGCCGCTGAGCCGCGATCAGGCGCTGGGGCTGATGCCCAATAACCACTGTGTGGAAGATTGTAACTATCTGCTGGATTACTTCCGCCTGACTGCCGACAACCGCCTGCTGTACGGCGGCGGCGTGGTGTATGGGGCGCGCGAGCCGGAAGACATCGAGGCGTTGATCCGGCCCAAGCTGCTGCGCACCTTTCCGCAGTTGCGCGACGTGAAGATCAGCCATCGCTGGAGCGGTAACTTCCTGCTCACGCTGTCGCGCATGCCGCAGTTTGGTCAGCTGGAGAAGAATGTGTTCTTTATGCAGGGCGATAGCGGACATGGCGTGACCTGTACGCACCTCTCCGGCAAGTTGATCGCCGAAGTGCTGCGCGGCCATGCAGAGCGGTTTGATGCGTTTGCGAAGCTGCCGCACCTGCCGTTTCCCGGCGGAAGACGCTTTAAGGTGCCACTGACGGCGATGGGCGCGGCCTGGTATGCGTTAAGGGATCGGTTGGGGGTTTAAACATCAGGGGGCTTTGCTCCCTTAACAAAACGGCACTTATGACCTTCAACAAATCCCAAAGAAACGTTACCAATTAGCAATTCACTCATTACGGCATTCTTTACCAAAACTTGCTATATTCCGACGGTAATGCGAGGATCAGGCACTTTCATTTTACGGGTGCAGAAATGTTTAGGTTGTTTGCAAGGTATACCTCTGTCGGAGTGGTTAATACAGCCATCCATTGGGCAGTTTTTGGTGCGCTCCTGGCCAGTGGTGCCAAGCAATCTTGGGCTAACCTTGCTGCCTTCTGTGTTGCTGTCACATTCTCCTTCTTTGCAAATGCGAAATGGACCTTTAACGCCGAAGCCACCACTGCGCGGTATTTCCTCTATATATTTTTTATGGGAGGCATGGCGGTGACAATCGGTTGGACAGCAGACCACCTTCATATTAACCCCATCGTAACACTGATTTTCTTCTCCGCACTGAGTTTGATTTGCGGCTTCGTCTATTCGAAGTTTTTTGTGTTTAGGAAAAGTTAATGAAATTCTCTTTAATCGTCCCAGTATTGAATGAAGAAGAGGCTCTTCCCCTCTTCTATAATGCTGTGCGCGAATTTGCCCCCCTTAAAGAACACAGCCTTGAATTAGTGTTTATTAATGATGGAAGCACCGACAGCACTGAGGCGGTGTTAATGCAACTAGAAGCTAATGACAGCTTGGTGAAACACATTACATTTACGCGTAATTTTGGTAAAGAGCCAGCACTTTTTGCCGGGCTAGAAGCCGCAACGGGTGACGCCATCATTCCTATTGATGTGGACTTGCAGGATCCCATTGAAGTTATTCCTGAGATGATTGAAAAATGGCAGCAAGGTGCAGACATCGTGCTCGCTAAACGCGTTGACCGTAGTACAGACTCTCACCTGAAGCGAAAAACGGCCGAATGGTTTTATAAATTACACAACAAAATCAGCTCACCCAAAATTGAAGAGAACGTGGGTGATTTTCGGTTAATGTCCCGCGAGGTGGTTGAAAATATTAAACTACTTCAAGAGCGTAACTTGTTTATGAAAGGCGTGCTAAGTTGGGTCGGCGGTAAAACAGCCATTGTTGAATATGCTCGCGCTGATCGTGTAGCTGGCAAGACGAAGTTCAATGGTTGGAAGCTGTGGAATCTGGCACTGGAAGGGATAACTTCGTTTTCAACCTTCCCGCTTAGAATATGGACGTATATAGGATTATTTGTTGCAGCATTGTCATTTATCTATGGCGCATGGATGATATTAGACACTATTTTCTGGGGGAATCCAGTTAAAGGCTACCCTTCAATTATGGTTTCGATGCTGTTTTTAGGTGGGGTCCAGCTAATAGGAATTGGTGTGCTTGGCGAGTATATTGGCAGAATTTACATTGAGACAAAAAAACGACCTCGTTTCATGATCAAAGAAAAAAGAAACTATGAACAATAAATTTTATAGTAAAGAACTCAATTTATTTGGCCTTATTTCATTGGCTATATTTACTGCAATCGTTATTGCAGCTCCATTAGCGGGTGAAGATTACGGCTTAACAAAATTATTTCACGACGAGAGTCTTTTAAGTCGCATTTATTATGCAATTGATAGATCTCATACTCAGATCATTACGTGGAATGCGCGTTTAGGTGAGCAGCTAACCATTTTAGAATTAAGCCTACCTAATTGGATGTCCTTGACTTTATACAGCTCGTCATTTATTGCTTTTACTTTAACGATTGGAAAACTTTTTTGTAACAAGAGAAAATTTGATTGGAAACTTACTACTGGCTTTACAGCAAGTTTAACTTTTCTTCTTTGGCCTGGAATGGAAGTTTTTTTTTGGAAAACTGCAAACTCTGGCTACCTACAACCGATGATATTGACTCTTATTGCTGCTATCCCTTATTCAGATAAAAAAACACTCAATGTGTTGAAAAAAAATCGATTTAAATATTTGGGATATCTGTTAATTTGCTATCTCGCAGGGTGTAGTTTTGAAAATGTTCCATTCGCTTTATCAGCTTCCTTACTGATGCTCTGTGTTTGGCAACAAAGAAGAAGTCTATATAATTACTTGCCTATTCTTTCATTGATAGCTGGCTGGCTCACATTAATAACCGCACATTCAACATCTATCAGACGTGGATTCTATTCCAATGCTTACCCTCAAAATGGTAGTAACTTAAGCCATTATTTAGATAGAATAAAAGATGTAGCTTCGACTTTCTTCAACACATCACTAATATTATTTATCATATCAATAATTTCGTTAGCATACTTAAAAAAAATAGGTCTGCTGACTAAATACCACATTTGTTTAGTTGTTGCATCCGTATTAGTAGTCGGTTCAATGATTGCATCTCCTTACACCGAAGCCCGTAGTTTTCTTTTCGCTTGGTGCGTGATGTTTTCAATTAGTTGCTATGCATTGTCGATATTTATAGAACGTAATAATTTACATACATACACAACACCAGTTCTATTAATGTCATTATTTTTTGGGCTGTACACCCTTAGTATTTACTCATCATATGCAACAAAGTTGAATGAGAGAAACGCTGGCATAATCAGCGCGTTAGGTTCTGAAGCCTGCAAAAAAGGTTATAAAATAAACCTCATTAACACAAGCTATCCTTATCGCTATATTAATAACAGAGATGAGTGGTTCTTTTATAATGCCAATTCTGTTGGTACTTATTATTATAACTGCAAACTAATAGGAGGTAGCTTATGAGCTCGCTCAATGCCAGCAAAAAAATAAAATTGAATCCACCTTTAAATACAACAAAAGGTTAGATAAATGTTTGATAAGAAAGAAGAGTTCCTCAAATCTGCACTTTATCCTTTCTTGGCTGCTTTAGCAGTCTTTATTACAGTCTATGCATACGAGCTCAGTCATTTTACGTTATCAATAGACGAGGAATTTAATGATAATATCATTCATACTATTAGCATGGGGAGATGGGGACATTCATTTCTCAAACAGTTCATTTTTCCAGAACCTTTCACTCCCTTCTTCACCGAACTTTTGTCCTTTATTCTATTATCTATTTCATGCACTATCATAACAATAACGATGGGGCTTAGCTTAAAACAATCTGTTTTCTTTGCGTTAGTTTACGCCTCGATGCCTCAACTGGCGTATCAGTTGCAATTTTTGAATCAATTTGACACATTAGCTACCTCATTATTGCTATCATCGATAATAGTATTTTTCATCATCAAAAAAAATGGTGTTATTTTCAATATAATACTACCATCGATATTTTTGTGCATTTCAATTTCAATTTATCAATCAATTATTTTCTATCCGCTCTCAATTCTAATCGCAAGCATATGCATTGATACCACTCGCAATGTAAATAAAATATCTTTACTTAAAGTTTCATTATGTTTCCTGATATCGTCTGTAACTGGAATGGTTTTATATGCGATACTAACTAGGGTTATACAAAATATCTACAATGTTAACTCTGACTCATACTTTACTAATATGATCAGTTGGTTGCACGCCTCGCCATTTGAAAGCATAAAAATCCTTTTTGATTTTATAAAAGGATTCTTAACATTCGAAACCACATTTGGGCTTAATATATTTTCTTTATCTGCGTTTCTATTGGCGCTTCCTTTGCTAACCCCATTAAGAAAAAAAATAAAGTATTCATTTTACGCTGCCACGTTAATTTTTTCAGCTTTTGCTCTTAACATTATAATTGGTGGCGCATTACCAGCACGAGCGATGACATGTCTTGGTGTTGTTTTTGCTGCATCTTGTGTAATAGGATTTTCGTCATTTAAAGATAACAAGGTGATGTGGCTTATTCCTGTAGTATCAATTCTGTATGGCACATCTAGTGTCAGCAACTTATTCTATTCAGAAACAACGGCCTACAACAAAGATTATCGTTTGGCTACACATATAGTAAATGACATATCAACTGTAATTAACTCTTCAACTGAAGAACCTTTGAAAGTGTATTTTTATGGAGGGCTTGACCTAAACTATAATAATAAAATAGAAAATTCCGACATGTTTGGCACATCATTCTTGAACTGGGATTCCGGAAATTCCGCGAGAATATCTGCTTTTATTAATAGAACTGGGATAGCTAATATCACCTCTGTTTCATTCAATGATGTAAAAGAACATCAGAACTTGATCAACATGATGCCTGTTTGGCCAAGAAAAGGAAGTATTTTAGTGTTCTCAGATATAGTTATTGTTAAATTAGGTAACAATCTTGGGAACTGCGCAAACGGTACTTATAAGAATGTTGATCCTAGTAGATGTCTTTAAATTATAAAACAGCCTGTTTTGCAGGCTGTTTCATTTCACTCCAGCGGCATCTTCATCGGGTCATCGTAGCTGTAATCAAACCCCAGCTCGTGACAAATCTTCGAACCGTCAATCACCTTGCCGCTGGCGCGCACCGGCTCGGCAATAAACGTCGGTGGCACCAGGCCTAACTGCTTTGACACGCTCGGATAGAAACTGTCGCGTGACGGATGTTTCGGGGCGCACAGGTTGTAGACGTGCCCGCCCTTCGGCGTTTGCAGCAGCAACACAATGGCGTCGACCACATCATCAAGATGCACCAGGTTCACCGCATGCGCGCCGTTTTCCAGGTTGGTTTTACCGGCGAGGAAACGTCCCGGATGGCGGTTCGGGCCGACCAGTCCGGCGAGACGCACGATATCCACACTGGTGCCCGGCAGGTCATGCAGCCAGTTTTCCAGCTCCACCAGCGTTTTGCCCGCTACCGTCTCCGGCTGCAGCGCACTGCTCTCTTTTCTTACGCCGTCGCCGCTGCCGTATACCGAGGTAGAGCTGGTAAAGATGATGCGCGGCACTTTATTCGCCAGCGCGGTATCAACCACGTTCTGCACCGCCTGCATGTAATCTTCGCCACCCTGCACGGTGCGGCTGGCGGGCAGCGTCACCACCAGCGCATCCACCGCCATCAGTGCGGCCAAATCATCTGCTTCACACTCCAGCTCCGGTGACAGCACCAGCTGAAACGCATCAATACCACAGCGGCGCGCCGCATCGACGCCATCCGGTGAGGTTTTGCTGCCGGTCACCTGCCAGCCGCGCGCTGACAGCGCCATCGCCAGCGGCATTCCCAGCCATCCCAGACCTACAATCGCGACCTTTTTCATATCGACTCCTGCTCTCCCGCGCTAAGACACCCCATCTTAGTGCCAGCGCGTCAGCCAGACCAGCGCAAACTGTTGCCGAAGGTTGCGAAAACTGACGTTAAAAAAGGGTTGCCAAGCGCCGCCATCTTCGTTAGGTTAATCAGCACGCAAATGAATACTCATTCAGCAACGGAATTTTTTATGACACGCGTTCAGTTCAACCACCATCATCACCATCACCCTGACTAGTCTTTCAGGCGATGTGTGCTGGAAGACGTTTAGGATCTTCCAGTGGTGCGAGCGCAAAGAGAGCCCCCGGAAGATCATCTTCCGGGGGTTTTTTTATGGGCGAACGCAACCCGATACGCTTCAGACAGGATTGAATAAGAGGACAGGAACCATGTTAGATAACACCCGTTTACGCATAGCTATGCAGAAATCTGGCCGTTTGAGTGATGAATCACGCGAACTGCTGGCACGCTGCGGTATTAAAATTAACCTTCAGCAGCAGCGTCTGATTGCGTTTGCGGAGAACATGCCGATCGATATCCTGCGCGTGCGCGATGACGATATCCCTGGCCTGGTGATGGATGGCGTGGTCGACCTCGGTATCGTTGGCGAAAACGTGCTGGAAGAGGAGCTGCTGACGCGCCGCGCGCAGGGCGAAGACCCGCGCTACTTTACGCTGCGCCGCCTCGATTTCGGCGGTTGTCGCCTGTCATTGGCAATGCCAGTCGATGCCGAGTACACCGGTCCGCAATGCCTGAATAATGCCCGTATCGCCACCTCTTACCCGCACCTGCTGAAGAAATACCTTGATAAACAAGGCATCGCGTTTAAATCCTGCCTGCTGAACGGCTCTGTTGAAGTGGCACCGCGCGCCGGTCTGGCCGATGCCATTTGCGACCTGGTGTCCACCGGCGCCACGCTGGAAGCCAACGGCCTGCGTGAAGTTGAGGTGATTTACCGCTCCAAAGCGGTGCTGATTCAGCGCGATGGCGAACTGCCAGCGGCGAAACAGCAGCTGGTGGATACGCTGATGACGCGCATCCAGGGCGTGATAAAAGCGCGTGAATCCAAATACATCATGCTGCACGCGCCGAGCGAGCGGCTGGAAGAAGTTATCGCCCTGCTGCCGGGTGCCGAGCGCCCTACCGTGCTGCCGCTGGCCGGTGAAGTGAGCCGCGTGGCGATGCACATGGTGAGCAGCGAAACGCTGTTCTGGGAAACCATGGAAAAACTGAAGGCGCTGGGCGCCAGTTCGATCCTCGTGCTGCCAATTGAAAAAATGCTGGAGTAACCGATGAGCGCAATCATGCAACCTATCGACTGGCAGGCGTGCAGTGCCGAACAGCAGCAGGCGCTGCTGCAGCGTCCGGCAATCTCGGCATCGGCCAGCATCAGCGCTACCGTGCAGGACGTGCTGGTGCAGGTGAAACAGCAGGGCGACGCGGCGCTGCGGGCGTTCAGCGCGCGCTTCGACAAAGCTCAGGTGGAGAATCTGCGCGTGTCCGCCGCTGAGATGCAGGCGGCCGGCGAGCGGCTGAGCGACAGCTTAAAACAGGCGATGGCAGACGCCATGGCGAATATCGAAACCTTCCACAACGCGCAGATTCTGCCGCCGGTGGACGTGGAAACCCAGCCGGGCGTGCGCTGCCAGCAGATCACCCGTCCGGTGAAGTCGGTCGGGCTGTACATTCCCGGCGGCTCGGCGCCGCTGTTCTCCACCGTGCTGATGCTGGCAACGCCAGCGCGCATCGCCGGCTGTGGCCGCGTGGTGCTGTGCTCGCCGCCGCCGATTGCCGATGAAATTCTGTATGCGGCGCAGCTGTGCGGCGTGCAGGAAGTGTTTCAGGTCGGCGGCGCGCAGGCGATTGCCGCCCTCGCCTTCGGCACAGAAAGCGTACCGAAAGTAGACAAGATTTTTGGCCCGGGCAACGCGTACGTGACCGAAGCGAAACGTCAGGTCAGCCAGCGTCTCGACGGCGCAGCGATCGACATGCCTGCCGGTCCGTCTGAAGTGCTGGTGATTGCCGACGAAGGCGCGACGCCGGCATTTGTCGCTTCAGATTTGCTGTCGCAGGCCGAACACGGTCCGGATTCCCAGGTGATCCTGCTGACGCCTTCACTACAGCTGGCCGAAGGCGTGGCGCTGGCGGTTGAACAACAGCTGGCGCAGCTGCCGCGTGCCGCTACGGCACGTCAGGCGCTGGAGAGCAGCCGCCTGATCGTAGCGCAGGATCTGGCGCAGTGCGTGGAAATCTCCAATCAGTACGGCCCGGAGCACCTGATTATCCAGACGCGCCAGCCGCGCGCGCTGGTTGAGGAGATCACCAGCGCCGGTTCGGTGTTCCTCGGCGACTGGTCGCCGGAATCCGCCGGTGATTATGCCTCCGGCACTAACCACGTGCTGCCGACTTATGGCTACACCGCGACCTGCTCCAGCCTTGGGCTGGCCGATTTCCAGAAACGCATGACGGTCCAGGAGCTGACGCCGCAGGGCTTCCTCAACCTCGCCGCCACCATTGAAACCCTCGCCGCCGCGGAACAGCTGGACGCGCACAAAAATGCCGTGACCCTGCGCGTCGCCGCCCTGAAGGAGCAAGCATGAGCAACAACGTTGAAGATTTAGCCCGCGCCAACGTGCGCGCGCTGACGCCCTATCAGTCTGCTCGTCGCCTCGGTGGCAACGGTGACGTATGGCTGAATGCGAACGAATTTCCGCTGCCGGTGCCGTTTGAACTGTCGCAGCAGACGCTGAACCGCTATCCGGAGTGCCAGCCCAAATTAGTCATTTCGCGCTACGCCGCCTATGCCGGCGTCCAGCCGGAGCAGGTGCTGGTGAGCCGCGGGGCGGATGAAGGGATTGAGCTGTTGATGCGCGCCTTCTGCGAGCCGGGCAAAGACGCCATTCTGTTCTGCCCGCCGACCTACGGCATGTACAGCGTCAGCGCCGAAACCATCGGCATTGAGTACCGCACCGTGCCGGCACTGGACAACTGGCAGCTCAACCTGCCCGCCATCGCGGACCAGCTGGACGGCGTGAAAGTGGTTTACATGTGCAGCCCGAACAACCCGACCGGCAATCTGATTAATCAGGATGACATTCGCCAGCTGCTGGCGATGACCGCCGGCAAAGCGCTGGTGGTCGCCGACGAAGCCTATATCGAGTTCTGCCCGCAAGCAACGCTGGCCGGCTGGCTGCAGGAATTCCCGCACCTGGTGATTCTGCGCACGCTGTCAAAAGCCTTTGCGCTGGCGGGCCTGCGCTGCGGCTTTACGCTGGCCAACAAGCCGGTGATCGATCTGCTGCTGAAGGTGATTGCACCTTACCCGCTGGCAACGCCGGTGGCCGACGTGGCGGCGCAGGCGCTGAGCGAGCAAGGCATTGCGCTGATGCGTCAGCACGCGCAGCAGCTTAACGACAACCGCGCCTGGCTGTGCGAACAGCTGCCGCAGCTGAGCGTAGTGCAGCAGGTCTTCCCGAGCGAAACCAACTATATTCTGGCGCGCTTCACCGACTCGCCAAAAGTGTTTAAAACGCTGTGGGATCAGGGCATTATTCTGCGCGACCAAAACAAAAACCCTGGCCTGGCGGGATGTCTGCGCATCTCCATCGGCACCCGTGAAGAGTGCGAGCGCCTGATCGCCGCGCTGCAAGCCTTATCTGTGGAGCAAGCATGAGTCAGAAGATCCTTTTTATCGACCGCGATGGCACCCTCATCTCTGAGCCGCCGACGGATTTTCAGGTGGACCGTATGGAGAAGCTGGCGTTTGAGAAGAACGCCATCCCGGCCCTGCTGGCGCTGCAGGAGGCGGGTTATCAGCTGGTGATGATCACCAACCAGGACGGCCTCGGCACTGAACGTTTCCCGCAGGCCGATTTTGACGGCCCGCACAACCTGATGATGCAGATCCTGCGCTCCCAGGGCGTGAACTTCAGCGACATCCTGATCTGCCCGCATCTGCCGGAAGAGAACTGCGACTGCCGTAAGCCAAAGACCAAAATGGTCGAAGCCTGGCTGGCCGACGGCGCGCTGGATACCGCCAACAGCTATGTGATTGGCGACCGTCTGACCGACATCCAGCTGGCGCAGAACATGGGCATTCAGGGCCTGCGCTACGGTGCGGAAGGCGAAGACTGGGACGCGATTCAGGCGCGCCTGACCAAACGCGATCGTCACGCGCTGGTGAACCGCAATACCAAAGAGACGCAGATTAAAGTGGAAGTGTGGCTGGATCGCGAAGGCGGCAGCAAAATCAACACCGGCGTCGGCTTCTTTGATCACATGCTGGATCAGATCGCCGTGCACGGCGGCTTCCGCATGAACATCGAGGTAAAAGGTGACCTGTATATCGACGATCACCACACGGTAGAAGATACCGGCCTGGCGCTGGGCGAAGCGCTGCTGAAGGCGCTGGGCGACAAGCGCGGCATCGGCCGCTTCGGCTTCGTGCTGCCAATGGATGAGTGCCTGGCGCGCTGCGCGCTGGATATCTCCGGCCGTCCGCACCTCGAATACAAAGCCGAGTTCAGCTACCAGCGCGTTGGCGACCTGAGCACCGAAATGGTCGAGCACTTCTTCCGCTCGCTGTCGTACGCCATGATGAGCACGCTGCACCTGAAAACCAAAGGCCGCAACGATCATCACCGCGTGGAAAGCCTGTTCAAAGCCTTTGGCCGCACACTGCGTCAGGCGATTCGCGTTGAGGGCAACACCCTGCCGAGCTCGAAAGGAGTGCTGTAATGAACGTGGTGATTCTTGATACCGGCTGCGCCAACCTCTCTTCGGTTAAGTGGGCGATTGAGCGCCTTGGCTACACGCCCGCGGTGAGCCGCGATCCGGACGTGGTGCTGCGCGCCGACAAACTGTTTCTGCCCGGCGTCGGTACCGCACGGGCGGCGATGGACCAGCTGCAGGAGCGCGATCTGATCGAGCTGGTGAAAGCCTGCACCCAGCCGGTGCTCGGCATCTGTCTCGGCATGCAGCTGCTCGGACGTGGCAGCGATGAGAACGGCGGCGTCAGCACGCTGGGCATCGTTGATGAGCCGGTATCGCTGATGGATACCCAGGGTTTACCGCTGCCACACATGGGCTGGAACCAGATCACCGCGCAGGCCGGCAATCACCTGTTCCGCAACATTCCGGACGGCAGCTACTTCTACTTTGTGCACAGCTACGCCATGCCGGTGAATGCCGCCACCATCGCCCAGTGCGACTATGGCCTGCCGTTCACCGCCGCCCTGCAGAAAGATAACTTCTTCGGCGTGCAGTTCCACCCGGAGCGCTCGGGTAAAGCCGGCGCGCAGCTGCTGAAAAACTTCCTGGAGATGTGATGATTATCCCCGCATTAGATTTGATCGACGGCAAAGTGGTACGCCTGCATCAGGGCGACTACGGCCAGCAGCGCGATTACGGCAACGATCCCCTGCCGCGCCTGCAGGATTATGAACGCCAGGGCGCGGAAGTGTTACATCTGGTGGATTTGACCGGGGCGAAAGATCCGGCAAAGCGCCAGATCCCGCTGCTAACCGCGCTTTTACGCGGCGTCAGCGTGCCGGTACAGGTTGGCGGCGGTATTCGTCATCGTGACGATGTGGCCGCCCTGCTGGCAGCCGGTGCCACGCGCGTGGTGGTTGGCTCCACCGCAGTCAAGCAGCCGGAAGAAGTGAAAGGCTGGTTTAGCGAATTCGGTGCCGACGCCATTGTGCTGGCGCTTGACGTGCGCATTGACGCCAGCAATCGCAAAGACGTGGCGATCAGCGGCTGGCAGGAAGCGGCAGGCGTGACGCTGGAAGAGGTGATTGGCTGGTATCAGCCGGTGGGCCTGAAACATGTGCTGTGCACTGATATTTCGCGCGACGGCACGCTGAGCGGTTCCAATGTGGCGCTGTATCAGGAAGTATCGCAGGCGTTTCCGGACATCGCGTTCCAGTCTTCCGGCGGCATCGGTTCACTGGACGATATCGCTGCCCTGCGCGGCAGCGGTGCACAGGGTGTGATTGTCGGTCGCGCCCTGCTGGAAGATAAATTTACGGTAGCGGAGGCAATTGCATGCTGGCAAAACGGATAATCCCCTGTCTGGACGTGCGTGACGGGCAAGTAGTGAAAGGCGTGCAGTTCCGCAACCACGAAATCATTGGCGACATCGTCCCGCTGGCGCAGCGCTATGCTCAGGAAGGCGCTGATGAACTGGTGTTTTACGATATTACCGCCTCTTCCGACGGCCGCGTGGTGGATAAAAGCTGGGTATCGCGCGTGGCGGAAGTGATCGATATCCCGTTCTGCGTCGCCGGGGGCATTAAAACCCCGGAAGATGCGGCGCGCATTCTGCAGTTTGGCGCAGATAAGATCTCCATCAACTCACCCGCGCTGGCCGATCCGACGCTGATTACCCGGCTGGCGGACCGCTTCGGCGTGCAGTGCATCGTGGTCGGCATCGATACCTGGTTTGATGAAGCCAGCGGCAAGTATCACGTCAATCAGTATACCGGCGACGAAGCGCGCACCCGCGTCACCCAATGGGAAACGCTGGACTGGGTAGAGGAAGTGCAGAAGCTGGGCGCCGGCGAGATCGTACTGAATATGATGAACCAGGACGGCGTGCGTAACGGCTACGACCTGGTGCAGCTGAAGAAGGTGCGTGACGTGTGTAAGGTGCCGCTGATCGCTTCCGGCGGTGCAGGAACCATGGCGCACTTCCTCGAAGCCTTCGAGCAGGCAAACGTCGACGGCGCGCTGGCGGCTTCGGTGTTTCACAAACAAATTATCAATATCGGCGAGTTGAAAAACTTCCTGATCGACAACGGTGTGGAGATTCGCGCGTGTTAACTGCAGAACAACTGGCCAGACTGGACTGGGCCAAAACCGCGGGCATGATGCCCGTCATCGTCCAGCACAACGTCTCCGGCGAAGTGCTGATGCACGGTTACATGAACGAGGACGCGCTGCACAAGACGCTGGCCGACGGCAACGTCACCTTCTTCTCCCGTACCAAAAACCGTTTATGGACCAAAGGCGAAACGTCGGGCCACTTCCTCAAAGTGGTCAGCATCACGCCGGATTGCGATAACGACACGCTGCTGGTGCTGGCCAATCCGATTGGCCCCACCTGCCATCTCGGTACCTCGAGCTGCTTTTCGCCTGCCGCACCGGACTGGACTTTCCTGTATCAGCTGGAGCAACTGCTGGCCTCGCGTAAAAGCGCCGATCCGGCCAGCTCCTATACGGCGAAGCTGTACGCCAGCGGCACCAAGCGCATCGCACAGAAGGTGGGAGAAGAAGGTGTTGAGACCGCGCTGGCTGCTACCGTCAATGACCGCCACGAACTGACTAACGAAGCCTCCGACCTGCTGTACCATCTGCTGGTGCTGCTGCAGGATCAGGAACTGGATCTCAGCACCATCATCAACAACCTGCGCGCACGCCATAAGTAACAATTGTGCGCCATGCTGCTCAAACGGGCTTTCTGGCTCGATTTTGAGCAGCATTCATCTCAAAAGAATGCGATTAATTGCACTTCATCAGAATGGAAACCCCCATGACCACCCATGAAAAACTGCTCGCCCTGCTCAATCAGCACAACGCCCGTTACCGACTCATGGAGCATGAAGCGACCGGAAAGTGTGAAGCCGTGGCCGCGATTCGTGGCACGGAAGTGGGACAAGGCGCCAAAGCGCTGGTGTGTCACGTCAAGGGCAACGGCATCAAACAGCATGTGCTGGCAGTGCTGCCAGCCGACCAGCAGGCCGACCTGAGTAAAGTTGCAGCCGCCGTGGGTGGCCGTCGCGCCTCGCTGGCCTCGCCGGCTGAAGTGGATGCGCTGACCGGCTGCGTGTTTGGCGCGATTCCGCCGTTTAGCTTTCATGCGGATTTACAGCTGGTGGTGGACCCGCTGCTGTTCGAGCGCTACGACGAAATTGCCTTTAACGCCGGGCTGCTGGAGAAGTCGGTGATACTGCAGGTGGAGGATTACCGCGCACTGCATAATGGTAACGTGATGAAAATAATACTCTAATTGCCATACACCACGCTGAGCGGTACTCTCGATGACTTATCATCACGACAAAAGAAGACCGCAACTATGGCAAGTTCCCGTTTTACCGCCCGTCTGCGCCAGACGCTGGCACTGGCTGTGCTGGCAGGCTGCGCGTTCGGCGCTCAGGCAAAAATCGATCAGGTGCGTTTCGCCGTTGATCCAACCTATCCCCCTTTTGAATCCAAAACGCCGCAGGGCAAGCTGGTCGGGTTTGACATCGACCTCGGCAATGCGCTGTGCGCGCAGATGCAGGCCAAATGCGTGTGGGTCGAGAGCCAGTTCGACGGCATGATCCCGGCGCTGAAGGCGCGTAAGTTTGACGCCATCCTGTCGGATATGGGTATCACCGAAGAGCGTCTGAAGCAGATCGACTTCACCGTGCCGCTGTATGACACCCACACCCAGCTGATTGCGCGTAAAGGCTCCGGCCTGCTGCCCACCGCGGAATCGCTGAAAGGCAAAACCGTGGGCGTGGAACAGGGCACCGTGCAGGAGCGCTACGCGCTGGCAAAATGGCAGCCGCACGGCGTGAACGTGGTGCCGTATGGCGATCAGGCACAGGTTGAGAGCGACCTGATTTCCGGACGCCTTGACGTGGTGTTCACCGATGCCGCACAGGCCGCAAACGGCTTCCTGAAACATCCGCAGGGCAAAGATTTCGAGCTGGCTGGCCCGATTGTGCAGGATCCGATTATCGGCCCCGGCACCGCCATCGGCCTGCGCAAAGGCGACACCGAATTAAAAACCGCGCTGGACAACGCCTTCGCGGAAATCAAAAAGAACGGTACCTTTGATACCTTGCAGAAGAAGTATTTTGCGACGGATATCTCTATTAAGCAGTGATCGATGGGGCGGCGCATTTGCCGCCCTTTTTCCAGCAGAACTATAATTCCCTTCATCAATTTCATGCGGCGCGGCCACGAGCGTGCCCCAGACACAGGACATCGACTGCGTTATGCAACAACAACATCATCCTTTGTTAAGCGCGACGCTGGGCACCCAGCGGGAAATTGTCAGCTTCCACTTCGGCACCGACTCACAGCAGCGGGTGTATATTCAGGCGGCGCTGCACGGCGATGAACTGCCGGGCATGGCGGTGGCGTGGTATCTCAAGCAGAAGCTGCTGGCGCTGGAGTCGGCGGGCAAGCTAAAAGCCAAAATCACTTTAGTGCCGGTCGCGAATCCGCTCGCGTTGGGTCAGCACTGGCACGGCACTCACCTCGGACGTTTTCATACTCTTTCTGGTCAGGATTTTAACCGTCGCTTCCCGGCGCTGGGCGATACGCTGGCGGCAGAACTGGCGGGCTCGTTGACACAGAGTGAATATGAAAACAAACGACTGATTCGCGACGCCATCGATCGTCACTACCGCGACCGCATCGCCAAAAGCGAACTGGAAGCCCAGCGCTTCACCCTGATGCGCATGGCCAGCCAGGCAGATCTGATGATTGACCTGCACTGCGACTGGGATGCCTTGCCGCATCTTTACACCACACCGCACGCCTGGCCGGAGATTGAGCCGCTGGCGCGCTGGCTTGGCAGTGAAGTGCAGCTACTGGCACAGATCTCCGGCGGAGAGCCGTTTGATGAGGCCTGCTGCGAACCCTGGCTGACACTGGCTGAGCGTTTTGGCAAAGATTACCCGATGCCGCGTGGCCTGCTGCCGGTGACGCTGGAACTGCGCGGTGTAGCCGATGTGTCGCCGGAACAGGCGGAGAAAGATGCGGATGCGATTATCAATGCGCTGATTGAAGGGGGGTATATTGCCGGAGAAACCGGAGACTCCCCTGCCCTGATCCATGCACCAACCCAGCTGGCAGGCTGTGAGTACATCCACGCACCTCACTCCGGACTGCTGCTGAACCGCAGAAAGTTAGGCGAGTGGGTTAAAGCGGGCGAAGTGGTGGCGGAGATTGTCGACCCGATCAATGACTACGTGACACCGCTGGTCGCTGAGTTTGGCGGCGTGCTGTATGCACGAAACCTGACCAAGTTTGTCACGGCTGGAATGCTGGCGGTGAGGCTGGCAGGGGAGAATGCGGGACGTAAGGGGGAGTTGCTGGTGGTTTAAGAAAAAAGGCTTCCCGAAGGAAGCCTTTTTTACAATTAGTCCAGCCACTCAGTGTGGAATACACCGTCTTTATCAATACGCTTATAAGTGTGCGCACCAAAATAGTCGCGCTGCGCCTGAATCAGGTTGGCAGGCAGCACTTCTGAGCGATAGCTATCGTAGTATGCAATTGCCGCTGAGAAGGTTGGCGTTGGAATACCGTTCTGAATGGCATAAGAGACGACATCACGCAGCGCCTGCTGATATTCATCTGCGATGTTTTTAAAGTATGGATCCAGCAGCAGGTTTGCGATGTTAGCATCGGTAGCATATGCATCAGTAATTTTCTGCAGGAACTGTGCCCGGATGATGCAGCCAGCACGGAAGATCTTCGCGATTTCACCGTAATGCAGATCCCAGTTGTTCTCTTCTGAAGCCGCACGCAGTTGAGAGAAGCCCTGAGCATAAGAAACGATTTTACCCAGATACAACGCACGGCGTACTTTCTCAATGAACTCAGCTTTGTCACCTGTGAAGGCTTGCGCCTGAGGGCCGCTCAGCACTTTAGACGCGGCAACACGCTGTGACTTGAGTGAAGAGAGGTAACGTGCGAACACAGACTCAGTGATCAGAGAAAGTGGCTCGCCAAGATCCAGGGAGCTCTGGCTGGTCCATTTACCGGTACCTTTGTTAGCTGCCTCATCCAGAATCACATCAACCAGGTATTTACCCTCTTCATCTTTCTTGGTGAAGATATCTTTGGTGATGTCGATCAGGTAGCTACTCAGCTCACCGTTGTTCCAGTCAGTGAAGGTTTTAGCCAGCTCTTCATTGTTCAGACCGAGTGCGCCTTTCAGTAACGCGTATGCTTCTGCAATCAGCTGCATATCGCCATACTCGATACCGTTGTGCACCATCTTCACGTAGTGGCCTGCACCGTCCGGACCGATGTAAGTAACGCAGGCTTCACCGTCTTCTGCACGCGCAGCAATTTTATCCAGAATTGGCGCTACCAGTTCATACGCTTCTTTCTGACCGCCAGGCATGATCGATGGGCCTTTCAGCGCGCCCTCTTCGCCGCCGGAGACACCGGTACCAATGAAGTTGAAGCCCTGATCAGACAGTTCTTTATTACGACGGATAGTGTCTTTATAGAAAGTGTTACCACCATCAATCAGGATGTCGCCCTTATCAAGGTGTGGCGTAAGTGAAGCGATGGTTTTGTCTGTCGCTTCGCCTGCCTGTACCATCAGCAGGATACGGCGCGGTTTCTCTAAAGATTCTACGAATTCTTCAACGGTGTAATAAGGAGCGAGCTTTTTATCTTGGTTTTCAGCGATGACTTCATCAGTCTTTTCGCGAGAACGGTTGAAGATAGACACTGTGTAACCGCGGCTCTCAATGTTAAGAGCCAAGTTACGGCCCATCACTGCCATACCTACAACGCCGATCTGTTGCTTGGACATTACATACTCCTGTCTGAGGTCTCACATAGTGTTACTGGTAACACCATTCTATAAGTGACCGATATGTTAACTCATGATTGCAGAGAAAGGGTAATGATTGGTGCGATCATAAGATGAATTCACATACCAAAATACCCTTGAAACAAGTGCTTGCATTTAAGAAATTGAGTAAGGAAAAAGAGTATGAAAATCATTACTCTAACCGAACATTGGTACCTTAAACTTACAGCGCAGTTGTATCAACGAGTCGATAGTTTTGGCTGGCAGCTACTGCTCCGATGACCCTTTCAACACTGTGGGCTAAAGTACCGTCAAGTTGGCCTGCCTCAAGTTCAAATTCATCTTCATCAATCAGGTTATTAGATAATGGTTCGAGCGCATCTTTTCTGAACCAAAACATTGAACCGGCGGGGAAAGAAGTCTTGTAGTCTTTTGATAACTCAGGCTGCTGCATACGACTGAAGAGTATGTCGAGCCAATAGCGATTACCCAGATTTATTTCGGGTACCGCCAAATCTGTAATGGAGTTCGCTGGCGCAATCACACCTAGATCAGATGATTTTTCAAATGCATTGATAATCCTAACTACACGTTCGTGCGAGGAAAGAAGGTCATCAAATAAGCTTTCTCTCCACTTTTGACCGTCTACACGATGTGGGGACTTTTTAGTATGTACCTTACATATATATTTATAGCCTAATCCTTCAGCAACTTTTAATGCTTTAATAAAAGGTCTGATGTCTCTGCCACGATTATCGACCAAAATGAAAAATACGTTGTTGAATTTATCTTTAATATGCTTCAACGTTGATTCTCTAACATCACTTCTAATTGTAACAATAAGATCAACCAAGCTGCTATGCTGTGCTATATATCTTTCTACCAAATCACACGCTAAATCTTCATAATAAGCATGCAGAATGACGGCAGAGTCATTCTCCGGCCTAAAATTTTGGTTTATTTTCGCGATGAATTCGTTATCACACTGATATTTAGATAATGAATTCCTTAGTATATTGGCAGTTGCATGCAGATAAGCATAGCCGTTATGGCGGTCAGGTTCTAAATGAGCGCCTTCAGCCCATTCATTCCATGCGTTAATAAACACCAACCGCTCTTCTGGACGGCGCTTCATTGTCGTTTTTATAGCAGAATCTAACCATTTCGCATAGAGTTCAGGTTTTGCATTGTAGAAAGAAAAACCTTGACCAGGTTTTCTGGCTTCATTATCCCACGAAGGCATAACTGCTTTAAAGTAAGGAAAACTCTCGTTAGTGATGTTCCCGGCGCGCAATGCCAATTCTTCATAATCATAAATCCGACCTTTAAAATCGGTATTTATAACTTTGACACTATCGGTAATATCTTTTGCACCAACTTGATGTGGTGGGAATTCAACAATAGCATCAAAATCATAGGGGATTGGGCTAGTAACCTCAAATGCATTGACCACAACTAAATATAGTCCCGGCAGTCCATTCTTAACAGCATGCTCACGCCAACGTTTACCCGTCTCTTTTGCATCCGGTAATGTCGCAGCGCGATATAATATTAATACCGGCTTACCATCAACTTTTATGTAACGTTCATCCTTGAGGGCAGGAAGAATGTCATCTAAGAAGGCTATATCATCATCAGGAGAGTGATTTTGAGCGATTAATACATCGTTTTCTAAACCATCCCAGCGACGCGTCCAGTTTTCATTAGCCCAGCATAAGCAAAAATCTATATCTAACGTTTTATCCTGCAATAAATTCTGGACAGGCGTTTCCATCAGGCGCTTTCCGCCAAACCAGTAATGATGGAAACAAAAACCCCCTACACCATACTGCTTTGCCAAACTGATTTGTTGACGCATAACTTCTGGCAAGCGCAAATCATAAAAACCCAATTCACCAGGAAGCCTGGGCTGTTGATGGTCAATATATTGAGGCCTTGCCTTAGTGACATTTGTCCACTCAGTAAATCCCTCCCCCCACCATTCGTTGTTTTCCTTAAATGGATGGAACTGGGGGAGGTAATATGCAATTAGTTTGACAGGAAGCTCAGTACCTTCCAGACTATCCAGTGCTTTGGGAACATAGTGGCTCTGTTCATTAACTTTCAGAGAAGCTTTTTTATAGTCATGTTTAAGCCATGCTTCTAAAAGAGAGCTCCGATTTTGATACTGATCTGGGTTATTTAAAGAATGGAACGTTGGCAGATTGGAATTAACTTGATTAGACGTATTCCCATAGGCAACCCGGATTCTTTTACAGGCTGCTTTAACTCCCTCTTCCCTGATAATCTTTGTGATAAGTTTTATCCGGTATTTCAACAGATCATGTTCACCTTGAGATAGCATTCTCTTTGCAAAATGATAGATTTTCAATGCCTAACCCTCTAATCCTAGTATGACAAACATAAATTAATTTCTAAAAGCGCCCAAGACTCTTTTAAAAGCAGCAACTAACTTCCATGTTCTTGATGAATGAATCGCTTTTATGTACTCACTTTTATTTTTTAAATCTTCGCGAACAGCCGCATCTATAGCCCTTTGCTCATCTAATTGTGCCTGTAATTTATTATTTATTTCCTTCAACAAGTCATTATGACCATTGGATAACTTTAGATCTTCATTTAACTTATAAGCATTGACTAGTTCTTTGGTTAAATCATCCAATGAATTTCTGACTGTAAAGTAAGAATTCATATATCTTTCCCTAAGATCATTCTTATCAACATTGATCTCATTGGAAATCAAATCTATCTCTTCAAGCAGTAAATTTTCGAACAAAGAATTGTTGATGTCTGGAAAAACACTTAGAACTACTCGCCGAGTTAAATTATAAATATTGTAGTCATCTAAATCAGTTGTCGGAGAGATTGACGTTAAACGCAAAAGAGAATTATGCACACCTCTGAAAACTAGCTGCGAAAGAAGTAAAGGTTTATCGGCATTAAGTTCAAGATCGAAGATATAGTTATCAGCTTCACCACATATAATGTTGAAGGGTGTAGCATCCAGATAGACTCCAGGTAATTCCAAGTCCCACCGAATATTATTTTTCTCGCCACACCTCGTCAAGATAACATCAATCCATTTGAGGGTCCAATTTAAGACATCTTCACATAACCAACCATGTTTATTGGTGATTTTAGCTAAACTAAGCCATAAACTTTCACCTTGATAGTACTTATCAAAAGAAATGACATCACCATTCAATGCAAAAGAATTGGCTCGAAAATCACCATCATCAATTGAGAAGCTGATTTTCTTATTTTGACCATTCAATCTAACATCTGAATAGTACCATGCCAATAAATTATCACTACTTAACGGCTCTCCTTCCTCAGTTACAATCATTAAAAATGAATTCGATAAATCAGCCCCGAGATTATTTTTCCAAATCAGTTTAGATGCCTGTTCAAGAGAGAAAGTGTATGACTTAGGGCGTTGCGCTTCTTTAAAGCATGTCTCACTGATTAATGGATATAAAGTGTTGCTATACTTCTCGTGTCCTACAGGTGTAATCAATAATGAAGGAAGTTTATAATCAGGAAAAGGAAGAAACTCTTCAATTTTTTTGAAACCAGAATCTTGGATGATACTCTTTAACTCATCTCTACCAAACGTTCTTACTCCGCCTTTATGATAGGCATCGTTTACACCTACCATTGGAATTCCCAGATGATCTTCATTAGCGCCAGCAAGATATTTAAGCCCTAACTGGTTTTCAATAGCAATAAACAATGAACCAGTTGATTTCAGCCGGGACTTACAAGATTTAAGTAAAATCGCTTGACCGTCATTACCTAAGAAGCATTGAGCATACTCTAATACTCCGATTAGAAGAATATAATCAAAGTCACCAATATCAGGCAAGTTTTGGCTTGATGAACAAATTACGGTTACATTATTTAAATCCTTACAACGCTGACGAGTTATTGCTGCCCTTCTTTTACTTCCCTCAACGGAGATTAATTCCGCTCCGCATTCAGCAACAAAGCGAGTAATTGCTCCACACCCACATCCTATTTCAAGTACTCGTTTACCTTTAAATTTTTCGCTGAAAGGGCGCAATAGATTCGCACGTTTTGGTGTAAAATGGTACTGAGATGGCCAATCAATAATATGATTAGCCAATTCATTAGATAAGACTGAACAATCATTGGCATTTTTAACGACATCTAAAATATAATTTTCATGAACATCACCATCATTGTAGTTAAAATGTTCTTTTTCTTTCTCAATCCAGATGCCGAGTTCAGAATCAAAAACAAAACTATTTTCTTCAAGCACTGCATTAATCTGATTATTTGTCACAGGAAATGTTCGCCTCTAAGTTTACAAGCCCTAAAAATTGAGGAGTTGGTTCAACAGTAATATGAATTGAATCATAACGACGGTCATGAGGTACAACTTCTCCTGATGTATCGTAGCTTGCTATTCCAATTGAGACAAAATAGTCACCTTGATATAGCTTTGTAGGTATTTCCACTTTTATTCTGTATGTTTCATTAGGATCTGCCACTTCAATTAGAGGCAATTCTAATATTTTAGAGTTTGTATTATATATGGTAACACCATCCTTAGTTTTTATCGCAAAACCAAAGATGGGTTTAAAAATAGTCTCATTAAATCTTACAAGGAAATGAAAGATCAGATTATCAAGTTCATTTACAGTAACTGGATATTCTTTATCGCCTTGGGCCAAATGAAAATCTAATAATTCGGCCTTTCTGTCTCCCCAGCGATATTCATTTTCATTATAGTTTCTCCTCCCCTCAAATCCACCAACTTTAAGCGAAAGAATAGAACCGCCTCTCTCAGAAAACATATCCGATTGTTTTTTTTCTTGCTCACTTGCAAGCTCAACATGCTCGTCTTCATTTTTTCTTTCTTGATTCGATGGAGAAGATTTTCCAAACAGAAGATCAAGATATTGATTGATAATTTTTTTAGGAACACCATTATCAACAATAACACCATCATTTAATAAAATAGCTTTATCACAATGAGTAATTATTTGCTCAGTAGCATGAGAAACAAACAAAATTGAAGTGCCATTATTTTTAAGCTGCCTTAATCTGGCAAAGCATTTAGATTGAAATTTAGCATCCCCAACAGCCAATGCTTCATCTACAATTAAAACATCAGGATCAATTTGAGCTTGTACCGCAAATGCCAAACGGACCATCATTCCACTGGAATAAGATTTAACCGGTGAATTTATGAAATGACCGATATCAGCAAAAGATAGGATATCATCTAACTTTTCGTCGATTTCTTCTTTGCTTAATCCCAGAAGTGCTCCATTTAGATAAACATTTTCTTTACCTGTAAAGTCACCATTAAAACCAGCACCGAGCTCTAATAAAGCCGCGACTCTCCCACTAACATTAACAGTTCCTTGTGTTGGAGATAAGGTACCAGCAATTATTTGAAGTAAAGTTGATTTACCAGATCCATTTCGACCGACAATACCTACAGTTTCTCCTTTTGGAAGGCTGAAAGTGATATCCTGAAGTGCCCAAAACTCTTCATGATATACTCTTGGCACTTTCCCTAATCTACTTTGCAAATTCGGGACAATAAATTGTTTAAGCCTTCTTAATGGATTGTCATATACCTGATAGCATTTACTGACATCAATAATTTCAAGCGCATTTTCTTTAGATAACATCAGCAAACCCTTTACGTGTTTTTTGGAACCAAAAATAACCAAACCATAAAGTCAGTAGCGATATCAGCGTATAGATGAGTAATCCCGTTAGATTAGGTATATGTCCCCAAATAATTACTTCCCTTGTTTGTTCAATGATAAACGTCAGAGGGTTTAACAATATTATTGACTGATATTTTGCAGGTACTGCCGACAGAGGATAGAACACTGGAGAAAGGAATAATACAACAGTAACAACTAAAGTTATAAACTGCCCCAAATCTCGCAAAAAAACGCCTAAAGACGATATTATATAACTAAGTGCGAGAGTCAAAATCATTAGTGGTATAAATACAACTGGAATTAGAACAATTGTCCAATGTATAAACCCATTTGCTAGCATAAATGCCAATAGTAAAACAACAGTATTAATTATTGCCTGAAAACAGGCCGAAAACAATGCTATAATTGGGAATGATTCTAAAGGAAACACTACCTTCTTAACATAATTTGCATTGTTTAATATCAGAACTGGGGACTTGGTTAATACTTCGCTGAATATCCCATGAACAATTAAACCTGCAAAAAGGATAATCGCAAATTGAGTTTTTGACTCATTGGCACTACCCCCCCCCCATCTAGCATTGAATACTTCTGAAAAAACAATAGTATAAACTGCCAGCATAAATATAGGATTGATAAATGACCACATCAACCCCATTACAGAACCTTTGTATCTGCTTACAATATCTCTTTTTGTCATTTCAAAAATGATATTGCGATTTTGATATGTATTTTTACATAACGAAAATAAAGATGTGCCATGTTTTTTTTGCTGCTGCAAAATTTCACCTTTCATGAGTCGTTTCTTAAATCACAACTTGTTTAAGAGAATCGCCACAAATAAACCTAGCGTTCCCAAATAAGTCTGACGATACAATCCCAATCTAAGAAAGATTTTGATCCTCTTATACAGCCTGCTAGTTCTGGCCATTTCAAAATCATTTAAAACATTTATGTTTTCTGAAGTTAATTCCAAGTTCAACTTCTTCAATGCGGTAATATTTGCGTCTATCCATGTTTTAAAATGTCCGTCTAGCAATCCTGCAACGCGCTTCAATCGCGCTAGCCAACCCAGATTAGACCCGACAATATTACCTGTATGCTGTCGGTATCTTATATTAGGGACAGGATCATAATAAATCTTTCCACCAACGGCTGTAATAATGATATATACCCACCAGTCGTGCGAAATAATCTTTTCGTAGTGAGGAGTTTTTATAATCAAATTGCGAGCTTGAAGATTTAACATCATGGTATTTCCCCCCGCTATACTTTGAATTAAAGCATTCCTGAATGAGGGAGGTTTTTCAAAAAGAGGTGACATACCAATGTCGTTATTGTTCTCATCAACTAATTGAGTTCTACTACAATATACAGAAGGCGAATCGGGAGAATATTCATTTAAGGATATAATTCCCGTAGCCAACTTTTCTGGCATCCACTCATCATCCTGATCACAAAAAGCGTAGTAACCAAATCCATCACCACTGGTTTCAAGAAGTGAGATGAAATTCCAGGCAAATCCTTTGCCTGGACCTTTGACAATAAAAAACTTATCACTACCCAATTTAATTTGATATTCTTCAAGAATTTTTAAAGTATCATCAGTTGAACCATCATCTGATGCAAATATTACCCAATCAGTGACAGTTTGAGAAACAATAGAATCAATTTGTTTTTTTAAGTATTGACTTCCATTATAAGTGCAAAGAAGTATGGCAACTTTTTTCATATGTCTCATATCATTTAAAAAGCTCAGCGCTGCTAAGATTTAACCCTACTTCATCTTTACTAGATAATGTATATGAATCTAATTTCGGCCATTCGATGCCAATTTCAGGATCATTCCAAATGATACTTCTTTCAGATTGTGGAGCATAATAGTTAGTCGTTTTATAAACAAACTGTACTCGTTCGCTTAATGTCACGAATCCATGAGCAAACCCCTCTGGAATCCATAGCTGAAGGTGATTTTCCGCACTTAGATGAACCCCGACCCATTGACCAAAAGTCACAGAAGATTTTCGTATATCGACTGCAACATCAAATACTTCACCTTCAACGCAACGAACTAACTTGCCTTGGGCATGCGGATCAAGTTGATAATGTAAGCCTCGTAACACACCTTTTTTGGACATAGAGTGGTTGTCCTGCACAAACTCTATTTTTCTTCCTACAGATTTGTTAAAAATATCCTGATTAAAGCTTTCGTAGAAATAGCCACGCTCATCGCCAAAAACTTTCGGCTCAATAATTTTCACATCAGGAATTTTAGTATCAATAATTTTCATTATAGTTTTCCGTTATATAATGCCATCAGATATTTGCCATAATCATTTTTCAGCAGCGGTTGCGCCAGCTCTTTCAACTTTTCGGCATCAATGAAGCCCATGCGATAAGCAATCTCTTCCGGGCAAGCCACTTTCAAACCCTGCCGGGTCTCGATAGTTTGGATGAAGTTATTCGCTTCAATCAAACTCTGATGGGTGCCAGTATCTAACCAAGCATGACCACGTCCCATAATAGAAACAGACAGCTCGCCTTTTTCCAGGTAGAGATTATTGATGTCGGTGATTTCAAGTTCGCCGCGCGGAGAAGGTTTAAGATTCTTCGCCAGTTCAACCACGCTGTTGTCATAGAAATATAAGCCAGTCACGGCATAGTTGCTTTTCGGCTCGGTAGGCTTTTCCACCAGCGAGATGGCTTTACCGGATTTATCGAACTCAACCACGCCATAACGCTCAGGATCATGCACATGATAGGCGAATACCGTCGCACCCTTCTCTTTGTTGGATGCGTCTTCAAGCTGTTTGTACAGATCATGACCGTAAAAGATGTTATCGCCAAGAATCAATGCGCAGTTATCTTCACCAATGAATTCTTCGCCCAGAATAAACGCCTGGGCCAAACCATCCGGGCTTTCCTGGACGATGTATTGAAGGTTCAGGCCCCATTGAGATCCATCACCCAAAAGGCTTTCAAAACGCGGCGTATCTTGCGGAGTACTGATAATTAGAATATTGCGAATTCCCGCTAACATCAGTGTGCTCAGTGGGTAGTAGATCATTGGCTTGTCATAGATTGGCAGAAGTTGCTTACTCACTGCCATAGTGACCGGATAAAGGCGCGTTCCAGATCCGCCTGCCAGAATTATTCCTTTTTTACTTTTCACAACGTTACCCTTTGAATTTTGCAAGACCGAACATGACTCAGCTATACAGCTCATCCAACATACGAATAACACCTTGTTGCCATTCCGGCAGTGTTAATCCAAATGCGGTGGTCAGTTTTTCAGTATTGAGTCTGGAGTTAGATGGACGCTTAGCGGGGGTTGGAAACGCAGCGGTATCCACAGTATTGATTGCAGCGACCTTAAGTGGCAGGCCCTTCTCACGGACATACCCAATAACCAATTCTGCATAAGCATGCCAGGTCGTAACGCCTGAGGCAATCAGGTTATAGAGGCCTGCTTTTTCTGGCTGTGCCAACGTTGCTTTTATGGCATGCACCGTGCAGTCAGCGATCAACTCGGCGCCGGTGGGTGCGCCAAATTGATCGTTAATCACGGATAGCGCATCTCGTTCCTGTGCCAGACGGATCATGGTTTTGGCAAAATTGTTGCCTTTTGCTGCGTAAACCCAACTGGTACGAAAGATAAGATAGTGAGGCGCATGAGCAATAATCGCCTCTTCACCCTGACGCTTGGTTCTACCGTAGGCGTTGAGAGGCGAAGTAACATCGTCTTCATTCCATGGGCGCTCACCGCTTCCGTCGAATACATAATCAGTGGAGTAATGAACCAGCAAAGCGTTTACATCGCGCGCAGCACATGCCAGCGCCTCTACACTGACGGCATTAATTAACTCCGCGTTGTACAAGTCACTCTCCGCCTTATCTACGGCGGTGTAGGCTGCAGCATTCACGATGACGTCAGGTTTGACATCCCGAACCGTTTTTGCCATGCCTTCCGGATTTGTCAGATCACCACAGTAATGAGTTGAATGGCGATCCAGCGCAACGACTTCACCCAGCGGAGCCAGAGCGCGCTGAAGTTCCCAGCCTACCTGACCATTCTTACCTAATAGCAAAATCTTCATTAGCTACGTTTCTCGTAGTTTTGTTCAATCCAGTTTTGATATGCGCCGCTTTTTACGTGCTCAACCCATTCCTCATTGTCCAGATACCACTGAACGGTTTTACGTAGGCCCGTTTCAAAACTCTCTTGTGGTTTCCAGCCCAAATCACGTTCGATCTTAGACGCATCGATAGCGTAACGGCGATCGTGGCCGGGGCGATCAGCGACATAAGTAATCTGCTGGGCATAAGGCGTGTTTTTCGGGCGCAATTCATCCAGCAACTCGCAGACCTTATGTACCACTTCAAGATTCTGTTTTTCGTTGTGTCCGCCAATGTTGTACGTGGTACCGACCTTCGCCTTACTAACTACGGTATACAGCGCTCGTGCATGATCTTCTACGTACAACCAATCACGGATTTGGTCACCTTTACCGTAAATCGGCAGAGGCTTACCTTCCAACGCGTTGCTAATAATTAACGGAATGAGTTTTTCCGGGAAATGGTATGGGCCGTAGTTATTGGAGCAGTTGGTTACGACAACAGGCAAGCCGTAAGTGCGGCCCCAGGCGCGAACCAGATGGTCGCTGGCGGCTTTGGTCGAAGAATACGGGCTGCTAGGCGCATAAGGTGTGGTTTCAGTGAATAGCGGTAACTCACCGGAAGCTTCATCAGGATGTGGCAGATCACCATAGACCTCATCCGTTGAAATGTGATGGAAACGAAATGCATTTTTGCGAGCATCTGGCAGGTTCATCCAGTACTGACGGCTCGCTTCCAGTAAGGTGTATGTCCCTACTACATTGGTCTGTACAAATTCTGCCGGCCCGGTGATTGAACGATCAACATGGCTTTCGGCAGCCAGATGCATCACAGCATCTGGCTGATGTTCGGTTAGCACTTTTGCAAGCGCGCTCCCGTCACAGATATCAACATGGCAGAAGGTGTATCGTGAATCATTGCTAATCATTTTCAATGATTCGAGATTGCCCGCATAGGTGAGCTTATCAACATTAACGACTTCATCCTGCGTTGCCTCAATGATGTGACGCACCACAGCTGATCCGATAAAACCTGCACCACCCGTAATTAAAATCTTCATGACGTTGAGCTATTCCTGACATTGCGACCGAAGAGCCCCGGCCAGCGTAGAAATTTAATGATGCACCAGAAACGGACCACGCTACCGCCCTTGGCTTGCAGCAACCAATATGCTGTGTAACAAGTCAATCCTGTGCTTTCCGTCTCGGCTAATTATGGTCAATATTGCAGCATCAACCGCTTTGTCTGAGACCATCGCAAATAATACATTTTGTGCTGCCGAATTAACATGGTTATTGTCTGATGCCGGCGCGGCGAATCTTAATTTCTTTTCATCGTTGCGGTTAACTGCAAGCTACTGAGTCGGAAAGAATATAGCTGGCGATTCGCAGAATGAAAGGCTGCAGCGGGGTTTCACTAAATCAATATGATGAGTTGTGAACTTGATGCATTGGTCTGGCGCTGATTAGGATTTTTCTGCATCCCGCAAATGAATGCCTGAACAAAAAAACACCAAAGTAAATTATTTGCCCATAAAAAAACCCGGCATATGCCGGGTTTTTACTCATTACCTGCTTAATCACTTAAAGCCATTCGGGTTCTTCGACTGCCAGTTCCAGGTATCGCGCATCATCGCATCAATACCGCGCGTGACGCGCCAGTCGAGTTCTTTGTTGGCCAGGCTGGCATCCGCCCAGAACGCTGGCAGATCGCCGTCGCGGCGCGGTTTGAACTCGAACGGAATCTGTTTACCGGACGCCTGCTCAAATGCCTTGATCATCTCCAATACTGAGAAGCCTTTGCCGCCGCCGAGGTTGTAAGCTTTGTAACCTTCAACTTTTGGCAGGTGATCCAGCGCTTTCAGGTGCCCTTCCGCCAGGTCGACGACGTGAATGTAGTCGCGCTGGCAGGTGCCATCTGGCGTCGCGTAGTCATCGCCAAACACGCCCAGCTTGTCCAGACGCCCAATCGCCACCTGCGCAATGTACGGCAGCAGGTTGTTCGGAATACCGGTTGGGTCTTCGCCAATCTCACCGGATTCGTGCGCGCCGACCGGGTTGAAGTAGCGCAGCGCGATGGCTTTGAAGTTCGGCTCGGCTTTGGCGAAGTCGCGCATCACGAACTCAATCATCAGCTTGGAGGTGCCGTACGGACTGGTGGTGCCACCAATCGGCGTCGTTTCGACGTACGGAACCGGTGCGTCAGCGCCATATACGGTGGCGGATGAGCTGAAGATAAAGTTCCACACGCCGGCGGCGCGCATCTCTTCCAGCAGCACCACGGTCCCGGCGACATTGTTCTCGTAATATTCCAGCGGCATGCGCGTGGATTCGCCCACCGCTTTCAGCGCGGCGAAGTGGATGACGGCTGAGATGTCATTGCTGGCAAACAGATCGCGCAGGCAGGCGCGGTCGCGGATGTCGCCTTCAACGAAGACCACTTTCTTACCGGCCAGCTTCTCAACGCGATTGATTGCTTCGCGCGAGGCATTGCAAAGGTTATCCAGGACTACAACGTCGTCGCCGCGCTCTAACAGCGCCAGCACCGTATGGGAGCCGATGTACCCTGCTCCGCCCGTTACCAAAATAGCCATGTGTACTCCTTTAAAACCGCGCAACCTGCGCGGCGGGGAAAGAGATTATTTTGCCAGAATTTTTTGGATTGCTTCGCGGAAATCGCGGCCCTGGGTGTTGTTGCGCAGACCATAAGAGACGAAGGCCTGCATGTAGCCGAGTTTACGACCGCAGTCGAAGCTGGTGCCGGTTAGCAGCTGGGCATCAACCGGTTTTTTCTGGCTCAGAGAGGCGATGGCATCGGTCAGCTGGATACGGCCCCAGGCACCTGGCTCCGTGCGCTCCAGTTCACCCCAGATATCCGCAGAAAGCACGTAACGGCCCACGGCGGTCAGGTCTGAGTTCAGCTCGGACGGATGCTCAGGTTTTTCCACGAAGTTGGTGATGGTGCTGATATCACCCGGGTTATCCAGCGGCTGCTCGGTGGTCAGCACGCCATACTCAGACAGGTCTTCGCCCGGCATGTGTTTCGCCAGAACCTGGCTGCGGCCGGTCTCTTCGAAGCGTGCCACCATCGCGGCAAGGTTGTAACGCAGGTGGTCAGCGGTGGAGTCATCCAGCAGCACGTCTGGCAGGACCACCACAAATGGGTTGTCGCCAATCATCGGACGGGCACACAGTACCGAGTGGCCAAGACCCAACGGGTTCGCCTGACGCACGTTCATGATAGTCACGCCCGGCGGGCAGATTGACTGCACTTCGCTCAGCAGCTGGCGTTTCACGCGCGCTTCTAGCAACGCTTCCAGCTCGTAGGTGGTATCGAAGTGGTTTTCCACTGCATTTTTGGAAGCATGGGTGACCAGCACAATCTCCTTGATGCCCGCCGCCACGCACTCGTCGACAATGTACTGAATCATTGGTTTATCGACGATAGGCAGCATCTCTTTCGGAATGGCTTTAGTCGCAGGGAGCATATGCATACCGAGACCCGCAACCGGGATTACTGCTTTAAGCTTGGTCATATTTATTCCATTTCATGAAGTGAATACGTGGGGTCGATTATGCAGGATCGGCCGGTTGAGCAAGTATAATCTTTATCTGAAAAACCGGCACTAACTCTCTGTCAACACATAAAAAATCGTCAAAAAGTCCATCTGCCATCCGGCAATGAGTCGGGAAAAAAAAGTGGCTAAATGGCTGAAAAACAGTGGAAGGCAGAGTGCAGGGCGATGACCGGTGAGGCCAGTGATTGTTGAGCGTTTAGACCGGCGTTGCGGAAACATCATTGGGTCGAAGGTGTGGTGTTGCAGCGGAAAAAGCTGGCGGCGATTAAGGATGTTGTTTTGACCGGTGGCGTCAGGGTTTGGTCGCAAAATGGCGTAATGCCGTTCAGTAACAGCACATACAAATCGCATAAAATTCGTAGCGGCGCGATTTATCGCGCAATAAATTGCGCCGCTACCAAAAGTGCAACGGTTGCTGAACGGTTTCAGAGCTTAACTGAAAAACGTGCTGTCATTGCCAACGACCACTCCCGTCATCACCGCTTACAGCCAGCCCTCAAACCACTCGGGCATCACGAACAAGTTGAAATGATTCACCAGCAGCATCAGGCCGACAAACACCACCGACACCGACACCCACTGGCGCGCATACGGCATAAAGCGGATGCCAATCACCGGTTTGATGAAGAACGGATGCGCGAAGGCGGAGATCAGCACCTGTGAAATCGACAGCGTCAGCGCCACGTAAATCACGTTCGGCCAGATCCACGTAGTGGCCAGCACCACCACCACCACCAGGCTGGCGACGATATTCCAGTAGAACTCGACGTTGGTGCGTCCGTTCGCCTGGGAGATCGCGCCGGTCAGGCCGCCCATCGGGCGCAGCATACCGAACAGCAGCATCAGCGGGATCAGGTGATACACCTGCTCGTGCGAAGCGCCATACAGCACACGCACAATCACCGGAGAGAGAATACCAATCGCCAGGTACATCGCGCTGCTGAACAGCATGATGACGAAGGTGCCCTTAAGGAACAGTTTTTTCAGCTGCTCGGGATCGTGCTGCTTCTCGGCGAAGCGCGGCAGCGCCAGGCGGTTAATCACCGGCGACACCAGCTTCAGCGGCTGCAGAATCAGCTCTTTCGCCAGTGAGTAAATCCCCAGCATCTCGGCACCCATCACTTTACCGACGATCAGCGCATCAGCCTGAGTACGCAGCTGGTTAATGGTCTGTGAACCCAGCTGATAGATACCGTAACGCACCGCGCTGACAAAGGTTTTGCCGTCGAACTCCCACGTTGGCCGCCACGACTTCTCGCCAAAGTAGATCATGCAGAGAATGCGCGTGAAGGCGTTGATGAACAGCCCGAGAATCGCCGCCGCTACCGTCAGGGAGGTGAAATAGAGCATCGCCACCGTACACAGGAAGGCAAACAGCTTGGTGCCCATCTCAATCTTCGCCAGCGTCACCATGCGTTTGGTTTTGACATAGTGCGCCTGATACTGCGACAGGTGACCGAGCACGAGGAAGTTGAGGCTGGTCAGCATAATCAGCGCCGTCAGCTCCGGCAGATGGTAGAACCACGCCACCGGCCAGGCGATGGCCAGCATGATCAGACCGGTACAGAAGCTCAGCGAGACGTTAACCCAGTAAATGGTGCTCTGCTCACGACGTGTAATCTCCTGACGATGCACGATATAGCTGCTCATGCCCATGTCCTGCAGCACAGTAGCTACCGCCAGAATGGCGTTGATGATCGCCAGCAAACCCAGCTCGTGCGCTTCCAGCTTGCGCGCCAGCACCGCCAGCTGCAGCACCTGCAGCAGCGCGGCAAAGCAGGTGCTGCCAAACAGCCACACCGCCTGTTTTTTTAATCCACTCAAACCATGCGCTCCAGAATTTTCGCCAGCTCACCGTAAGCGATGTGCTGATTGAACTCGGTTTCCACCTTATGGCGCGCTGCGGCCACCACCGGTGCAACGTCAACGTCGCCGCGCGACAGGCGCAGCAGCGTGTCCGCCAGCTCATCGGCATCATTTTCCGACACCAGCCAGCCGCTGACGTTATTCTGAATCAGCTCCGGGATGCCGCTGTGGTAGGTGGACACCACTGGCAGGCCAACCGCCATCGCTTCCATCAGCGCCACCGGAATGCCTTCCATATCGCCATCGGCGGCGGTTTTCGACGGCAGCAGGAAGATGTCAGCCTCGCTCAGCGCCTGACGAATCTCCTCCTGCGGCTTGAAGCCCGGCATGGTCACCATGTCTTCCAGGCCAGCACGCGCGACGTGCTCGCGCATCATGCCGTCCTGCTCGCCGTTACCAATGATGGTGAACTGGAACTGACCGCCGTTATCGCGCAGAATTTCACTGGCTTTCACCGCCACGTCCAGCCCTTTTTTCTCGGTCAGGCGCGCCACCGAAACGATGCGCAGCGGTTTGTGGAACGCGTCGCGCGGCTGGAAGTTAAACTTCTCCGGCTCGATGCCCATACGCGTGACGTGCACTTTCTCGCGCGGACAGCCCATCTCAATCAGCTTGTTCTCCCACAGATGGCTGATCGGCAGCATCAGTTCGCTCTGTCTGAACAAGTTGATGTAATCCTGTTTGTGCTCTTCAAGAATGTGGCGACGCGAGATGTCCGCACCGTGGAACACCGTCGCCTGCTTGCCCTTCAGTACCCCCAGCTCGCGCAGTTTATTCGCCAGCGCACCGGCATAGCCGAAGTGCACCAGGAACACATCGGCGGTAAAGGTCTGGCGGGCATTGGCGACAATGGCTGGCAGCAGCAGTTTTTTCGCCTGCGCACCGTAGCGGCCAACGTTAAGCGACTTCAGCAGCGCCGGTTTGGCGATTTTCGGCAGCATCAGCCCGATGCGCTGAGTCAGTTTGTCGAGGTTTGATACCTTCTCTTCCGGCAGCAGATAGTGGGTTTTCGCCGCCAGATTGTACTCATCGAACGCGGCATGACGGTTGATCATGTCGCCCGGAAACACCGAGATGATCTCGACGTCATAGCCGGCATCGATGAAATGCGTCACCTGATTGAGGACAAACGTCTCAGAGGCAACCGGAAAACGCATGGTGAAAAAGGTTAGCTTCATCACTTACCCCAGGACGTTGAGAATTTCTTCGGTGATGCGGTTGCCGATTTCACGCTCCTGCGCCACCGCGGTGTTCACTTTTTGCTTCACGTTGTCGTAGTCCGCCAGCACCGTCTGCACTTTGTCGATCAGCGAGCCGTCCATCAGGCTCTGCACGTCGGTGGCCATCTGCGGCAGCCCCAGCTGGTTCATCACGCCGAGCGATTTGTGCTCGTAGTTGATGGCCACGGCTGGTGTGCCAAAGTTCATGGAGATGATTGCCGAGTGCAGGCGCGTGCCGATGGTGAGATGGCAGTGGCTGAGCAGGATGCCGAGTTCCAGGTCGTTGAACTCGTCCATGATCACATGGTAGTGCTCCGGCTGCTCAACGTGGTCGCGCAGCGTCAGCGCCACCATACGGTCATCTTTGGCATAGCTGTCGATGCCGGTGCAGGTGGAGAACGCCACCACCTGATAACCTTCGGCGATCATGGCGTTGATCACCCGGCCAAACGCGGCTTCGTACTCTTTCTGCGTGACGCCAAGACGTTTGTCGAACGGTGCCAGCTCACGCACTGTGATAGCGATGGTTTTGCGCGACTGAATGATGTTCTGCCAGTGCAGCAGGTTGTGGCTCGGATTTTCCACCTGGCGCGCCTGCACCAGGAACGCGGTGTCCACGCCCTTCTTCACCCGGCTGGTGGTCACGCCATCCTGCTTCAGGCGATCGAGGCTGACCTCTTCGCGCAGCACCAGGCTGTCGACGCGGTCAAAAACAAAGTTTGCCAGCGCATTAACGCGCGGGTTTTCGAACGGGCCTACCGAGTGACCGATCATGTGCAGCGGCTTCTTCGCCATCAGCGCGCACAGCGCGTGATCGAATTGAGTGACGCCGTACAGATCGACGAAGAACGAGCCGCCGACCTGAATGATGGCGTCATATTTCGCCAGGCTGCGGGTGAATTCCGCCAGATGCGGCGGCACCGAGAAGGATTTATATACGCCACCTTTGCCAAGGTGCGCCATCATGATGTCCGGCATCAGACGGTTGGCGACTTTGCGCTTCAGGCTGCTGACCAGCCCTTTTGGCGCCTTACTGTTGTGCAGAAACAGCGAATCCTGCTGGATGTGCTGCTGCAGTAAATATCCGGAGCTGGTTGGATAGCGGCTGATGACATCGATATCCAGATCCCCACGCGCGGCCTGCAATGAATCAATCAGTCCACGTAAAATCGCGCCATCCCCACGATTTCCACAGGTATGGTTACCCACCAATAAAATCTTCATAAAAACTCCAGATAAATTTTTGTAATTTTTTACAAGCCGCCAGTTCCATACTGGCTAAGTGAACTCTGTAAGAAAAAACTGCTAATGGGCCAGCGGCCCGAAATTAACGACTACCTGTTGTGACGTAATTGATACCTGCGACAGGTGTTACATGCGCGATAAATCGCGCCGCTACAGACTGTGCAAAGGGTCAGTGCAGAACTCTCCTCTGCACAAACCGTAGCGGCGCAATTTATTGCGCTTTGCCCGGCCCGGCTCGCTGCCGCTGTGGCCTCCGCGATAAATTGCACCGTTACCTGCGTTAAATCCTCACGACTTCAGCGCAAAATACGGCAGCGCCACCTGCTCGCCGTTGATCACCACTGAAACAAACCCCTTCGGCTGGCGCGTATCTACCTCTTCGGGCTTCAGCGCGCGCGACGCCAGCAGCAAATCGCCCTGCTCGTTGCCGCCGATGCCGGCTTTACCGTTGTGCAGACTAAACCGCTGCGGGGCCGGCTGGCTGCCGCTGGTCGGACTGCCCTGCGCCATGGTGGCGTCAACGCGCGCACAGCGGCCGGTGAGGAACCGGTCTTTGGCGGTGCTCTTAATCAGCACCACCGCCGTCGGCGTCCAGCCCGCCAGTTTGACGAACACTTTGCTATCGGTATCGCTGCGCGCATCGACGCGCACCTCCAGCACCGGCGAACTGCCTTCCGCGGACCAGCTGGCTTCCGCCTTGCTGGTTTTGCGCTGCAGATGAATCACCGCGCGACCGCCGGTCTGTTTACCGCCCATCACATCGAGCAGCGGCTGCTTGTCGCTGCCGTTGCTGAACTGCGACTGACCAAACAGCTCGATCTCCCAGCTGTCACCCACGGTTGGCGAGTAAAAATTCCCCAGCTCGAACCAGGTGGCCTGATTGGTGTTGTTGGTCAGACGGAAACGCGATGTGATGTAGTTGTATTTCAGGCTGCCGTCGATGGCCACGCCGTAAGACTCTACCCGCGTTGAGCCCATCTCCCAGATGTTCAGCCAGCGCTCGCCTTCCAGCGAGTTATCGATCCAGCTGCCAGACTGCAGATTGGTCTGGCGCATGTTGAGACGGGAATTGCGCGCGTTCAGCGGGTTTTTGCAATCTTCCAGGCTCAGCGCATCAATAATCCACTGGCCGTTCGAGATGTCGCCGGGGTGCTCGCTGTGCTCAATCCAGCCGTTATGAATGATCGACTGGCTGCAGCGCGGCAGGTTGAGCACCATGCCGCCGGTACAGCGCTGGGCGTTGAAGTTCGACAGCTCAATCGCCGTACTGTGGTCCCATGCACCCTGCTTCTGTCCGGACCAGCTGGCTTTGATCACGTCACCGGTACAGGTGTCGGCGTACCACTGGTCGATTTTGCAGTCCAGCGTATCCAGCAGGCTGATCGAGGTGCCGCCGACGCGGTTGAAGCGCAGGCAGGCACCGCGGAAGAACTGGCCGCCCGGACAGGTGTTGCGGAACAGCCCCTGTTTGTTTGGCCGCTTGTCGTTCTGACCGTTGAAGATCAGGTTGGAGATTTCGGTCCAGCGCGCATTCACCTGGAACAGGAATTCGGAACGACCGTCAGATACCAGCGTGGTCGCCGGGAAATAGCCGAAGTTAACCATCGCGCCGGAAATGCGGAAGAAGCGCTGCTGTTGATCGCCAAAGTCACAGCCGGTCACGAAGAAGGTGCCTGCCGGAAACTGCACGCAGATCTGCTGGTTAGCCTTAAGCGACCACTGATACATGGCTTTGATCGCCGGTGCCGTATCGGTTTTGCCGTCGGCGATGGCGCCGAAGTCAAACAGCGTCAGGCGGTTGAAATCTTCCACCACGCGGCGCCAGTAGAACCCGTTGCCGCTGAAAATCACGCCGCCATCATCTTCGCCTTCGCCATACACGCCGACGAACTCGCCGCCGCCCACTTCCAGCCCTTCGTGCCAGCTCTTCAGCTTGATTTTCGCTCCGGCAAACAGCGGTCGGGTTTTACGCAGCTCTTCCACCGACGGGATTTCGCCGATCAGCTGATAGCCGTTCGGCTGC
Organism: Pantoea sp. GM_Pan_4; assembly: GCF_026541005.1. Lineage (NCBI taxonomy): Bacteria > Pseudomonadati > Pseudomonadota > Gammaproteobacteria > Enterobacterales > Erwiniaceae > Pantoea > Pantoea sp. GM_Pan_4. Next base: position 55,922 of record NZ_JALNUZ010000004.1, read on the forward strand.
GCCAGGCGCTGGCTGAAGTTGCTGGCGTTCGGGCGCGACACGTCGCTGATGGAAAACAGCGTATTGCCCTGGTTATCTTCCACCACCATCGAGTGCGCGGGATTGGCGATTAACGCGGCATTATCGTGAATAAACTGGGCAAAGTTGCCTTTATTGAGTGCAATTGGCTGGCTCACCTGGGAAACCTTACCGCTGGCGTCGCGCAGATACACCGGAATCTGGTTGCCGGCCTGGCTGGCATCTTTGCCTGCTGCGCCAATCCACAGTTTGCCCTCAAAGTTCTGCCAGAACTGCGGTGGCATGGTATAGACATTTTCCGGCGTCAGAATCGGCACATCGCCCGGCGGGACGCTGGAGGCATCAACCGCTTTCAGCGCCGGCTGACCACTTTTGGCGGCGTAACTGGAAAACGCGCTCACCGACAGCGCGGCAACAATGGAGGAGGCTGCAGTTTGCAAGACTTCTCTTCTTTTCATGCTAACAATCCCGTGGTCATGGGGCCGCATGGCGGCCGAAAAGGTATCCCCGAGGCACGATAAAAGTGGTTACACCAGCGCCAGCCAGCTCTGTTTGATCTGATTACCGTCAAACTTCAGCGCCGTCTCTTTGGTCTTTTCGCTCATGGCAAAGAACAGGCGATCGTCGCTGGCCAGCTGCTCCATGCGCGCCAGGAAAGTGGCTTTGTCGTTCATTGGCACCAGGAAGCCATCTTCGCCGTGATTGATGATCTCCTGCGGTCCGGTCGGACAGTCATAGGCCACCACCGGCAGCGACCAGGATTTGGCTTCCAGCAGTACCAGCGGCAGTCCTTCATAACGTGACGTCATCAGCGCCATGTCGCTGTCGCGGTAGTAATCATTGATATTGCTGACTTTGCCGACAAAGTTAACGCTGCCGGTGATGCCCAGCGCCGCAGCCTGATCGTGCAGCTGCTGGCGCAGTTCGCCGTCACCGGCGATCACCAGCTTCCACTCCGGGTGTTTTTTGCTGAAGTCGGCCCAGATATCCAGCAGCAGGTCAAAGCCCTTTTGGTTATCGAGGCGGCCTACCGCCAGCGCCTGACGGCTGCGCGTCTCGCGCTGCCAGGATTTGTACACCACCGGATTAGGAATTTGCTGGCTGGGGATATGCCAGCGGGTGAAGACCTGATGGTCTTTGTCAGTCAGCACGATCACCTGGTCGTAGTAGCGCAGCAGCAGCCACTTCAGCAGTTTGATCGGCTTGCTGAACGAGTTGATAGCGATGTGCTCGCAGGCGTAGGCTTTGAAGGTTTTTTTCTTCATTGCCATCAGGTTCCAGAAGGCAAACATCACGCTCAGGCGCCCCATACTGATCAGGAATACGCTGTCGAAGCCCTCCTGATGGATGCGCGCCACGGCACTTTTAATCGGGTTGCTGTGGCCTTCGAAGCTGACAATCTCTTTCACCCGCTCAAACGGGTAAAAGGTTTTGCCGTGCCCTTCCAGCGAGTAAATGGTAACGGCATGCTCTTCACCGAGGCACTCCGACATGAAGTTGCAGATATTCTCCGTGCCTGCGTAGGAGTAGGCATCCTTAATAACCAAAACAATCTTTTTCATCTGATACTTTTCACCTCAAATTGCTCAAATCCAGACCCAAGTCATTTGCGTTGCCGCAAGGCGGCAAGTGCGTTCATTCCCGGGAGCTTACTCAAGTAAGTGACCGGGATGGACGTGCGCAGCCAACGTAGCGGCAGCGCGAAGGACACAGGGTCTTAGCGATGTTTAAGGGTGAAAAGAACCCCATTCACCATATACCAGCCGTAATAGTAATAGATTTTTAAAGGATTGTTTTTATAGATAATTCTTAATAATTCGAGGTGCCATTTCGCCGCTTTATTTTTGTTACGCGACAGCGAATCGCCCAGCTCGTAGTAGTTGACCAGCGTCTTCTGGATCACCCGGGCTTGTTTGTAGCGGAGGAACAGCTCATAGAGGAACAGGAAGTCTTCATGGCCTTTACGCTGGAAGAAGATGCCCTGTGGCGGACGTCGGAAACACACCGAGGAGAAGCAGACGCGATACTGCTTCTTCACGAAGTTTTCCTGCTGCAGATAAGGTTTGTGGTAGTTGATGTCGTGATCGGCGGTTTTGGTTTTGTAGTGATAATGGGTGATGACGAAGTCGTCACCGGCGGCCAGCGCCGCGGCCTGCTCGGCCAGTTTCTCCGCGTGCCATTCGTCATCGCTGTCGAGAAACGCAATGATCTCCTCTTTGGCCGCGCGCAGGCCCACGTTGCGCGTTTCCGCCGCGCCGAGGTTGACCTCGTTGCTGAGGATAGTGATGCGCGCGTCTCGGCAGTGCTCGCGCACAAAAGCGAGTGAATCATCGGTGGATTTATCATTGACCAGGTAGAGATGCCAGTCGCTGTAGGTCTGATTCACGATCGACTCAACCGCACGCAGCACGGTGTTGCGCGCGTTGTACATCGGCATCACGATACCGATGGTGCCAACATGATTTGTCATTTGTATACCCGGAGTGTCAGGAACCGAAAAAATGCTCCCGCTGCGGGAGCAAGTGAAAGTTGTAAATCGATCAGGAAACCGCTCTTCGCCCCGTAAAGCGCGACTTCAGCTTATCGACCAGGCGATTGATGAAGTAGGCGCGGTTATCACGGTTGGTGAGGAAGAAGTAGCGCGCAAAACTGACGCTGGCCAGCAGCGAATTGCCATCCATTTTGTAGCGCAGCGGCAGCTTGAACGCTTTGTAGGTATGGATATCGCGCGCCGTCAGGTGCGGCTTCATGGTGTCGAGCCAGAAGAAGGAGTACTTCACCGACTCGCCTTTGTGTTTGGAACCAAATTTGGTCACCAGATGGTAGGTCGCCAGCGGTTTGGCGATCATCACAAATTCATAGCCCATGCGGTCGGCGCGGATGCAGAAGTCATAATCCTGATGGCGAATATAGCGCGCATCAAACTGGATTCTGGCGGCATCTTCGCGTTTCAGCACGATGGTACTGGTCTGGATAAAGCCGTAACAGCCAAACAGGTACTCCGCCACGGTCTCGTTTTTACCCGGCGGCTGCATCGGCATCACTTTGAGAAAGCTGCCGTCCTGATGAATATTGACCTGGCTGAAGATGACATAGTGCGATTTACCCTGCGCTTCCAGCTTGCGGATGGTATCGCACACTTCCAGCAGCTTGTCCGCGTGCCACTCATCGTCGGCATCGAGGAAGCTGATGAAGTCGCCCTGCGCCAGTTCAATACCTTTGTTGCGCGCGCCGGCGCCGTTGAGTTTGACCTCAGACAGCTCCAGTTTGATGTCCAGATCCTGATAGCGCTCGCCGCGCACCACCTGCGCCAGTTCCGCGGCATCGGCGGATTTGTCATCCACGATGATGACTTCAAAGTTGCGATAGGTTTGCGCTTTGACGCAATCCAGCGTCGTGACAATCGATTTCGACGCGTTATAAGCGGGAATTACAATTGAGAAGCGGATGTCCTGCATTGCCAGCACCTCTTAAACAGCTGTTCCAGATTCAACGGTAACGCGAGCGGCCTGTAGAAAGGAATCGGCTTTGTTCTGAAAAATCATGCCGTTAGTATTCTTTTTCAATAAGACTTTTCGTACCGTCACGGAAATACCTAAGATTGTGCTGTGTGTATGTTGGGTGGTGCAAAACGCACCGAAAAAATCGTTATTATGTTCGCGGTATCAATTTCACCGCCGCAGTTTTATGCGTTTAATCACCGCACGTTCCGTAGCGGCGCAATTTATTGCGCGATAAATCGCGCCGCTACAATACTCTGCGGTGTATCCGTATGTTTTGCAGAGGCACAAGGCATGGCGCTTAGCCAGAGACGCGCCATAAAAAGGGGCGGAAAATCCGCCCCCGATAGTGCTTAGCTTTTGCTCTCTTTGCCGTATTCGTAGTTGTAATAGTCGTAGCCATAACCATAGGCATTCGACGCTTTACGGACCACGGCGTTGAGGATGACGCCTTTAATCTCGATACCGTTCTGGGCGAAGCGCTTGTAGCTGACATCCAGCTCTTTGGTGGTGTTGGTTTCGAAACGCGCCACCATCAGCGAGGTACCGGCCAGCTTACCGATGATGGAAGCGTCGGTCACAGCCAGAATCGGCGGCGTATCGATCAGCACCAGGTCATAGTTCTTGCTTGCCCAGTCCAGCAGCTCCTGCATGCGACGATGCATCAGCAGCTCAGACGGGTTCGGTGGCACCTGACCGCGCGGCAGGAAGTCAAAACCGTACACGCCCTTCTGAATCATCGCCGGCGAGAACTCGCTCTTGCCTGACAGTACGTTAGACAGGCCGGTCTTGTTGTCCGCACCCAGCAGCTCGTGGGTATAGCCGCGACGCATATCACCATCGATGAACAGCACGCGCTGACCTGCTTTGGATACCAGCGTCGCCAGGTTGGCACAGATAAAGGTTTTACCAATACCCGGGCTGGCACCGGTGATCATCAGGATGTTGTTTTTCGCTTCCATCATGGCGAAGTGCAGGCTGGTGCGCAGGCTACGAATCGCTTCGATGGAGAGGTCAGTCGGGTTACCCAGCGCCAGCAGCGTGTTGTGCGGATCCGACTTCTCTTTGCTGCCGCGTCGCGCCAGCGCTTCGGTGTCTTTCTTACGCTGCCACTCGGAGAGCGGTACGCTGGCATAGACGTTCATGCCCAGCTCTTCCAGCTGCTCCGGATTGTCGATACCGTGGTGGAACAGCGCTTTCAGCAGCACCAGACCAACCGACAGCATCAGACCAACAATCAGGCCCGCGACAATAATCAGCAGTTTCTTTGGTGCCACCGGGCTGGTGCTGGTTTCGGCACGGTCGATGATGCGCACATCACCCACGGTGCTGGCCTTGCTGATGCCCAGTTCCTGCTGACGATTCAGCAGCTGCATGTAGATTTCCTGACCGGCCTGCACATCACGCGTCAGACGCAGAATCTCCTGCTGGGTCTGCGGCATGGCCGAGATTTTCTTGTTCAGCTGCGCCTGTTCCGCTTCCAGCGTTTTGCGTTTTTCCAGCAGCGCGCGGTAGGTCGGGTGGTCTTTGGTGAACAGCTGGGAAACTTCGGCTTCACGGAAGGTCAGCTCGTTCAGCTGGCTCTGGACGCTAACGGACGAGTCGAGCGCCGATTTGGCTTCCAGCGACATGTCGACCGACTCGTTCTGACGACGGAAGGTGTTCAGCTTGTCTTCCGCATCATCCAGTTTGGCACGCACGTTAGGCAGCTGGGTGCGCAGGAATTCGAGGCTCTTCTCCGCCTGCTCAGACTTACGCTCAACGTTCTGCAGCAGATAGTTGTTGACGATCTGGTTCAGCACGCGGCTCGCCTGCTCCTGATCTTCATCCTGGAACTCCAGGCCCAGCACGCCGGTGGTTTTGCCTTTATCGGCGACGGTCAGCGCGCCCAACACGGTTTTAATCGCCTGCAGGTCGCTCAGCTTGGTGACGCTGAAGCTGGTGCCTTCGTCAGCCTGAATGCCGCTAACCAGCATGGTGACGTCGCCGTGCTGCTCCAGCTGACCCACGCGGCCTTTGAACAGCTCGTCGCCGTCTTTGCTCACGGTATAGGTCTGCGGACCGGTGACTTCCAGCTCAACGGTACGTTTGTCAATGCTGCGCGGAATTTCCAGGCGTGAAATGGCAATCTGCGCCGGCTTGTTGCCCATCAGGCGCGACAGACCTTTACCGATCACCGGGAAGTAGTTTTGCTGAATGACCGTGTCCAGACCGAGGTCGTTAACGGTTTTACCAATCACCATGCGGGATTCGATGATCTGAATCTCGGTGTCTGATGCTGGCGTGGTCGGAATCACATCCTGTAATTCGTTCAGCACCGAGGCGGTGTTTTTCTGCTCCACCTGCACCATAGCGTCCGCGCTATAGATTGGCGTAGCAAACAGTGTGTAGAGCGTTGCCATCAGCATAAAGAAAGCGGTGACCGCCACGATGATCCAGCGATGATCGATCAGCTGTCCCACAAGATGCGCCAGATCCCATCCATTCGAATCTTCTTTTGGCGCAGTCATAACCTTGTTTTTGATATTCATGGATATTCCCAACTATCGGCTTAGTACGTTAACCCATTTCTGGGTAGCGTTTTCCAGTAACCCGTAAACCTCTTCAAAGGCCTCACGGCTTTTTTTGTACGGATCCGCAATTTCCTGTTGGTTAAGCCAGTGGCCCAGCAGCATGGTCTTCCCCCGCGCGGCCGGATCGATGCGATTCACCTGCTCAACGTGGCGCTTCTCCATTACCAGAATCAGGTCAAAGTCACGGCACATGCTGGCCGTTAACTGCTGAGCCTCATGACCGTCCAGCGAGACGCCATGTTCAGCGGCGACGGCGCTGGCCGTCTTATCCGCCGGGTGGCCCTTGAGGGCACCAAGACCGGCAGAAGCGATACGGGTATGCGGAAGTGCGCGTTTAAACAGACGCTCCCCGGTGGGGGAGCGGCAAATGTTGCCGACGCAGACGACTAACACTGACTTAATCATGGTAAAACCTTAGTCCGACCAGTTGCGGAAACGCAGCGCTGCGGAGCTTGCATCGTCGATACCCACGATGGTCGGCAGCAGTCCGGAAATCACGCGGTTCCAGCGGGTGATTGGTGTTGCGGTGACGTAGACAATGTCGTACGGCTCCAGTTGGAATTCGGTGCCCATCACCATCGACGCCGCATCTTTGGTGTTCAGCTGATAGATGTTGGCGATCTTGGTGCGGTTAGCACCGCGAATCGGACGAATGACAAATACGCCGGTGGCGTCAGAGGTGGTTTGATCCATGCCCTGTGCGTTACCCAGCGCTTCAGCCAGCGTCATGCCGCTGCGGTCCATCTTCAGCGTGGTCTGCTGTTTCACTTCGCCCATCACGAAGATCTTCAGATCGTCGTTACGCGGTACGTAAAGGATATCGCCCGGATAGAGCAGATGGTTCTGGCTCAGGTCGCCGTTTTGCATTAGCGCCTGCAGCGAAATGCGCTGCTCGCGGCCATTGTGCGTCAGCACCACGTTGCGCCAGTCGGCGTCGGCGGCAAGGCCACCCGCGGCGTTCACCGCATCCAGCACGGTCAGCGGCACGTTGGTGATCGGCTGCTGGCCGGACGTGGTGACCGAACCGGTCACGTAGGCTTTCTGCGAACGGAACGCGGCCACGTTGACATCCACCTGCGGACTTTCAATGAACTGCGCCAGACGACGCGCGATTTCACTGCGGATTTCCGTCACGGTGCGGCCTGCAACGCGTACTTTACCGATGTACGGATAGAAGATGGTACCGTCTGCCTGCACCCAGTTACCGGTGTCGCTGGCGCTACGGTACTGACCGGCCGGCGTGGTCAGCTCAGGGTGATCCCATACGGTGACGTTCAGTACGTCGCCGATGCCAACGCGGTATTGATAGCTCTGAATCTCGTTCTGCAGCAGCGGGTTAGCCTGAGCAACCAGCGGCTTCGGACGCATCTGTTCAACCAGACGCGGCGTCAGAGGGAAGACGTTAACGTATTTGTCGATGTCAAAATTGCTATCCTGTTGCTCAATGACATCTTTTCCGCTAGTGGAAAGGTGCGAACCTGGTTCGATGGTGCACCCGGAGAGGAAAGTCGCGGATACCAGTAACGGTATCAATTTAGTTTTCATTATCATCTGGTTCTTCGCTATCAGTTAATGATTGATAGAGGCGAAAACGCCGCTGTGTAAGCGTCTAACAAAAATAAAGGCAAGGAATTAAACACTGAAACTGAGGTTCATTATCATTAGCTCCCTGGTTTATGTTGTCATCCTGGTTGCAGACGACTTCAATTAAAGTGGGTTATCGTTAAGCGGCTTAATAACCCGCTCTGTTCGGGCTCGATAATGGCAGTTATCAGTTACAGACACTCCCAGCACCGGCAGTTATCAGGCGGGAACGTTATTTCGTCCCCTGCCCTTGCTGTCTATCAATAAGCGCCGTCGCGTTTGAGTACCACGCCGACCGTCTTAAACAGAATCGCGATGTCATTCCACAGCGACCAGTTTTTGACATACCACGAATCGAAATAGACGCGCGTCTCATAGTCAACGTCGTTACGACCGCTGACCTGCCACAATCCCGTCATGCCTGGCTTTGCCATCAGGTAATAATCAACATCACCGGCATAACGGCAGAGTTCATCTTCAATCACCGGGCGCGGGCCAACGAGGCTCATGTCACCGCGCACGACGTTCCACAGCTGCGGCAGCTCATCCAGGCTGGTTTTACGGATGAAATGACCGACTTTGGTAATACGTGGATCGTTTTTCAGTTTGAAATCTTTGTCCCACTCGGCGCGGGCTACCGGGTCGGTGCGCAGCACCTCTTCCAGCACCTCTTTCGAGTTAATCACCATTGAGCGGAACTTCAGGCACTTGAACTTGCGACCATTGAGACCCACACGTTCGTGACCGTAAATCGGTGGTCCGCCATCACGGCCAACCATGAAGCCGAGTACCAGCAGCGCAGGTGACAGCGCGATGATGATGCTGAGCGCGCCGACGATATCGAATGCCCGCTTCAGGACGCGCGAGGTGCGTTTCGCCAGGTTGTTATTCACACGCAGAATCATCACTTCATGGCTGAAGATGTAAGCCATATCGGTGCCGTACAGCGGTACGCCGCGCAACGTCGGGATAACCGAGACCGAGCGACAGTTATGCATCGCCAGCATTTTCAGCCAGCGGTCGCGGTGCTGACTCTGCTCAAACTCAACCGCGACGATAAACTGGGTTTCGCTGTTGGTCATCTGCCACAGCTCCTGCTCGTTATGCAGCACCGGTACACCGGAGATGCTGGCCTGCGGGCAGCTGCCATCGACGTCGAAGAAGGCGATCACATCAAAGCCCATCACCTCTTCGCTCTGCAGCGCCTGCCAGGCTTCCTGCGCGTTACGGTTGCTGCCAATAATAATGGTTTGCTTTTTCCACATACCGAAATGATTCAGTACGCGTTTGGAAATAGCGCGCGCCAGCGGAATCAGCACCAGCGCTAAAATCCACGTTAATACCCAGACAAAACGGGACATCTGCCATTGTGATAATGCTGAAATTGACAAATCGATGACAGAGAAAATGAGAATGGTACGAAAGATCTCTTTCAGCTCAAACCAGAAGGGTTTGCGATAGGTATAATGACGCAGGCGAACCCAGAACCAGCCTGTACAAATTAAGGACAGACAGACATGGGTGGCGATTTTTAAGTTGAGGTCTTTTTCAGAAATATCTGCCAGTGGAGAATCGGCGAACGAATTAATCAGCGCGAGTGCAATAAACAATGCCGCGTTGAAACAAATTAAATCCGAGCACGCCAGTAAAATTTTTGTCAGAAGACTTTTATATGTAAATTCATTATCGCGCATATTTGACTCTTTTATTTTATTTCCCTTAATCCCTAACGCCTAAGCCTGAGTAATTAATGAGCGATGCACTAACTAAACCAGCGAGACAAACTGCGGCGAACTCCCCGGCATTTAGGCCAATTCTCTTTCCAGTTAAGCAAGAAAATTGTGATAAATACCAACAGATTAGTCTGACTTCCTTTTGCCGCAAGGCCAGACAATTCTTAACCTGTGAAAACCACGTCAGGCACGCTACCGCCCTTGGCTGTCGCTGCCAATACCGCTTACAACACCCTATTTTTTGTCCGCGCTTTGTCGCCACGCCGGGAAATACCCGCCTTAACCCGTGCACGATCACAATTCACAACATTAAGAAGCTAAACAGCGCGCTATTAACAACATTGGCGCAGACATTTACTAACACGTTGCTATACTAGTTATTACTGGCTTGTTTACAAGTAGGCCCCGTCTTCCCTGCACTATTTTAGGAAAAAGACTACCAGCCATAAGTATTGATGCCAGTCCCGCCAGGCAATTTCACGCCAAATTTCAGAATAATTCGATACCCGTCTTCAGATTAGTCGCATTAAAAATGTACGCTTTTGCCGCTGGATAAGAATAAATAGTGGTCTTCATCCACACAGGATGTTTATCCATACTTTTCACTTATCGCCCGGCTGAACAAGGTAAGATTAATCCTAATAAGCCGCCAGCCCGCGACTTCCGCGCGGCCGGGGCGTATTTGTACCCTGTCTGACGATTAACTATCATCAGACTAAGCTCATTTTTAGACATTATGGTGATGAAAGTATGTGGGAGTGGATCATCGATCCGTCGCTCTGGGCAGGATTAGTCACGCTAATCGTTCTTGAGCTGGTGCTGGGTATTGATAACCTGGTTTTCATCGCCATCCTGGTGGAGAAGCTGCCGCCGACGCTGCGCGACCGCGCGCGGGTGTTCGGCCTGCTGCTGGCGCTGGTGTCAAGGCTGGTGCTGCTGGCGTCGCTGTCGTGGCTGGTTACGCTGACCCAACCGCTGTTCACCCTCCTCCAGCACAGCTTCAGCGCACGCGACCTGCTGCTGCTGGGCGGCGGTATCTTCCTGTTGTTTAAAGCCACCACCGAACTGAACGCCCGGCTGGAGGGCAGCGACGAGGAATCGGGTCAAAATAACAGCGGTGCTAAATTCTGGCCGGTGGTGGCGCAAATCGTGGTGCTGGACGCCATCTTTTCACTTGATGCCGTCATTACCGCTGTCGGTATGGTCAACGACCTGCCGGTGATGATGATCGCCGTGACCATCGCCATCCTGTTAATGCTGCTGGCCAGCAAGCCGCTGACGCGCTTCGTTAACGGCCATCCTACCATTGTGATTCTCTGCCTGAGCTTTCTGCTGATGATCGGCTTTAGTCTGGTGGCAGAGGGTTTCGGCTTCGTCATCCCGAAAGGCTATCTGTACGCGGCCATTGGCTTCTCGATTGTGATTGAGATCTTTAACCAGCTGGCGCTGTTTAATCGCCGCCGTTTTCTTACCGCCGGACGGCCGCTGCGCCAGCGCACTGCCGAAGCCGTGCTGCGCATTCTGCGCGGTGAAGCGCAGCGCGCCGATCTGGATGCCGACACGGCATCGCTACTGAGCGATAACCAGGGCGCAGCGCTGTTTAACCGTCAGGAGCGGCGCATGATCATGCGCGTGCTGGGTCTGGGTCAGCGCCAGATCAACAGCATCATGACGTCACGCCATGACGTCGAGCACATCGATCTGAGCGAAGACCCGCAGTCGATCATGGATAAACTCGACCGCAACCAGCATACGCGCCTGCTAATCACCGAACAGGGACGCGAGCCGCTGGGCGTGGTGCATGTGATTGATCTGCTGCATCAGTCGCTGCACAGTAAATCACTGGATTTGCGTGCGCTGATCCGCCAGCCGCTGGTGTTTCCCGAGCGCGTCACCCTGCTGCAGGCGCTGGAGCAGTTTCGCCATGCGCGCACCCATTTTGCCTTTGTGGTGGATGAGTTTGGTTCGGTAGAAGGCGTGGTGACGCTGAGCGACGTGATGGAGACTATCGCCGGCAACCTGCCCAATGAAGGGGAAGAGATTGATGCCCGTTACGATATTCAGCCTGCGGAACATGGCGGCTGGATCGCCAACGGCCATATGCCGCTGGAAGATTTAGCGCTATACGTAGCGCTGCCGCTCGACGAGAGGCGCAATTACCATACGCTGGCGGGATTGCTGATGGATAGCCTGCAGCACGTGCCGGCCGAAGGTGAGGAGTTGCGCGTCGGGGATTATCTGCTGCGCACCCTGCAGGTGGAGAACCATCGGGTGCAAAAAGTCGAGATTGTGCCGGTCGCGCCCGCACCATTTATTTAACCCGGTGCCGGGGCGTGATTTATCGCGTGTTGCTTAGCTGGTCGCCATAAATGGCGACCCTACACGGAAAGCATCGGTTTTTTGTAGGGTGCGCATTCATGCGCACCGGCATCGGGTTTTATTGCCGCGGTGCAGACTTCTGGCTATCCAGCCACTGATTGAGGCGCGTTTTGGCTTCGCCCTGCAACTGCTGGCGCACCACGTCGTCCACTGGCAGTGAATACTGCAGATTGCCCCAGCTGCCGTACATGCGCAGCGGAATCGGCTGGCCGTTGAGTACTTTCGCCAGCCGGTCGTCGCCCTGCCAGCCGCGCAGAATCATATTAATGGTGACATCCAGCTGCTGCTTCACCACATCCACGTTGCCGTGGGTTTGCAGCGCCAGCCGGCTGCTGCCGCCCTGCAGATCCGGCAGCGTGACGTTGCCCTGCTTCAGGCTGATGCGCCCGCTTAACTGTTCAATTCCCTGATCATCCGGCTGATCGTTACTGACGCGATTGCTGACGCGCGCCACGGCGCGGCGCACCATCTGCTGCAGATTCAGCTGCGCCAGCTGCAGATTAGTGGCTTCCAGTTCTGCATTACCCTGCCAGTTCTGTTTCGCCTCCGCCACGCTCAGCCCGGCACCGCTGATGTCGCCCTTGAGCGAGACCGTGCCCTGCAGCGAAGCCGGCAGTTCCAGCGCTTTAAGCAGCGGCGCAATGGCAATGCTGCTCAGCTCCGGCTGAAACGCCACCTGCGTGACCGGCTGACGGATATCCACCGAGCCGGGAATGGAAAAGTGGCCATCACCAAATTTGCCCTGCAGCTTGTTGAGCGTCAGCAGCCCGCGCTGATTGCGGGCGTCAATTTGCAGATTGCTGAGCGTCAGACCGCGCCACACGCTGCTGTCAGCGTCGAGCGTCAGCTGCAAATCCATGCTATTGAGCGGCGAGTCGGCGTTATTGTGTGCGTGCGGCTCAGCGATCACCGGCGTGCGCATCACGTTAGCCTGCTGCGTGGTGCTGTTATCGCTGGCGGGCGCGCTGGCCATCAGGTTATCCAGATTGAGCGAGGTCGCGTGCAGCGCGAGGTTGAGCTGCTGCGGCAGGGCCAGCCGGCCCTCAGCGCTGCCGTCGAGGGCGCTGTCGTTCGCGGTTAACTGCAGCTTGCTCAGCGCAAACTGCTGCTGGTCGCCATCCCACTGCGCCTGCCCGCTCAGAGTCCCTTTAATGCCCTGCGGCGGCAGGTTCGCGCCGTCCAGCGTGTACTCCAGCTCATCCAGCTGGCCGCTGATACGGTGCGGATAGTGCGCCACGTCCATCTGCCCCTTCAGGTTCAGGCTGAGGTTACGCTGATTGCGCGACACGCGTGTCGCCAGCTCAACGCTGGCCTGCCGGTTATCGTCCTGATTCAGATTGAGGTTGAGATCGCGGAAGTTGTACTCGTCACCGCCCGGCTGCTGCCAGATGAGCAGGCTATCGGCGATGCGCAGTTTACTGATGTTAAAGGTCCAGCCATTGCTGGCGGCGATGGCCGGTTCACTGTCGCCAGGCTCAATCGGCGCGCCCTGCGGTTTCTGCACCGCGCTGTCCGGCGTGGCGCGAATAATCGCGTTTTTCAGCATCACCTGGCTGACGCTCAGCTGATGCGACAGCAGCGGCCACAGATTGACGTCCAGACGCATATTATCGGCGGTCACCATCGGCTGGCTGGCACCGGGCGCGGTCAGGCTCATGCGGCCCGCCAGAATGCTGAGCTGCGGCCAGACGTGCCAGCGCAGGTCGCCGCTCATTTCAAGCTGATAACCACTGCGCTGTTTTACCTGCTGTACCATATAGGTACGAAAGTCGTTGGGATTGACCAGCAACACCAGTGCCGTCATGCCCGCTACGACCACCACTAACAGGATGGCCAGCGTGGTTATCAGTCTTCTCATTGCATCCTCATCACCGTCAGATTTCAGGCCGCTGGCGCGAAATCACTCCAGGAGAAACGTTAGTCTTTATCAATACGGCTGGCGTCAGCGCCCTGCTGCCCGCGATATTTGGCGTCTTCGCGGCGATTGTAAGGACGCGCCGCCGGCCCGGACAGCGGTTCAAAGCTCAGTGCGCCAATCAGCATGCCGGGACGCAGCGCCAGCGGCAGCTTACCGGAGTTGTAAAACTCCAGCACGATGCGGCCCTGCCAGCCCGGATCGATACGGTGCGCGGTAACGTGCACCATCAGCCCGAGGCGCGCCAGCGACGAGCGGCCATCCAGCCAGCCGACCAGATCGTCGGGAATGGTGACGGATTCCAGCGTTACCGCCAGCGCCAGTTCGCCCGGATGCAGAAAGAACGCTTCGCCTTCCGGCAGCACGATCTCATCGCTCATCACGCGATCCAGCGCCGCGCTCACTTCGTGTTTTGGACCACTCAAATCAATAAACGGTGCGGTGTGGCCGCTAAAAGTGCGGAACTGGTTACCGAGGCGCACATCCACGGTAGCACCGTTGATGCGCTCAACCGGCGGACGGGGATCGATGGCCAGCTTGCCGCTGTCCAGCCAGCTTTCAATATCGCGATCGCATAATCTCATCGCAGAAACTCCATGATTTAAGTGTAGCGAAAGGTGGTCAGGTTGTGACAAACCGTTCGCGTCACGTCCATCCGGACGCACGGTGTCCCGCTCCGGTCACGCTGAACCGGACGGGCGTCGTCAAAGATACTGGTTAATTTTGGCCTTGAGGATATCAATGGCGATGCGGTTTTTACCACCGCGCGGCACAATGATGTCGGCATACTGCTTGGAAGGCTCAATAAACTGCAGGAACATCGGGCGTACGGTCTTTTGGTACTGGCTCATCACCGAGTCCATCGAGCGCCCACGTTCGTTGACGTCGCGCTTCATACGGCGCATCAGGCAGATATCCAGCGGGGTATCAACGAAAATCGAGAAGTTAAGCTCCTGGCGCAGCCGTGCATCGGTCAGCAGCAGAATTCCTTCCAGAATAATTACTTTCTTCGGCTTCAGGTGAATACACTCGTCGGTGCGGGTGTGCTCAACGTAGCTGTAAACCGGCAGGTCGATATCTTCGCCGGCCTTCAGCGCGCGCAGATGCTGCAGCAGCAAATCGTGGTCCATCGCGCTCGGATGGTCGTAGTTGGTTTTCACCCTCTCTTCCATGGTGAGGTGGCTTTGATCTTTATAGTAGGCATCTTCGGGGATCACACCGATATGCTCGTCACCGACCTGGTCACGGATTTCACGATAGAGCGTGCTGGCAATAAGACTTTTTCCGGATGCGGATGCACCTGCAATGCCAACGATCACGCACTGATGAGACTTGTCAGTCATACTTTTTTAAGACCTGATAACTGGAGCCGGTTTCTGTCTGCACAAAAACAGGCCGATTGAGAGGGTTAGTTGGCGGCAATTATAGGGATTTCACCGGGTTGATGCCAGTGAAAACCGGCGCGCCGCCTTTTCAGACTATCCCGTTTTGCAGCCAGCGGCTTAATCGATACACTGTTTCTCTGCCCGCCGTGTGACTGGCGGGAGCCCGATAGTCGTTGCAAGGAAAAGTATGAGCTGGAGAACCCTGACCTATTTCGGCGACAGTATGTTGCTGATCCCCACTGCGGTGATCATCGCACTGGTGCTGCCATGGAAAAGCGACAACCGTCGCACCGTCTGGTACTGGCTGCTGGCGTTTGGCCTGGCGGGCCTGCTGGTCAGCATCTCGAAAATTATGTTTCTCGGCTTCGGCATTGGCAGCGCGCGCTACAACTTTACCGGTTTCAGCGGTCATAGCGCGATGTCAGCGACGCTGTGGCCGGTGATGATGTGGCTGATTTCCGGCCGCTGGCCTACGTTCTGGCGCGCCCTGACTATCGGTATCGGCTATCTGATTCCGCTGATGGTGGGATTATCGCGCCTGGTGATCCATGCGCACTCGGTGAGTGAAGTGCTGGCCGGACTGATGCTGGGCTTTACCCTGAGCAGCGCGTTCCTGCTGAGCCAGCGCCGCACCGCGCTGAAGGGTTTTAGCGTGGTGCAGGTGGCAGTGGCATTTTTGATTCCGCTGTTGCTGATGGGCCACGGCCGCGTCGCCACCACCCAGCAGTTCCTCGAGCGTTTTTCCGCTGACCTCGCCGGGCTGGAAAAGCCCTTCACCCGCGCCGATTTGTTCCGCTGAGTGCGTTGGGCGGTAAAGGGTGTAAGGTCTGTCCATTACGTTTTGAACACGTTCCACAAATGATTGCACATACGGTAGCGGCGCAATTTATTGCGCGATAAATCGCGCCGCTACAAAATTGTGCAATTTGTCGTGTCCTTACCTGAATCGCTGCAGATCCAGCAGGCGCGATACTGCCAGCAGATTTCAACGGTTTTGTCGGGTGCGCATTCATGCGCACCTGGATGCAGGCCGCAAAAAAACATTTCCGCACAAAGATATCTGACAGATGTGCTAGCATGGATTAAGAGATTGACTGGCGCATTTTTCTTCGAGTAATCAATGCGCGCTGCTGGATTCGTGCATGACTCTTGAGATAGTAACCTCGCAGAATAATCCGCAAAAAAAGTGGCTCAGCGCCCTGCTGCTTTGCGCGCTGGCATTTTTACTGACGCTGTTCTGTCTGGAACTGATTGTCGTCAGCGGCCGCATTTCCCCGCTCTGGTACTCCACCGCGTTAATGACCGTCGTGGTGTTCCGCGCCCCCTCGCGACAGGTACCGCTGCTGCTGGCCAGCTGCGTGCTCGGCACGGCGCTGGCCAATCTGCTGGTGATCGGCCCGGCCCTGAGCAATGTCAAATTCGCCATCCTTAATATGGTGCAGGCCATCCTCGGCGGGCTGATGCTGCGCGCGCTGCTCGACCGCAAAGCACCGCTCAACTCACTGGCCGACTGGATACGCTTTGCACTGGCTGCGGGCCTGATCGCGCCGTTGCTGGGCGGCGTGGTGGCGCTGTGGATGCTGCACGTCGACGGCCACGCCTCGCTGCCGTTTTTCTCCACCTGGGTGATCTCTGAAGTGATTGGCGTACTGGCCTTCGGTCCGGTGCTGCTGCTGTGGCCTGATAAACCCCTGCGCCAGCTGATCACGCCGGAACGTCAGCTGGAGACGCTGCTCACGCTGATCGTCACGCTGCTGGCCAGCTATCTGGCGCTGCGCTTCCTGCCGTGGCCGTTTACCTTTATCGTGGTGATTCTGTTCTGGTGCGCGGTGCGCCTGCCCAAATTCGAAGCCTTTCTGCTGTTTTTCCTCAACGCCAGCTTTATCTCGCTGCTGCTGGCGCTCGACTGGGTCAACCTGGCGCGCAACGATCTGCTGCTCGGCCAGGTTAGCACCTGGCTGCCGTTTCTGCTGGTGCTGCTGCCGAGCCACGTAATGTCGCTGGTGATGGATGCCTTCCAGCGTGAAAAGCACCACATCAGCGAAAGCGAAACCCGCTTCCGCAACGCCATGGAGTATTCCGCCATCGGCATGGCGCTGGTATCACCGGAAGGCGGCTGGCAGCAGGTCAACCAGTCGCTGTGCCGCACGCTGGGCTTCGCGGCGGAAGAGCTGAAAAAACTCACCTTCCAGCAGATCACCCATCCGGACGATCTCAACAGCGACCTGCAGCAGCTGGAGCGGCTGATCGCCGGTGAGATCCTGACCTATACCCTGGAGAAGCGCTATTTCCGCAAAGATGGCGAGATCGTCTGGGCACGCCTCACAGTCTCGATGGTGCGTGATGCGCGGCTGCAACCGCTCTACTTTATCGCGCAGATTGTGGATATCTCCGAGCTGAAGCAGAGCGAGCAGGTCAACCAGCGGCTGATGGAGCGCATCACGCTGGCCAACGAAGCGGGCGGCATCGGCGTGTGGGAGTGGAACCTGCTAAACGGCGAGATGTTATGGGACAAGCGCATGTACGAGTTGTTTGCGCTGGAGCCGCACCGGGTACCGAGCTACGACCTGTGGCTGCATCTGGTCGATGTTCAGGAACGTGAAGCGGCCGCGCTCACCATTCAGCAGGCGATTGAACGCCGCAGCGCCTTCCAGCTGGAGTACCGCATCAATCTGCCGCAGGGCGTGCGCTACGTGCGCTCCGAGGCCAATAGCATCATCAGTAAGGATGGGCAGATCGAACGCATGCTCGGCATTTGCCAGGACATCACTTCGCTGCGCACGCTGAATGAAGCGCTGTTCCAGGAGAAGGAACGTATGGCGATCACCCTCGACTCGATCGGTGAAGCGGTGATTTGTACTGACGATGAGATGCGGGTGACCTTCATGAATCCGGTGGCCGAGACGCTGAGCGGCTGGCCGCAGGCGAAAGCGGCTGGCGTGGCGCTGAGCGAACTGCTGACGATTACGCGTGGTGCGCAGGGGCCGCGCGTGGAGAATCTGTTGCTGTGCAGCCTGCCCGCCAGCAAAACCACACCGGACCTGGAAGAGGAGCTGGTGTTGCATACCCCGGATGGTGCCCAGGTCGAGATTCACTACAGCATCACGCCGCTGAAAACCCTGACCGGCAGCGACATTGGTGCCGTAATGGTCATTCATGACGTCAGCGAGTCGCGCCGCATGATGAAACGCCTGAGCTACAGCGCCTCTCACGATATGCTGACTCGCCTGCCGAACCGTCACAGCTTTGAACAGCAGCTAAAGCGACTGGTGAATGACGCCGCCGCGCATCACAGTGAGCACGTGCTGGTGTTTATCGATCTGGATAAGTTTAAAGCGGTCAACGATACCGCCGGCCATGCCGCTGGCGATGCGTTGCTGCGCGCACTGGCCGATCTCATGCAGCAGCACCTGCGCAATAGCGATGTGCTGGCGCGCCTCGGCGGTGACGAATTTGGCCTGCTGCTGCCCTACAGCAATGTTGACCAGGTGCGCGAGGTGGTGCAGGGCATCGTCAGCGCGGTGCATGACTTTACCTTTATGTGGCAGGACCGGCCGTATCACGTCGGCGCCAGCGCCGGTATCACGCAAATCGATCAGCATAACTGCATCAGCAATGTGGTGATGTCGCAGGCCGATGTCGCCTGTTACAGCGCCAAACACGCCGGGCGCGGCCAGTATCAGGTTTACCAGGAAGTTCAGGGATAAACTGCGGCGCTGCCCATTGCCAGCCCGCGTTGGCTGCGCTAAAGTCGCCCCCTTTTTTCTGGCATGGGGGATACAATGTTTATCGGATTCGACTACGGCACGGCTAACTGTTCCATCGCAGTAACGGATAGCGGCACACCGCGGTTATTGACACTGGAAAACGGTCAGCGCCTGCTTCCCTCCATGATTTGCGCGCCCACGCGCGAAGCCATCAGTGAATGGCTGCATCGCCATCATCAGGTCCCCACGCCAGACAGCGAAAGCACCGCGCTGCTGCAGCGCGCGCTGCGTTATAACCGCGAAGAGGATATCGAGGTAACGCCTGCCAGCGTACAGTTTGGTCTGACCGCGCTGCAGCACTATATGGTTGATCCGGAAGAGGTGTGGTTCGTCAAATCGCCGAAGTCGTTCCTCGGCGCCAGTGGCCTGAAACCCCAGCAGATCGCCTTCTTCGAAGATCTGGTGTGCGCCATGATGCTGCACATTCGCCAGCAGGGTGAAACCCAGCTCGATCAACCGATTGACCAGGCCGTGATTGGCCGGCCAATCAACTTCCAGGGACTGGGCGGTGAAGACGCCAACCAGCAGGCGCAGGGCATTCTGCTGCGTGCCGCACAGCGTGCCGGGTTCCGCGACGTCGAGTTTCAGTTCGAGCCGGTTGCCGCCGGTCTGGAGTTTGAAGCCACGCTGCAGCAGGAGACACGCGTGCTGGTGGTGGATATTGGTGGCGGAACCACCGACTGCTCCATGCTGCTGATGGGTCCGCAGTGGCGTAATCAGTCCGATCGCCGTGCCAGCCTGCTTGGCCACAGCGGCTGCCGCGTCGGCGGTAACGACCTCGATATCATGCTGGCGTTCAAAACGCTGATGCCGCTGCTGGGTCTGGGCGGTAACACGCTGAAGGGCACTGCCCTGCCCGCCCTGCCGTGGTGGAACGCGGTGGCGATTAACGATGTGCCGGCACAAAGCGACTTCTACTCGGCCGCCAGCGGTAAGCTGCTGCGCGATCTGGTGCGTGATGCCGAACAGGGCGATAAAGTCGCACATCTGCTGAAAGTTTGGCAGCAGAAGCTGAGCTACCGGCTGGTGCGCGCGGCGGAAGAGAGCAAGATTGCGCTCTCCGATCAGCGCGAGACTGCGGCCTCGCTGGCGTTTATTGCGCAAACGCTGCAGGCGGAGATCAGCGCCGCGCAGCTGGAAGAGGCGATCAATCAGCCGCTGGCGCGCATTCTTGAGCAGGTGCAGCTGGCGCTGGCCAGTTGTGACACTCGTCCGGAGGTGATTTACCTCACCGGCGGCAGCGCCCGTTCGCCGATCCTGCGCGCCGCGCTGCAGCAGGCACTACCCGACACGCCCATCGCCAGCGGCGATGATTTCGGCTCGGTCACCGCCGGCCTGGCGCGCTGGGCCGAAGTGATGTTCAGATAATTCCCTCTCCCGCTTGCGGGAGAGGGTTAGGGTGAGGGCCAGACAGCTCCGTGCGATTTTCCCCTCACCCTGCCCTCTCCCAAAGGGAGAGGGAAAAGTCACACATTCTGCCAGATTAGAAATTCACGTTCGCACTGATCCCACCCACAAACGCATCTTTCACTTCGCTCACCGCACCCGGTGCCACCACGTATTGCAGGTTTGGACGCAGCTGCAGCCATTTGGTCAGCTGCGCATTGTAATAAACCTCGTAGTTGTACTCGGAACCATCCTGAATCGGCAGATAGGTTGGGCTGTCGAAATCAGTTTCGCCGTTGGCATCATTCTGCTGACGCAGCGAACGGGTATACGCGCTGTTGACGTGAATACGCGCCGCGCCGACGCCAATCTCATCCTGCGGACGCGCATCAAACGGCCCTTTCCAGGTAAAGCTGATCGACTGATAGTTGTCGGTTTTCGAGGTTTTGTGATCGTTCATCACCGCCTGCACCGTTACGCCAAGACCCCGGCTGGCATCGCCGCCCTGCGCGGTCAGCTGCTGCTGTAACAGCACGTAGCCGCCGTAGGCGTGATCCTTGCTCTGATAAGCGCCATCGCGCCAGCTGCCGTAGTTATCGCCGTTGGCCGACGAGTAGTAGTAACCAATGCGGTAGTTACCCGGCAGGTTGGCCGGCCCGAAGGTCGGCTTCCAGCCCAGTTCCACCGGCACCAGGTTGCCTTCGGAGTTGCTGGTATCCAGACGGAAACCGTCACCGCGATCGTAGTTGGCACTGTTCTGGTTGTAGAAGCCCACCTGGAAGAACACTTCCGGCGTGAAGTTTACCTTCACGCGCCCGCCCCACTGGGAAACCGGCCAGTTAAACCAGCGGTCGCCGCGCCAGTTACCCGCCTGGCCGCTGCCGAATGCAAGGTTCTGGAACTTGCTGTCAAAGTTGTCGAAATCTTCCCCGACGGTAACGCGACCGGCTTTCAGGTTGACGGTGTTATCAAACAGCCCTTTGCTGAGCCAGAACTGCGTCAGACGCCAGGTCTGGCCACGTCCGTACACTTCCTGCACCGATGACAGCATGCCGGTACGGCGGTCTGCCACCTGATCGGAGATATTGCGACCGTTACGGTCGGTAATGGTCATCTGGAACTGCGCATCCTGCCAGTCGAGCAGTTTTTGCAGGTCAAGATTCAGGCCAAACGCCCACTGATCGCTGTAGCGCATCGAGGTGTTGGTATCGGCACCGCCGCCCAGGTTCGAGGCACTTTCCATGGTGTAGTTAACGTCGAACTTCACGCCGTCGTTTTCCAGCTGCGTTCGGTTACCGCCCCAGTCGCCAAACATATAGGGAGAATCGTAGCTGAACGCATCGGCTGCCACCGCCGACGCACTCAACATGGCAAACATCAGGGTGCCCGCTGCCAGGCGAGGCATATGCTGCACTGCTTTTTTTCTGTTCATGATGATTATTCTTCTGTGAATTTCCGGAGAGGAACGGGCAGAGAATAATGCTGAGGTTATGTCAGTTTTTGCAAATCTGTGCGCAGTGAGTGCAAAGGTGACAGTGACTTAACGCAATTGTGACAGCGATCGATGAATGGATATGTTCTGGAGGAAAAAGGCATTTTTTGCGTGGCGAAAAAATTATTACGTGACGGGACGCCGCAGCGTCCCGCTTCGCGTTACGGCTTGCTGGCGCTGGCCAGCTCTTCAATCTCCTGCTTGCTGAGCTCCAGCTCGGTGGCTTTCACCAGCTCATCCAGCTGCTGCAGCGAGGTGGCACTGACAATCGGTGCCGTGATGCTCGGTCGCGCAATCTGCCACGCCAGCGCCACCTGGGTAGCAGAGGCATCGTGCGAGGCCGCGACATCTTCCAGCGCTTCAATGATGCGCTTACCGCGATCGTTGAGGTATTTTTCTACAATGCCCTGGCCGCGCGCGCTTTTGCTGGCGTCTTCCGGCTTTTTGTATTTCCCGCTCAGGAAACCGCTGGCCAGCGAGTAGTAGTTAATCACGCCGAGACCGTTTTTCACCGCCACCTGCTCCAGTCCGCTTTCATACTCCTGGCGATCGTACAGGTTGTACTCCGGCTGCAGGGTTTCATAGCGCGCCAGTCCCTCCTGCTTACTGATGTCGAGCGCTTCCTGCAGGCGCTGCGCGCTGTAGTTGGACGCACCGATTGCCCGCACTTTCCCCTCTTTGATCAGCGAGTCGAAGGCTTTCAGCGTCTCCACCAGCGGCGTGCTGTCGTCATCACGGTGCGCCTGGTAGAGATCGATGACATCCGTCTGCAGGCGGCGCAGCGAATCTTCCACGGCCTGGCGGATATAGGCCGGTTTCAGCCCGGTTTTCTCCGGCGTCAGCTCCATGCCTACCTTGGTGGCGAGCACGATACTGTCGCGCTTACCGCTTTTTTTCAGCCATTTACCGATGATGGTTTCCGATTCACCGCCGGCGTTGCCCGGCGCCCAGCGTGAGTAAACGTCTGCGGTATCAATGAAGAACAGCCCCTTTTCCACCAGCGCGTCGAGCAGTGAAAACGAGGTTTTTTCATCGACGGTCCAGCCAAAAACGTTGCCGCCAAACGTCAGCAGCGGCACGCTGATACCGCTGTCGCCCAGCTGACGGGTTTTGTGTTGACGCATGTGATCCTCCTTAGTGAAACGAGACTGGTCTGTCATTCAGCTTAGCAAAGGAAAAAGTCACGCTTATGCGTATTGCTGCCAAAATATTTACTGAATATGAATACTTAGCGTGCCCGGGGCGATATTCTTAATTCCTTCAATTTTTGCCCGGCCCGGGCGACTACAATCATTTCGTTTGCGCCGCGGTTCGTTTGCGCGCGCATGTGGGGAAAACGAAACCGCCGGAGAGCACACAGAGCAATGAACAAACGATTAAAAACAGGCCTGATTAGCGTGGTGGTACTGGCTGCGCTGGCGGGCGCTTACTACTGGTGGCAGCATCCGGCCGAGCCAGCACAGGCTAACCAGGCTGATGGTCAGCCGCATCACGGACGCGGTGGCAACAACAGCGGCGGACGCCGTCCGCTGGCACCGGTGCAGGCCGCAACGGCGACCACCGAAAGCGTGCCCTATTACCTCAGCGGACTTGGCACCGTCACCGCGGCCAATACCGTTACGGTGCGCAGTCGGGTCGATGGCCAGCTGATGGCGCTGCACTTCACGGAAGGTCAGCAGGTGGAGGCCGGCGCGCTGCTGGCAGAAATCGATCCCCGCCCATGGCAGGTAGCGCTCACCCAGGCGCAGGGCCAGCTGGCCAAAGATCAGGCGACGCTGGCTAACGCGCGCCGCGACCTCAGCCGTTATGAAAAGCTGGCGAAAACCTCGCTGGTGTCGCAGCAGGAGCTGGATACCCAGCGCTCGCTGGTCAGTGAAACCCTCGGCACCATCAAAGCCGACGAAGGCAATGTGGCCAGCGCGCAGCTCAATCTGACCTACAGCCGCATCACCGCGCCGATTGCCGGACGCGTCGGGCTGAAGCAGGTGGATGTCGGCAACTACATTACCGCCGGCGATACCAATGGTCTGGTGGTGATCACCCAGACGCACCCGATTGACGTGGTGTTCAGCGTTGCCGAGAACAATATCAGCCAGATCCTGAAAGCCCAGAAAAGCGGCCAGCCGCTGCCGGTTGAAGCCTGGGATCGCAGCAATAAAACCCTGCTGACCACGGGTGCGCTGCTGAGCATTGATAACCAGATCGATGTCACCACCGGCACCATTAAACTCAAGGCGCGCTTCAGCAATCAGGACGACGCCCTGTTTCCCAATCAGTTTGTTAATGCCCGGCTGAAGGTGGATACGCTGCAAAACGCGGTGGTGATCCCGACTGCCGCGCTGCAAATGAGCAACGACGGCCACTTTGTCTGGGTGGTGAACAGCGATAACAAAGTGAGTAAGAAACGCGTCACCGCCGGGCTGCAGGATAGCCAGAAAGTGGTGATTGATGCCGGGCTGCAGGCCGGTCAGCGCGTGGTCACTGACGGTCTCGACCGCCTGACCGAAGGCGCCACGGTGGAGATTGTCGCCGCACAGAGTACCGCCACGCACAGCACGCGCGCGGCGCAACCGGCTCGCGGAGAACGTCAATAATGCAGGTGATGCCTCCCGACGCCAGCGGCGGCCCGTCACGCCAGTTTATTCTGCGCCCGGTGGCCACCACGCTGCTGATGATCGCGATTTTGCTGGCCGGCGTGCTGGGCTATCGCTTCCTGCCAGTTTCCGCGCTGCCGGAAGTCGATTACCCGACCATTCAGGTCGTCACGCTCTATCCCGGCGCCAGCCCGGATGTGGTGACCTCGTCGATTACCGCGCCGCTCGAGCGCCAGTTCGGGCAGATGTCCGGCCTGAAGCAAATGGCGTCGCAAAGCTCCGGCGGTGCCTCGGTGATTACGCTGCAGTTCCAGCTGACGCTGGCGCTCGACGTTGCCGAACAGGAAGTGCAGGCGGCGATCAACTCTGCCACTAACCTGCTGCCTAACGATCTGCCGAATCCGCCGGTGTACAACAAAGTCAATCCGGCCGATCCGCCAATCATGACGCTGGCCGTTACCACCACCAGCATGCCGCTGACGCAGGTGCAGGACATGGTGGAAACGCGGGTGGCGCAGAAGATTTCCCAGGTCTCCGGCGTCGGTCTGGTCACGCTCTCCGGCGGCCAGCGTCCGGCAGTGCGGGTGAAGATGAACGCACAGGCGCTGGCGGCCCTCGGCCTCACCAGCGAGACGGTGCGCACCGCCATCAGCAACGCCAACGTCAATTCGGCGAAAGGCAGCCTTGATGGTCCAACGCGCTCCATCACGCTGTCGGCCAATGACCAGATGACCTCCGCGGAGGATTACCGCAAGCTGATCGTCAGCTACAGCAACGGCGCGCCGGTGCGGCTGGGCGACGTCGCCACGGTTGAACAGGGCGCAGAAAACAGCTGGCTGGGCGCCTGGGCCAACCGTCAGCCGGCGATTGTGCTGAACGTGCAGCGCCAGCCGGGCGCCAATATTATCGCTACCGCTGACAGCATCCGCGCGCTGCTGCCGTCGCTGACCGCCACGCTGCCGAAGTCGGTTGACGTCAAACTGCTCACCGATCGCACCACCAACATTCGCGCCTCGGTAGCGGATACCCAGCATGAGCTGATGCTGGCCATCGGGCTGGTGGTGATGATCATCTATCTGTTTCTGCGTAATGTCCCGGCCACCATTATTCCGGCGGTCGCGGTGCCGCTGTCGCTGGTCGGCACCTTTGCCGCCATGTATTTTCTCGGCTTTTCGATCAATAACCTGACGCTGATGGCGCTGACCATCGCCACCGGCTTTGTGGTCGATGACGCCATCGTGGTAATCGAGAACATCTCGCGCTACATCGAAAAAGGCGAAAAGCCGATGACCGCCGCGCTGAAAGGTGCCGGTGAGATTGGCTTCACCATTATCTCCCTCACCTTCTCGCTGATCGCGGTGCTGATTCCGCTGCTGTTCATGGGCGATGTGATTGGCCGTTTGTTCCGTGAGTTCGCCGTGACGCTGGCGGTGGCGATTCTGATCTCGGCGGTGGTCTCACTGACGCTGACGCCGATGATGTGCGCGCGCATGCTGAGCGCCGAATCGCTGCGCAGGCAGAACCGCTTCTCCCGCGCCAGCGAGGCGATGTTCGATAAGGTGATTGCCGGCTATGGCCGCTGGCTGACGCGCGTGCTGCGCCATCCGTGGCTGACGCTGTCGGTGGCGCTTGGCACGCTGCTGCTGACGGTGCTGCTGTGGGTGGTGATTCCGAAGGGCTTCTTCCCGCAGCAGGACAACGGCATCATTCAGGGCACGCTGCAGGCGCCGCAGTCGGTCTCTTACGCCAGTATGGCGCAGCGCACCCGCGACGTGGCGTCGATCATTATGAAAGATCCGGCGGTGCAGAGCCTGACCTCGTTCGTCGGCGTGGATGGCACCAACGCGGCGCTCAACAGCGCGCGGCTGCAAATCAACCTGAAACCGCTGGACCAGCGTGACGATCGTATTCCGGCAGTGCAGCAGCGGCTGCAGCAGGCGATCGATCGCCTGCCCGGCGTGTCGCTGTGGCTGCAGCCGGTACAGGATCTGACCATTGATACCCAGGCGAGCCGCACGCCATACCAGTTTACCCTGCAGTCGGGTTCGCTGGAGTCGCTGGGCAGCTGGGTGCCGAAACTGCTGGCACAGCTCAACACCTTGCCACAGCTGCGCAATGTCAGCAGCGACTGGCAGGATCAGGGGCTGGAAGCCTTTGTACGCGTCGATCGCGACAGCGCCAGCCGGCTCGGCATCAGCATGGCCGACATTGATAACGCGCTGTACAACGCCTTTGGTCAGCGCCTGATCTCAACGATTTACACTCAGGCCAATCAGTATCGCGTGGTGCTGGAGCAGGACAACACGCAAACCCCCGGTCTCGCCAGCCTCGACGCGATTCGCCTGAACAGCAGCGACGGCGGCAGCGTGCCGCTCAGCGCCATCGCGCAAGTCGAAGAGCGCCACGCTGCGCTGAGCATTAATCATCTCGACCAGTTCCCGTCGGCCACCTTCTCGTTTGACGTGGCGCACGGCTACTCGCTCGGCGATGCGCTGCAGGCGATCACCACGGCGGAAGATCAGGTCGGCATGCCGGCAGAGATGATGACGCAGTTCCAGGGCAGCACGCTGGCGTTTGAAGCGGCGCTGACCAGCACCATCTGGCTGATCGTCGCGGCGGTAGTGGCGATGTATATCGTGCTCGGCGTGCTGTATGAGAGCTTCATCCACCCGATTACCATTCTGTCGACGCTGCCCACCGCCGGCGTTGGCGCGCTGCTGGCGCTGATGCTGAGCGGCAACGAACTGGATATCATCGCCATCATCGGCATCATTTTGCTGATCGGTATCGTGAAGAAGAACGCCATCATGATGATCGACTTCGCGCTGGCCGCCGAGCGTGAACAGGGCATGGCGCCGCGTGAGGCGATCTATCAGGCCTGTCTGCTGCGCTTCCGGCCGATTCTGATGACCACGCTGGCGGCGCTGCTTGGCGCGCTGCCGCTGATGCTCAGCACCGGCGTCGGCGCGGAACTGCGTCGTCCGCTCGGCATCGCCATGGTCGGTGGCCTGGTATTGAGCCAGGTGCTGACGCTGTTTACCACTCCGGTGATCTATCTGCTGTTTGATCGCCTTGCCCACGCCACGCGCCGGCGTCTGAAAGGCACGGAGGCGCAGTCGTGAAGTTTTTCGCCCTGTTTATCCATCGGCCGGTTGCCACCACGCTGCTGACGCTGGCGATTGCGCTGGCGGGCATTCTTGGCTTCCGTATGCTGCCGGTGGCGCCGCTGCCGCAGCTGGATTTCCCGGTGATTCTGATTTCGGCCTCGCTGCCCGGCGCGTCGCCGGAAACCATGGCGGCCTCGGTCGCCACGCCGCTTGAGCGCTCGCTGGGGCGCATTGCCGGCGTCAGTGAAATGACCTCCACCAGCTCGCTGGGCAGCACGCGCATCATTCTGGTGTTTGATTTCGACCGCGACATCAACGGCGCGGCGCGCGACGTGCAGGCGGCGATCAATGCCGCCCAGAGCCTGCTACCGACCGGCATGCCTAATCGTCCAACCTACCGCAAAGCCAACCCGTCCGATGCGCCAATCATGATCCTCACCATGACCTCGGACATTTATAATCCCGGTCAGCTGTATGATTACGCGTCGACGCAACTGGCGCAGAAACTGTCGCAGATTGATGGCGTCGGTGATGTCACGGTAGGCGGCAGTTCGCTGCCGGCGGTGCGCGTCGACCTCAATCCGCAGGCGCTGTTTAATCAGGGCGTGTCGCTGGATGCGGTGCGCACCGCCATCAGCAACGCCAACCAGCGCCGTCCGCAGGGCGCCATCGACGATACCCAGCAGCGCTGGCAGGTACGGACCAACGATGAGCTGCAAACCGCCAGCGTCTACCAGCCGCTGGTGGTGCACTACAACAACGGCGCGGCGGTACGGCTGAGCGATGTGGCGAACGTGCAGGATTCGGTGCAGGATGTGCGCAACGCCGGGATGACCAACGGCAAACCGGCGGTGCTGCTGGTGGTGCGCAAGTCGCCGGACGCCAACATCATTGATACCGTCGACCGCATCCGGGCGGAAATGCCGGAGCTGCATGAGGTGATCCCGGCGGCTATCGACCTGCAAATCGCCCAGGACCGCTCGCCCACTATCCGCGCCTCGCTGCACGAAGTGGAGCAGTCGCTGGTGATCGCCGTGGCGCTGGTAATTCTGGTGGTGTTTTTCTTCCTGCGCGACGGCCGCGCCACGCTAATTCCGGCGGCGGCGGTACCGGTATCGCTGATTGGTACCTTCGCCGCCATGTACCTGTGCGGCTTCAGCCTGAATAACCTGTCGCTGATGGCGCTGACCATCGCCACCGGCTTTGTGGTGGATGACGCCATTGTGGTGCTGGAGAACATCGCGCGCCACGTCGAAGCCGGCATGAAGCCGCTGCAGGCGGCACTCACCGGGGTGCGCGAGGTGGGCTTTACCGTGCTGTCGATGAGCCTGTCGCTGATTGCGGTGTTCCTGCCGCTGCTGATGATTGGCGGCATTATTGGTCGCTTCTTCTCGGAGTTTGCCATCACGCTGTCGGTGGCGATTCTCATCTCGCTGTTTATCTCCATTACCCTGACGCCGATGATGTGCGCGTATCTGCTGAAACCGCAGGCGAAGCGCAGCCAGCCGCGCACGCGTGGTTTTGGCCGCGTGCTGCTGGCAGTGCAGCAGGGCTATGCGCGCTCGCTCGGCTGGGTGCTGAACCACGCGATCTGGGTGCTGTTGCTGTTGCTCGGCACCGTCGGGCTGACCATCTGGCTGTTTATCACCATCCCCAAAACCTTTATGCCCGAGCAGGATACCGGCCGTCTCAACGGCTTTATCTCCGCCGATCAGAGCATTTCGTTCCAGGCGATGCGCGGTAAGCTGCAGGATTTCATGAACATCATCAAGGCTGACCCGGCGGTCGATAACGTCACCGGCTTCACCGGCGGCTCGCGCACCAACAGCGGCTCGATGTTTGTGTCACTCAAGCCGCTGTCAGAACGCAGCGAAAGCGCGCAGGAAGTGATCGCCCGCCTGCGCGTGAAGCTGGCGAAAGAACCGGGTGCCAACCTGTACCTCAATGCGGTGCAGGATATTCGCGTCGGCGGACGCGAATCGAACGCCAGCTATCAGTACAGCCTGCTGTCGGATAACCTCGCCGATTTACGTGAGTGGGAGCCGAAAATCCGCCAGGCGTTCGCCGCGCTGCCAGAGCTGGCCGATGTGAACTCGGATCAGCAGGACAACGGCAGCGAAATGGCGCTGACTTACGATCGCGAAAGCATGGCGCGCCTCGGCATCGACGTGTCGGCGGCCAATGCGCTGCTGAATAACGCCTTCGGCCAGCGGCAAATCTCCACCATCTACCAGCCACTGAATCAGTACAAAGTGGTGATGGAAGTGGATCCGCGCTATACCCAGGATGTCAGCGCGCTGGATCAGATGTTCGTGATCAACAGCGACGGCAAAGCGATTCCGCTGAGCTGGTTTGCCAAATGGCAGCCGGCCAACGCGCCGCTGTCGGTCAACCATCAGGGGCTGTCGGCGGCCTCGACCATCTCGTTTAACCTGCCGGAAGGGGTCTCGCTGTCGCAGGCGTCAGAGGCCATTGACCGCACCATTACGGCGATTGGCGTGCCGTCCAGCGTGCGCGGCAGCTTCGCCGGCACCGCGCAGGTATTTCAGGATTCGCAATCGAACCAGCTGTGGCTGATGCTGGCGGCGATTGCCGCGGTGTATATCGTGCTCGGCATTCTGTATGAGAGCTACGTGCATCCCCTGACGATTCTCTCTACCCTGCCCTCGGCGGGCGTCGGCGCGCTGCTGGCGCTGCAGCTGTTTAATACGCCGTTCAGCCTGATTGCGCTAATCGGCATCCTGCTGCTGATCGGTATCGTGAAAAAGAACGCCATCATGATGGTGGATTTCGCGCTGGAGGCGGAGCGCAACGGCAACCTGTCGGCGCGCGACGCCATTTTCCAGGCGTGCCAGCTGCGTTTCCGCCCGATTCTGATGACCACGCTGGCGGCGCTGTTTGGTGCGCTGCCGCTGGTGCTGACCAGCGGGGACGGCGCGGAGCTGCGCCAGCCGCTGGGCATCACCATTGCCGGTGGGCTGGTGATGAGCCAGCTGCTGACGCTGTACACCACACCGGTGGTGTACCTGATGATGGATAAACTGCGCCGGCGGAAAAAGCAGCCGCGGTTGATAACGGAGCCATAACGTCATACCTGCACTAAGCGTAGCGGCGCAATTTAACGCGCGATAAATTGCGCCGCTACGCGACCTGCGGTTGATGAAACTGTTAACAAGGGATGACCATGAACGCACAAACCGCCACTGTCCGCTGGCAACTGTGGATTGTGGCCTTCGGCTTTTTTATGCAGACGCTGGATACCACGATCGTGAACACCGCGATTCCGGCGATGGCCCACGATCTCAACGTCAGCCCGCTGCATATGCACTCGGTGATTGTCTCCTACGTGCTCACCGTGGCGGTTACGCTACCGCTCAGCGGCTGGCTGGCGGACCGCTTTGGCGTGCGCAACATCTTCTTCTGCGCCATCGTGCTGTTTAGCCTCGGTTCGCTGCTGTGTGCCTTCGCCACGTCACTTGACCAGCTGGTGATGGCGCGCGTGGTCCAGGGGATCGGCGGCGCGATGATGGTGCCGGTAGGCCGGCTGACGGTGATGAAAATCGTGCCGCGTGAGCAGTACATGTCGGCCATGACCTTTGTCACCCTGCCCGGCCAGATTGGCCCGCTGCTCGGCCCGGCGCTGGGCGGCATTCTGGTGGAGTATGCCAGCTGGCACTGGATCTTCCTGATCAACATTCCGGTCGGCATCATCGGTGCCATTGCCACGCTTCTGCTGATGCCGAACTACACCATGCAGACGCGACGCTTTGACTTCCTTGGTTTTGTGCTGCTGGCGGTGGGCATGGCTACGCTGACGCTGGCGCTCGACGGCCAGCGCAGCGCCGGCGGCTCACCGCTGCTGCTGTGCCTGCTGATTCTGCTGGGGGTGTTTTCCCTGCTGTTCTACCTGATGCACGGCCGCAACAACGATAACGCGCTGTTTAGCCTGAAGCTGTTTGATAACCGCATTTACGCCATCGGCCTGCTCGGCAGCTTCACCGGCCGCATCGGCAGCGGCATGCTGCCGTTCATGACGCCGATTTTTCTGCAGGTGGGTCTCGGCTTTAGCCCGTTCCACGCCGGGCTGATGATGATCCCGATGGTGCTGGGCAACATGGGCATCAAACGTGTGGTGGTGCGCATCGTGAACCTGTTTGGCTATCGTAACGCGCTGGTGGGCGGCACGCTGGCGCTGGCGCTGGTGGTGCTGCTGTTTCCCGTGGTGGCGCTGCTCGGCTGGATCTGGCTGCTGCCCGTGGTGCTGCTGTTGCAGGGCATGGTCAATGCCATCCGCTTTTCGTCCATGAATACCCTGACGCTGAAAGAGCTGCCGGACGAGCTGGCCTCGAGCGGCAACAGCCTGCTGTCGATGATCATGCAGCTGTCGATGAGTATCGGCGTCACCGTGGCCGGTCTGCTGCTCGGCGCTTTCGGCCATGGCGCGGTGAGCGACAGCGCCGCGACCCATCAAACCTTTATGTACACCTATTTGTGCATGGCGCTGGTGATTGCGCTGCCGGCACTGGTGTTCTGGCGCGTACCCGCCGATGTGAGTAAAAACGTGGACCTGAGAGGCAGGAGAAAAGGATGAAGCAGCCGGTAAAACTCGGCATCAGCGCCAAACTGTTCATGGCGATTTTTTCCACCTGCATGCTGGTGATCATCACCATGCACTGGGGCGTGCGCCTCAGCTTTGAGCATGGCTTTGTCGATTACATCAAAAAGGGCAACGAGCAGCGCCTGACGCTGCTGAGCGATGCGCTGGCCGATCAATACGAACAGCACGGTAGCTGGGATTTTTTGCGTAACAACGACCGGCTGATTTTCACCATTCTGCGCTCGCTGGAACAGAACCCCGGCAGCGGCACGCAGCTGCCGCCGCACGGCTGGCGCACCCAGTTCTGGATTATCGATCAGCAGTACAAAATACTGTCCGGCCCGCGCTCGCCGGTGCCGCCGGAAGGCTCGCGCCGCAATATCACCACCAGCAACGGCAAGATTGTTGGCTGGGTGATTGCGTCGCCCGCCGAGCGACTGACGCGCAGCACCGATATCAACTTTGACCATCAGCAGCGCCAGACCAGCTGGCTGATTGTCGGCCTCACCACGCTGCTGGCCGCGCTGGTCACCTGGCTGCTGGCGCGCGGTCTGCTGGCGCCGGTGAAACGGCTGGTGGACGGCACCCATCAGCTGGCGGCGGGCAAATTTACCACCCGGGTAGAGGTCGGCAGCAGCGACGAAATTGGTCAGCTGGCACGCGACTTCAACCAGCTGGCGCGCTCGCTGGAGAAAAATGAGAGCAACCGGCGCGCCTTTATGGCCGATATTTCCCATGAGCTGCGTACGCCGCTGGCGATTTTGCGCGGTGAGCTGGAGGCGATGCAGGATGGCGTACGCAAGCTTACGCCCGACGCCATCAGTTCGCTGCAGAGTGAAGTCGCGCTGCTGACCCAACTGGTGGAAGACCTGCACCAGCTGTCGCTCTCCGACGCGGGCGCCCTCGCCTACCGCAAACAGCCGGTGGATCTGGTCAGTCTGCTGGAGGTGGTGGCGGGCAGTTTTGGCGAACGCTATCGCAGCCGGGGGTTGACGCTCAGCCTGATGTTGCCGGCGCAGGCCAGCAGCTTTGGCGATCCGGACCGGCTGATGCAGCTGTTTACTAACCTGCTGGAAAACAGCCTGCGCTACACCGATGCCGGCGGCACGGTGCAGCTCAGTATGCAGCTCAGCGGCGAGCAGTGGCAGCTGCAGTTTGCCGACAGCGCACCGGGCGTCGAGCGCCAGCAGCAGGCACAGCTGTTTGAGCGCTTCTTCCGCGCCGAAAGCTCGCGCAATCGCGCCAGCGGCGGCTCCGGGCTCGGTCTGGCGATCTGCAAGAATATTGTTGAGGCGCATGACGGCAGCATTAATGCGGCCGACTCTGATTTAGGTGGGCTGAAAATCACGCTAAACTTGCCGTATGTTCCTTACTAGACACCCTTTATGAGCACGGAAAATAGCGATCCCCTGATTCTTGTTGTGGAAGACGAACCCAAACTGGCGCAGCTGATGATTGATTATCTGCAGGCGTCAAACTACCGCACGCATCACCTCGCCGATGGCAACGCGGTACTGAGTTATGTGCAACAAACGCCGCCAGACCTGATGCTGCTGGATTTGATGCTGCCGGGCCGTGACGGCCTGACGCTGTGTCGGGAAATCCGCCGCTTCTCTGAACTGCCGATTATCATGGTGACCGCACGCACGGAAGAGATCGATCGCCTGCTCGGGCTGGAGATTGGCGCTGACGACTATATCTGCAAACCCTTCAGCCCGCGTGAAGTGGTGGCACGGGTGAAAACCATTCTGCGCCGGGTGAAACGTTCGCCAGAAGAGGCGCAGCTGGCCTCGCATCTGCTGATCGACGAAGGGCGTTTTCAGGCCAGCTGGCGCGAACAGCCGCTGGAGCTGACGCCCGCCGAGTTCCGCCTGCTGAAAACGCTGGCGCTGGAGCCGGGCAAAGTGTTCTCGCGCGAGCAACTGCTGAACCATCTGTATGACGACTATCGCGTGGTCACCGATCGCACCATCGACAGCCACATCAAGAACCTGCGGCGCAAGCTGGAGAACCTTGATGCCGAACAGCCGTTTATTCGCGCCGTGTACGGCATGGGATATCGCTGGGAAGCGGATGTTGGCCGCCTGCTGTAACCGCTTAGATTGATCCAGGTCAATTTACATCGGGAGTCGCCCTGCCTACAATTCCCCACCTTTTGCAGGGCCGCCTGACGCGGCCGCTGCACGTGCCATCCGTGATGGCATGCTGACCTGACATCAGTGAGAACTTCCCATGCTTAAACCCGAACTGCTTTCGCCGGCAGGCACGCTGAAAAATATGCGTTACGCCTTTGCCTACGGCGCCGATGCGGTGTATGCCGGCCAGCCGCGCTACAGCCTGCGCGTGCGCAATAACGAATTCACCCATGAAAACCTCGCCAAAGGCATCAGCGAGGCGCACGCGCTCGGCAAGAAGTTTTACGTTGTGGTGAACATTGCCCCGCACAACGCCAAGCTGAAAACCTTTATCCGCGATCTGACGCCGGTTATCGAGATGCAGCCGGATGCGCTGATCATGTCCGATCCCGGCCTGATCATGCTGGTGCGCGAAGCCTTCCCGCAGATGCCGATTCACCTGTCGGTGCAGGCTAACGCGGTGAACTGGGCCACGGTGAAGTTCTGGCAGCAGATGGGGCTGACGCGCGTGATTCTGTCGCGCGAGCTGTCGCTGGAGGAGATCGCCGAAATTCGCCAGCAGGTGCCGGAGATGGAGATTGAAATCTTTGTCCACGGCGCGCTGTGCATGGCCTACTCCGGCCGCTGCCTGCTCTCTGGCTATCTGAATAAGCGCGATCCCAATCAGGGCACCTGTACCAACGCCTGCCGCTGGGAATATAACGTGGCCGAAGGCCAGCAGGATGAGGTCGGCAACATTGTTGGCTTTCATCAGCCGGTTGCGGTGCAGCCCGCGACGCTCGGCGTCGGTCAGCCCACCGACCGGGTATTCCTGCTGGAAGAGAAGATGAAGCCAGGCGAGGTGATGAGCGCGTTCGAAGATGAGCACGGCACCTACATCATGAACTCGAAAGATCTGCGCGCGGTGGCGCACGTCGAACGCCTGAGCCAGATGGGCGTGCATTCGCTGAAAATTGAGGGCCGCACCAAATCGTTCTACTACTGCGCGCGTACCGCGCAGGTGTACCGCCGCGCAATCGACGACGCGGCCGCCGGCAAACCTTTCGATCCGGCACTGCTGGAGACGCTGGAAGGGCTGGCGCATCGCGGCTATACCGAAGGTTTTTTGCGTCGCCATACCCATGACAGCTATCAAAACTACGAGCAGGGTTTTTCCATTTCGGAGCGTCAGCAGTTTGTTGGTGAATTTACCGGTGAACGGCGCGGTACGTGGGCGCAGGTGGCGGTGAAGAACAAATTCATGCTGGGCGATAGCGTGGAGATCATGACGCCGGACGGCAATCTCAACTGCACGCTGCAGGCGATGCAGAATGACAAGGGTGCCGCGGTTGAGGTGGCGCCGGGTGATGGTCATCGCGTCTGGATCAGCGTGCCGGAGGGGGTCGATCTGGCCTATGCGCTGCTGCTGCGCAATTTTACCGACGGTAATAGCACTTACGATCCACACGGTAAAAATCGCACTAAATGAAAAGAAAACGGCGAAGTTAGAACAGGATCACAGACCGCCGCTTCGCCGCGCTTTAGAATCGCGCCTGCTGCTAACGAGTAACAACAAACAGCAGGTAGTACCAGGAACCACCTCATTCACCCGCCCGGCTCCCCCGTGCGGGTTTTCTTTTTTTCATCGTTCGCCGATAAAGTTCCCGCCGCAGCTATGCTATAACCACAGCTCTGTCTTACTCATCAGGGAAGCGATAATGCAAAATAAACCCCTCACTTTGCTGATTCTGAATGGAAAAGGCGCAGGCAATGAAGAGTTGCGTGCCGCCGTGAATACCCTGCGCGACGAAGGCTTTAACCTGGCGGTGCGCGTGACCTGGGAAAAAGGCGACGGTGACCGCTACGTGCAGGAAGCGCTGCAGCTGCAGGCGGAAACCGTGGTGGCTGGCGGCGGCGATGGCACCATCAATGAGATTGCCACCGCGCTGGCCGCCCTGCCGCCCGCGCAGCGGCCGGTGCTGGGGATTTTACCGCTTGGCACTGCCAACGATTTTGCTACCAGCGCCGGTATCCCGGCAGAAATGGAAGCGGCACTGCGGCTGGCGGTACTGGGCAAAGCCACGGCCATCGATCTGGCGCGGGTGAACGGCGACCGTTACTTCATCAACATGGCGACCGGCGGTTTTGGCACGCGCATCACCACCGAAACGCCGGAGAAACTGAAATCGGCGCTGGGCGGCGTCTCCTATTTTATTCATGGCCTGATGCGCGTTGATGCGCTGAAGCCGGACAGCTGCGAAATCAGCGGACCGGGCTTTCACTGGCAGGGTGACGCGCTGGTGATTGGCATTGGCAATGGCCGTCAGGCCGGTGGCGGGCAGCGGTTGTGCCCGGAAGCGCTGATCAACGACGGACAGCTCAATCTCAGCATCGTAACCGCCCAAGAGCTGCTGCCAACGCTGCTGCACTCGCTGACGCGCGACGATGAAAACCCGAACATTGTCGCGGCACAGCTGACGTCACTGACCATCCGTTCACCGCATGAGATGACCTTTAACCTCGACGGCGAGCCGCTGTCCGGCAGCGAGTTTGAGATTGAGGTGCAGCCCGGCGCGTTGAGCTGCCGCCTGCCGCCGCAGTGTCCGTTGCTGGCGTAATCTTTGGAAAATTTCTGCATTATCCCGGTGCGCATAAATGCGCACCCTGTGAGGATCGCCATCCCTGCACGCACAGTGTAGGGTCGCCATTGATGGCGACCGGTTACGTGCGTCTGCGGCTGACGCTCTGCATCACACCTTCATCCAGCGGCGCTCCACGGCGGAAATCGCCACCGCTTCCAGCACCTTCTGCACCTGCAGCCCTTCGGCAAAATCCGGCCACATGCGATCGCCGGCGGCGATGCCGTTAATCAGATCGCGAATCTCGACCGTTTTCTGATCGTTAAAACCGATGCCGTGGCCGGCCGAGACGCAGAAGCTGGCGTAATCCGGGTGCGCCGGACCGGTGAGAATGGTTTTAAAGCCCTGGCGACCGGCCGGATCGTCGTGCAGATACAGTTCCAGTTCAGCCATGCGCTCCTGCGTGTAGCGCAGCGTGCCTTTGGTGCCGGTCACCACATAAGTCAGCCCCATCTTGCTGCCGCAGGCGATACGCGAGGTTTCAATCACGCCGTGCGCGCCATTTTTAAAGCGCAGCAGCGCGCTGGCCTGATCTTCATTTTCCACCGGCAGCAGACGTGACGGCGCCTTCGGATCCGGTCGCTGTTTGATCACCGTCATCATGTCACCGCTCACCTCATCAATATCACCGACCAGATAGTGCGCCATGTTGACGATATGCGCCGCCAGATCGCCAAGCGCGCCGAGACCGGCCAGCGCTTTCTGGCAGTGCCAGTCGAGCGGCGTCTCCGCGCGCGCCAGATAATCTTCGTTATGGGTGCCGTAAAAGTGCACCACCTCGCCGATCTCACCGCACGCAATAATCTCCCGTGCCAGCTGACTGGTGGGGTTTTTCATGTAGTTGAAGCCTACCAGGGTTTTCACCCCCGCCTGCTCTGCCGCCTGCACCATCTCTTCGGCATCGGCCACCGAGAGCGACAGCGGCTTTTCGGAGTAAACGTGCTTGCCGTGGCGAATCGCCTCCAGCGCCATCTCTTTGTGCAGGAAATTGGGCGCGCAGATATCGACCACGTCGATGTGCGGATCGCGCACCAGCTCGCGCCAGTCGCCCGTCGAACGGGCAAAGCCAAACGTCGCCGCCTGCTGCGCCGCCAGCGCCGGATTCACCTCTGCCAGCATCTCGCGCACAATCTCGCCCTTCAGGGCGAACACCGTGGGTGCCTGCGCATAGGCAATCGCGTGACAACGCCCAATATATCCACTGCCAATCATACCGATTCTGACTTTGTTCATGCTGCACCTGCGGTTCACGGGGATGAGTTTCCCGGAATATATGTTTCGTTTTGGGCGGCGACAACGGCGAAATGAAATATCTGTGATCATACATGCGAGGTATCTGACAGAAGCGACAAATCAGAATGTAATTTTGCATAGCATTGGTGACATCTCTCACAATCAGGCGCAGTGCTGGCGCTAATTCGCGCCATCGCGCGGGCCCGCGTCGGGCAATTGACGCTTTATTCAGCAGTCAGAAAAAATTGTGAAAAAGAGCTTTGACAAGCCACAGCCTGCCCGATAATATGCGCCCCGTTCCAAACGATTCCTCTGTAGTTCAGTCGGTAGAACGGCGGACTGTTAATCCGTATGTCACTGGTTCGAGTCCAGTCAGAGGAGCCAGATTTAGAAAAGCCTGCTTTTAAAGCAGGCTTTTTGCTTTTCGGCGTTCTGAACTTCAGATCCCGCCATACCACTCGTAACCGCGATCTTCCCAGTAGCCGCCGCGTCCGCCCCACAGCTGGGCAAACGAATCCACCACTTTAATTTCCATCAGATACTTGGCGTGCTTGTAACCGAGCTGGCGCTCGACCCGGAGACGCAGCGGCGCGCCGTGCGCCACCGGTAACGGCTGGTCGTTCATGCGGTAAGCCAGCAGCGTTTGCGGATGCCACGCATCCTGCAGATCGATGCTTTCATAGTAGCGTCCGCTGCCGTCCAGCGTCTGCTCCAGCTCATCGGCACACAGGAACACCACGTAGCGGGCACCTGGCCGCAGGCGCGCTGCATCCAGCACCAGTCCGAGCGGTACGCCCTGCCATTTGCCAATCGCGCTCCAGCCCTCCACGCAGTCGTGACGGGTGATTTGTGTGCGACTGGGAAAACGCTGCAGATCGCTGAGCGATAAACTCAGCGGCTGTTGCACCAGCCCGGTGACGCGCAGCCGCCAGTCGGCAAACCCGTTCGCCAGCAAACGCGCATACTCGTCGGAGTCGGGCATTTGCGTGCCGTTGGCGCGGAACAGCGGTGAAATATCGGCCTCGCTGAACTCCGGTGCCAGCCGCTGGCCGCCCAGCAGGCGCTGGCTGGCACGCGTCAGCCGCTCGGTCTGATTGAGCCAGCCGCTGACCGTGTCGTTTTGCGTCAGTTGATCGCAACCGCTCAGCAGCGCCGCGCCGGCGCCGGACAGCGCGCCCAGCAGCAGGCGGCGACGCGACAGCTCGATTTTCATGATGGGGTATCCTCTTTGTCGATCGCGTAACGGCCGGTGATCATCGAACGCAGGTTATTGAACACGCCTGATACCAGCACCATCACCACATGCACCAGCACAAACAGCACCAGCAGCGTGGCGGTGATAAAGTGCACCGTGCGCGCCGTGGGACGGCCGCCAAACAGATCGGGTAAAAACGGCAGTGCCGCATCCAGCGCTGGCGACAGGGTTAATCCACTGAGCAGCATCAGCGGCAGCAGTATGAAGATCACCAGCAGATAGCTGAGTTTCTGCAACGCGTTATAGCGCCGCGCCGCTTCACCGCGGGCGAAGCGCAGCCGGGCGTGGTCGCAAATCTCCTGCCACAAATGACGCGCGCCCAGTTGCTGACGGTCGGGCAACAGATCGCGGCGGAAATGCCGATGCCAGAAACCGTGCAGCAGATAAATCACGCCGTTGAACAGCAGCAGCCAGGCAAAAAAGAAGTGCCAGTGGCGACCGGCTCCCAAATCCTGCCACGACGGCAGCGTCATCCAGCCGGGGAACGCGCGCGCTGTGAGCGTGCCCTCCAGCTTCGAGACACCGAGCACGCCGGTGGTATTCAGTTGCAGCGAGCCGAGCCGGACAAATCCCTGCTGCTGACGATTGCCGATTTCAAACACCGGCTGCTCATGGTCCGCGCCATACAGGCCGACATACAGACGCGGATGTGCATTAAAGATTTGCAGTCCGCTCATCAGCAGTACGGCAAAACACAGGGCGTTGACCCAGTGCGTCACGCGCACCAGCAGCGAATGACGACGGATTAGGGTTTTACTGCGGGAAGGTGAAGGCTGTTGCATCATCAAGCCCCTTACCAGCCAGGCGAGGCCTGGCTGGAGCCGGATTACATCGGCGGCACTACGCCGTTTTTGCCGACAATGATATTGCCTGCGGTGAGCTTACCGTCGGCGCCCTTCTCGGCCGGAACAAACACCGTGGTGCCGGGTTTCAGGTCATCCGGGGTGGCCGCCGCCAGCGTCACCACCGGCGTACCGGCCGGAATGGCAATTTTTTTCTGATGGCCGTGATAGCTCACCGTCACTTCGCTGTTATCCACCGAGGTGACGCTATTGGCGACCGTGGCGTTGGTCATTGAGCTGCCCGGCTTCAGATCCCAGCTGAAGTTGCCCTCGCCTGCGCCTTTCAGCTGCGCCGGGAAAATCAGCACTTCGAGCGCGCCATCTCCGCCGCCCGCTTTCGGCAGCGAGGCAATGCCCACGTAATCGCCCTTTTTAATGTCGCTGATGCTGGCCTTCGCCACCGCAGACACCATCGCGCCTGGCTTCATGGCCACGCTGACCTCCGATCCTTCGCGTGACTTGATAGTGAGCTGCTGCCCGTTTACCGATTCAACAACGCCACGTACCTGCACTTTTTGCCCTGCCATCTCTGCCGCCATCGCCGGCGACAGCGTGGCGCCGGCCAGCAGTGAACCGGCAATCAGCAGTGAAAGGCGTTTGTGATGTGATAAGACCGTCATGGAGTGTTCCTTTTGATGATAAGCGCTGCCTCAGCGGCAGCCCTGTGCCAGAAATCATTCAACCCAAAGCGCAATAACATTGCGGCAAAAGGCGCTGGAAAACAAACCTACTAGTTGGTAGATTAAAAAACAAGATAATTTTTCACCCTGTACTTTGTCATGTCATTATTTTGTCTTAGCCTGAGCCTCGCGCAGATCCAGCGCCTGGGTTGAACATTGGGAGCATCAGTATGGAAATGCAGTTACGATCGGCCACGTTAGCGCTGCTGATTTGCAGCTGTTCCGCCGCCGCGGCAGAACTCAGCAGTCCTTCGCCGGGCCAGCTTATTAACACGCGCTTGTCTTACATGAAGGATGTGGCGGGTTATAAAGCGCAGCATCATCAGCCGATTGAAGATTTGGGTCAGGAGCGCAAGGTGCTGGACAAAGCCCTGGCGGAAGCGCGTCAGCTGGGCCTGGACGATGCCACGGTGCAGCCGTTTATTCAGGCACAGATGGATGTGGCGAAAGCGGTGCAGTATCGCTATCGCGCCGACTGGCTGGCAACGCCGGAGCCGCACTGGCAGCCGCGTCCGCTGGATGAGGTGCGCAAAAGCATTGGTCATTACAGCGACGCGATTCTGACGCAGCTTGCCGCGCAGTTGAAACAGGGCACGACGCTGCAGGCACCACAGAAGGCCGAATTTATGCGCGACATTCAGCAGCGTAATGTGTCACCGCAGGATAAAGAGTTATTGTGGCGCACGCTCAGCGCGGTGACGCTACGGCAGCCGTGATGTTACGCGGCGAGCGAGCCGTCGATCGCCGCAGGCCTGTCATTTTGCTGCGTTTATTCCGGTCGCCCTGAATGCCGACCCTGTAATCCGGGTAACGACTTTACAGGGTGCGCAGTGATGCGCACCGCAACGCCATTCTTAAACCTCT
Source organism: Pantoea sp. GM_Pan_4 (assembly GCF_026541005.1). Classification (NCBI taxonomy): domain Bacteria; kingdom Pseudomonadati; phylum Pseudomonadota; class Gammaproteobacteria; order Enterobacterales; family Erwiniaceae; genus Pantoea; species Pantoea sp. GM_Pan_4. The sequence continues at coordinate 97,579 of NZ_JALNUZ010000004.1, forward strand.
CTTTACAACTACCCCATCCGCTCTGTGATTGCGTTCACAACTCTGCAACAGCAACTTGTATGGTAGTATTATTGCGCGTATTTTTTCGTCATTACTGTCGCGTTATTACTGGTGTGCCGCGCCTTCAGGCCACCAGCCAGGAGTGAATGATGAAAAGTGTGGTGATTGAACAACCGGGCAAACTGCTGCTGGCCGAGCGCGCGCTGCCGCAGCCCGCCGCTGATGAAGTACGGGTAAAAGTGAAATTTGCCAGCATCTGTGGCTCTGACGTGCACATCTGGCACGGTCACAATCCATTTGCCCGCTATCCGCGCGTCATCGGCCATGAGTTCTTCGGCGTGATTGACGCGGTCGGACAGGACGTTGATGCCAGCCGGCTGGGCGAGCGCGTGGCGGTCGATCCGGTGGTGAGCTGCGGCCACTGCTATCCCTGCTCCGTTGGCCGTCCTAATGTCTGTCAGTCACTGCAGGTGATTGGCGTCCACCGCGACGGCGGCTTCAGCGAGTATGCGGTGGCGCCAGCAAAAAATGCCCATCGCCTGCCGGCGAGCATTCCCGACCAACTCGCCAGCCTGGTTGAGCCCTTCACCATTGCCGCGAATATCACGGCGTTCCTCAAGCCGCAGCCACAGGATGTGGCGCTGATTTACGGTGCCGGTCCGATGGGGCTGACCGCCATTCAGGTGCTGAAAGGCGTATACGGCGTACAGCAGGTACTGGTGGTGGACCGCCTGCCAGAGCGGCTGGCGCTGGCGCAGCAAAACGGTGCCGATCGCCTGTTCAACAACAGCGAGATCCCGCTGGCGGCGCAGCTGGAAGGCGTTCAGCCGACGCTGCTTATCGACGCCGCCTGCCATCCGGCGATCCTCGCTGAAGCGGCTGCGCTGGCCTCGCCGGCAGCGCGCATTGGCCTGCTCGGGTTTTCTGCTGAGCCGTGCAGCCTGACGCAGCAGGCGTTGACCAGCAAAGAGCTGTCGCTGTTTACCTCGCGCCTGAACAGCAACCGCTTCCCGGAGGTAATTGCGTGGCTGGAACAGGGGCTGATCCAGCCGGAGAAACTGGTCACCCACTATTTCCCGCTGGCGCAGATCGAGCGCGCCATGACGCTGTTTGAACAAGACCCGCGCACCTGCTGCAAAGTGATCCTGCAAATGGATTGAGTGATGCGCCACACCAGATGTCCCTGATACCGGTGCGTACCCGCCGGCCACAACAATAATCCCCTGCATAAATCAGGCGCAGCGCCGCGGTCATCAAGGTCATCTCCCCGTGACGCTGCAGCCTGAAGAAGAACAGGGAAACGGAGTTTCTATGCTGAAGAATCTACGCTGGACCCTCGTACTGCTGCTGTTCCTGGTTTATATGATCAACTACCTCGATCGTATTGCCCTGTCGCTCACCGTGCCGCTGGTGGAAAAAGATCTGATGATCAATGCCGAGCAGTTCGGCCTGATCTTCGGCAGCTTCTTCTTCGGCTATGCGCTGTTCAATTTTATTGGCGGTTTAGCCACCGATAAATTCGGCCCGACGATTGTGCTCGGCACCGCCGTCGGCATGTGGTCGCTGTTCTGCGGCATGACCGCACTGGCGACCGGTTTCTGGTCGATGATGATTCTGCGCGTACTGTTCGGCATGGCGGAAGGTCCGATTTGCGCCTCGGCCAACAAAGCCATCAATGGCTGGTTTCCGAAAAAGCAGGCCGCCACCGCCATGGGCCTGCTGAGTGCCGGTTCCCCGCTCGGCGGCGCGGTCGCCGGGCCGATTGTCGGCTACCTGGCGCTCTCCTTCGGCTGGCGTCCGGCGTTTGTGGTGATCTGCCTGATTGGTCTGGTGTGGATGGCGCTGTGGTTCTTCTTCGCCGCCGACAATCCGGCGCGCAGTAAGCGCGTCTCTGCGCAGGAGCGCGCGCTGGTAGAGAAACTGAAAGCGGAAGAGCCGGCAGATATCATCGACGCGGACGGCAAAGCGCACGGCATGGGCTACTATCTGCGTCAGCCGATTATCCTCGTCACCGCGTTCGCCTTCTTCTGCTACAACTACATTCTGTTCTTCTTCCTGAGCTGGTTCCCGGCCTATCTGGTGCAGGCGCACGGGCTGGATATCAAAGCCATGAGCATCACGACCATGATCCCGTGGATTGTCGGCTTCATTGGCCTGGCGCTGGGCGGCTGGATTTCCGATAAAATCTTTAATATCACCGGTAAGCTGCTGCTATCGCGCAAGATTGTGCTGGTAGTGTCGCTGCTGGCGGCAGCGATATGTGTGGCGCTGGCGGGCACCATCAAAGAGGTGAATTCGGCAGTGATCATGATGTCGATCTCCATCTTCTTCCTCTACATCACCGGTGCCATTTACTGGGCGATTATTCAGGATGTGGTGCACAAGAGCCGCGTCGGCAGCATCAGCGGCTTTATTCACCTGATTGGCAGCCTGTCCGGCATTATCGGCCCGATCGTTACCGGCTTCATCGTGCAGCACACCGGCAAATTTGACAGCGCCTTTGTGCTGGCGGGCGTGGTAGCGGCACTTGGCGCGCTGCTGGTGCTGTTTGTGATTCGCAGCCCGAAAGCCAGCGACAAACCGGTTTCCGTTTAATCGAATGACTCTGCCGGGGCGCCGCGCGCCCCGTTTGCCACAAGGATTATGCATGTTACAACCCGATCGCCTTCCCGCTGACGTACAGCGCCCCACTTACGACCGCAGCCAGCTGAAAACCCGCATGGTGCACATCGGTTTTGGTGCCTTTCACCGCGCGCATCAGGCGCTGGCCACTGACCAACTGGCGCAGCACGGCAGCGACTGGGGCTACTGCGAAGTGAATCTCAACAGCGGCGCGCTGATCGCCGCTCTGCGCCAGCAGGATTTGCTGTACAGCGTGACCGAAATGGCCGACGACAGCCTGCACACGCGCATTGTTGGCATAATTACCCAGGCGCTGCACGCGAAAAGTGACGGTATTGAGGCGGTGATTGAAGCGATGAGCCAGCCGGAAATCGCCATCGTGTCGATGACGGTCACGGAAAAAGGCTACTGTTCGCTGCCGTCGAGCGGCCAGCTCGACCTGACGCATCCTGACATCGTGCACGATGTGGCGCATCCTGACGCGCCGCGCTCGCTGCCCGGCGTGATCCTGGCGGCGATTGAACGCCGTCGCCAGCGCGATCTGCCGCCTTTCAGCGTGATGTCGTGTGACAACATGCCGGAGAACGGCCACGTTACGCGCAATGTGATTACCCAGCTGGCGCAGCGCCGCAGCCCGGCGCTGGCGGATTACATTCAGACCCACCTCACCTTTCCCTCAACCATGGTGGATCGCATCGTACCGGCGATGACTGATGAAGCTTTCGCGACGCTGGAAGCGCGGCTGGGCAGTCGCGATCCGGTGGCGGTGGAAGCCGAACCTTTTTTCCAGTGGGTGATTGAAGATAACTTCGTCAGCGGCCGCCCGGCGTGGGAACAGGCCGGTGCGGAGCTGGTGCGTGATGTGCTGCCGTACGAAGAGATGAAGCTGCGCATGCTCAACGGCAGCCACTCGTTCCTGGCTTATCTCGGCTATCTGGCCGGGTATCAGCACATCAGCGATTGCATGGCCGATGCCAATTTTCGTCAGGCGGCGCGCGCGCTGATGCTGCAGGATCAGGCATCCACGCTGCGCACGCAGGATGTTGATTTGGTCGCCTATGCCGACTCGCTGATCGCCCGTTACGAAAACCGGGCGATTAAACATCGCACTTATCAAATCGCCACCGACGGTACACAGAAGCTGCCACAGCGCCTGCTGGATAGCGTGCGCTGGCATCTGCGTAACGGGACGGCCTGTGATTATCTGCTGCTGGGCGTAGCAGGCTGGATGCGCTATATCAGCGGCGTCGATGAGCAGGGCGCGGCGATTGAGGTTCGCGATCCGCTCAGCGCGCAGCTGGCCAGCATTGTTGCCAATAGCGAGGATGGCCCGCAACGCGTTGAGGCCTTACTGCGCCTGCAGGCGGTGTTCGGCGACGATTTACGTTATCACTCAGTGTTTGTTACGCGGCTTACCGAGCTGTATCAGCAGCTGCGGCTTACCGGTGCACACGCCACGGTGCAGGCGCTGGTCACAGAAGGCTAAGCCGCCTGCACAAATGTGTAGCGCAGACGCAGCGTGCTGATTAGACTGACGCTTTCTCATCGGGCTGGCGGCGGCCAGCCGTAATACGGATATTGCTGCATGTCGATTGCCTATACCATAACCACCAGCGAACCGGTAAATCAGCAGATTTATCGCTATCTGCGGAAGGATATCGTGACCTGCGTGATCCATCCGGGCTCGCTGCTGTCGGAGAAAGAAGTGTCGGCGCGCTTCAACGTGTCGCGGCAGCCGGTGCGGGAAGCCTTCATCAAACTGGCGGAAGCCGGTCTGGTGCAGGTTCTGCCGCAGCGCGGCACCTTCGTGCGCAAAATCTCCGCTCAGCGCGTCGCCGACGGCCGTTTCATCCGTGAAGCGGTGGAGATCGCCGTGGTTCGCCGCGCCGCGCTGGAGATCGCTGCCACCGGACTGATGGCGCTGGAACACAATCTGCAGCTGCAGCGTCTGGCAGCGGAACGCCACGACAGCCAGGCGTTTCTGGCGCTCGACGATGAGTTTCACCGGTTGATTGCCGAAGGCATTGACTGTCTGCTGGCGTGGGAAACGGTGGAGAACATTAAAGCGACGATGGACCGCGTGCGCTTTCTGACGCTAAGCGAAGTGTCGCCGCCGGAGAGCCTGATTCAGCAGCACGAAGAGATATTTGCCGCGCTGAAAGCGCAAGATGCCGATGCGGCGGAGAAGGCGATGCGGCGACATCTGCAGGAGATGATTCTGACCATCACGCCGATTGCCGAGCGCAACAGCGAATGGTTTGAAGGGCCGTAGTGTTGTGGGGTGAGCTTGCGATGTGATGCTGTGGGGTGTGATGCGGTGCGGTTTGATGCCCTCACCCCGGCCCTCTCCCACCGGGAGAGGGAGCTGTTCCAGTAAGCTGTCAGAGAATTAACGCATTAAAAAACCGCACAATACTGTTCCCTCTCCCGCCTGCGGGAGAGGGTTAGGGTGAGGGTGAAAAACGCACCTCACACCATCAGGCAATCGTCACATCCTTCGCCAGATACACATCCTGCACCGCATTAATCAGCGCCACGCCCTCTTTCAGCGACTTCTTAAACGCCTTGCGCCCGAGAATCAGCCCCATGCCGCCGGCGCGTTTATTGATTACCGCCGTACGCACCGACTCTGCCACATCGGTCGCACCGGCTGAAGCACCGCCGGAGTTAATCAGCCCGGCGCGGCCCATGTAGCAGTTGGCTAGCTGGTAGCGCACCAGGTCGATCGGATTCTCACTGGTCAGCTTGCTGTACACGCGCTCATCGGTGTGGCCAAACTTCACCGCGTTATAGCCGCCGTTATTCTCTGCCATTTTCTGCTTCACAATGTCGGCACCAATGGTGGCCGCCAGATGGTTAGCCTGACCGGTTAAATCGGCGCTGGCGTGATAATCCACCCCATCCTTCTTGAAATCGTTGTTGCGCAGATAGGCCCACAGCACCGTCACCATGCCCAACTCGTGCGCGCGCTCGAAGGCCGCTGCAATTTCCTCGATCTGCCGGCGTGACTGCTCAGAACCAAAATAGATGGTGGCGCCGACCGCAACCGCGCCCATGTTGAACGCCTGCTCGACGCTGGCGTAGAGCGTCTGGTCATACTGCGTGGGATAGCTCAGGGTTTCGTTATGGTTCAGCTTGACCATAAACGGGATGCGGTGCGCGTAGCGACGTGACACGGAGGCCAGCACGCCATAGGTTGATGCCACACAGTTACAGCCAGCTTCAATCGCCAGCTCGACGATATTCTTCGGGTCGAAATAGGCCGGATTGGCAGCGAACGAGGCGCCAGCAGAGTGTTCCACGCCCTGATCCACCGGCAGAATCGACAGATAGCCGGTACCCGCCAGACGGCCGGTGTTGTAGAGCGTCTGCATATTGCGCAGTACCGCAGGAGAACGATTGTTATCAATCATCACGCGAACGACATAATCCGCGCCCGGCAAATAAAGGCTATCCGCTGGAATGGTCATGCAGCGATGTTGAAGAAGCGTATCCGCCTCTTTACCCAATAACTGTACGATGTCCGTCATGTTCGCTCCTGATAAATGGCTGGAAAAGAACCGGCACCTGCCGATTCGCCCCCACAGCCTGGACCGAAACGCGCCAGGCTGGCAAATTGCTGACTCCATTTTTCAGACGGATACGCAGTGAAAAAACGGCAATCTGGCGTTACGCCCTACCACCACTGATGAAAATGATGCACCGGCCCAATGCCGTGGCCGACCTCCAGCGAATCGGCGTGCAGCAGCGCCTGCTGCAGCCAGGCCTTGGCCTCCGCTACGGTGCCCGCCCAGTCCGCATGGCGCGGTCGCAATGCCGCCAGCGCCGCCGACAACGTGCAGCCGGTGCCGTGCGTATGACGGGTGTTAACGCGCGGTGCGGTAAAGCGCTGGCGGCCGGCACGGGTGATCAGCCAGTCCGGGCTTTCCGCATCGCTGAGATGACCGCCCTTCATCAGCACCGCTTCGCAGCCCAGTTCCAGCAGCGCATCGCCCTGCTCCAGCATAGTCGCCTCGTCCTGCGCCATGCTGCAGCCCAGCAGCGCTGCGGCTTCCGGCAGATTGGGCGTGATCAGCGATACCTGCGGCAGCAGTCGTTCACGAATGCTGGCTACCGCATCAGGCGACAGCAGCGCATCGCCGCTTTTGGCAATCATCACCGTATCCAGCACCACAAACGGCAGACTGGCGCGTTTCAGCTTCTCTGCCACCACCTCGACAATCGTCGTCTCTGCCAGCATGCCGATTTTCGCGGCGTCAATGCGCACGTCGTCCAGCACCGAGTCGAGCTGCGCCGCGACAAATGCCGGTTCGATGCGATACACCGACTGCACGCCGCGGGTGTTCTGTGCCACCAGCGCGGTAATCACGCTGGTGCCGTACGCGCCGAGCGCGGAAAACGCTTTCAGATCGGCCTGGATACCTGCGCCGCCGCTGGGGTCAGTGCCGGCAATAGTCAGGGCATTAATGCGTTTCATGCAGCCACCTCCAGCGTCCACAGCGCATCCACAAAAGCGGCGACGAAGCTGCCCGGCCCTGCCACACTACGCGCGGCCTGTTCACCGGCCAGCGACATCAAGCGACACGCCGCTGCCACGTGCTGGATGCGCTCACCCGGCAGGCTGCTGCACGCCGCGACTACGGCGGATAGCGCACAACCGGTGCCGACCACGCGCGTCATCAGCGGGCTGCCGCCGGGAATTGCCAGCGTCTGGCGGCCATCGGTGACGTAATCGACTTCGCCGGTTACCGCGACGATAGTGGTGCAGCGTTGCGCCAGCTGCTGCGCGGCGTTCAGTGCAGCATCGGTCTGGTGCACGCTATCCACACCGCGTCCGCCCGTGGCCTGGTGGGCTAAGGCGAGAATCTCTGAAGCGTTGCCGCGAATGGCCGCCGGTCGCAGGCTCAGCAGCTGCTGACAGAATTCCGTACGCAGGGTTAGCGCGCCTACCGCCACCGGATCGAGCGTCCACGGTGTGCCGGCCTGGTTAGCGGCCTGTACCGCCGCCAGCATCGCATCGCGGCGATCATAGGTTAAGGTGCCGACGTTAATCAGCAGCGCATCGGCAAAACCGGCAAACTGCGCCGCTTCATCGCCATCAATCACCATCGCGGGCGAAGCCTGCAGTGCCAGCAGCACGTTGGCGGTAAAAGTTTGCACCACGTCGTTGGTCATACAGTGCACCAGCGGTGCCTGCTGCCGCAGCAGTTGCAGAGAGTGCGCGAGTTGCGCCGGGGAAAGAGGGGCAGGCTGTGTCATAAGGCTCCCAACCGGCAATCAGGAAGGCGAATGCGGTCAGGCATCTGACTTCCCTACGCTGGCATTATCCAGATCAGGTATTACGGGTATTTCTCAGCCTTCACAAAGAAGGGCACCCCGAGTCATGCACGTCCGTGTCAGACGTGCCTTCACAGCATAAAGGGTCAGCTTAAAGTTGTAAATCCTGCGGCGGGTGCGCTTTTTTTGCCGGACAACGATGAGCAAAAATACGTGCGCCATCAATTTTCATGATTTTTTGATCATCAGGAAAATATAAACAAATCGACGGAGATCAATTTTTCCAAAAGCCCTAAAATTCATCAGGATAGTTAATTTAATCTGCCGGGGCAGTAGGCGGGAAATAAACAGAAGAAAGCGCGCAACTTGATTAATATCAAACCGGCCGGCGGCGTAACACGGCCTAATTCCCTTCCGGATTTGAAGACCGCTGTTTCACCTTCACCCGGAATCGCTAATGACTTTATTCAGTTTTCTTCCGCACGCGCACCACTGGCACAATATCACCATTTCCCGTCAAGGCGCCGTTGCCCCCGGTGGCCGTTACCGGTACTCCACGTACCTCGAAGCCGAATGCAAACGCTGCGGCGAGCGCATCCATAAAATTTATTATCGCGATATCAGCGATGAACAGGCGCGTCGCTGGCTGGGATAAAAAAAAGCCCCGCAACACAGGTTGCAGGGCGCTTGCGTGGCTATCGCAAAACTTATTCAGCCGGTTTGGTGCGGATCAGGTAATCAAACGCGCTCAGTGACGCTTTAGCCCCTTCCCCGCTGGCAATGATGATCTGCTTGTACGGCACCGTGGTGCAGTCGCCGGCGGCAAATACGCCTTTCAGGCTGGTTTCGCCTTTGGCGTCGATCAGGATCTCGCCCATGCGGTTGCGCTCTACCGCGCCTTCCAGCCAGTTGGTGTTGGGCAGCAGACCAATCTGAACGAAGATACCGCTCAGCGCCAGTTCGTGGCTGGTCTGGTTATTGCGGTCGATGTAGGTCAGACCGGTAACTTTACTGCCGTCACCTTTTACTTCGGTGGTCTGCGCGTTGAGGATCACATCGACATTTTTCAGGCTGCGCAGTTTATCCTGCAGCACTTTATCGGCGCGCATTTCGCTGGCGAACTCCAGCAGCGTAACGTGCTCGACAATACCGGCCAGATCGATGGCCGCTTCAACGCCGGAGTTACCGCCGCCGATCACCGCCGTGCGTTTGCCTTTAAACAGCGGGCCGTCACAGTGCGGGCAGTAGGTTACACCTTTGGTGCGATACTGCTCTTCGCCCGGAACGCCCATGTTGCGCCAGCGTGCGCCGGTAGCAATGATGATGCTGCGTGATTTCAGCACCGCGCCGGAAGCGGTTTCGATGGCGTGCAGGCCGCCCTCTTTCGCTGCCGGAATCAGCTTGATGGCGCTCTGGGTGTCAATCACGTCAACGTCATAGTCATCAATGTGCGCACGCAGGGAACCGGCAAGCTTCGCCCCTTCGGTTTTCGGCACGGAGATGTAGTTTTCAATGTCAACGGTGTCCAGCACCTGGCCGCCAAAGCGCTCGCCCATCAGGCCGGTACGGATGCCTTTACGCGCCGAGTAGATGGCCGCCGCAGCGCCCGCCGGGCCGCTGCCGACGATCAGCACTTCATAGGCATCACGCTTGTTCAGCTCTTCAGCCGCACGCTTATCCGCGTTGGTGTCTACCTTACCGACGATTTCTGCCAGGCTCATGCGACCCTGACCGAACTCTTTGCCGTTGAGGTAAACCGCCGGCACGCCCATGACGTTGCGTTCGGTGATCTCGTTCTGGAACATGCCACCGTCGATGGCGGTATGACGGATGCGCGGATTGAGCACCGCCATTAAGTTCAGCGCCTGTACCACGTCCGGACAGTTGTGGCACGACAGAGAATAATAGGTTTCGAAATGCAGGTCGCTGTCCAGCGCAACAACCTGATCCAGCAGGCTCTGCGCCTCTTTCGACGGATGTCCACCGGTCTGCAGCAGTGCCAGCACCAGTGAGGTAAATTCGTGGCCCATTGGCGAACCGGCAAAGCGCGGACCGCTGTGGCTGCCTGGGTTAGTAATCAGGAATGATGGCTTACGTACCGGTTGATCGTTCTCTTCACGGAAGCTGACTTTATCAGACAGACTCGCGATATCGGTCAGCAGAGTACGGATCTCTGCGGATTTTGCGCCATCGTCCAGTGTGGCAATCAACTCAACCGGTTTCGTTAGTTTCTCAAGGTAGGCCTTGAGCTGGGTTTTTAAATTGGTGTCGAGCATAGTGAGTTCCTGTGAAGAAAATCGGGTGCCGCAGCACCCGATGGAAGAAAGATCAAAGGGCGTAGGTGACTTAGATTTTGCCAACCAGGTCCAGTGATGGAGCCAGCGTTGCGTCGCCTTCTTTCCATTTAGCCGGGCAAACTTCACCTGGGTGAGAAGCCACGTACTGAGCCGCTTTCACTTTACGCAGCAGGTCAGACGCGTCACGGCCGATGCCTTCTGCAGTGATTTCGATGGCCTGGATGATGCCTTCCGGGTCAACGATGAAGGTACCGCGGTCAGCCAGACCTTCTGCTTCACGCATGATTTCGAAGTTACGGGTCAGAGCACCGGTCGGGTCGCCGATCATCGCATACTGAATTTTCGCGATGGTGTCTGAAGAACCGTGCCAGGCTTTGTGGGTAAAGTGCGTGTCAGTTGAAACGGAGTAGATGTCTACGCCCAGTTTCTGGAACTCTTCGTAGTGGTCTGCCACGTCACCCAGTTCAGTCGGGCATACAAAGGTGAAGTCAGCCGGGTAGAAGAAGAAAACACTCCATTTACCTTCAACGTCTTTCTCGGTTACGTCGATGAATTCGCCGTTTTTGAATGCAGCGTTTTTGAACGGTTTGATTTTGGTATTGATGATAGACATGGGTGACCTCCGTTAAAAAGATGTGATGCAGGCTACATAATTTTCGGGCCAACTTCTAATATGCAGACGTTATCAATCAGATAATCAAAAGCTATCAAAGTGCCGACGCCAGATTTGATGCGGCTTGCCGCGGCATTCTACACAGAAAAGCCGCAGAGTTAACAGGCTTTATCTTTGCGCGCGGCAACTGCTATTTTTTTATAAACATTCAATCATCTTTGCTGCACAATTCAACTGCGTGCGCAACGCCGCTACAAAACGTGCCCGCTTACTCGTCATGGAGTCTGGAAGTGAAAATTCGTCTTTTTGAAGAAGCCGACCGCCCTTTTTTACGCACGCTGTATCTCGCGGCGCGCCGTCATAACTGGACATGGCTGGCCGGCGACGACTGGCAGCTGGAAGATTTCGACGCGATTATCCCCGGTGAAACGGTACTGGTAGCGGAGACCGACGGCCACCGTGCAGGCTTTGCCGGCGTGATGGATAACGATAATTTTTTGCACAGTTTGTATGTCGATCCGGCCTTTCAGGGCCAGGGCGTCGGCAGTGCGCTGCTGAACGCGGTGCAGCAACGTTTTACCTCCACCGGCGCGCTGAAATGTCTGCTCCAGAACGAAGCGGCGCTGCAGTTTTATCAGCAGCACGGCTGGCAGCGCGAAGCGCTGGGAGAGAGCGAACAGGGTCAGTACGTGTTGATGCACCTGCCGCTGGCGTCACGCACCAGCGGCAGCTAAGGCTTAAACCGCGCGGAAGGCGATGTCGCCCGGAATCACCTCGCCCTGCCAGTAAAGCTGGGCGGCAACCCGGCCCGCAAGTTCACGATACAGCGCGGTGAATTCACTCTCCGGACGGCGAATCACGGTCGGTTCACCATCGTCGAGATCTTCGCGCAGATTAATGTGCAGCGGCAGCTGAGCCAGCAGGCGGGTGTGATAATCCTCAGCCAGCTTCTGCGCACCGCCGGTACCAAAGATTGGCTCGTGATGGCCGCATTCGCTGCAGATGTGCATGCTCATGTTTTCCACCACACCCAGCACCGGCACGCTGACTTTTTCGAACATCACCATGCCCTTGCGCGCATCAATCAGCGCAATGTCCTGCGGCGTGGTCACCACCAGCGCGCCGGTCACCGGCACGTTCTGCGCCAGCGTCAGCTGAATGTCACCGGTGCCCGGCGGCATGTCCAGAATCAGGTAATCGAGATCCGGCCACAGCGTTTCGTTCAGCAGCTGCATCAGCGCCTTGCTGGCCATCGGTCCGCGCCACACCATGGCGTTATCGTCGGTCACCAGATAGCCGATTGAGTTGGTTGCCAGGCCGTGCGCCATGATCGGCGCCATGTGCGTGCCATCCGGCGAGGTGGGACGCTGCTTTTCGGTGCCGAGCATGTCCGGGATCGACGGACCGTAAATATCCGCATCAAGAATACCGACGCGCGCGCCTTCGGCCACCAGCGCCAGCGCCATATTCACGGCGGTGCTGGATTTGCCCACGCCACCTTTACCGGAGCTGACGGCGACGATGTTTTTCACGCCGTTGACGCCCGGCTGATTTTTCACGCGTTTCAGGGTGGCGATGTCATGACGCAGCCGCCAGTCGATGGCGCGCGTGTTGGTCAGGCGCAGCAGTTCTGCACTGGTCTGGGCTTTCAGCGCCTCAAACGCGCTGGCCCAGGCAAATGGCATCACCAGTTCAATGTGCAGCTTGTCGTCGAGCAGCGCCACGTGGCGTAGCGCTTTGAGGGTAGTCAGATTGTGTTGCAGCGTCGGATGCTCAAACTCGCTCAGCACGCCGATAACCACGGCGCGCAATGCTTCAGGTGAATGATGGTCCCGGGATTGTGCGGTCATCCCAACTCCTTATTTAGTCATGACGCCAGACGATGGCGGTGTGCCATCAATCATATCAGATAGGCGCTAAAAGTGACGTGGCCGAGCTGCTGTGTTTACGCCAGAGGGTGCTTCGGTTAACATCTAAGCCCGATTTTTTATTCACGGAATGCTACGCAAATTATGACTCAAGTCGCTAAAAAACTACTGGTAACGTGCGCCCTGCCGTACGCAAACGGCTCTATCCACTTAGGTCACATGCTTGAACACATTCAGGCTGACGTGTGGGTCCGTTACCAGCGAATGCGTGGCAATCAGGTGTTCTTCATCTGTGCGGACGACGCCCACGGCACGCCGATCATGCTGAAAGCCCAGCAGCTGGGTATCGCGCCGGAGCAGATGATTGCGGAAATGAAGCAGGAGCATGAGACCGATTTCGCAGGTTTCAACATCAGCTATGACAATTATCACTCCACGCACGGCGACGAAAACCGCCAGCTGTCTGAGCTGATTTACACGCGCCTGAAAGAGAACGGTTTCATTAAAAACCGCACCATTTCGCAGCTGTACGATCCGGAAAAAGGCATGTTCCTGCCTGACCGCTTCGTCAAAGGCACCTGTCCGAAATGTAAATCGCCCGATCAGTACGGCGATAACTGCGAAGTGTGCGGCGCGACCTACAGCCCGACCGAGCTGATTGAGCCGAAATCGGTGGTGTCAGGTGCGACGCCGGTGATGCGCGATTCTGAACACTTCTTCTTCGATCTGCCATCCTTCAGCGCGATGCTGCAGGCGTGGACGCGCTCCGGTGCGCTGCAGGAGCAGGTTGCAAACAAGATGCAGGAGTGGTTTGAAGCCGGTCTGCAACAGTGGGATATCTCCCGCGATGCGCCGTACTTCGGCTTCGAAATCCCTGGCGCGCCGGGCAAATATTTTTACGTCTGGCTGGATGCGCCAATCGGCTACATGGGATCGTTTAAGAACCTGTGCGACAAACGCGGCGACATCGATTTCGACGAGTTCTGGAAGAAAGATTCCAGCACCGAGCTGTATCACTTCATCGGCAAAGACATCGTCTATTTCCACAGCCTGTTCTGGCCAGCGATGCTGGAAGGCAGCAATTTCCGCAAGCCGACCAACCTGTTTGTGCATGGTTATGTCACGGTGAACGGCGCGAAGATGTCGAAATCGCGTGGCACCTTCATCAAAGCCAGCACCTGGCTGCAGCACCTTGATGCCGACAGCCTGCGCTACTACTACGCGGCCAAGCTCTCTTCGCGCATCGACGATATTGACCTTAATCTGGAAGATTTCGTCCAGCGCGTGAACGCTGACATCGTTAATAAAGTGGTGAACCTCGCCTCACGCAACGCCGGCTTTATCACCAAACGCTTTAATGGCCAGCTGGCAAGCGAACTGGCAGATCCGGCGCTGTATCAGACCTTTGTTGATGCGTCAGAGAAGATCGGTGAAGCCTGGGCAAGCCGCGAATACAACCGTGCGATCCGCGAGATCATGGCGCTGGCCGACCTGGCCAACCGCTACGTTGACGAGCAGGCACCGTGGGTGGTGGCGAAACAGGAAGGCCGCGATGCCGACCTGCAGGCGATTTGCTCGATGGGTATCAACCTGTTCCGCGTGCTGATGACCTGGCTGAAGCCGGTGCTGCCGTCGCTGAGCGAGCGCACAGAAGCCTTCCTGCAAAGCGAACTGAGCTGGGATGGCATTGCGCAGCCGCTGCTCAACCACAGCGTAGCGCCGTTTAAAGCGCTGTATGGTCGTATTGAGATGGCAAAAGTGGAGGCGCTGATTGCGGCTTCGAAAGAGGACGCAGCGGCGGCGAACCAGCCGGCGGCAAGCGGTCCACTGGCCGATGCACCAATTGGCGAGACCATCACCATTGATGACTTCGCCAAAGTCGACATGCGCGTAGCGCTGATCGAGCAGGCTGAGCTGGTAGAAGGTTCCGATAAGCTACTGCGTCTGCAGCTGGATCTGGGTGGCGAGAAGCGCCAGATTTTCTCCGGCATTCGCGCCGCTTATCCGGATCCGTCGGTGCTGGTGGGCAAGATGACCATCATCGTCGCTAACCTGGCGCCGCGCAAAATGCGTTTTGGCGTGTCCGAAGGCATGGTGCTGTCTGCCGGCCCTGGCGGCAAAGATCTGTTTGTGCTGTCAGTGGATAGCGGTGCCCAGCCGGGTATGCCGGTGAAGTAAAGGTCAGTGCGCGCTGGCCCTCACCCTAACCCTCTCCCGCTTACGGGAGAGGGAACTGCTGAGTGCGGGGGTTGGGTTCAGAGCCAGACCTGCACATAGCAAAACCCCGCGCAAGACTACCCCCTCTCCCGCCTGCGGGAGAGGGCTGGGGTGAGGGGAAAACCGCACCGCGCTTATCGCGCCAGCATCAGACAGCGATAAATCTCCGCCATTACCGCCTCAAATTCATTAAACTCCTGATGATTCCAGAAGCGCAGCTTTGTGCTGACAGTGAATAGCGGTGCCCAGCCGGGTATGCCGGTGAAGTAAGGGTTGGTGCGCTCTGGCCCTCACCCTAACCCTCTCCCGCTTACGGGAGAGGGAACCGTTAAGTGCGGGGTTTGGGTTCAGAGCCAGTCCTGCACATAGCAAAACCCCGCACAAGACTACCTCCTCTCCCGCTTACGGGAGAGGGAACCGCTGAGTGCGGGCTCTGGGTTCAGAGCCATGCCTGCACCTCGTTCGCTTGACTCACTCTCCCGCATTAAAAAGGGCCGAACAGCGCACGTTGTTACCCAGGTATCAAACCTGCACATAGCAAAACCCCGCACAAGAATACCCCCTCTCCCGCCTGCGGGAGAGGGCTGGGGTGAGGGGAAAACCGCACCGCGCTTATCGCGCCAATATCAGACAGCGATAAATCTCCGCCATCACCACCTCAAACTCATTAAATACCTGATGATTCCAGAAGCGAATTACGCGCCAGCCGCAGCGCTGTAAATACGCCGTGCGCCGGGCATCGTAAGCCTGATCTTCAGGCGTATTGTGCTGTCCACCATCCAGTTCCACGATCAGCGATTGCTCAACGCAGGCAAAATCAACGATGTACCCTCCAACTGGATGCTGGCGGCGAAACTTCGCGCCACACACATTTCGGTTGCGTAAATAGCGCCATAGTTTTTGCTCCGCTTGCGGCATCGCCTTTCGCAGCGCGCGCTGCGGTTGCACGGTGTGGTTCATCGCTGCTCCTTCGCTCTGGCCACCAGCTTACGCCGCTTTACTCAGCTTCAAAGCAGAGGTGTTGAAATCCTGAATCTGCATTCCAGTGTGATCGCTAGCACGCTAAGCGCTTAATGCGTATGATGAAGCGCCACGAAAACAGGAGCCTGACATGCCCACCGTGCTATCTGCCTGCTGGCGCTATCTGCGCGCCTTTGCCATCGTCTATGCCGCGCTGTACGCCGGCAACGGCCTTGCCGCCCTGCTGCCATTCACCATTCCCGGCAGCATCCTTGGCATGCTGTTGCTGTTTGCCCTGCTGGCGCTGCAGATTATCCCGGTAACGTGGGTGAAACCCGGCTGTCAGCTGTTGATCCGCTACATGGCGCTGCTGTTTGTGCCGATCAGCGTTGGCGTGATGGGCTACACCGATATCCTCAGCGCACAGTTTGGCCCGATTGTCGTCTCATGTATGGTCAGCACCCTGCTGGTGTTGCTGATTGTCGGCCTGAGCGCCGAGCGCCTGCAGCGTCCGAAGGAGTCCGGCCATGAGTGACGCCTGGTGGTCACTGCCACTTACCGTGGTGGCGTATCTGCTGGCACGCCGTCTGGCAGCCAGAATCAACCTCTCGATTGTCAATCCACTGCTGGTGGCCATGGCGATCATTATTCCACTGCTGCTGCTGACGCACCTGCCCTACGCGCGCTATTTCGCTGGCAGCGCGCTGCTTAATCAACTGCTGCAGCCCGCCGTGGTGGCGCTGGCGCTGCCGCTGTATGAGCAGATGCACCAGATTCGCGCGCGCTGGAAAACCATCATCAGCGTCTGTTTTATCGGCAGCATTACCGCCATGGTGTCCGGCACGGCGATCGCGCTGTGGATGGGGGCGACGCCGGAAATCGCAGCCACCATTCTGCCGAAGTCGGTGACCACGCCCATCGCCATGGCAGTGTCGGGCTCGCTACACGGTATTCCCGCCATCAGCGCCATTTGTGTATTGATTGCTGGCGTGCTGGGCGCGGTGTTTGGTCACATGCTGCTGAATCTGTTTAAAGTGCGCAGCAAGTCCTCACGCGGGCTGGCGATTGGCAACGCGTCTCATGCGCTCGGCACCGCGCGCGCCGCGGAGATTGACTATCAGGAAGGCGCCTTTAGCTCACTGGCGCTGGTAATCTGCGGCATCATCACCTCGTTACTGGCGCCCTTCATTTTTCCTTTGCTGATGCGCTTACTGGGGTAAAACTTGCGAGAGATCTCGCAAAGTTGAAACAAGCCAATCAGCTTGCATTGTCATAGCGACATGGATCACATATAAACCTTGAGGCGGCGCTTCGCCGCTGACGAGTTAATGAGGCCATAACATCATGCATGCACGATTCACTTCCGCTTTCTCTGCCCTGCCCGCTACGCTGCAGAGCGCGCTTCAGCCGCTGCTGGATGCCGCTGATTTTCACGGCGTGCTGCGACCGCAGGAGGTGACTCAGCTGCAACAGGCAACCGGTCTGGATGATGATGCGCTGGCACTCGCACTGCTGCCGATTGCCGCCTGTTGTGCCGTGGCACCGGTTTCGCACTTTAACGTGGGCGCTATTGCGCGCGGCATCAGTGGCCACTGGTACTTCGGTGCCAATATGGAGTTCTTACATGCGCCACTGCAGCAAACGGTCCACGCCGAGCAGAGCGCAGTCACGCATGCCTGGCTGCGGGGCGAAGCACAGCTGGCAACCATTACCGTCAACTACACGCCGTGCGGACACTGCCGCCAGTTTATGAATGAACTCAATAGCGGTACGGCGATTCGCATCAGCCTGCCGGGCCGCGCGGTCAGCACGCTGGCCGACTATTTACCCGATGCCTTTGGCCCGGCCGATCTCAATATCAGTGAACGGCTGCTGACGCCGGTCGACCACGGTTTCCTGCCGCAGGGCGATGCGCTGCAGCAGGCCGCGATTGATGCCGCCAGCCGCAGCCATGCACCTTACAGCCAGAGTTATAGCGGCGTGGCGTTACAGAGCCGCAGCGGCCAGATTTACACCGGGCGCTATGCCGAAAATGCCGCCTTTAACCCGAGCCTGCCGCCATTACAGGCCGCGTTGATTCTGATGAATATGCACAACGAAGCGCTGGAGGAGATTCAGCAGGCGGTGCTGGCAGAAAGCGCCGACGCCACGCTGAGCCAGTTTGATGCCACGCGCACCACCCTCGCCGCGCTCGGCTGCAGCAATTTCTCAGTTACTTTAGTTTCGAAACCAACAGTTTAGTGATCCTTTTACCGCTTTTGTGACCTTCTATTAACAAAAGCTGTACATCTGCAGGAATTTTCATAGGATCGGGCGCCAGAACTTCACAATAAACGGGTCTGGCGTTACCTTCTTGCTGGCGACACGTCAGAAAACACTGCAACCGGAGCAAACACTGCATGGAACTCGAGTACGAAAGTAAACGTCCGCTGTATATTCCTTACGCGGGTCCGATCCTGCTGGAATTTCCGCTGTTGAACAAAGGCAGCGCCTTCTCGCTGGAAGAACGTAACGAATTTAACCTCAATGGCCTGCTGCCAGACGCCGTAGAAACCATCGAAGAGCAGGCCGAGCGCGCCTGGCGTCAGTTCCTGGACTTCAAAAACAATAACGACAAGCACGTCTACCTGCGCAACATCCAGGACACCAACGAAACGCTATTCTATCGCCTGCTGGACAACCACCTGGAAGAGATGATGCCGATCATCTACACCCCAACGGTTGGCGCGGCGTGCGAGCACTTCTCTGAAATTTACCGTCGCGCGCGCGGGGTGTTTATCTCCTACAACAACCGCGACCGCATTGAAGACATGCTGCAAAACGCCACCAAGCAGAATGTCAAAGTCATCGTAGTCACCGACGGCGAGCGTATTCTCGGCCTCGGCGATCTGGGCATCGGCGGCATGGGCATTCCTATCGGTAAGCTGTCGCTGTACACCGCGTGCGGCGGCATCAGCCCGGCCTACACCCTGCCGGTGGTGCTGGATGTCGGTACCAATAATCAGCAACTGCTGAACGATCCGCTCTACATGGGCTGGCGCCATCCGCGCATCACCGGCGAAGAGTATGAAGCCTTCGTTGATGAATTCATTCAGGCGGTGAAGCGCCGCTGGCCAAACGTGCTGCTGCAGTTTGAAGATTTCGCGCAGAAAAACGCCATGCCGCTGCTGGAGCGTTACCGCGATGAGATCTGCTGCTTCAATGATGATATTCAGGGCACGGCCGCTGTCACGGTGGGCACGCTGATCGCCGCCAGCCGCGCTGCAGGCAGCCGTCTGTGCGAGCAGAAAGTGGTGTTCCTCGGTGCCGGTTCCGCCGGCTGCGGTATCGCCGAACAGATCGTCGCACAGATGAAATCTGAAGGCCTGAGCGATGATGAAGCGCGCGCGCGCGTGATGATGGTAGACCGTTTCGGCCTGCTCACTGACAAATTGCCTAACCTGCTCGATTTCCAGAGCAAGCTGGTGCAGAAGAGCGACAATCTGAAAGACTGGGACGTCACCAGCGATTCGATTTCACTGCTCGACGTGGTGCGCAATGCCCGGCCGGATATCCTGATCGGCGTTTCCGGCCAGCCGGGACTGTTCACCGAAGAGATCATTCGCGAGATGCACAAGCACTGCAAACGCCCGATCGTGATGCCGCTCTCGAACCCGACCTCACGTGTGGAAGCGACCCCGGCAGATATTATCGCCTGGACCGACGGTGACGCGCTGGTCGCCACCGGCAGCCCGTTTGCACCGGTCACCTGGAAAGGCAAAACCTACCCGATTGCCCAGTGCAACAACTCCTATATCTTCCCGGGTATCGGTCTCGGCGTGATCGCTGCCGGCGCCACCCGCGTAACGGATTCGATGCTGATGACTGCCAGCCGCGCGCTGGCTGACTGCTCACCGCTGGTTAACGACGGTGAAGGTCCGGTGCTGCCAGAGATTAAGGACATCCAGGGCGTCTCCAAAGTGATCGCCATGGAAGTGGGCAAAGCGGCGCAGCTGGCGGGCGTGGCGGTGGTCACCTCCGAGGACGTGCTGTCGAAAGCCATCAACAACAACTTCTGGCTGCCGCAGTATCGTCACTACCGCCGTACCTCGATTTAATTGCAGACCGACGCTGCCGCACGCTTCAGGTGCGGCAGCGCTTAAAAAAACGCCAGCCGACCGGCGCGAACTTGCTTAGCCGTGCCGCCTCAAGTAGCCTTGACCCATCTGAATTTTCGTCAACCGAGTGCCCGTGCGCATACTTAAACGCGTTTTCTTTGCTCTGTTTATCATCATCTTACTGGTGATGGCGACCGCGCTCGGCCTCGATCGCTGGATTAGCTGGCGAACCGCGCCGTTTATTTATGAAGATGTCGCTTCGCTGCCGCATCGTCAGGTCGGCGTGGTGCTGGGCACCGCCAAGTATTATCGCACCGGCGTCATCAATCAGTATTATCTGTATCGCATTCAGGGCGCGCTCAACGCTTACAACAGCGGCAAGGTAAATTATCTGCTGCTGAGCGGCGATAATGCGCTGCAGAGCTACAACGAGCCGATGACCATGCGACGCGATTTAATCAAAGCCGGCGTCGATCCCTCTGACATCGTGCTGGATTATGCCGGTTTCCGTACGCTGGACTCGATTGTGCGCACGCGCAAAGTCTTCGACACCAACGACTTCATCATCATTACCCAGCGCTTCCACTGCGAACGCGCACTGTATATCGCCCAGCATCTGGGCATTCAGGCGCAGTGTTATGCCGTGCCGTCGCCCAAGAATATGCTGTCGGTGCGGTTCCGCGAGGTGGGTGCACGCCTCGGTGCGCTGGCGGATCTCTATCTGATGAAGCGTGAGCCGCGTTTCCTTGGCCCGCTGGTGCCGATTCCGGCGGTGCATGAAGTGCCGGAAGATGCCCAGAGCTACCCGGCGGTCACACCGGAGCAGTTGCTCGAGCTGGAAGAGAAGCTGCGGAAATAATCGGCGAGAGGCCAGCAGCCGGATCTGACGTTGGCGAGTTAAGCAGGATCGCGGCGATGCTGCCGGTGCGCATCAATGCGCACCCTACAAAATACCGGCCATCCCCTGCAAGTCTCACCGCTATTCTCAATGTGCAAAAAAACAACGAGGGCCGCGTTGCCGCAGCCCTGATGGTTAAACTTGTTCTCTGCTATTTTTTGCGTGCGTATTTCAGCGAATCAAGCGCCACGGCGAAGATGATGATGCCGCCCTTGATGATGTACTGCCAGTACGGGTTCACGCCGATGTAGGTCAGACCGTAGTTGATGACGGTGAAGATGATCACACCGGTCACCACACCCGCGACGGTACCTACCCCACCGGCGAACGACACGCCGCCCACCACGCAGGCCGCAATCGCATCCAGCTCATACATAAAGCCGAGGTTGTTAGTGGCGCTGCCGATACGGCCCGCTTCCAGCATCCCGCCGAAGGCATAGAACACGCCGGACAGCGCATACACCAGGATCAGGTTAAGCGGAACGTTAACGCCAGAGACTTTCGCCGCTTCCGGGTTACCGCCGATAGCAAAAATGTTTTTGCCGAAGCGGGTTTTATTCCACAGGATCCAGACGAACACGATAGCGATAATCGCATAGAAGGTGATGAACGACAGCTTGAAGTCGCCGAAGCGCAGGAAGCCCTGGGCAAACTTCGAGAAGCCAGCGTCAAAACCGGCAATCGGTGAAGCGCCCACGAAGTCGTAGTACAGCGAGTTGATGCCGTAAACGATGATCATGGTGCCCAGCGTGGTGATAAACGGCGTCACCTTCAGGTAAGCGATGATCACGCCGTTAACCAGACCAATCACGCCACCGATGATGCACACGGTCAGAATCACCAGCGGAATCGGCACGGTTTCCAGATGCGGGAACACCTTATTGGCGTTATCCATCGACTGCAGCAGCGTTGCTGCCACCACCGCCGCCAGACCCACCTGGCGACCCGCCGACAGGTCAGTGCCCTGGGTCACGATCAGACCGGCTACGCCCAGGGCGATAATAATACGGACCGATGACTGAGTCAGAATGTTACTCAGGTTCATCAGGCTTAAAAAGGTCGGATCCTGGAAAATAATAATCGCCAGCAGTACCAACAGGACAACATAAATGCCGCCCTCTTTTAACCAGGTTAGCGCATTCTTTTTAGTAGTCGCTTTCATGTTAAAGCCCTTGCTTCATTAAAGGTGTAATGACGCTAAACGCAGGATTTCATTCTGCGAGGTCGTTTTAGTATCGACAATGCCCGCTACCTGACCATTACTCATTACCAAAATACGGTCGGTAATGCCCAGCAGCTCTGGCATTTCAGAAGAGATAATAATGATGCCCTTTTCTTTTTTCGCCAGCTCCGAGATCAGCTGATAAATCTCGAATTTAGCGCCGACGTCAATACCGCGCGTCGGTTCATCAAGCATCAGTATTTCCGGCTGCGTCAATAACCAGCGACCAATAATGACTTTTTGCTGGTTACCGCCGGAGAGCGATCCAATTTGGGTATGATGGCCGGGTGTTTTCACCCGCATGGCATCAATGACCCACTGGGTATCGCTTTTCATGCGTTTATTATCCAGCAGACCCATACTGGATTTATATTTCTTGATATTAGAAATGAGCGAGTTAAAACCAATATCCAGGTAGGCATAAATCCCGGTGGAACGCCGCTCTTCCGTTACCAGCGCAAAACCATGGTTGATGGCTTCGTTGGCGCTGTGGTTATTAATCGCTTTACCGTGCAGCTTAATGGTGCCGCCCGACTTCTCACGGATACCAAATAAGGTTTCCACAATGTCAGTACGCTTGGCGCCCACCAGGCCGGCAATCCCGAGAATCTCGCCTTTGTGCAGGTCAAACGAGATATCACGGATCGATGGCTGGCGCAGCGAGGTCAGGTTGCGCACCTCCAGAATCACTTCACCCGGCACGTTAGTTTTGTCCGGGAAGCGCTGGTTGAGCGAACGGCCGACCATCATGGCGATGATCTTGTCCATGTCCAGCCCTTCCAGCGGCTGAGTGGCAATCCACTGGCCGTCACGCAGAATGGTGATCTCATCGCACAGCTGGAAAATCTCTTCCATTTTATGCGAAATATAAACAATACCGCAGCCGCGATCTTTCAGCTTACGGATAATGGTAAACAGGTGGTTAACTTCTTTTTCGGTCAGCGATGACGTGGGCTCATCCATAATGACGATTTTCGCGTCATAGGAAAACGCCTTGGCGATTTCAATCATCTGCATTTGCGATACCGAAAGCGTCGCGACTTTATCGCGCGGATCGATATCAATATCTAATTCATCAAAGATCGCTTTGGTATCACGATACATTTTATCCTGATCGACAAACGGACCTTTGCGCGGATAGCGCCCCAGCCACATGTTGTCCATCACGTTGCGCTGCAGCACCAGATTTAATTCCTGATGCACCATTGAAACGCCGTTTTCCAGCGCCTCTTTGGAGGATTTGTAATCTATTTCCTCACCCTGAAACAGGATGCTCCCCGTATCCTTTTTATAAATCCCAAACAGGCATTTTAATAAAGTGGATTTACCGGCGCCGTTTTCACCCATTAAGGCATGGACGGAGTGCGGCCGCACTTTTAAATTCACATTATCTAAGGCTTTCACCCCTGGAAATGATTTCGAGACATTCGTCATCTCCAGCAGATATTCTCGCTGTGTGGTCGGATTCTCACTGGCCATAATTTACCTGGCTAAAAAAAGCGTTGGTCAGATGCAATAAGGCGCGGCAGAAAAGCCGCGCCCGGGACGAATTACTTCACAAACTGCGACAGGTTTTCTTTATCAACCGGTACGTACGGTACGCGTACTACTTTGCCATCCATCTTGAAGTTGGTACCTGCGGTTGGCTCTTTGCCATTGGCCAGGTTGTTAGCAATGTCCAGCGTGGCTTTCGCCTGGTTTTCCGCATCGTTCAGCACGGTACCGGCCATCGCACCGGATTTCACCAGCGCCAGCGCTTCTGGCAGGGCGTCAACACCAAATACCGGAATGCTGGTTTTGTTGTGCGCCTTCAGCGCTTCAACCGCACCCATCGCCATCGCATCGTTGTTCGCGATGATTACTTCAATTTTGTTGGCGTTCGGGCCAGACAGCCAGGCGTCCACTTTGTCTTTCGCCTGCGCGGTATCCCACATTGCAGTATCCATCGCCAGCTGCTGGGTTTTGATGCCGTCTTTGTTCAGGGTTTCGATAACGTATTTGGTACGCGCTTCGGCATCCGGATGGCCCGGTTCACCTTTCAGCAGCACGAACTGAATCTGACCGTCTTTGTTCAGATCCCAGGCTGGCGTGGCTTTCCAGTGTTTCTCGATCAGCTCACCCTGCTTGATGCCGGACTCTTTGGAGTCGGTACCGACATAGTAAGCTTTGTCGTAGCTGGCCAGCACTTTCGCGTTAGGCTCTTTGTTGAAGAACACCACCGGCACGTCGTTCGAGCGCGCTTTGTCGATCACCACTGCCGCAGCAGCCGGATCCACCAGGTTGATGGCCAGCGCTTTCACGCCTTTCGCCATCAGCACGTCAATCTGGTCGTTCTGTTTGGATTGGTCGTTCTGTGAGTCGTTCATCAGCAGCTGAATGCCGCCAACGGCTTTCGCCTCTTTTTCGATGTCTTTGCGCACCATCGACATGAAGTTGTCGTCATATTTATAAATTGTCACGCCAATGCGGGTATCGGCGGCGTGCGCAGTTGCACCAAACATCATGCTGGCAACCAGTGCTGTGAGCGTGAAAACCTTCTTATTCATGGTATCTCCGGTTTTTTTATGCAGGGTATTTCATCGCGCCGTATTGCCTGCGGGCAGACAGCGCAGTCGGTTGAAACGCTATTTTTTATGGGGCAGGCGCTGCTACCAAGCCGGACCACCATCGCTATCCTGACTTCCCTGTAGGTAAACGCTTCCTGAAGTGTGTTGTGAACCATTTCAATCGGCTACTGAAACCAGACCGGGGAAGGAAAGCCCGGCGTTACATAATGTTTCAGTCCGGTAAGACGCTGCCATCATAGTGAGCGCCATGTTAATTAACTGTGAATACAATCACAGATTGGAAACGGTTACACGGCGCTATCGCCTGAATTAGTGACCGACTCCACAATTTGCCGCTGCGCCACCGAATGGCGCCGCACCAGCGTAGGCATGAAGCAGTGCGCGGCGTGCGGATCGAGCGTGCCTGCTGCGCCCTGCAGGGCCAGCTCAGTCGCCAGTTTCGCCATAGAAACAATGGGATAGCGCACCGTGGTCAGTTGCGGGTCGGTGTAACGGGAAATGGGGATGTCATCGAAGCCGATGACAGAGAAATGCTGCGGCACCTGAATACCGTTATCTTTCAGCGCGGTGAGCGCACCGGCCGCCATGCCATCGTTATAGGAGAACACCGCAGTGAGGTGCAGATTGCGCCCCAGCAGTTCCACCATCGCGGCTTCACCGCCCTGCATGTCCGGTTCGGCATGCGCAATCCAGCCCTCCGGCGGGCGGATGCCCTGCTCCGCCAGCGCCTGCAGCCAGCCATCGCGGCGCTGCGCCACGTCCTCAATCGGATGGCTGGAGCTGAGGTAACCAATGCGCTGATGGCCCTGCTGTAACAGCATGCGCGTCGCTACCTGCGCCCCGGTAACATTGTCGAGGCAGACGCAGCGGTGCTCGTATCCCGGAATAGTACGATTAATCAGGACCATACCGGGAACCTGGTCCATAAACCGGGCCAGCTCCGCGTCTGTAAGCGTTTTCGCGTGCACCACCAGCGCGTTGCAGCGCTGACGGATCAGCACCTCAATGGCGTGGCGTTCTTTCTCTTCCTGATGCCACGAATTGCTGATAAGCACGTGCTTGTGCATGCGCTGCGCCACGGTATCCACCGCTTTAACCAGCGCACCAAAGAAGGGATCGGAAACGTCCATGACCACCACGCCGATGGTATCACTCACCTGGGTAGCCAGCGCCTGCGCGTTGGCATTCGGCCGGTAGCCGAGCGATTCAACCGCCTGCAGCACGGCTTCGCGGGTATCAGAGGTGACTGCACTGCTGTTATTGAGCACCCGCGACACGGTGGCAACAGAAACCCCGGCCTGACGGGCGACATCACGAATCGTTATCATGCAGTTGTTCCACAGAGGAGAAAAGGCGCGACTGGCGCGTAACGGCGCTATTCTGTCAGGGCATCAGAAACAGCTGCGTGAATTACGTCACACGGATGAAAACGGTTACATACAATTATGCAACCTTTGTGATGAACATCATTATCTGCCGGCGGACGCGTTGTCCGCTTTTCCGGCGGCGAGCTGCGTCAGCCGGCGCCAGATCCACTCCATCGGTCCCTGCGGGAAGACGCGCAGCCACAGCACGGAGAACAGAATATTGACCAGCCAGATAGCCGGTACAAAAGCCAGTAGTTGCAGGCGGTCAAATTTGAGGAACAGATCGAAGCGATAGAACAGCGTGGTGCAGATTAGCGTCTGCAGCAGATAATTGCTCAGCGCCATGCGCCCGACGCACTGAATGGCGTAACTGATCCGCGTGGCGGCGATGGCCGGCCAGTAACCGAGACAGAGTGCAGCGTAGCCAAGGCTGATAAACGGACTGGCGAGATCGCGTGGCACCTGCAGGAAAAAGCCGCTCCAGCGAAATTCCCACTGTAGCAGCCACTGTGCCAGCACGCCGGGTATGGCAATCAGCCAGCCGATGGTAAGTAACAGCGCCGCCGCGCGTCGGTAGTGTTGCAGACTAAACTGGCCGCTCAGCCAGCCGCTGCGCATCAGCGAGGCACCGATCAGCATCAGCCCGGCCAGCTGCCAGCCATACTGCGAAGCCAGCGCCATCAGGCCGGATGACAGGTGTTCGAGGCGATTCTGCACCGCTTCCCAGCCGCCGACCAGTTTCCAGTAGCTCTCATACTCCAGATCTGCCGCGCCAGGCAGCCACGAACGCGTCGGCTGCGGACTGGAGATGACGCCAAACACCAGCAGCACGGCACAGCCCACCAGATAGAGCAGCACGCCGGTATGTAATAACGCCCGCTCCGACGGCACGTCACGCAGCATGCGCCAGACAATCAACCCAATCAGCCCATAATCCAGCAGGATGTCGCCTTCCCACAGGAACACCGCGTGGATGAACCCGATGAAGACCAGCAGCGTTAAGCGTGAGGAGATCCAGCGGCTGCCGCGCGGCACCTGCAGGGCCAGTCCGGCACCAAACAGCAGCGCAAACAGCGTCAGGAATTTTAGCTGCGCCAGACCATCCATGATTGCCCAGGTCCAGGCATCAGAAACGGAGGCTTCACCCTGCCAGGCCGGATTGAGATAGGCCGCCGAGGGCAGACCAAAGCCGACGATATTCAGCAGCAATATGCCGAGAATGGCGCAACCACGAATGAAATCCAGCGCGAGATAGCGTTGCATCGAGTGCCCTGACGGTGAGAGGAACACGGGCGACAACGACGCCGCCCGCGCTGCTTAGCTGTGGCGTACCGCGCGCAGGAACTCCTGACGCGTGTTCTGGCTCGATTTGAACAATCCGCCGAGTGAAGTGGTGGTGGTCGCGCTGGTCGCATCTTTGACGCCGCGCGCTTTCACGCAGTAGTGCACCGCATCGATCGACACCGCCACGTTATTGGTGCCCAGCAGGGTTTGCAGCGCCACCAGCACCTGCTGGGTTAAACGCTCCTGCACCTGCGGACGCTGGGCGAAGAACTGTACGATAC
This sequence comes from Pantoea sp. GM_Pan_4, assembly GCF_026541005.1. Lineage (NCBI taxonomy): Bacteria > Pseudomonadati > Pseudomonadota > Gammaproteobacteria > Enterobacterales > Erwiniaceae > Pantoea > Pantoea sp. GM_Pan_4. The sequence goes on from NZ_JALNUZ010000004.1 coordinate 125,149, forward strand.
GGTTGATCTTCGACAGGCCAATCACCTTGTCTTTAGGGATATAGGCCACGGTGGCTTTGCCGTCGATGATCACGAAGTGGTGTTCACAGGTGCTGGTCAGGGTGATATCACGCACGGTGACCATTTCGTCCACCTTCATCTTGTTTTCGATGACGGTGATTTTCGGGAAGTTAGCGTAATCCAGACCTGAAAAGATTTCGTCGACGTACATCTTGGCGATGCGGTGCGGCGTCTCCATCAGGCTGTCGTCTTCCAGGTCCAGATTCAGCAGCTGCATAATCTGGGTCATGTGGCCGGCGATCTCGCGCTTGCGTGACGCGTCGTCCATGTCGCGCACCGGGGCGCGTAATGGCGTTTCCAGGCCACGCGCCAGCAGTGCTTCGTGAACCAGGGCGGCTTCCTGACTTAAGGTGCTCATCGTACTCTTCTCCGGCAGGTGATGCGCCCGCAGGTCTGCGCCTGCGGGGGAAATTCTGAGCGCGTATTGTGAAACACAACGCGCGCTTAATCCAGCAATCAATCCGATTGGAAATGAAAGCGTTTCAGGTGGGCGATCGCCGCATCACCAGCGCCCCCGCCAGCAGCAACCCGCCTCCGGCCACCCACAGCGCCGGATCGAGCCGGTGCCACAGCAGGCTGGAAATCCAGGACAGCAGCGGCCCACCGAGCTGTCCGATGGCATAACCGGTCGTGAGCAGGCCGGCGAGATAGCGCGCGTGGTGCGGTGCCAGCTCCCGGCTGTACTGCAGCGACAGCTGCACCACGCAGAGAAAGCCGCCACCAATCAGCAGCGCCGCCAGCAGCAGACCGTTGATGCCCGGCAGTACGATGGCGGCGATCACGCCCAGCGCCTGCGCCCACAGCACCAGCGCCAGCCGCCGATGGCTGCTGCCCCAGTGGCGCGTCACGATCCCCAGCACGATGCCGATCACCGCCGCGCCGCCAAATACCGGCCAGACAAACTGCGCAAAAGCGCTATCAGGGAAGCGCGCCGCCGCCATTTGCGACAGGAAGGTAGCGGGCAGAATATAGCCAAAACCGGCGAGGCTGTAGCTGAGGATCAGGCGCTTCAGGTCACGCGTCAGCAGCAGCGGCTCGGCGGCCTGTTGCGGACGATGCAGCTGTCCGCTGCGCGGCAGGAAGCGCGCAATCGCGGCAATCAGCAGCAGCGCCAGCACACCGTACGCCGCCCAGGCAAACGCCGCGCTCACGCCGCTGGCGTGCAGCAGTACCGCCAGCATGCCGCTGATGAAGATGCCGGTGCCGGGACCGGCAAACACCGCTGCCGACAGGCCCGGCCGGCCGTGATGCAGCAGTTGCTCATTGCTCCATGCTGCCACCAGCACCATTGCCCAGCCGCTGGCAACGCCGATCAGAAAACGCACCACCGCATGCAGCCACGGCCCGCTGATACAGGCGGACAGCAACGTCAGCGCGACGGCACCCCAGACGCCCAGCTGCAGCCGCCACTCCACGCGCCGCTGCGCGCGCATCGCGTCAAACGATCCGGCCAGATAACCGAGATAGTTCAGCGCGGCGACCAGGCTGGCGCTGGCGAGCGTGAGCTGACCGTCGTGAATCATCAGCGGCACCTGCGGGGTAAACGCAAATCGCCCAATCCCCATTGCAACCACTAAACTTAAAAACGCGCTAAGCGCGACTCGCCACGCCATTCTGACTCCGGATCGATTGGATTATCACTTGTCAGCAGCATGCATGACGTTTAGACTCACGAAAAGTGAATAATATTAACCAAGTTGTTTACGAGAAGAGAATATGGATTTAGTACAGCTCCGCATGTTCTGTTCCGTGGCCGAAACCGGCTCACTGGCGCGCGCCGCCGAAATGCTGCATCGCGTGCCGTCTAATCTCACCACGCGACTGCGACAGCTGGAAGAAGAAATCGGCGTCGATCTGTTTATTCGTGAGAAGCAGCGCATTCGTTTGTCGCCGATGGGCCACAATTTCCTCAATTATGCGCAGCGCATTCTGGCATTGAGCGACGAGGCGCTGAACATGGCGCGCGCCGGTGAACCCGGTGGTAACTTTGCCTTCGGTTCGATGGAGAGCACCGCCGCCACCCGCCTGCCGGGATTGCTGGCCGCCTATCATCAGCGCTTCCCCAACGTCGCGCTGTCGCTGGTGACCGGCACCTCAGGCGATATCATCGATAAAGTGCGCGCCGGCACGCTGGCGGCGGCGCTGGTGGACGGTCCGGCCAGTCATGATGACCTGAATGGCTGCATCGCCTTTCGTGAAGAGATGGTGCTGATCACCAGCCTCGAACACGCGCCGATTCTCAGCGCCCGCGATACGCAGGGTGATACGCTGTTTGCCTTTGGCAACAGCTGCTCGTACCGCACCCGGCTGGAGTCCTGGTATCGCGACAGCCAGAGCGCACCGCACAGCGTTATGGAGATTCAGTCTTATCACGCCATGGTCGCCTGCGTAGCCGGTGGCGGCGGCGTGGCGATGATTCCCGCCTCGGTGCTGGCGCAGATGCCGGCCCGCGCGCGCGTGCAGCAGCACAGCCTGCCGCCGACCTGGCGCGACACGGCCACCTGGCTGATGTGGCGCCGCGACGCCTTTACGCCCAACGTTGAGGCGCTGAAGTATCTGATTATTGAAATGTTTGATGACCGCCCGCTCAACGATGAACTGCTGCATCCGCTGCAGGCCGCTGAGTAAGCGTTATTTTTTATCCAATCACGACATCACAGGAAGAGGGATTGCATGAACATGATTAAAACCCGCGCGGCCGTGGCCTGGGCTGCTGGCGAACCGCTGAAGATTGAAGAAGTGGATCTGATGCCGCCACAGAAAGGGGAAGTGCTGGTGCGTATCGTTGCCACCGGCGTGTGCCATACCGATGCTTACACCCTGTCAGGTAAAGATCCGGAAGGCGTATTCCCGGCGATCCTCGGTCACGAAGGTGGCGGCGTGGTTGAAGCGGTGGGCGAAGGCGTTACCAGCGTAGCGGTCGGCGATCACGTGATCCCGCTGTACACGCCAGAGTGCGGCAAGTGTAAATTCTGTCTCTCCGGCAAAACCAACCTGTGTCAGGCAATCCGCACCACGCAGGGCAAAGGGCTGATGCCCGACGGCACCACCCGCTTCTTCAAAGACGGCAAGCCAATCTTCCATTACATGGGCACCTCGACCTTCTCTGAGTACACCGTCGTACCGGAAATCTCCCTGGCGAAAATCAGCAAAGAAGCGCCGCTGGAAGAAGTGTGCCTGCTTGGCTGTGGCGTGACCACCGGCATGGGCGCGGTGATGAATACCGCCAAAGTGAAAGAAGGCGACACCGTGGCGATTTTCGGCCTCGGCGGTATTGGCCTGTCGGCGATCATTGGGGCGAAAATGGCCAAGGCCGGTCGCATCATCGGTATTGATATCAATACCAGCAAGTTTGACCTGGCGCGCAAACTGGGCGCAACCGACCTGGTTAATCCGAAAGATTTTGCTAAGCCAATTCAGGAGGTTATCGTCGAGATGACCGACGGCGGCGTGGACTTCTCGTTTGAGTGTATCGGTAACGTCAACGTGATGCGTTCCGCGCTGGAGTGCTGCCATAAAGGCTGGGGCGAATCAGTGATTATTGGCGTTGCCGGTGCCGGCGAAGAGATATCTACCCGACCATTCCAGCTGGTTACCGGTCGCGTATGGCGCGGGTCGGCGTTTGGCGGCGTGAAAGGACGCACTCAGCTGCCGGGCATCGTGCAGGATTACCTCGACGGTAAGTTTGCGCTGAATGATTTCATCACCCACACCATGCCGCTGGAAGAGATCAACGAGGCATTTGAGCTGATGCATGAAGGCAAATCGATCCGTTCCGTGGTGCATTTTAATAAATAAGCAGGAGGCGACATGGCATCCACTCTGGAGCTGCTGGAAGAACACCGTATTTTTGGCGGCTGGCAGCAGCGCTGGCGTCATCAGTCGGCCGTGCTCAACTGCCCGATGACGTTCAGCATTTTTCTGCCACCGCCGCGCGACGACGCGCCACCGCCGGTGGTGTGGTTTCTCGCCGGGTTGACCTGCAACGATGAGAACTTCACCACCAAAGCCGGTGCGCAGCGCGTGGCGGCCGAACTCGGTCTGGTGCTGATTATGCCGGACACCAGCCCGCGCGGCGATGCAGTGGCCAATGACAGCGGGTACGATCTGGGCCAGGGTGCCGGGTTTTATCTCAACGCCACGCAGCAACCGTGGGCGGCACATTATCGCATGTTCGATTATCTCAGCGAGGAGCTGCCGGCACTGGTGGCGGATAACTTCAAGCTGAGCGATCGCCAGTCGGTAATGGGGCATTCGATGGGCGGCCACGGCGCGCTGGTGCTGGCGCTGCGCCTCGGCGGGCGCTTTGCGTCGGCGTCCGCGTTTGCGCCAATCGTCAATCCGACCGAAGTGCCGTGGGGACAGAAAGCCTTTGCCGCCTATCTGGGCGACGATCGCCAGACGTGGCGCGAGTGGGATAGCTGCCTGCTGATGCAGAACGCTGAACATCGCCTGCCGGTGCTGATCGATCAGGGCGATAGCGATCAGTTCCTCGCCGATCAGCTACGCCCGGAGCGGCTGGAAGCAGTGGCGCGCGAGCAGAACTTCCCGCTGGAGCTGCGTATCCAGCCGGGGTATGACCACAGCTACTTCTTTATCGCCAGCTTTGTGGAGGACCATCTGCGGTTCCACGCGCAGCATTTACTGGCGTAGTGCACTTTTCTGCCCCTCTGATGCTGAGGGGCAGAACGTGTCTGGCGTCAGGCCAGCGATTCCGCCACCAGCCCATCAATCATTACCTGCGGCATGCCCTGTGAGCAGTGCTCAATGCGGCCGCGCACGCCATACACCTGCGCCAGCGTCTCCGGCGTAATCACCTGCGACGGCACACCGTCGGCCAGCAGTTGCCCCTGCTTCAGCATCAGCGCGTGATCGGCATGACGCAGCGCGATATTGATGTCATGCACCACCACCACCGTCACCATGTTGCGCAGCCGGGTTTCGCGCCGCACCAAATCCATCACGTGGAACTGATAATTCAAATCCAGCGCGCTGAGCGGTTCATCCAGCAGCAGCAGTTCCGGACGGCGAATCAGCGACTGCGCCAGCCCGACCAGCTGCTTCTGGCCACCGGACAGCTGATCGAGATAACGCATCGCCAGGTGGGCAATGCCCAGCTGCTCCAGCAGGTGCATGATTTCCGCTTCACTGGCGGCGCTGTGTAATCCACCGGAGGCACGCTGCGCCACGATGATCGACTCCAGCACGTGCAGATGCACACCGGCTGGCAGCGTCTGCGGCAGATAGACCACGCGCTGCGCGCGCCGGGCAAACGGCTGGCTCATCAGCTCTTCGCCATTGAGCCACAGCTCGCCCTGCCCTTTGCTCAGACCGGCCAGCGCGCGCAGCAGCGTCGATTTGCCGCAGCCGTTGGGCCCCAGCAGCACGGTGATTTTGCCGCGTGGCAGCTGCGTGACATTGAGATCGTCGATAACGTTCCGCTTCGGGTAACCGGCATAAAAGTGGCTGACGCGTAAGCCCTGCTCCATCACACTGTCCCCCGATGCCGCAGAATAATGCTGAGAAAGAACGGCACGCCCACCAGCGAGGTGACGATGCCGACCGGAATGATGACGCCGGGAATGAGGTTTTTCGAGGCCACCGACGCCAGCGACAGCACCAGCGCGCCGATCAGCGCACTGGCCGGCAGATAGTAGCGGTGATCTTCACCAAACATCATGCGCGCAATGTGCGGCGCGACCAGGCCGATAAAGCCGATCGGGCCGACGAATGCCACCGCCAGCGCTGAGAGAATGCTGATGCGCAACAGCGTCGCCAGCCGCAGACGCCGCACATCAATGCCGAAGCTCACCGCGCGATCTTCACCAAGGCGCAGCGCCGTGAGTTTCAAGCTGCTGAGCATCGAGAATGGCAGCAGGATGGCAAAGGCGGCGCTCAGCACGCCCAGTTTTTCCCATGAGGCACGCGCCAGACTGCCCATGGTCCAGAACACCAGGCCCTGCAGCGTATCTTCGCTGGCGATGAACTGCATCATCGAAACCAGGGCGTTAAAGGTGAACACCAGCGCGATGCCAAACAGCACCACGCCGGAGGTTGAGACTTTGGTCCAGCGCGTGATGCCATCCAGCATCAGCGCGGCAAACAAGGCGAAGACAAAGGCATTGGCGGAGATCAGCCACTGGTCCGGCACGCCGGGAATACCAATGCCGAGAATGATCGCCAGCGCGGCACCAAACGCCGCTGCCGACGAGACGCCGAGCGTAAACGGGCTGGCCAGCGGGTTATTGAGGATGGTCTGCATTTCTGCACCGGCGAGGCCGAGTGAGAAGCCGACCACCACCGCCATCAGCGCATACGGCAGACGGATGTCCCAGACGATCACGCGCGTGCCAGCGTCCACCGCTGCGGGATGGAGCAGCGTTTGCCACAGCGTGTCGAGCGTCAGGCCGGCCGGGCCAAGGGTGAAATCGAGGATAACTGAAGCGAGGATCGCCAGCACCAGCACACCAATCAGCAGCAGTCGCTGACGCAGAACCTGACGATAACGGGTCAGGGTATCGGCTTCGGTGCCATGTTCCGCCACCAGCGCGGAGTCCGTACTACGCATTGTTCTACCTGTTTCCTGTCGCCTTATAACGGCTGCCACAATAGAGCAGGTGATAATAATTATCAATGCTGTCTCTGTAACAAAGCCCGAATGGTTTGCGCCAGGTTTGCATAGCGTAATAAATCGCAAAAAAACGCGGCCGCGGCCGCGTTGTCATGCAATGCTGCCTGTTTGCCAGCGCAATAAATTGCGCCGCTACAGAGGGTTGCACCGATTTGTAGCGGCACGATGCATCGCGAAAAAACGCCACCAGGCCGCGTTGTCAGGCATTACTGCCTGTTTACCAGCGCAATAAATTGCGCCGCTACAGAGGGTTGCACCGATTTGTAGCGGCGCGATTCATCGCGCAAAACGCCCCAAGGCAGCGTTGTCAGGCATTACTGCCTGTTTGCCAGCGCAATAAATTGCGCCGCTACAGAGGGTTACACCGATTTGTAGCGGCGCGATTCATCGCGCAAAAACGCCTCCAGGCCGCGTTGTCGGGCACTACTGCCTGTTTGCCAGCGCAATAAATTGCGCCGCAACAGAGGGTTGCACCGATTTGTAGCGGCGCGATTCATCGCGCAAAAACGCGTCAAGGCCGCGTTGTCAGGCATTACTGCTTAAAGGAAGGGAATTCCATCTCGCTGTATTTCACGAAGCGGGTGCCGCGCGTCAGCTTATAGCCCAGCCAGATCACCAGGAACAGCGGAATGCCGATATAGGTTGCGGCTACGCCGTACCAGTCGATGCGATCGGCGAGAAATGCCTGATAATTCTGCCCCAGCGTAATGATCAGACACAGCGCGAACGCAAACATCGGACCCAGCGGGAAGAAGCCGGAGCGGTAAGGCAGATCGGCCAGATTCAGCCCCTGTGCCACATAGCCGCGGCGGAAGCGATAATGGCTGATAGCAATGCCGAGCCAGGCGATAAAGCCGGTCATCCCTGAGGTATTCAGCAGCCACAGGTACACTTCCTGATTGCCAAATTTCGAGGTCAGGAAGCACAGCGCTGCCACCACCGTGGTCGCCAGCAGGGCATTGCGCGGTACGCCGCCTTTCGACAGTTTCGCAAAAATGCGCGGTGCCTTGCCTTCCTGCGCCAGGTTAAACAGCATACGCGTTGAGGCGTACATGCCGGAGTTACCCGCCGACAGCACCGCCGTCAGGATCACCGCGTTCATCACCGCCGCCGCGGACAGCAGACCGGCATTCTGAAACACCAGCGTGAACGGGCTGACGCTGATATCGGTGACATCGTTATGCAGCAGCTGCGGATCGGTATACGGCAGAATCAGGCTGATGATCAGGATCGCGAACACATAGAACAGCAGAATACGCCAGAACACCTGGCGCACCGCGCGCGGGATATTCTTCGCCGGGTCTTCTGATTCACCGGCGGCAATCCCGATCAGTTCGGTGCCCTGGAAGGAGAAGCCGACAATCATCGCCACGCCAATCATCGCCGCAAACCCGCCGGCAAACGGCGCATCTCCCACCGTCCAGTTGTGCCAGCCTGCATTTTCTGCGCCACGCAGGATGCCGGTAATCATCAGCACACCGACCACAATAAAAATGATAACGGTGGCGACTTTGATCAGTGAGAACCAGTATTCCGCCTCGCCGAAGCCTTTGACCGAAATGTAGTTGAGCAGGAACATCAGACCAAGGAACAGCGCGCTCCAGATCCAGCCTGGCGTGTCCGGGAACCAGTAGTTCATCACCAGCTGTGAGGCGACGAGGTCAACGGCGATGGTCACCGCCCAGTTGTACCAGTAGTTCCAGCCCAGCGCGAAGCCAAAGCCCTCTTCGACATATTTGGCGCCGTAGGTGGCAAAGGAACCGGAGACCGGCATAAACGCCGCCAGTTCGCCGAGGCTGGTCATCAGGAAGTAGACCATCAGGCCGATCAGCGCGTAGGAGAGTAACGCACCGCCAGGACCCGCCTGAGAGATAGTGGCACCCGAGGCGACAAACAGGCCGGTGCCGATGGAACCGCCAATGGCGATCATGGTGAGATGGCGCGCTTTTAATTCACGGCGCAGCCCAGGTTGTTGTGTTGTTTTTGAGTCATTATGCATGTGTAAACGCTATGCTGGATAAAAATAAGGCGCGATTGTAGCAGCAAAGCCTGCACTGTATAGCATTCGCCTCGGGTTATTAGTTACCTTCATAATCGGCCGGGAATTATTAGCCACAGCACAGGGGAGACTGCGGCTATTCCCGGCAATAGGCGAGGAAGCGGCTCAGCGCTTTCGACAGATGTTTCTGCCGGTGATGGATGCGATACAGGGTGCGCGTCAGGCGCGGCAGGGGCACCGGGACTTCCGTCAGCGTGCCCGCCTCCAGCAAATCGGTAATCACCCGGCGCGATAAGCAGCTGATGCCCATGCCGTGGCGCACCGCGTGTTTAATCGCCTCCGAGTTGCCCAACTCCATCCCCAGCTGAAACTGCGGCAGGTGCGACAGCAGCAGGTAATCGACAATCTCACGCGTACCGGAACCGCGCTCACGCAGGATCCACGGCGCAGCGGCCAGCGTCTCCAGCGTCACCGGCTGCCGTAACAGCGGCGCATCCGGCGCGGCGAACACCACCAGTTCATCTTCCAGCCACGGTTCGCTGATGATATCCGGCTCATGGCACGGCCCTTCAATCAGGCCAATGTCGACGCGAAAATCGGCCACCGCATTGATGGCGTCCTGGCTGTTGCCAACGCTCAGCTCCAGCGGCAGCGTGGGAAAATCGCGACGATACGCGGCGATCATCCCCGGCAGCAGATAGTTGCCGATGGTGCTGCTGGCAAACAGGCGAATCGCTCCGTTGTCCTCTTTAAACAGCTGTTCGATCTCAATCGCCTGCTCCAGCAGCCCGACCGCACGCGGATAGAGCAGCCGGCCGTGCTCGTTGAGCACCAGCCGTTTACCGACGCGGTCGAACAGCTGTACACCGAGCTGACTTTCCAGATCGGCCAGGGCCGCGCTGACCGCCGACTGCGACAGCGCCAGCACCTGCGAGGCCTGAGTGGTGGAGCCGCTTTTCAGCACCTCGGTAAACACTTCAATCTGACGCAGCGTAATGTGCATGCGTGCTCCTTACATGGCGTACCGCTTCACCAGATAGATCACCACCGCCAGCCAGATCAGCAGCATCAGAATCAGGCCGCTCCAGCTGACGATCTTTTTGCCGCGCGCCCGTTGCACCTCGGCGCGTTCGGCGCTGCTGATGCGCACGTCGCGCGGCAGCAGACGCAGCAGGACCATCACGCCAAGCGGGATGATAATCGCGTCATCCAGCAGGCCAATAATCGGGATGAAGTCCGGAATCAGATCGATGGGGCTGAGCGCATAAGCGACGATGCCAAACGCCAGCAGCTTAAACCACCACGGCGTACGCGGATCGCGACAGGCAAACCACAGCGTCAGCACGTCCCGTTTGATGAGCTTCGCCCAGCGGCGCAAGCGCATGAACATTGTTGCCCTTCCTTATCACTTATTCCGGTTGATTATAAATATATTATCAATTTCACTTTTAAGCCAGCCAGGCGCACGCTAAAGCCTCACTGAGGAGAAGCGTATTATGGCTGAACTAAGCGTCAACAAAACCCCTTTTCATGTTCATCGCTGGCTGCCGGGACTGCTGCTGACCGCCGCCATCGCCGCAGGTGCCGCGTGGCTGGCCAGTCAGCCGTGGCTGGCGGGCGCGGGATTCGGCGCGCTGACGCTGGCCATCATTATCGGCATCGTGCTGGGTAATAGCCTGTATCCCCGCGTTGCGACCCCGTGCGACAGTGGGGTGCTGCTGGCCAAACAGCGACTGCTGCGACTCGGCATCATTCTTTACGGCTTCCGCATCACCGTGCAGCAGATCGCCGATGTCGGCGTCAGCGGCGTGCTGATTGATGTGCTGGTGCTAAGCTCAACCTTTCTGATCACCTGCCTGATCGGCATCCGTGTACTGAAAATGGATCGCGAAACCGTGTGGCTGATTGGTGCCGGCAGCAGCATTTGCGGTGCGGCAGCGGTGCTGGCAAGTGAACCGGTGATCAAAGCCGCACCGTCGAAAGTGGCGGTCGCGGTGGCCACCGTGGTGCTGTTTGGCACCGTCGGCATTGTGCTGTACCCGTTTCTCTGGACGCTGTTGCCGCAGGTCAGCGCGCAGCACTTTGGCGTCTTTACCGGCTCGACGCTGCACGAAGTGGCGCAGGTAGTGGCGGCCGGCCATGCAATGGGCGCGGAAACGGAGAACACGGCAGTCATCGCCAAGATGCTGCGGGTGATGATGCTGGCACCGTTTCTGCTGATCCTCGGCAGCTGGCTGCAGCGCCAGCGCAGCCACCAACGTCAGGCACAGCAGCCGATCCGCTTTCCGTGGTTTGCCTTGTTGTTTATTGTGGTGGCGCTGTTTAACTCGCTGCATCTGCTGCCACCGCCGGTGGTAACGGGACTGAATCAGCTGGCGAATCTGCTGCTGGCGATGGCGATGGCGGCGCTGGGCTTAACCACCCGTTTCGGCGCGCTGAAGCAGGCGGGCGTCAAACCGCTGCTGCTCGGTCTGCTGATGTTTATCTGGCTGATTCTCGGCGGCGGCGCACTGAATGTGCTGGTGCAACATTTCATGGCGTAAGCGCATCCGCTATCATGGGCGTTTTGCATCAGCAATCGCCCATTCAGGAGAGCGGCATGAAATATATCGGCGCACACGTAAGCGCATCCGGCGGCGTAGACCAGGCAGTGATCCGGGCCCATGAAATCGAAGCCACAGCCTTTGCGCTGTTCACTAAAAATCAACGCCAGTGGAAAGCCGCGCCGCTCTCTGCGCAGGTGATCGACGCTTTTAAAACCGCCTGCGATCAGTACAACTTCAGCGCCGCGCAAATCCTGCCACACGACAGCTATCTGATTAACCTCGGCCATCCGGTGATGGACGCGCTGGAGAAATCGCGCGAGGCGTTTATCGATGAGATGCAGCGCGCCGAACAGCTTGGTCTGACGCTGCTCAACTTCCATCCCGGCAGCCACCTGCAGCAGATTGATGAAGATGCCTGCCTGAAGCGCATCGCCGAGTCGATCAACATTGCGCTGGATAAAACCCACAACGTGGTAGCGGTGATTGAGAATACCGCCGGTCAGGGCAGCAACCTCGGTTTCCGCTTTGAACACCTCGCGGCGATTATTGACCACGTCGAGGATAAATCGCGCGTCGGCGTATGCATCGACACCTGCCACGCCTTCGCTGGCGGATATGATTTACGCAGCGAAGCCGACTGTGAAGCCACCTTTGCCGAGTTTGAGCGCGTGGTAGGCTTCCAGTATCTGCGCGGTATGCACCTCAACGATGCTAAAAGTACGCTCGGCAGCCGCGTGGATCGCCATCACAGCCTCGGCGAGGGCAACATTGGCAAGACCGCGTTTAGCTGGCTGATGAAGGATGCGCGTTTTGACGGTATCCCGATGATTCTCGAAACCATCAATCCGGATATCTGGAAGGATGAAATTGCCTGGCTGAAGGCCGAGCAGCAGGCGTAACGGGTTTCACCGGGGCCTGTCGCCAATAAAAAAAGGGAGCCGCGGCTCCCTTTGTTGTTCCTGGCTGCCGTTACGCGGCTTTGGCCAGTTCCTCTTCCGGACGTTTCAGAATCGCATAGCCCAGACCCGCAATCAGCGTACCAATCACAATCGCCAGCAGGTAACCCAGCACCGGGGTAATGGCGCCTGGAATCAGCAGGACGAACAGCCCGCCGTGCGGCGCCATCAGTTTGGCACCCATCGCCATGGAGATCGCACCGGTCACTGCGCCACCCACGATACAGCATGGCAGCACGCGCATCGGATCTCGCGCCGCAAACGGAATGGCACCTTCGGAGATAAAGCACAGGCCGAGTACCAGCGCGGCTTTACCGCCCTCCTGCTGACCTTTATTGAACTTACGACGCGCTACCAGCGTTGCCAGCCCCATCGCCAGCGGTGGCACCATACCGGCCGCCATGATCGCGGCCATCGGCGCGTAGGTTTGCGAACTCAACAGACCAACACCAAAGGCGTAAGCCACTTTGTTCACCGGACCGCCCATGTCGGTACACATCATGCCGCCCAGAATCGCGCCCAGCAGGACCGCGTTAGCGGTGCCCATGTTCGCCAGCCAGCTGGTCAGGCCGCTCATGATGCCGGCAACCGGTTTGCCTACCACGTAAATCATCAGCAGGCCGGTAATCAGACTGGCCACCAGCGGAATGATCAGAATCGGCTTCAGCGCTTCCATACTTTGCGGCAGCTTCACTTTGCTGCTTAGCAGTTTCGCGGCGTAACCGGCGATGAAACCGGCGATGATGCCGCCAAGGAAACCGGCGTTGATGCTGGTGGCGATCATGCCGCCAATCAGACCCGGCGTCAGGCCCGGACGGTCAGCAATCGAGAAGGCGATAAAGCCCGCCAGCACCGGCACCATCAGCGCAAAGGCGCTGCCGCCACCGATCTGCATCAGCGCCGCGGCTAAGGTGCCCTGCTCTTTAAACGCGGTAATCCCAAAGGCGAATGACAGCGCAATGCTCAGACCGCCGGCGACCACCATCGGCAGCATATAAGATACGCCGGTCAGCAGATGCCGATAGGCACCGGCTTTCTCTTTGCTGTCGCTCTGGCTGGCTGCCGCCTGGTTGCCGGAAGGCTGCCAGACTTTAGCTTCCGCCTGCGCTTTATCCAGCTCCTGTGCGGTTTTCTTCAGCGCCAGACTGGTGGAGGTGCGGTACATCGGCTTGCCGGCAAACTTCGCCAGATCAACGTCAATATCCGCCGCAACGATCACCAGATCGGCCGCCGCCACTTCTTCCGGGGTGATCGGGTTGCCGGCGCCGACTGAGCCGCGGGTTTCCACTTTTACCCACCAGCCGCGCTTGCTGGCTTCCGCCTCAATCGCCTCGGCTGCCATGAAGGTATGCGCCACGCCGGTCGGACAGGCGGTGACGGCCACAATACGTTTCTGCCCGGTGCTCTGCGCCGGTGCGCTTGCCGCCGGGGTTGCCGCAGCCGGCTGCCACGGTTGCGCCGCATCTTTAGCCAGCGCCAGCGCGGCCTGCGGATCGCGCAGCGCCTGCTGCACGTCCACGAGGGCAACGGACTTGCCGGCGAGCTGCGCGTTGTCGGTAACCTGCTGGCCAATCACCAGCACCAGTTCGGCGTCCGCGGCGCTGTCGACCAGCGTCAGTCCCGCCTGCCCTGCCGCCGCCTGCAGACGTTCTGAGGCTAAATGGCCTGATGCCAGACCGAGTGAAGAATCTTTTATCAGCAGCGTTTTCATTATCGCTCTCCTGCTGTTAGTTAACGGGTTGTAAGTCGACGCGCGCCATCATCGCGGCCAACTGGGTACGATCGGTCACGCCGACGTTGCTCTGGCTGACGGCCATGGCCGCCACCGCCGTCGCCAGACGCAGCGTGTGTTCACTGGATTCCCGCATCAGCAGGCCATAAATCAGGCCGCCAACCATCGAATCTCCGGCGCCTACGGTGCTGACCACTTCACACGCAGGCGGTTTGGCGATCCATTCGCCTGAGGCATTGACCCACAGCGCGCCTTCCGCACCGAGGGAGATCACGACGTGGGCAATGCCCTGCTCGCGCAGCTGGTGCGCGGCGTCAATCACATCCTGCAGCGTCGGCAGCTTGCGGCCGGCCCAGATCTCCAGCTCGCGGCGATTGGGTTTTACCAGCCACGGTGCTGCTTTCAGACCGGCCACCAGCGCTTCACGGCTGCTGTCAAAAATGATGCACGGACAGTGGGTGCGCAGATCGCTCATCCATTTGGTGAACGCGTCCGGCGCAACGCCGGCTGGCAGGCTGCCGCTGACGCACACCATATCGAACTGGCCCAGCCAGGTCAGCGAGTCGGCGGTGAAGCGGTCCCAGTCCTGTGGCGTGACGTCAAAGCCTGAGAAGTTGAGGTCGGTGACGTCGCCGTCTTTTTCCGTCAGCTTAACGTTAATGCGGGTACGGCCCTGCACCACCTGAAAACGGTTAGCGATACCGAGTTCGCTGAACAGCTGCTGAAAGCCGTCCTGATTCTCTTTACCGAGGAAGCCGCCGACGGTGACGTCGATGCCGAGATCTTTCAGCACTTTGGCGACATTGATGCCTTTACCCGCAGCGTGCAGCCCGGTGGTTTTGACCAGGTTAACTTCGCCGCGCTCGATCTCCGGCGTGTAGCCGACCAGATCGTACGCCGGGTTCAGGGTGATAGTGGCAACGCGACGACTCATGCTGCCCCCTCGCCCAGACCGCTATTAATGGCTTCTTCGATAGCGTGCAGTGCCTGCTGCGCATCGTCACCGCTGGCGGTGAAACGCAGACGATGGCCTTTCTTCACGCCCAGCGCGACCACCTTCATCAGGCTGCGCCCGTTAGCCGGCTTACCGCTGCCGTCGAGATTGGTCACGGTGATATCGCTGTTGAATTGCTTGATCACGCTCACCAGCGCGGTGCCCGGACGCGCATGCAGACCGTGCTCGTTGCGGATGGTGAATTCCGCGGTTAAGACGTCCGCAGCTTCATCAACTTCGCTGGTCAGCAGCGCGAGAATACCTGCCGCGTCCGCCTTCAGCAGGCGTTCAGCCTGATTGTTCAGCAGCAGATTGCTGAGGTAGCCCAGCACCTCAAGCGGGCGCTGATCGGTGGCGGCGACCGTCAGCAGCAGCGCTACCGGTTCGCCCTGATGCGTCAGCGGCGTCGCGCTGCGGCTCACTGCCACCGCGCTGTTGAGGTTGCCGTGCGTGCTGTCGCTCAGCCAGATGCCCTGACCGAGGCTGAGCGGCGCGTGCGAGACGACGTCCGCGACAAAGCTGGCGTCGACGGCACCGGCCGCCTGCAGACGACCGGCGTTCAGCGCCTGCAGCGTCATCAGATCGCTGGCGGCCACGTCGGTGGCGATCAGCGACGTATCGAACTGGAATTCAGCGGCCTGCTTTTCACCCATCAGCAGCGCGCGCAGCTCTTCAGCAGAGGCAGATTTCAGCTGCTCCGCGATGCTGTCATCGCTTAATACGTGGGTCAGCTGGCGCAGCAGCGCGAGGTGCTCGTCAGATTTGGCGGCAATGCCGATGGCGACGTACGCCGTCTGGCCATCGCCCCAGTCCACGCCCTGCGGGAACTGATAAACCTGTACGCCGGTTTTCAGCACCAGATCGCGGGTATCGGTGGTGCCGTGCGGAATGGCGATGCCGTTGCCGAGAAAGGTGGTGGTTTGCTGTTCGCGCGCCAGCATGCCGTCGACGTAGCCTTCGGCCACATTTCCGGCCGCAGTAAGCGCAGCGGCAACCTGACGAATGGCCTGTTCTTTATCGGACGCGCTGGCGCCGGTGTGAATGGCCTGAACTTCGAGCTGGAACATATTTCTCCTCGCTTGCTGAAAGTGAATCGTTTCAGCCTGATGGCGAAAAAATACGCTGTGCGACACGGACTTAGCCGGGAGGACAACGCTGAAACGTTTCAGGGAATATGGTACAGCACCCGATTACAGGCAAGAAAATGCGCAATCGGCGTAGCAGATTTTTGATGCTCCGCACACTTCGCGGCGGATTTAGGATTTTTCACAGCGGGCGCGCTGACGCGTTGCTGTAACGCGGCGCCTGTGACGCTCGTTCTGTTCAGCTCGCGTCAGCTCAAACTCAGGGCGCGGTATCGGCTTCCAGCAGCAGCAGGTAGATCATGGCGTCGGCGCGGCTGCTGCCGCACATCTCCGCCTGTGGCTGTAAACCGGCACACACCGCCGGACGCAGCGGCGAGCCAAAAATTTTGCAGCGCTGCTGTTCGTCGAGCTGCACGCAGCGGGTATTGGCCGGTTTGCCGTCAGGCATACCCGGAATGGGGGAAGAGATGGAGGGGGCTGTGCAGCAGGCACCGCACTGGTCTCGACATAACATCATGCGCTCCTGCAAAGATTAGCGGCCGACAATAGCAGTCTGCACCGCGGAATTCTATGCGCGGCCAACAATTTTCACCGGCCTCACTTGCCTGTTTTTCACCGCGCGAGTAAGTTGGCGCGCATCTACCTGGTTATAGCGAGTCAAGCATTATGCCAAAGGCAAACGAAATCAAAAAAGGAATGGCCGTCACCTGGAACGGTAAACTGTTGCTGGTGAAGGATATCGATGTCCAGAGCCCGAGCGCGCGCGGTGCCGCCACGCTGTATAAGATGCGTTTCACCGATGTGCGCACCGGCCTGAAAGTTGAAGAGCGCTTCAAGGGCGACGATATTATTGATGCCATTCAGCTCAGCCGCCGCGCAGTGACCTTCTCATACATTGACGGCGACGAATACGTGTTTATGGATGACGAAGATTACACGCCGTACAGCTTTAAAAAAGATCAGATCGAAGAAGAGCTGCTGTTTATTCCGGAAGGCGGCATTCCCGGTATCCAGGTGCTCACCATGGATGGTCAGGTGCTGGCGCTGGAACTGCCGCAGACGGTAGACATGGAGATTGTTGATACCTCACCAGGCATCAAAGGGGCATCTGCCAGTGCGCGCACCAAACCGGCGGGCATGAGCACCGGGCTGTCGATTCAGGTGCCGGAGTACCTGAGCAATGGCGATCGCATCCGTATCCATATTGCCGAGCGCCGTTATATGGGACGCGCCGATTAAGCGCACGATTTTCTCCGGCGGCGGTTGATTGTTATAGTATAACAACAGCCTGCGCGCCGGATACAGTTGTCCGGCGCGGCTATTTTAACGGAGTAAATCATGACGCGCGTGAACCTGATTACCGGTTTTCTCGGTAGCGGTAAAACCACCACCCTGTTACATCTGCTGGCGCACAAACCTGCCAATGAAAAGTGGGCCATTCTGGTCAACGAGTTTGGCGAGATCGGCATTGACGGCGCCCTGCTCGCCGACCGCGGCGCCACGCTGAAAGAGATCCCCGGCGGCTGTATGTGCTGTGTTAACGGCCTGCCGCTGCAGGTCGGGCTGAATATGCTGCTGAAGCAGACTCAGCCGGACCGCCTGATTATCGAACCCACCGGCCTTGGCCATCCCAAACAGTTACTGAATATGCTGCGCGCAGCGGTCTATCAGCCGTGGATCCGCGTGGACGCCACGCTGACGCTGCTCGATCCGCGTCAGTTAGCCGATACGCGCGTCACGGAGAATGAAAACTTTCGCGACCAGCTGATCGCCGCAGACATCATCATCGCCAACAAAAGCGACAAGTGGGATGCGGAAGATCGTCAGCGGCTGGCGAGCTGGCAGCAGCAGCATTTGGGCGACCGTCAACTGGTGGAAGCCAGCTGGGGCAACATTGATCCGGCGTTGCTGAGTCAGCCGGCATTGGCGGATCGTGCGGTACCCGATGCCGCGCATCATCATCATTCGCCACGCCCGCAGGGGCTGGCGGCGCTGAAACTGGAAGGTGAAGCGCGCTGGCGTCGTGCGTTAAATGAAGGTCAGGGCTATGCTTCCTGTGGCTGGATTTTCGATGGTGACACGGTGTTCGATACTATTCCGGCTTTAGAGTGGGCGCGGCTTGCGCCGGTGGATCGCGTGAAAGGCGTGCTGCGTACCGCTGACGGTCTGGTCAGCATTAACCGTCAGGGTGAAGACCTGTTCATCGAAACGCGCCCGGTCACGCCGCCGGATAGCCGTATCGAATTGATCCACCATCAGGCCACCGACTGGAACGCCTTGCAGACTGCCCTGTTGAAGATTCGTTTAAATTAGCTGCGGTAGGTTTGCCCGTTATTTTTTTCCTTTTGAGTTACTTTTATGCGCACTTCTCGTTTGATTACCATCCTGCTGCTGAATGCGCTGGGTGTGATGCTATTTATGTCGTGGTATCTGCCGCCGGAGCACGGGTTCTGGTTCGCTCTCGACAAAGGCATCTTTTTTGGCTTTAACGACCAGATGGTCGACCATCACGGCTTTGCGCTGCTGGTGGCGATCACCAATTTCCGCGGTTTTGATGCGGTGTCGCTGCTGGCGATGGGCCTGCTCTATCTGTGGTTCTGGCGCCGCGAAACGCCGCAGGGCCGACGTCGTATGCTGGCGATTGGTATCACCATGCTGCTGACGGCGGTGATTCTTAACCAGCTGGGCCATCTGCTGCCGGTTAAGCATGCCAGCCCGACGCTGTTCTTTGATAACGTGCATCGCGTCAGCGAACTGACCGGCATTCCGGCAAAAGATGCGTCCCGAGACAGCTTCCCCGGCGACCACGGCATGATGCTGATTATCTTCGCCTGCTTTATGTGGCGCTATTTCGGCTTCCGCGCCTTCCTGATGGGCCTGCTGATTGTGGTGCTCTTTTCCCTGCCGCGCGTAATGGCAGGCGCACACTGGTTTACCGATATCGCGGTCGGTTCGCTGTCGGTGGTGCTGGTGGGCCTGAGCTGGTGGTTATTAACACCGGCCAGCGACAAACTGGTGAACTGGCTCTATCGTTCGCTGCCCGGAAAATATAAACCCCAGGCGTAATTGTTTAGCGCGGGCGATTATTTCTTGTTTTTAAGATCGCCTGCGCTTATTTAATCCTGCAATAAATTATTAGCGGACTAAGCGTTTTCTGATAAAAGAAAAACCTATGCGTCAAATCGTCTGACAATGGCGTTATTCCTGGCCTGTCCAGTCAGAACCCTCTTAAAATCTCCCTGAGCGCCAGAATTAGCCGCTGTTCCTGCCGTTAATTGACGCTTAAATCGCTACCAGTTGTTGATAAAGTAACCGTTGTGTTACAGATTGATTTCACATCAAAAAAACCTATAAAAATTTATATAAAAGCACTCGCCACGCGGTCTGTAATCGGTTAACCTCAACTCCGATTACTACCGTGCAGCATAAAATTCGGTACCTTAAGCAACAAAAATGTGTGCATTAACACATTTTAGTAATTAAGGAATTGTCTTAGAGGGTCGCACTTATTAATCTCAACCCGTTTTGTCATCTGGCTGGCGACATTCTGTCGTAAGGACATCGAAGGAAAACACGTACAATGGTCAAGTCTCAACCAATTCTGAGATACCTCAGGCGGATTATTCCCGCAGTAGCATTAGCAACCCTCTTATCGGCATGTAGCAGTACCCATAACGGTCAGAACGCGAATAACGAGAATCATGAAGTTAACAACCAGAATGGTTTTTTACTTCAGGCGTCTCAGGACGAATTTGAACAAATGGTGCAGAACGTGGACGTTAAGTCCCGCATCATGGAGCAGTACAGTGACTGGAAAGGTGTGCGTTATCGCTTAGGCGGCGACACCAAACGCGGCATTGACTGTTCTGCTTTTGTTCAGCGCACCTTTCGCGAACAGTTTGGTTTAGAGCTGCCGCGTTCCACATCGGAACAGCAGGACAGCGGTAAAGAGATTTCACGCAGTAAACTGCGTCCGGGTGATTTAGTGCTGTTCCGCGCCGGCTCCACCGGTCGCCATGTCGGCATCTATCTCGGCAACGACAATTTTGTACACGCGTCTACCAGCAGCGGCGTGATGATTTCCAGCCTTAACGACAGTTACTGGAAAAACCGCTACCGCGAAGCGCGTCGGGTACTGGCAAAAAACCCCAGTTAACCCCCTTCCTTCCTGATGTTCTCAGCCAGAGAATCTGAAAACGCTGCCCCGGCAGCGTTTTTTTTCGTCTGCGGTTGCTTAAGCCAAATCCATGGCGGAAAAAGTAATTGTGAATCAAAAATATAACGAGACTTTTCGCGCAGCCTCGTTATATTCTCGTTGCCTTGAACCAGCACAGTTGTATGCGTTTTTATAATAAAAAGGGCAAGATCAGGGGAACCAACTCCATGCCACTGTCGGGGACGTTAAATCGTCATGCCAGCTACTCGCGGCGCATCGCCTGGAGTAGCGTAATTATTGGGGTCGCGTTTTTTATCCTGTTTGTCACCGTCCTGCTCACGCTGACCTGGCAAAAACGCGTCCAGCAACACCAGCAGCTGCTGGCTCACAGCCGTGACGATCTGCAACAGGTGATGTCAACCCTGGTCGAGAGCCTTTATCCACTGCAGCAATACACTCAACTCAGCTGCAACAGTGTCAACCGTGAGCTGACCTCTCGCGCCGCCTTTGCCGGCAACATTCGCGCGATATTACTGGTACGCGACGGCAACGCTTACTGCTCTTCGGCTACCGGCGCATTTCTGCTGGCCGCCAGCGCCATTTCACCCGATTCAGAGCTGGAGCGCGACCGTGACGTCCGCCTGCTGCCCGGCACACCGCTGCAGCCCGCCAAGCCAGCGCTGGCGCTGTGGCTGAAAAGTCCAGGAGCGAGCGAAACCGGCATCCTCGCCACAATGAACCTCAGCATGACGCCTTACCAGCTGCTGGCCTCTTACCATCCCGAAATCACGCGCATGGCGCTGGTGGCAGGCGACAGCGCGCTGCTCAGCGGCACCAGCCAGGTGGTGCGCAGCCGCGATCTGCCGCCCGCCCTCACCGACCTGACGCTTGATGACGGCAGCATGCGCTTTGTGCTTTACGGCAGCACGCTGGCCTCACGCGATTACACGCTGGCGTTGCTGACCGGCCTGCTGCTGGCGCTGCTGGTTGCCGCAATCAGCTGGCTGCTGCTGTCGCTGCATCAGCGACCGGGACGTGAAATCCTGCTCGGCATCCGGCGCGGTCAGTTTCACGTTGAGTATCAGCCGCTGGTAACGGCACACAACGGCAAACCCTATGGCGTTGAAGCGCTGCTGCGCTGGACTCACCCGGTTGAAGGCATGATCCCACCCGATGTATTTATCAGCCACGCCGAAGCGCAGAACCTGATTATTCCTCTGACCCAACATCTGTTCAGCCTGGTAGCGCGCGACGCGCGTTTTCTCTGTCAGCAACTGCCGCGCGGCACCCGTCTCAGTCTGAATATGTCACCGCAGCATCTGGCATCGGCCAGTTTTCGCCGCGACGTGCAAGCGTGGATCGCCAGTATGCCCGCCGATCATTTTAACTATGTATTTGAAATCACTGAGCGCACCATGGTGCGGGAGAAGAACGCCGGCGAAATCTTCGCCTGGCTGCATGAACACAATTTCAAGATTGCCATCGATGATTTCGGCACTGGCCATAGCGCGCTGATCTACCTGGAAAAATATCCGTTCGACTACCTGAAAATCGATCGCGGCTTTGTGCAGAGTATCGGCACCGAAACCGTAACCTCGCCGGTACTTGACACCGTGTTGCTGCTGGCAAAGAAACTCAACCTGAAAACCGTGGCGGAAGGCGTGGAAACCGGCGACCAGGCGGCCTGGCTGGTTAACCGGGGCGTCACACATCTGCAGGGGTATCTGTTTAGCCGCCCGCTGCGCCCGGAAAAGCTGATCAGCTACTATCAGAGCCAGGTCAGTTTGGGTTAACGTCACGTACCGCGCATGAAACTGCTACCATACAGTGCGGATTATCACAGGAGAGCGCCCCACTTATGCTGCTTCGTCTTGCCACAGCACTACTGATGTGCAGCGCCATTGCGCCGGCGCACGCGGTCACTATCCATGAAAGCTATGCCTTTGCGAAGCTGGGCGAACCGAAATACGCGGTCAACTTCACCCATTATGATTACGCCAATCCGGCGGCGCCAAAAGGTGGCAAGATCACCCTCGCCGTGGTGGGCACTTACGACAACTTCAACCGCTATGCGTCGCGCGGCAACCCCGGTATCGGCACTGACACGCTGTACGACGGCCTGTTTACCACCTCAGACGATGAGCCCGGCAGCTACTATCCGCTGATCGCCGAATCAGCACGCTATCCCAGCGATTATCACTGGATGGAAGTGTCTATCAATCCGCACGCGCAGTTTCAGGACGGTACACCGATCACCGCGCAGGATGTCGCCTTCACCTTCGGCAAATTCATGACCGAAGGCGTGCCGCAGTTTCGCGTGGCGTTTCGTGGCGTGCAGGTGAAAGCGCTGAACCGGCTGACAGTGCGCATTGAGATGCCCAAACCGGATAAAGACCTGGTGCTGAGCTGGATCACGCTGCCGGTGCTGCCGGAAAAATTCTGGCAGAACAAAAAATTCAATGAGCCGATTGGCTATCCGCCGCTCGCCAGTGGGCCTTACCGCGTCACTTCGTACAAATCCGGCCAGTTCATCCAATATAGTCGGGTGAAGAACTACTGGGCGGCCAATCTGCCGGTGAACCGCGGTCGCTTTAATTTCGATACCCTGCGCTACGACTACTATCTCGATGACAACGTGGCTTTTGAAGCGTTTAAGGCCGGTGCCTATGATCTGCGCGAGGAGAGTTCGGCGAAGAAATGGGCCACACAATATCGCGGGCGCAACTTCACCAGCCACGCCATTGTGAAAGCCACCACGCCGAATGACGTCGCCACCGACACGCGCTGGCTGGCGTTCAATAACGAGAAAGCATTATTTTCCGACCGCCGCGTGCGCGAGGCGCTGACGCTGGCGTTTGATTTTGAGTGGATGAACAAAGCGCTGTTCTACGGCGCTTACAAGCGGACCGACAGCTACTTCCAGAACACCGCTTATGCCGCCAGAGGCTATCCTGACGCCGATCAGCTGGTCCTGCTCGCGCCCTACAAGGCGCAGCTGCCTGCCGAGGTCTTTAACAACGCCTACGCGCCGCCGCATTCTGACGGCAGCGGCTTTGACCGCAACAATTTGCTGCGGGCGATGGCGCTGCTGAAGCAGGCCGGCTGGCAGATCAAAAATCAGCAGCTGGTGAACGTGAAAACCGGCCAGCCGTTTCAGTTTGAACTGTTGCTGCGCAGCGGTTCTCAGAACGACTGGGCGCTGCCGTTCCAGCACAGCGTGGCACGGCTTGGCATTACGATGACTCTGCGTCAGGTGGACAGTTCGCAATATCTGCGCCGGCTGCGCGAAGGCGATTACGACATGATTCCGTCGCTTTATCAGGCGATGCCGTGGCCTTCCACCAGCCTGCAATATGTCTGGCAGTCGGATTACATCAGCTCCTCGTGGAACACCGCGCGGGTAAAAGATCCGCTGGTCGACCATTTCGTGCAGCAGATCGTGGCGCATCAGGGCAATGAAAAAGCGCTGCTGCCGCTCGGTCAGGCGCTGGATCGCCTGCTGCTGTGGAACGCCTACATGATTCCGATGTGGTACAACGCCGAGCAGCGGCTGGCCTGGTGGGACAAGTTTTCCCATCCGCAGATTAAACCGGCGTTTGCCACCGGGCTGGAAAACTGGTGGTACGATGTGAACAAAGCCGGTCGTTTACCGGCCGATCGACGCTGAGGAGAGCGGTTTGGGTGCTTATTTCCTGCGCAGGCTGTTGCTGATTATTCCCACGCTGTGGGCCATCATCACCCTGAATTTCTTTATCGTACAGATTGCGCCGGGCGGTCCGGTCGATCAGGCGCTGGCCAACATCCAGTTTGGTCATAGTACCGGTCTGCCTGGCAGCGGCGGCAGTGACAGCGGTGCGCGCGGTGCGCTGGTGCGCGACAATCCCGGCGACAGCCAGTACCGCGGCGCGCGCGGGCTGGATCCGGAGGTGGTGGCAGAAATAACCCATCGCTACGGCTTCGATAAGCCCCTGCTGCAGCGCTATGGCGAAATGCTGTGGAATTACCTGCGTTTTGACTTTGGCGACAGCCTGTTTCGTAACGCCACGGTGCTGCAGCTGATTAAAGAGAGCCTGCCGGTGTCGATCAGCCTCGGGTTGTGGAGCACGCTGATCATCTATCTGGTGTCGATTCCGCTGGGCATCAAAAAAGCGGTGCGCAACGGCAGCGCGTTTGATATCTGGAGCAGCATCTTTATCATCATCGGCTACTCTATTCCGGCGTTTTTGTTTGCCATCATGCTGATTGTGCTGTTTGCCGGCGGCAGCTATCTCGACTGGTTCCCGCTCCGCGGCCTCACTTCGCCGCAGTTTGACACGCTGCCGTGGTACAGCAAAATCAGCGATTATGTATGGCATATCACCCTGCCGGTGCTGGCTACGGTGATTGGCGGCTTTGCCACCCTGACCATGCTGACGAAAAATTCGTTCCTTGATGAGGTGCGCAAACAGTACGTCGTCACGGCGCGCGCCAAGGGCCTGGATGAGAAGCGCATCCTGTACGGCCACGTGTTCCGCAACGCCATGCTGCTGGTGATCGCCGGGTTTCCCGCCACCTTTATCAGTATGTTTTTCACCAGCTCGGTGCTGATCGAGGTGATGTTCTCACTCAACGGCATGGGGCTGCTCGGCTATGATGCCACCATTCAGCGCGACTATCCGGTGATGTTCGGCACGCTGTATATCTTTACGCTGATTGGCCTGCTGATGAATATTCTCAGCGATCTGACCTATACGCTGGTCGATCCACGCATTGATTTTGAGGGCCGCTGATGCGTTTATCTCCCGTTAACCAGCAGCGCTGGCAGCGCTTTCGTCATAACCGGCGCGGCTACTGGTCGCTGTGGCTGTTTCTGCTCATTTTTGTGCTGTCGCTGGGCGCGGAATTATTAGCCAATGACAAACCGCTGCTGGTGCATTACCAGCAGCGCTGGTACGCACCGCTGCTGTTTAACTACAGCGAGAGCGATTTTGGCGGCCAGTTTGCCACGGCGGCCGATTACCAGGATCCGTGGCTGAAGCAACGTATTGACCAGCAGGGCTGGGCGCTGTGGGCCCCCATCCGCTTCAGCGACAGCACCATTCATTTCGCCACCGACGTGCCCTTCCCGTCACCGCCGTCCGCGCAAAACTGGCTGGGTACCGATGCTAACGGTGGCGATGTACTGGCGCGTCTGCTGTATGGCACACGCATCTCGCTGCTGTTCGGTTTGCTGTTAACGCTGTTCTCCAGCGTGATTGGCATTGTGGTGGGTGCCCTGCAGGGCTACTTTGGCGGCCGCGTTGACCTCATCGGCCAGCGATTGATTGAGGTGTGGTCCGGCATGCCTACGCTGTTCATGCTGATTCTGCTCTCCAGCGTGATTCAGCCCAATTTCTGGTGGCTGTTGCTGCTGACGGTGATCTTCGGCTGGATGAGTCTGGTGAGCGTCGTGCGCGCCGAGTTCCTGCGCACGCGTAACTTTGACTATATCCGCGCCGCACGCGCGCTGGGCGTGAGCGATAGCCGCATCATGCTACGCCACATGTTGCCCAACGCCATGGTTGCCACGCTCACCTTTCTGCCGTTTATCCTGTGCGGTTCGATCACCACGTTGACCTCACTGGATTTTCTCGGCTTCGGCCTGCCGGTGGGCTCGCCGTCGCTGGGCGAACTGCTGCTGCAGGGAAAAAACAATTTACAGGCACCGTGGCTTGGCCTTTCTGGCTTCTTCGCCCTCGCCCTGCTGCTGTCGCTGCTGATTTTTATCGGCGAAGCGGTGCGCGATGCCTTTGATCCGAGCCGGGGGCGCTAAATGAGTTTGTTAACGGTGAAGCATCTGGCGGTGGCGTTCGGGCCGCGCCGCGTGGTGGAAGATATCTCGCTGCGCATCGACGCCGGCGAAACGCTGGCGCTGGTGGGCGAATCGGGATCGGGCAAGAGCGTGACGGCACTGTCAATTATGCGTCTGCTGCCGCAACCGCCGGTGAGTTATCCGCAGGGCGAGATCCTGTTTGACGGACGCGATGTGTTACAGGCCAGCGAACGTGAGATGCGCGGGCTGCGCGGCAACCAGATGGCGATGATTTTTCAGGAGCCGATGGTGTCACTCAATCCGCTGCACAGCGTGGAAAAGCAGCTGTATGAAGTGCTGTCGCTGCACCGTGGCATGCGGCGTGAAGCGGCGCGCGCTGAAATTCTCAGCTGCCTCGATCGCGTAGGCATTCGCCAGGCCGCGACGCGCCTGCAGGATTTTCCGCACCAGCTGTCCGGCGGCGAGCGCCAGCGCGTGATGATCGCCATGGCCTTGCTGACCCAGCCCAAACTGCTGATTGCCGATGAGCCCACCACGGCGCTGGATGTCACGGTACAGGCACAGATTTTACAGCTGCTGCGCGAACTGCAGCGCGAACTGAACATGGGCATGCTGTTCATTACCCATAACCTGAACATTGTGCGTCAGCTGGCCCACAGCGTGACGGTGATGCGCAACGGGCGCGAGGTGGAACACAACCGCTGTGACGCACTGTTTCGCCAGCCACAGCAGCCTTATACCCGTGAGCTGCTGGCCGCCGAGCCGGACGGCGCACCGGTGCCGCTGATCGACGCGCCGCCGCTGTTGCAGGTAACTAATTTGCAGGTGGGTTTCCCGATTCGCCGTGGACTGCTGAAGCGCACCGTGGCGGAAAAAACCGCGCTACACAATCTCAGTTTTACCCTGCGGCGCGGCGAAAGCCTCGGGTTAGTCGGCGAATCCGGGTCAGGCAAAAGCACCACCGGCCTGGCGCTGCTGCGCCTGATTGCTGCGCGCGGCGAGATCTGGTTCGACGGACAGCCGCTGCATCGGCTGAGCGCGAAGCAGCTACTGCCGCTGCGCCAGCGCATTCAGGTGGTGTTTCAGGATCCCAACTCTTCACTCAATCCGCGCATGACGGTACAGCAGGTGATTGCCGAAGGGCTGGCGGTGCACCAGCCGCAGCTCAGCGCTGCCGAACAGGAAGCCAGAGTCATTGCGGTGATGGAAGAGGTTGGCCTGGAGGCAGCGAGCCGCAGTCGCTACCCGGCGGAATTCTCTGGCGGTCAGCGCCAGCGCATCGCCATTGCCCGCGCGCTGATCCTGCAGCCGCAGCTGATTGTGCTGGATGAACCCACCTCGTCGCTGGACCGCTCGGTGCAAAAGCAGATCCTCACCCTGCTGCGCCGTTTACAGCAGCAGCATCAGCTGGCGTATCTGTTTATCAGTCACGATTTGCAGGTGGTGCGCGCGCTGTGTCATCAGCTGGTGGTGTTGCGCCAGGGTGAAGTGGTGGAACAGGGTGAATGCGAAGCGCTGTTCAACGCGCCCGCAGCGGAGTATACGCGTCAGCTGCTGGCCTCCGCGCAGGGCGGGATCGGGCCTCAGTGACCGTCAAAGGTTTCGGCGATCGCCACGCCCTGATTTTTCAGACAACAGTTAGTGGCGCTCTCGTCGCCGCGCTGAATCAGCAAACACGGCTGCCCTTCACATTCGGCAATTTTGCACTCGACCTGAATCTGCGCCAGCGTTTCCTGTAGCTGCTGCAGGATCTCCAGCGCCGGATGGCCGTCATGGCTCAGCAGGCGCAGCGCGACCAGATCCCCGTCATGCGCGCCGTTCGCTGCTTCCTGGCGTTCAATGGCGCCAGCATGTTCCAGCGACCAGCGGTAAAGTTGTGGTAAACGATGCACAACCGAGAGTTGCAGCATAGTGTTTCGGTTCCCAGAGACAGTAACGTTATTCACAACGGACGGCTTCATCGCGGTGAATCCCCACCTGGCAAGCTCAGCATACGGACGTCAAGGATAGCCTTCTCGTTTTAAGCACAAAGCGTGATGCAACTTTATTATTTGCGAGCTTTCTCGCATTTATGCCTATGTTTACCGCGTTACGCGGCGCTTAACAATCATTTTAGACGCAATGTCGTTACTTTTTTATCAATTAATTTTCACAATATAGAAACATTAAGCAGAGCGAGAGTGCGAAGAGGGGCAAATCAGGAGGTGAAATAACTGCAGGCTAAGGATCGACCCGCCGCCATCACGCGGTGTGGCGCGGACGGGCGGCGTAGCTGAACAGCACGATTGAGACGGTAGCGCACAGCGCGATGGTGGCGACCATTGGCCAGGCGCTGTTGACGCTGACCAGCGACAGCAGCGCGCCAACCAGCGCACCGACGCCAAAGCGCAGCGTACCGGCCAGCGAGGATGCGGTGCCGGCCATATGGGGAAATTCGTCGAGGATCACCGCCATCGCATTGGAGGAGACGGTCGATACGCAGCCAATAAACATAGCCACGCCAAACACCAGCGGCAGGAAACCGAGGTTGAGCGCGCTGACAATTAGCAGCCAGATGCCCATGGCAAACTGAATCAGCAGACCGAGGCGGAACATCGCCAGCGGTCCGAAACGGCGCACCGCGCGGCTGTTAATCAGCGTCATGACAAACAGAAACACCACGTTGAGGCCAAAGTAGTAGCCGAAATTTTGCGGCGACACATGGTTCACTTCAATGTAAACAAACGGCCCGGCGTTAAGAAAGGTAAACAGCCCGGCAAACGAGAAGCCGCTTGCCAGCATATAGCTGAAGGCGCGTTTGTGCCGCACCAGCGCGACAAAATTGCTCAGCGTGGTGCGCAGGTGAAAACGCTGCCGCTGCTCGGGCTTAAGCGTTTCGCGGATCTGCGTTACCACCAGCACCGTGGTAATCAGTGCGGCCAATGCCAGCGTCCAGAAGATGGCGTGCCAGTTCCACAGCAACAGCAGCCAGCCGCCGATGATCGGGGCCAGCAGCGGCGCAATGGTGGTGATCAGCATGACAAACGACATCATGCGCGAGAAATCTTCTTTCGAATAACTGTCGCGCATCAGGGCGTTAATCACCACGCTGGCCGCGGCGGCGGAGAGCCCGTGCAGGAAACGCATCAGAATCAGCTGGTCAATGGATTGCGACAGCGCACAGGCTGCTGCCGCGCAGGCAAAAATCAGCGTGCCAAGCACAATCACCGGTTTACGTCCGTAGCTGTCCGCCAGCGGGCCATACACCAGCTGACCAATGGCGAAGCCAAGGATGTAGAGATTCAGCGTCATCTGTACGCTGCCGGCCGACACCGCGAATTCACGGGCGATTTGCGGCATTGCCGGCAGATACATATCAATGGAGAGCGGCATCAGCATCGCCAGCAATCCCAGAATCACCACTAATCCCACCGGTGAATTTTTTTCCTTACGCACCGCTGTCTCCCGCTATTTGCGCTGTTTCAGTTCGTCCGGCAGGCCGATGCTGTTGATTTCCGCCTCGGTCAGTTCACGGTATTCGCCTTCACCGAGCTCCTCATCCAGCACAATCTCACCGATGCTTTCGCGATGCAGCGCCGTGACGTGGTTGCCCATCGCCGCAAACATACGTTTCACCTGGTGATAGCGCCCTTCACTGAGAGTGAGGCGCGCGGCTTTCTCATCGAGGATTTCCAGCTGCGCCGGTTTGGTCAGATCTTTCTCATTGTGCAGCTGAATGCCGGCAGCAAATTTTTCGATCAGCCCCGCGTCAAGCGGCTGCTCCAGTTCCACCAGGTAGGTTTTCTCCAGGTGATGGCGCGGAGAAGTAATGCGATGCGACCACTGACCATCATCGGTCAGCAGCACCAGCCCGGTGGTATCAATATCCAGCCGCCCTGCCGCGTGCAGTTTGAACGCCGCCGGCTCCTCAATGAAATAGAGAATGGTGGGATGATCCGGATCGTCGGTGGAGCAGACATAGCCCTGCGGTTTATTCAGCATGAAATAGCGCGGGCCCTGCTGCACCGTCAGCGGATTGCCGTCGTACTCTACGGCATCGTCCGGCAGGACTTTATACGCGGTGTCGCGCACCACTTCGCCATTGATGGTGATCTTTCTGCCACGTATTTCACGGCCGGCGATGGCACGGCTAACTTCCAGTTGCTGAGATATGAATTTGTCGAGTCGCATGAATTCGCTTTTTTGCCTGTTACTGCGGAGGGGAACTGAAACGGCATTTGCCCGGTAAATCATTTACAGCGTAGCGCGGCGGCCACGGCATAATTGAGAGCAGGGTTAACCGTTGAAAAAGTGTGGGCAGTATAGCCTGAACCTTCGCCTGCTAATAGTGCCGATCCTGCGTTTTAGCCACTTTCATGGCATAATGCGCGTCCGTTCCAGAAAAAGCCGGTTCCCATGTCGTTTACCCTGCGCCCCTATCAGCAAGAAGCCGTTGATGCCACCGTTGCCCATTTTCGCCGCCACGCCACGCCAGCGGTGATTGTGCTGCCGACCGGCGCCGGCAAAAGCCTGGTGATCGCTGAACTGGCGCGGCTGGCGCGCGGTCGCGTGCTGGTGCTGGCTCACGTCAAAGAACTGGTGGAGCAGAACCACAGTAAATATCAGGCGTATGGCCTGCAGGCGGATATCTTCGCCGCGGGCCTGCAGCGCAAGCAGAGCGAAGGTAAAGTGGTATTCGGCAGCGTGCAATCGGTGGCGCGCAATCTGGCCAGTTTTGACAGCGCCTTTTCGCTGGTGATCGTCGATGAGTGCCATCGCATCAGCGACAACGAGGAGAGCCAGTATCAGCAGCTGTTCGCCCATCTGCGCCAGCACAATCCGCAACTGCGTCTGCTGGGGCTGACCGCCACGCCATTCCGTCTGGGCAAAGGCTGGATTTACCAGTACCACTATCACGGTATGGTGCGCGGCGACGATAACGCGCTGTTCCGCGACTGCATCTACGAATTGCCGCTGCGCTATATGATCAAACATGGGTTTCTGGTGCCACCCGAGCGGCTGGATATGCCGGTGGTGCAGTACGATTTCAGTCGGCTGATCCCGCAGAATAATGGCCTGTTCAGTGAGGCCGATCTTAACCGCGAACTGAAACAGCAGCAGCGCGTCACGCCGCAGATTATGCGACAGATCATTGAGTTCGCTGAGACGCGCCGCGGCGTGATGGTGTTTGCCGCAACCGTTGAACACGCGCGGGAAATTCTCAGCCTGCTGCCGGAAAACAGTGCGCTGGTATCGGCAGAAACCCCGGTGAAAGAGCGTGACCGGCTGATTCAGCAGTTCAAAGCGCAGCAGCTTAAGTTTCTGGTTAACGTGGCGGTGCTGACCACCGGCTTCGACGCGCCGCACGTCGATTTGATCGCCATTCTGCGCCCGACCGAATCGGTCAGCCTGTATCAGCAAATTGTCGGTCGCGGGTTGCGGCTGGCACCGGGCAAAACCGACTGCCTGATCCTCGATTACGCCGGAAACCCGCACGATCTCTTTACGCCCGAAGTCGGCGCACCGAAAGGCGCCAGCGATAACCAGCCGGTGCAGGTGTTTTGTCCGGCCTGCGGCTTTGCGAATACCTTCTGGGGCAAGGCGACCGAAGATGGCCACGTCATTGAGCACTTTGGCCGCCGCTGTCAGGGCGTGCTCGACGATGACGAGGGCAATCGCGCGCAGTGCGACTACCGTTTCCGCTTCAAAAGCTGCCCGGACTGCGGTGCAGAAAATGATATCGCCGCGCGCCGCTGCCAGCAGTGCGACAAGGTGCTGGTCGACCCCGATGATATGCTGAAAGCGGCGCTGAAGCTGAAAGACGCGCGCGTACTGCGCTGCAGTGGTATGACGCTGGCGCACGGACGCGATGATAAAGGCGAATGGCTGCAAGCCACCTATTTTGATGAGGATGGCACCAGCGTCAGCGAGCGCTTTCGCCTGCGCACTCCGGCGCAGCGCACCGCCTTTGAGCAGCTGTTTATGCGGCCACATCAGCGTGCGCCCGGCGTGGAGCTCGGCTGGCAGACCGCCGCTGATGTGGTGGCGCTGCAGCCGCTGCTGCGCCATCCCGATTTTGTGGTGGCGCGCGCCAAAGGCCACTTCTGGCAGGTGCGGGAAAAAATGTTCGATTATCAGGGACGCTATCGCCGTGCTAACGAGCTGCGCTAAGCGGCGGAATCATTTGCCCCGCTGTGGCAATCCGGCTATAATGCCGCCCGCTTTTGCATCCGTAAAAGCGTATTGAATAACCGTCCTGTTGCTGGGTCGCCTGTAGCAGGAACTATAGAAGAGATCTTAAGATGTTCACTATTAATGCAGAAGTACGTAAAGAGCAGGGTAAGGGTGCGAGCCGCCGCCTGCGCGCAGCGAACAAATTCCCGGCCATCATCTATGGCGGTAAAGACGCTGCGGTTTCTATCGAACTGGACCACGACGCTGTGATGAACATGCAGGCTAAGCCTGAGTTCTACAGCGACGTGCTGACTCTGGTTGTTGACGGTAAAGAAACCAAAGTTAAAGTTCAGGCTGTTCAGCGTCACCCGTTCAAGCCAAAACTGCACCACATCGACTTCGTTCGCGCTTAATCGCTAACGGGTTGACGAAAAAACGCCGCATCTGCGGCGTTTTTTTATGGCGCAAATCCGGCGATCACTGGCCGCCGGTACGACGCTGCAGCTGATCGCGCAGATTCGGCGGCGTGCCTTTGATGGTCAGCGTATCGGTGGCCGGATCCCAGAAAATGCGCTCGCCCAGCAGCATGGCATCAAAGTTAAGCGTTAATCCCCCGCCGCTACCGGCAAATTTCGTCAGCTGACGCAGGGTGCTGCGGTCGGCCGGGAAATGCTCTTCCAGCTCATAACCCTGCTCCTGGGTAAACGCCTGAAAGGTTTTTTCGCCCAGCGGCGGCAGCTCGCTGGAGAGATCTTCCAGCGCAATCTCCTCGCCCGCCTGCAGCTGTTCATTGCAGTAGCTGTAGACCTGCTGGCGATAGTTCTGGCGCTCATTTTTATCCAGGCTGGACTCGGCACAGTAATCATCTACCGCCTGCAGCAGCCCGCGGTTCTGTGCTTTGGTATCCAGACCGACGCTGGCGCCGAGGAAATCCATGAAGAAATCGGCCACTTTGCGCCCCACGCGTCCGCGCAGGAAGGTCAGGTAGCGCGTGGATTCCGGGTTGGTTTCCCACTCGGTGAGATCGATACGCGCCACGATATCGGCATGGTTGATATCCAGATAGTGCGTGCTGCTGATGTCGAGCTGCTCATTAACGCGCATGCTCGACTGGCTGTTCAGCACCGCCACCAGCAGATACTCCACCGCCAGATAGCGATAGTGCAGAAACAGCACCACGCCGCCTTCGGCGAACGGGTATTTGCTCAGCTCGTCGCGCAGGCGTCCGGTAGCCGCACGGCTGAACGCCAGGAAGTCATCCTGCCCTTTACGGCAGTTGCGCAGCGCTTCCGCCAGCTCGCTGTCTTCATTAAACAGGCCGTAAGCCTTGCTTTTGGCGCTATAGACGCGGTGTAACTCTTCCGCCATCTCTTCTACCGCCTGCGTGGCAGGTAACAGAGTATCGCGCAGCACCAGTTCCAGCTGGTTTTCATCACGTTTGACTAACTGATGCAGGGCAATCTGGTCGATATCCAGACTCATGGTAGACTCTCCTTTTGGCTCAGGCGCGTATTCAAACACCGCCCGCAGCCGCTTTCAACTGCGCGCACAAACTGATCGTTCTGCTTGCGATAAAATTGCGGAAAAAAGTGCGTTGTTACGGTAATATACCGCGTTTTCACACTTGATTAGTCGACGATATGCCACAATCATCCCGTTACAGCGACGCGCGCGTCGAACAGCTTCTCGCGCAGCTGGCGCAGGTTCTTGAAAAAGACAAAGCGCCAACCGATCTTTCCCTGATGGTGTTGGGGAACATGGTGACCAATTTGATCAACACCGACATCGCACCGGCCCAGCGCCGCAGCCTCGCCCGCTCGTTTGCGGAAGCGCTGCAGTCTTCCGTGCGCGATGACAACGCCCACTAAATTGCAGATTTGACCTCATAAATATGGTAACCAACCGGCAGCGCTACCGTGAAAAAGTCTCCCAGATGATCAGCTGGGGGCACTGGTTTGCCCTGTTTAATATTCTGTTTGCGCTTATTTTAGGCAGCCGCTACCTGTTGGTCGCCGACTGGCCCTCTTCCCTCGCCGGCCGTATTTATGCGTTTACCAGCTGGATTGGCCATTTCAGCTTTATCGTGTTTGCCGCTTATCTGCTGATTATCTTCCCGCTGACGTTTGTCGCCATGTCGCAGCGGTTGCTGCGCGTGCTCTCCGCCGTGGTCGCCACGGCCGGGCTGACGCTGATTATGGTCGACAGCGCGGTGTTCAACCGTTTCCATCTGCACCTCAATCCGGTGGTGTGGGAACTGGTGGTCAACCCCGATCAAAGCGAGATGGCGCGCGACTGGCAGCTGATGTTTATCAGCGTACCGCTGATTTTCCTCGTTGAGATGCTATTTGCCACCTGGAGCTGGCAAAAGCTGCGCAGCCTTAACCGGCGTTCGTTTGGCAAGCCGCTGGCCGCGCTGTTTATCAGCGCCTTCTTTGCCAGTCATCTGCTGTATATCTGGGCCGACGCCAACTTCTACCGGCCGATTACCATGCAGCGTGCCAACCTGCCGCTCTCCTATCCGATGACCGCACGGCGCTTTCTGGAGCGACACGGCCTGCTGGATGCGCAGGAGTATCAGCGCCGTCTGGTGCAACAGGGCGATCCGGAAGCGCTGTCGGTGCAGTATCCGCTCAGCGATATTACGTTCCGCGATGGCGGAACGCGCCACAACCTGCTGATTCTGACGGTGGACGGACTGAACAATGCCACGGTGGATAAAGCGCTGCCGTCGCTCAATCAGTTCGCCAGTGAAAATGTGCGCTTTACCCAGCATTACAGCGCCGGACTGCAGCCGGAAAAAGGCCTGTTCGGCCTGTTCTATGGTATCTCCTCCAGCTACATGGACGGCGTGCTGGCGGCGCGCATGCCCTCTGCCCTGCTCGGCGCGCTGAACAGCCAGGGTTATCAGTTCGGCCTGTTCTCTTCCGATGGCTTTAGCCAGCCGCTGTACCGTCAGGCGCTGCTGGCGGATTACAGCCTGCCGCAGGCTGATACCCAGCCCAACAGCACCACGGTGACGCAGTGGCAGAACTGGCTCAATGGTCAGAAAGGCGGCGCGCCCTGGTTCTCATGGATCGCGCTCAACGGCGTGACGGTAACCGGCGACAGCACCAAAGCGCGCCAGCGCAGCTATATGCGCCAGGCGACAGGCGTGGATGAACAAATCGCAACGGTGCTGCATACGCTGCAGCAGAATGATGCGCTGAAGAATACCGTGGTGGTGATCACGGCGCAGCGCGCCATTACCTTCGACAACAGCGATAATCCGGGCAACCGCGCGACGCTGCAGGTGCCGCTGGTGGTGCACTGGCCGAATACCCCGGCGCAGAGCATCGATCGC
Organism: Pantoea sp. GM_Pan_4; assembly: GCF_026541005.1. Taxonomy (NCBI): domain Bacteria; kingdom Pseudomonadati; phylum Pseudomonadota; class Gammaproteobacteria; order Enterobacterales; family Erwiniaceae; genus Pantoea; species Pantoea sp. GM_Pan_4. The sequence continues at coordinate 160,592 of NZ_JALNUZ010000004.1, forward strand.
CTGACCGATCAGCAGGATGTGATGACCACGCTGATGCAGCGCCTGCTGCACGTGCGCACCAATCCGGTTAACTATTCACAGGGTGAAGATCTGTTTGCCGCGCAGCGCAGCCATAACTGGGTCGCCAGCAGTGAAGATGGCAAACTGGTGGTGACTACGCCAACGGTGACGCTGGTGCTCAGCAACAACGGTAACTACAGCGCGTACGATGCCCAGGGCAAAGAGCTGAAAGATCATAAACCTCAGCTGGCGCTACTGTTGCAGGTGCTGACGGAAGAGAAACGGTTCACGGCAAACTGATTAATTATGAGGCAGTTAAGCTGCCGGCATATTGCAATCGCCAACGGAACCAGTAGTATAACCCTCCACGTTCGGCACGTAGCGCAGCCTGGTAGCGCACTGTCATGGGGTGTCAGGGGTCGGAGGTTCAAATCCTCTCGTGCCGACCAAAATCCCAAAGAAAGCAGCCTTTATGGCTGCTTTTTTATTTTCTGCTGTAAAATCGCGGCGTTAAGCACAGCGCGGTAATAAATCCTAACGCTTTCCTTCATTGCATAATGACCAATCCTTTCCAGGCTTAAACGGTTAATCACCAATGCAAGGAGGAAACATGCTTGATGAATATAAACGCTGCGTGGAGGCTTGTTATCTGTGCGCAGCCGCGTGCGACCACTGCGCAACATCCTGTCTGGATGAGGAAAATGTGGAGATGATGCGCGAATGCATCAGGCTGGATATGCAGTGCGCCAATACCTGTCGCCTCACGGCGCAGTTTATGGCACTAAACAGTGAATCGGTGCAGCAACTCTGTCAGTTCTGCGCCGACATCTGCCAGCAGTGCGCGCAGGCGTGCCAGCAGCATCAACACCAGCACTGCCAGCAATGCGCTCAGGCCTGTCAGCGCTGTGCAGAAGAGTGCCGTAAAATGGCGGCATGATGCCAGCAGGATTGAGATTCGCTGCGGCGAGTCTCAATCGTTAACGCTGAGTGAAACCTCTGCCTCGCAGGGCTGTACCAGAATCAGCGGACATTTCTTCACCTTACACGCCTGCGAATAAGCCAGCTCGCACACTTCGCAGATATCGCGTACGTCCGACTCATATTCATACTCCATGAAGTAGCGAAACGTACCGCTGCGCGTGTCGCTGCGCCAGAAGCGTTGCGGTTCCAGGATTTCATCCAGCTGCCTGAAGGTCAGGGCTGAGGGGTTGTGAAAACCCACTCTTACACGATATTTAGTCATGCCCTGATAATTATCGAGATTTGGCCGCGTTGCCAGCCGGAAACAATTCTCGCTGGAATAGGGAAAATCTTTGCTAACGCAGGCACATCGGGCGCCGCAACCCGATCCGTAACGGTTGCGGCGCAGAGGGAAGGCTTTGACCTTCAGCGTCTGATTTTCAATTCATCATCCCAGCGGTCTGCCGCCGCGTTTGCGGGATCGTGATCCTGCAGCAAAAACTCGCCGTTTTGCTGGGCGATCTGCTCACCGGTATCGGTAATCGCGTTTTGAATAAACACCTTTGCCTGCGCGCCATTCACAAAGGTGAGCTGATGGAAGGCGGTTTTGTTGCCCCAGTCTTTTGACGGCGCTGAAATATAGCGGATGGTGTAACTCTGGTCCTCAACGCTGCCCTGCATCACGTAGAGGCCATAATGATTTTCGCCCTGCGACAGGATCTTATACACCCCGTTGCTGTAGTAATAAATCACCGCATCCGGGAACGGCTTTTCATCATAGAGTTTGCGGTAGTGCAATTTATGCACAAAGGTGGGTTTGCCAGGCACCACTTCAATATTGCCCTGCGCATTCTGGAAGCTGAGATCTGCTGCCTGTGCAGCGCCTACGCTCATGCAACCCAGTAACATTATGCCAGCCAGTTTTTGCATCGTTCGCTCCTTAGCCTCTTTCGTCAGCCACCAGCATGTTACGCCCACGCTTTACCCCGGTTAAACGAAGCGGCTATCGATGTGTGATGGGCTTCATAATACAGCCACCACAGGTAGGATAGAGATGGAAAATGACGGCGCCATTACCGCGCCAGACGCGGCTATTCGTCACCACTGCAACTGGCCCTGACCTTATTGTTCAGGGCGCAAAATCCTGCAGCATAATCTCGCATCATACTTCATTCATGCTGCGAATCAGGTACTTAACTGAAGTCAGCAAAGCCGACCGGGATCACGTTTTTACTGATTTGTGACAGCAATTCATTAAAGTGAAACAAAACTGTCACAGATTTCCCCTACCCTAAAGCTCCCGTTTATTTGATGGAATCTGGTTATGGTCATCAAAGCAAAAAACCTGCAGGATGCGGAAGAACTCCTGCACTCAGGCATCAGCAAAGTAGAGCTGGCGTATGATATTGGCAGCGATGATTTCTTCCGCCTGGCGAGCCACTGGTGCGACCGTGGTGCACGCATTACCAAAGGCCACCACCATTTTGTGGTGCAGATGAAGAGCTTCGCTATCCCGCCAAATCGCTAACCCGCAGCAGCCTTTTCGGCTTGCTCTGCCCGCGGCTGACTGGTAAAACACGCTTTTCCATCAGCCGTTACTCGTTATGTTCTCAGCCGAAACGCCCCTGCCGCTGCCCGCTTGTGGATTTATCACCGCCGCTGGCCACACCGCTGAATCGCTGTCGCTGGCGTGGTGCCGCTTTGATCGGCAACAGTGGCACGCCGCTTTACCTGCGCAGTGGCAACTGCCGCTGCCGTCCGCGCTACAGCAGGCAGCCAGCAAACGCAAAATTGAATATCTCGCCAGCCGCTGGCTGGTGCGGCAACAGCTGGCGCAGCTGGGAATCTCTGATTTTGTGCTGCACAACGCGCCGGATCGCTCACCGTGCTGGCCGGCAGGCATTCGTGCTTCACTGTCGCACAGCCATGACTGCGTGGTGATGGCCGCGACGCGCGAGGCATTGTATGTGGGTATTGATGTTGAGCAGGTGATGGCAGAGGAAACCGCGCAGGACACGGCGGAACTGCTGATGAACGCGCAGGAGCGCGCGCTGCTTGAGGGCCAGCCGCTGCCCTTTGCGCAGGCAGCAACGCTGCTGTTTTCGCTGAAAGAGAGTCTTTATAAGGCGCTATGGCCGCGGCTGCATCAGCCCATGGCGTTTCATCAGGCTGCGCTGATAGATCTCGACCTGCCGCAGCAGCGCGCGCGGCTGCAGCTTTGTCAGGATTTCAGCGCGGAATTTACCCGCAGCACCGTGCTGGACGCACGCTTCTGGCTGCAGCCGGCGCGCGTGGTCACACTGCTCACTCACCCGGCCTGCACGCAATAAAAAACCGGCGCGGAATGAGCCCGGGCCGGTGACAACACAAGACGACAGAAGTGTTCCAGGGAGGCAGAGACGAGGATCTCTGCTGCCATTCACTGTATCCCGCTGACAACGTCCTGCCCAATAAGGGTTTTTGCTAAGCTTTGCCGCCAGCCGTCAATGGCCGGTATCGGTGCGTTTGACAGCGTCCAGCGTGGCCATTTCGCGCTCGCGGCCAGTCAGCTCGCTTAACTGCCCATCGCGCATTTCCAGCAGCCGATCGGCATGAATAAAGTAGTGATCGTCATGGCTGATGGCGAACACGGTTTTGCCGGACGCCTGAAGCCACGGCAGCAGCTCGCGGTAGAAGATGCGGCGGAAGTGCGGGTCCTGATCGGCCGCCCACTCATCGAGCAGCAGGATATCGCGCTCCTCTGCCGCCGCCAGCAGCAGAGCAAGGCGCTTGCTCTGCCCTTTCGACAGCTGCAGGTTGAGTACCCGGTTGCCTTCCAGCTTCAGCTTGTCCTGCATTTTCAGCCGCTCCAGCCACTGCTGCACCAGCGCCGGATTAGCCGGCTCACCACCGCGACGAATCAGGCGATCAAACAGGTGCACGTCAGTGAACACCGCCGAGAAGTGCTGGCGATAAGCATCAAGGTTATGCCAGTCCACCTCGTTACCGTCCAGCAGCAGGCGGCCTGAATGCGGCTGATACAGGCCGGTCAGCAGCATCGCCAGCGTAGATTTACCGCTGCCGTTACCGCCAATCAGAAACACCAGTTCACCGCGGCGCAGCGTCAGGTTGATCGGCCCGACGGCAAAACCGTGCTCGCCATAATGGAAACAGACGTCGCGCAGCTCCAGCGTCTGCCAGTCGCTCACCGTCGGCAGCGCGTTGAATCCGGCGCTATAAGGGGCCAGATCGAAGGTATTAATTTTCCGCAATGCCACCTGTGCGCTGAGCAGCGTCGGCAGCGCGCCTACTGCCGCCAGCAGCGGCGTGCGCAGGAACAGCAGCGTCAGCGAATAGGTCGCGGCGACAGCGGTATTGGCCCAGCCCAGACCGTTGGCCATGAAGAACACAATACCAATCGCGCCGAGCATCATAATGTTCGACCAGTTCACCGCGCTGAGATGGAAGGTATCGGCGCGCACAATGTGACGACGATAATCCGTGGCATTTTCCTGATACACGGTGTCGTAAATCAGTTGGGCGCGCTCGCGGTTAAGCTGCAGCTCTTTGCGCCCTTCAATGATGGTCTGAAAATCGCGGTACAGCTCGTCCTCGATGTCGCGCAGCTTCGCCATGTGCTGATAGACGCGCGACACCAGCAGCCAGCCGCCGATCAGCGTCACCACCAGCCACAGCGTGGTGATCAACAGCATTTGCGGTGACAGCCACGCCAGATAGATCGCGGAACCCAGCGTAATAATGATGCCCTGAATCAGTTCCGGCAGGCGCACAAAGGCGATAGTGATGGCACGCACGTCGCTGGTCAGGCCGGCCAGCAGCTGAGCGTTACCAATCTGCTCAATGCGTTCAACCCGGGTATCCAGAATACGCTTGATAAACTCACCGCGCAGCCGCCAGACAAAATGGTGGCCGAGCTGAGTCAGCGCCAGCTGCGATGCCAGCGTCACCGCCATCAGCAGAAACAGCTGGGCGAGAAAGCCCGGCAGCACGGTGAGCGAGGTATTAACTGCCACGATCAGTTCATTATTGATGTAGGCGATCAGCCCGATACCCAGCGCGGCGCTGAGCAGCGTCAGCACAATCACGCCAATAAACGGCCAGCGGTACTGGCGAAAAACAACCTGAAGCAATGCCATTAAAAATTATCCAGAGGTCAACCAGGCAGCCTGCAGTTTAATGGCGCCTCGGGTGAAGGCAAGAATAATTCTCATCCGTTTTACGGTTACTGGGCGCGGCGGAATGTCAGGTTGTAACGGAACGCGCCAGCCTGCGGATGGATGCCCGCTTTTAGCGGCAAAATGCCGTGATAGCGCAGGCGCGACGGACCGCCCCACACCACGATATCGCCGTGCTCCAGCAGCACGCGCTGCGTCGCATCGCCGCGCTCGAAACCGCCAAACTGAAAAACGGCCGGCAGGCCAAGCGATACCGAGACAATCGGCTGGCGTAAGTCTTTCTCATCCTTATCCTGATGCAGCGTCAGTTTGGCACCGGGCTCATAGCGGTTAATCAGGCAGGCATCCGGATTGAAACCGACAAAGCCGGCCTCCTGCGCGGTCTGCTGCGCCAGTGTGCGGAACAGTGCGGGCATCGGCGGCCATTTACGGCCGCTGCTGACATCCTGTTCGGTGTACTGGTAACCGCGCGAATCGGTCGACCAGCCGAAATCGCCGCAGTTGGTCATGGCGACCGACATGCGATGGCCACCCGGCGTGATGCGGTGGGCAAACGGGTTAAGGGCCGCGACGTCATGAATCGCCGCCAGCAGCGCATCGGCCTGCTCGCGCGCCCGGCGCCGCAGAATCACCGCGCCCTCGGCCAGCGGCTCCTGCCATGGCGCGTCTTCACTAAATAGATCCAGCACAGTTACCTCCTGTCAGGTCAGGGCTGATCGATAAGAAACGATTTAAACTGTGGCGACATCCAGTGGCTGAAACCGTCGCCCTGCTTCGTAATCAGATACACCGCCAGATGCTGTTTCAGCGCCAGCGCTTTGGCACGCTCGGTGCCGAGCACCATCAGCCCGGTGTCCCAGCCGTCGGCTTCCAGCGCGGTGGTGGCAATCACCGTGGCTGAGACCAGCCGGTGATCGATGGGTCGGCCGCTGGCCGGATCGATCACGTGCGAGATGCGTTTGCCATCCAGTTCATAATAGTTGCGATAGCTGCCGGAGGTGCTGATTCCGTGCCCCTGCAGATCAACGCGTGCCTCCACCGCGTTCTCGCGATCGGTCGGTTTCTGGATGGCGACCCGCCACGGCTGCTGGCTGGCATTCAGGCCGCGACTCAGCACTGCCCCGCCCACCGACACCAGATAATTAGTGATGCCCTGCTGTTCCATCAGCCGCGCCAGGTGATCGGTGGCGTAGCCTTCGCCCATGGTGGAGAGATCGACATACAGGCCAGGCAGATCTTTCTGCAGCCACTGGCCGTTCACCGTCTCAATCACGCGCAGGTGCTGCAGGCCGGTCTGCGCTTTGGCGGCGGCGATGGCGGCATCCGATGGCGTATGCGCCGGCTGCTGCGCCGGGCCAAAGCCCCACAGATTCACCAGCGGCCCGACGGTAATGTCCATCGCGCCGCCGGTCAGCTGGCCGATGCGCAGCGCGCGGGTGACGATATCGGCCATATCGGCACTGACCGGCTGGGGATCCTGTCCCTGATACTGGTTGAAGCGCGACAGCACCGAGTCCTTTTTCCAGGTGGAGAGTTCGCCATCGTCGCGATCGAGCTGCTGCTGAATCGCCTGCTGCAGCGCGGCCTTACGCTGAGCATCCACGCCCGCCAGACTCACGCGCCACACCGTTCCCATGGTTTTGCCTTCCAGCACCAGCGCCTGCTGCGCCGGTTTTTGCTCGCACCCGCTCAGCAGCAGTGCTACCATGCCGGTCAGCAGAATGTTCTGAAAATTCATCAATTCCTCGTCTGTAAATCATTACTACAGCCTATTACAAAGCATAACTCGCTTGTAAAACCGTCTAAAGCTGCTTGAAGTTGATCGCTGGCTGGCACAGCATACTGCGTTCCTGCACGAGAATCCTTACAGGAGCGACAGATGATTTATATGATTCTTGCTATTACCGCCGGGTTATTTGCTTACGGAAGCTTCCGTTGCTGGCAGCACTATCGCCACCGCCTGATTCAGCACTATCCGTCGCGCCGACGTTAAGGCATTGCACCAGCGTCGTGCATCCTGCACCGCTTCAGCGCTGGCGCAGTGTAACAAAGCGGCCACGGGGCGCGTGGCGCTGAGAGCGGTAGCATGGCATGAATTGTGCAGCGTTGATGCTGGGTTGAACATCAGCGAGGTGCAAGATGAGTAAGGCAACAGAACAACAGGATAAATGGCAGCGCTGGCTGAGCTTTTCCGCCTTTACGCTGGCGGGCGTGGCGCTGGAAGGCAGCCTGCCGCCTGCCACCACATCCCCGCAGCAGGCGGCAAAGGCCAGACGCTGGCGCAACGCGTCGTAAATTACAGACCCAGCTCGCTCAGGCCCGGATGATCGTCCGGGCGTCTGCCAGCCGGCCAGTGAAACAGTCGCGCTTCAGCGCTGATCGGCAAATCGTTGATGCAGGCGAAGCGCTGAATCATCAGACCATCGGCACCAAAGTGCCAGTTTTCATTGCCGTAGCTGCGGAACCAGTTGCCGCTGTCATCGCGCCACTCATAGGCAAAACGCACCGCCAGCTTATCGTGGTGCCACGCCCACAACTCTTTAATCAACCGATAATCCAGCTCGCGGGCCCATTTGCGCTGCAGAAAGGTCACGACGTCCGCGCGGCCGTTAACGAATTCGCTGCGATTGCGCCAGCGGGTATCTTCACTGTAAACCTGCGACACGCGCTGCGGATCGCAGCTGTTCCAGGCATCTTCCGCCATACGCACTTTTTCTAAGGCACTTTGATAATCGAACGGGGGAATGAGCATTTTTTATCTCCTGATGATGTAGACAGGTCTGTCTACTTGATTCATCCTGCCGTATGTAGACAATTCTGTCTACCCCCGTAAACAGGAATTTTTTCTTATGCTCGCACCCCTGCTGTTTGATGTCAGCGCCAGCGCGCGTGACCGCATCCTGCTCAGTGCGCAACAGCTGTTTTATGCGCAAGGCATCCGTGCTACCGGCATCGATAAAGTGATTGCCGCGGCTGGCGTGACCAAAGTGACCTTCTACCGCCACTTCCCGGCCAAAAATGACTTAATTCTGGCGTTTCTGCAGCAGCGTCATCAGCGCTGGATGAGCGGCTTTCGCAGCGCGCTGGCGCAGCAGCCTGCCATCAACGTGGCGCTGCCGGCTGCGTTACTGAGCTGGTTTCAGGAGGAGGATTTCCGCGGCTGTGCGTTTATTAATAGCGCGGCAGAACTGGCTGATACCCTGCCGGAAGCGAGCGCACTGATTCGCCAGCACAAGCGTGAGATGGCGGCCGCCATTGCCGAAAGACTCAGCACAGCGCAGCAGGATAAAACCGGGCAGATCGTGTTGCTGGTAGATGGCGCAATCGTGCAGGTTCAGATGGGGGAAGCGGCGCAGCAGGTGACGGCAACGCTGCAGGCGGCGCTGAACGCGCTGCTGGAGAGCAGAGCGTGACCCGCAGGCCACGCTCTCCGGCTTAGAACTGGTAAACCAGGCCCAGCGCAACGATGTCGTCGGTGTTGATACCGGCCGCATCGGTGAAGTTGTTGTCGTCCAGCAGGTTGATCTGGTAATCAACATAGGTCGACATGTTTTTGTTGAAGTAATAGGTCGCACCCACGTCGACATATTTTTTCAGGTTCTGGCTGCCGTAACCTTCGATATCGCTGCCGCGTGAGGAGACGAAGGCCAGCGACGGACGCAGACCGAAGTCAAACTGATACTGTGCCACCAGTTCCCAGTTGTCCGCTTTGTTGGCATAGCCGTACGCAGCGGAATCCACCGCGCCGAAGCGGGTTGCGTTGTAAGAACGGGTGTACATCGCCGCCAGATACACGTTGTTAGCGTCATATTTCAGACCGCCGGTGTAGGCTTCGGCTTTATCACCGCGACCAAGAATGCCTGGCGCGTTGCCGTTCTGATTGTTGGTACGGTCAGACTGGAACATCGCCGCACCCAGACCGAAGCCGGAGCCCAGATCATAGGTGGTGCTCAGACCCCAGCCGTCGCCGTTCTCACCCAGGACATCACGACCGGAAGAGGATTCGGTTGGGTTGTCGTTTTTGCCCTGATACTGCACGGCAAAGTTCCAGCCATCCACCAGGCCGAAGAAGTTGCTGTTGCGGTAAGTCGCCAGGCCGTTGCTGCGCTGGAACATGAAGTTGTCCGCGCCGTAGGTGTCACCACCAAACTCCGGCAGCACGTCAGTCCAGGCGCCGATGTCATACAGTACGCCGTAGTTACGGCCGTAGTCGAACGAGCCCGCATCACCGAATTTCAGACCGGCGAAGCCGACACGGGTGTAGCTGTTAGCGGTACCCTGCGATTCTGCGGTGTTCAGCGCGGCCTGGTACTCCCACTGACCGTAGCCGGTCAGCTGGTCGGTCACCTGAGTTTCACCTTTAAAACCAAAACGCAGGTAAGACTGGTCACCGTCCTGGCCATCGTTGTCCGAGAAATAGTGCAGGCCGTCTACTTTGCCGTAGAGGTCTAATTTGTTGCCATCTTTATTATAAATTTCAGCTGCGCTTGCTGAGCCTGCCACCAGCAATGCAGGAATCATCAGGGAGAGAACGCGACGTTTCATTTTATTACCCTCTGTAATGTGCCTTTTATATGTGCCACTGCTAACTGAATGCTTAAAAATTCAGCTGGCAAGCCATTGTTATTTTATGGAGAGCAATAATCTATCACGAAAATGATACTAAATTTCCGAAATTGTTTCATTGTATTAAATAGTTATTTCTAAATGTAAATTTCGCGGAACTAATAATCAGCACACATCGGCAAAAAATATCGCACTAATTGATAAACCGAATTTTATTCATTTAAATACATAGGGATAAGATGAGATAAGCTGCCGCACTGAATGATAAAACTTAACGCCACTCAGCGCATACAATTACTCCCGCTATCATCATTTATTTCATTATTACCTTCATTCACCCCGAATGAGAGATTTACCCTAATTCCCGCCGGACATGATTGTCCGGCATTTTTTTGCCTGCCATTTTTCTTCCACTCTGTAATTTTATGTAAACCTGTTTACTGAGGTTAAATTAACCGCCACTCAGGACGCCATTATTTGTTCGTTTTCGCACTTTTTGTTCATTACTTAGCCATGATTGCGCAATGTTAATTTCCGGACGTAATAAAGTTGCACGGAAATATAGCCGATGCGTTTGCCTGGCCGTTTGCGGAATATTCTTTACCATTATTCAGTGAGTTAGCGTTGCCGCAGTAATCGATTTTCACCCCAACTTAAGCCAAATTTTCACTGAATCTGTCGGCTTACCAAGAGCCAGAGAGCTTATGAAGTCCAGGAAATGTCTGGAAAAGCGCAGCGCCTGGCAAAAGATCGGTAATATGCTCTTTTCTGGCGACCATTTTTGCCCTGCTCTTCTCCTTCATTGAGCGGTGCCGCGCCAGCTTTAATGCTAAACTTCGTCGCTCGAACGACTTATGACAACGACACCTTTATGACAGCACTGGACGCCGCACAGCCCAACAAATTGCATCAGCGTGTCAATCTGGGAACACGCCTCGTTTTTCTCATCGCCGGTTTAAGCATGTCTGCCTGGGCGCCGCTGGTGCCGTTTGCCAGCCAGCGTCTCCAGCTGACGGGCGCGTCGCTGGGCGGCCTGCTGCTGTGTCTTGGCATTGGTTCACTGGCAGCAATGCCGGTGACCGGTGCGCTGGTGGCACGCTTTGGCTGCCGCCGCGTTATGCTGTGCTCCACGCTGGTGATACTGGCAGTACTGCCGCTGCTGGCAACGCTGGATGTGATGTGGTTGATGGCCGCCACGCTGATGGTGTTCGGTGCCGGGCTCGGCATGCTGGATGTGGCCATGAATGTACAGGCGGTTGAGGTTGAGAAAGCGGCGGCCAAGCCGATGATGTCCGGTTTCCACGGTTTCTTCAGCCTTGGCGGTATTCTCGGCGCCGGCGCGGTCAGCCTGTTACTTGGCGCGGGTCTGACACCGCTGCAGGCGGTGGGCGTTATCATGCTGCTGATGGTGCTGCTGTTGCTGTGCAGCCTGCCGACGCTGATGACGGAGCGCCTGCATCAGCCCGATCAACCCTGGCTGGTGATCCCGCGCGGCTGGGTCGCCTTCCTCGGTTGCCTGTGCTTTATTTTGTTCCTTGCGGAAGGCGCGGTACTCGACTGGAGCGCCCTGCTGCTGCTGCAAAGTCCGGGCATGAGCGTGGCGCACGCCGGCCTGGGTTACGCCATCTTCTCCATCGCCATGACCATAGGTCGTCTGACGGGCGATAAAGTGATTCAGCGCTTTGGCCGCTATCCGGTGATGCTGACCGGTGCGCTGGCGGCGGCAGCCGGCATGACGCTGGCGGTGCTGCTGCCGTGGCCGCAGGCGGCGCTGCTGGCCTTTTTGCTGGTGGGCTTTGGCCTGGCCAATACCGTGCCGATGCTGTTTAATGCCGCCGGTAATCAACAGGATATGCCGGCCAATCTGGCGATTTCCGCCATGACAACGCTCGGCTATGCGGGTATTCTTTCAGGCCCGGCTTTAATCGGCTTTATTTCCCAGTGGCTCAGCCTGAGCGGCGCGTTTTTACTTATCGCCCTGCTGCTGCTGGCGGTTGCCGCCAGCGCCCGGCTGGTCGCGCGTTAATTGCAGGATCCTGAGACACCTATGCTGCCTTATAAATTTCCGCTGACCTCCGGCAACGTAACGCGCTTTTTCGTGGTGTTTAACCTGGTGCTGTTTCTCGCGCTCGGTGCCATGGTGCATAACAGTGTGAATGCGTGGATCATGGAAAAGCGCTACGCCATGACCGACCTGGCGCGCGCGATGCAAAAACGTATTGATGCTTACCGCTTTGCCACCTGGCAAATCTATGAAAATCTCGCCACCAGCGCCGCGGGCTCGACGCCGAGCAGCAGCCTGCAGGAGACGCGCCTGCGCCCGGATGTTTACTATCTGGAGAAAACCCGCCGCAAGACCGAAGCGCTGATTTTCGGCTCGCACGACAGCAGCACGCTGGATATGACGCTGCGCATGTCCAATTATCTCGATACGCTGTGGGGCGCTGAAAATCCGGCGTGGTCGATGTACTTCCTCAATGGTCAGGACAACAGCCTGATCATGATCTCGACCCTGCCGCTCAAGGATATGGCGACGCGCTATAAAGAGAGCGCCATCAATACGCTGGTGGACAGCCGCCGCGCCGAAATGCTGCAGCAGGCCAATGCGCTCGACGAACGCGAAAGCTTCTCGCCGCTGCGCCACTTTGCCTGGCAGAACGATCACTACTTCACGCTGCGCACCACGTTTAACCAGCCAGGTCATTTAGCCACGGTGGTGGCGTTCGATCTGCCGGTTAACGATTTGATTCCACGCAGTATGCCGCTGGAGAATTTCCAGCTGCGCCAGGATGCCAGCCAGCCCGGCAGCGCCACCAGCGATGACGCCAGCAGCGAAAGCACCGCGGTGACGCTGGTTAACCCGAATCTGGAGATTGCCGCCACGCTGCCCAGCACCTCGCTCCAGCTGGTGTACCGGGTGCCGCTCGCCAGCCTGGCGATGGATACCCTGCACAACCTGATGTGGCCGCTGCTGATCAACCTGTTGCTGTTCCTGCTGTCTATTGCCGGCATTACGCTGCTGCGCCAGCAGTCGCTGCGACCAAATGAGAACCAGAGCGCTGAGCTTGATTCGCTGCGTATGCTGAATGAGGAGATCGTCGCCAGCCTGCCGGTCGGGCTGCTGGTGTATGACTTTGGTACCAATCGCACCCTGCTGAGCAACAAAATCGCTGAGCATCTGCTGCCGCACCTCAATCTGCAGAAGATCATCAATATGTCCGATCAGCATCAGGGGGTGCTGCAGGCTACCATTAACAACGAAGTGTATGAGATTCGCCACGCGCGCAGCATGCTGTCGCCGCACACCCAGCTGTTTATGATGCGCGATCAGGATCGCGAGCTGCTGGTGAATAAGAAGCTGCAAAAAGCGCAGCAGGTGCTGGATCGCAACCACCAGATGCGCCAGCAGCTGATGCAGAATCTTGGCCATGCGCTTAATCGTCCGCTGCAGAGCATGGTGACGCAGCTGGTGCAGCTCAGCCAGCGCGATGACGACGAGAGCGTGCTGGATCTGCTGGATGAGAGCCAGGGTCTGGCGCGGCTGGTGGACGATATCGTCCTGCTCAACCGGCTGGAAGCCCACGACTGGTCGCCGGATGCGGGCGTGTTTAACCTGCAGGATCTGCTGGATGAGATTGCGCTGGAGAGCCTGCCGCTGCTGCGGCGCAAAGGGCTGACGCTGGTGGTCAACAATCAGCTGGCCAACGACGAGATGCGCTTTGGCGATCGCCGCGCGCTGCGTAAAGTCCTGACCACGCTGATGCACTACGCGCTCACCACCACGCAGTGGGGCAAGATTTCCCTCGATATCAAAGCCAGCGACAGCAAAGTCAACAGCGTGCTGTTCCAGCTGGTGGATACCGGCTCAGGCCTGACCGGCGACGAGCTGGCCAACGTCGATTTCCCTTACCTTGGCGAAACCACGCAGGATCGTTACGGTCAGGCGTCCGGCATGGCGTTTTTCCTGTGTAAGCAGCTGTGCAAACAGATGGGCGGCCAGCTGGAGATTATCGCCAAACCGGATATCGGCACGCGCTACAACATTCAGCTGCCGCTGGCGCTGGAACAGCAGAGCGAGCAGGAAGAGAAACTGCTGGAAGGCGTGACGGCGCTGGTGGATATCGCGGTCGAAGACGTACACAAAATTGTCTGCCGCCACCTCGAGAACTGGGGGGCAAATTGCCTGACCTCGGACGAACGCTTGTCCGGGCAGGAGCATGATGTGCTGGTGACGGACGATCCGGCTCGCCTGCAGGGCTGGGCGCTGTTGCTGGCGGGCGACGAAATGGGGCATCACGCCCTCAACGACCAGCAATTCCGGGTCAATTTCAATCTCAGCAATGCGCTGCTTGATGCGCTGCTGGCCCTGATTGAGAAGCAACTGGCTCACGATTCGATAGAGGAGAGCGACGACGATGAGGCTGCCACGCCGCTGCTGAGCGGCGGCTATTTCCAGCTGTTTACGGAGACAGTACCGCCAGATGTGAAGAGACTGTATACTGAGTCGGCGGAGAAGGACTATCCCTCGCTTGCTCAGACAGCGCATCGCCTGAAAGGCGTGTTTGCCATGCTCAATTTACTGCCGGGTAAACAGCTTTGTGAAGAGTTAGAACAGCACATTAAACTGTGCGACGATTTAACCATTAAAAATACCACCAGTGAAATTGACGCGTACGTCAACCAACTGCTGCAGCAAGGTAACCAATAAGATGAATAACCTGAATGTAATTATTGCCGATGACCATCCAATCGTTCTGTTCGGTATCCGTAAATCTCTGGAACAGATCGAATGGGTGAATGTGGTAGGTGAGTTTGAAGACTCAACAGCACTGATCAATAGCTTGTCCAAACTGGATGCCAACGTCCTGATTACCGATCTGTCGATGCCGGGCGAAAAATACGGCGACGGCATCACGCTGATCAAGTACATCAAGCGTCACTATCCTGATCTCTCCATTATTGTTCTGACCATGAACAATAACCCGGCGATCCTGAGCGCGGTACTGGATCTGGATATCGAAGGCATCGTGCTGAAGCAGGGTGCACCGACCGACCTGCCGAAAGCGCTGGCAGCCCTGCAGAAAGGCAAAAAGTACACGCCAGAAAGCGTGGCCAAACTGCTGGAGAAAATCAGCGCCGGCGGCTACGGCGACAAACGTCTGTCACCGAAAGAGAGCGAAGTGCTGCGTCTGTTCGCCGAAGGTTTCCTCGTTACCGAGATCGCCAAGAAGCTGAACCGCAGTATCAAAACCATCAGTAGCCAGAAGAAATCAGCAATGATGAAGCTGGGCGTGGATAACGATATCGCGCTGCTGAACTACCTCTCTTCCGTCAGCGCCACTCAGGTCGACAAAGAGTAATCCCTGCGGCGGTGCTTCGGCACCGCCTCTCCTCTGCCCTGCTTATCCTTCCCGGCTTTTGCGAACACGTTCCGCATACAGCGCCAGCGTGGTTTTCAGCACATCCAACGTCACCGGTTTTGACAGGCAGTTATCCATGCCGGCATCCATACAGCGCTGTTTCTCTTCCGCCAGTGCGTTAGCGGTCACCCCAATCACCGGGAAGGCATGCCCCAGCTGGCGCAGACGCTGCGTCAGCCGGTAGCCGTCCATGTTTGGCATGTTAACGTCGCTCAGCACGATATCGATATGGTTGCGGCTGAGCACGTTGAGCGCATCCACGCCGTCCTGCGCCGTTTTGGTCTGATAGCCCAGCGTGCCGAGCTGTTCAGACAGCAGCATCCGGTTAATCGGATGGTCATCAACGATCAGCACCATGATGTCTTCATAGCTGGAGGCCTGCTGCGGCACCGGCAGTTCCAGCGTGGTCGCCGTTTCGCTGTCGATGGCAATGCGATAAATCCGGCCCAGCAGCAGCGGCAGATCGTGCAGCGTCGCGCTGCTGTGCACCCACTGTCCCGGCGTCGTTTCCTGCGGCATATCAATGTGTTCACCGCAGATACGGATGCGCGCGCGTACCGTCTGCGCTGGCGCGTCGTGGTGATCGCAGATCATCACATCGTCCGCCCCAGCCCGCCCCTGATAGTGCGCAACCTGGATGCCCTGCTGCTGGAGCAGACGCAGCAGGAAGGCCGCCAGATAGTCGTTGCGCAGATCGAGCCAGATGGCTTTTTCCTGCAGACCATCCAGCAGCGGCGGCGCGGGTTGCTGTCCGGCGTAGATCGGAATACGCACCACGAACTGGCTGCCCATGCCCGGTTCAGAGTCGACTTCGATGTCGCCATCCATCATGTTGATGAGCTTTTCACAGATCGCCAGTCCCAGCCCGGTGCCCTGGAAATTACGCTGCACGCCGGAGCCGACCTGGAAGAACGGGTCGAACAGGCGCGTGATCTCTTTTGCCGGGATTCCCACGCCGGTGTCGCGCACGCGAAACGCCAGATACCCCTCTTTCACATAGGCGTGCAGGATAATGCAGCCGGTATGGGTGAACTTGATGGCGTTGTTCAGCAGGTTGGAGATCACCTGCTGCAGGCGCAGCGGATCGCCATCCAGCGCCAGCGGCACATCGTTCTCGATGAACACATACAGCGTCAGGCGCTTACGCACCACCAGCGACAGATAGTTGCTGGCAATATGGTTGACCACCTCACGCGGCGAGAAGGGACGCGGCTCAATCTTCAGCTGCTCGGACTCGATCTTCGAGAAGTCGAGAATATCGCTGATGATTTTCAGCAACAGGCTGGATGAGTTGTTCATCGCCGTGACCAGCGAATCCACGCCCTTCGGCAGCGATTTGGTCTGCAGCAGATCGAGGTTACCGATAATGCCGTACAGCGGCGTACGCAGTTCGTGACTGACGGTAGCAAGGAACATCGACTTGGACTGGCTGGCCTGCTCGGCGGCGTGCGCCATCTCCTGCAGCGACTGCTCCATGCGCACGCGCGCCGAGACGTCGACCAGCACGCAAATCGCCACGTTCTCGTTGCGGTAGCGCGAATGCACAAAGCTGATTTGCAGGTTAGTGTTACTGCCGGTCAGCATATCGACAAAATTAACCTGCTGGCCGCCGATGATTTCGTTCAGCCGCAGGCGATCTTCCTGCGTCAGCAGCGTCAGATAGTTATGCGCCAGTTCATTACTGAGGATGTTGGTGCCATCGCTGGTACGCAAAATACAGATGCCGACCGGCGCTGACGCGACAATCTTGCGGTTGAACTGCTCGTGCTCCTCCAGCCGGTGGGCGTTGTCTTCCGCCGGCAGGAACATGCGGCGTTCGAACACCCACGCCAGGGTAAACAGAATCAGCGCGCTGAGGATATTGAGCAGCAGCGCGTTGATCAGCATCAGCTTGAGCTGATCCATCAGCACATCGGTCGACAGCGACCACACCACATTGAGGCTGGACGGCGGCAGCGGCTTTTTCAGCACCAGCTGACGATAGCCGTCAAGATAACCAAACCAGGTGCTGTTATCCGGCAGATCGTCCAGCGAATAACCGGGTCCGCCGCGTCGTGAGCTGATCAGCGGGCGATAGTTTTCGTCGGTGATGGTGGCCACCAGCGGCAGCCCGCCGGGCTGAATAAATTCATCCAGGCGAATGTTCTGTTCCACGCCGAGCAGCGCCTGCAGTTTGTTGGCGACGTAAACCGGCACCACCATGTAGAAGTTGCCGATGCCTGGCTGGCTGCTGTTGGTAATCCAGTACATCGGATTACGCCGCTCTTCCTCGTTGCCGCTGCGGTAGTGCAGCACGTTTTCGCGCAGCGCCTTCAGGCTGCGTTCGCGATCGACCGGATTATTGTTGCCGATGGTGAAGTCTGCGAGGCACTGATTTTCGCCGCCAATAAAGAACACCCGATTGAGTTCATAGGCTGAGGCAAAATTGCTTTTCCAGTAGTTAATGAAATAGCTCAGGGAATCGAGCGAGTTACGCCAGGTGTTGCTCATTGACGTGCAGTCACCGTCGGTAAACAGCGGCGTAAACTGCGGCAGCGTGCTTTTGCCGCCCGGCATGCCGTTGAGCATATCCAGCCCGTTGACGCTGCTGCTCAGGCGATTCTCAGTGATGTACTTCAGCTCGCGCATCACATCCGCTGAGTGGCGCACATACCATTCGGCCTGACCATAATTGGTGGCAAACTCCTGGCGCACCGCGTTCTCTTTCTCGTGCAGCACATTGATGATGTAGAAAGTGGTCAACAGTGCACCCAGCGACCAGAGCAGCAGTGCCAGCGCACGAAACAGGTAGCGCGAGATGCGAAGCGTGGTGCGAAAGGAGACGAGATATTTCAAAAGAGACTCACTGGCGGCAAGGGTTATCGGGACGTTGAAAACGTTCTCATACACTAGCTTTATCAGGGCGAAAAAGCCAGTTGGCACGCGACTTTGGGAGTGAAAGTCAGACAAAAAAAACGGCAGGTCGGTTGCCCTGACCTGCCGCTTGTGACAGACAATGAACGGTTACTCTTCGTCGTCTGTTTCCGGTGCGTCGTCGTCGCTGTCGACTTCCGGCGCGATATCGTCTTCGCCTTCTGCCACGCTGCCGTCGATGGCGTCGAGTTCTTCCTCTTCCACCGGTTCAGCGACGCGCTGCAGGCCGACCACGTTTTCATCTTCCGCGGTACGAATCAGGATCACGCCCTGCGTATTACGGCCCACCACGCTGACTTCCGACACGCGGGTACGCACCAGCGTACCGGCATCGGTGATCATCATGATCTGATCGCTATCTACCACCTGTACCGCGCCAACCACTGGCCCGTTACGCTCGGTGACTTTAATCGAGATGACGCCCTGCGTGGCGCGCGATTTGGTCGGATACTCGCTGTTGGCAGTACGCTTGCCGTAGCCGTTCTGCGTTACGGTGAGAATCGCGCCCTCTTCACGTGGCACAATCAGCGACACCACTTTGTCGCCTTCGGCCAGCCTGATGCCGCGCACGCCCGAAGCCGAACGGCCCATGGCGCGCACCGCGCTCTCCGCGAAGCGCACCACTTTACCGGCGGCAGAGAACAGCATCGCTTCGTCGTTACCGTTGGTCAGCGCCACGCCAATCAGCTCATCGTCTTCACGCAGGTTGATGGCAATGATGCCGGCACTGCGCGGACGGCTGAACTCCTGCAGCGCAGTTTTCTTCACGGTACCGTCTGCGGTCGCCATGAAGATGTTGAAGCCTTCGGTGTATTCGCGCACTGGCAGAATCGCGGTGATACGCTCGTTGGCTTCCAGCGGCAGCAGGTTGACGATCGGACGACCGCGCGCGCCACGGCTGGCTTCCGGCAGTTGATAGACCTTCATCCAGTAGAGGCGGCCACGGCTGGAGAAGCACAGAATGGTGTCGTGGGTGTTGGCCACCAGCAGACGATCAATAAAGTCTTCTTCTTTAATGCGCGCCGCCGATTTGCCCTTACCGCCGCGACGCTGGGCTTCATAGTCTGACAGCGGCTGGTATTTGACGTAGCCCTGATGCGACAGGGTGACCACCACATCTTCCTGGTTGATCAGGTCTTCGATGTTGATGTCAGCGCTGTTAGCGGTGATTTCCGTACGGCGCGCATCGCCAAACTGATCGCGCATCGCCACCAGCTCTTCACGGATCACTTCCATCAGGCGCTCGGCGCTCTGCAGGATATGAATCAGTTCGGCGATCTGGTCCAGCAGCTCTTTGTACTCGTCGAGCAGTTTTTCATGCTCAAGGCCGGTCAGTTTCTGCAGACGCAGATCAAGAATGGCCTGTGCCTGCTGCTCGGTCAGGTAGTAGCGACCGTCGCGAATACCAAACTCCGCTTCCAGCCACTCCGGACGCGCGGCGTCGTCACCGGCACGTTCCAGCATGGCGGCGACGTTGCCGAGATCCCACGACTGCGCCAGCAGGCCGCTTTTCGCTTCGGCTGGCGTCGGAGCACGACGAATCAGCTCGATAATCGGATCGATGTTGGCCAGCGCAATCGCCAGACCTTCAAGGATGTGCGCACGATCGCGCGCTTTACGCAGTTCAAAGATGGTACGACGCGTCACCACTTCACGGCGGTGGCGAACGAAGGCTTCAATGATCTCCTTCAGCGTCATGATCTTCGGCTGGCCCTGATGCAGGGCAACCATGTTGATGCCGAAAGAGACCTGCAGCTGCGTCAGCGAGTAGAGGTTGTTGAGCACCACTTCGCCGACCGCATCGCGTTTCACTTCAATGACGATACGCATGCCGTCTTTGTCAGATTCGTCACGCAGGCCGCTGATGCCCTCAACGCGCTTCTCTTTCACCAGCTCGGCAATTTTCTCGATCAGGCGCGCTTTGTTCACCTGATACGGGATTTCATTGACGATGATGGTTTCACGACCGGTTTTGGCGTCGGTTTCGATCTCGCCGCGCGCGCGGATGTAAATTTTACCGCGCCCGGTGCGGTAGGCTTCTTCAATGCCACGACGACCGTTGATAAAGGCGGCGGTCGGGAAATCCGGCCCGGTAATGTGCTCCATCAGCCCTTCGACGCTGATGTTTTCATCTTCGATAAACGCCAGACAGCCGTTGATCACTTCCGTCAGGTTGTGAGGCGGAATATTGGTCGCCATGCCGACGGCAATACCGGAGGAGCCGTTGATCAGCAGGTTAGGAATTTTGGTCGGCAGGACTTCTGGGATCTGCTCGGTGCCGTCATAGTTCGGCACAAAGTCGACCGTCTCTTTTTCCAGGTCAGCCAGCAGTTCAGAGGAGATCTTCGCCATGCGCACTTCGGTATAACGCATCGCTGCGGCGGAGTCGCCGTCGACCGAACCGAAGTTACCCTGACCGTCGACCAGCATGTAGCGCAGGGAGAACGGCTGGGCCATGCGCACGATACTTTCGTACACAGCGGAGTCACCGTGTGGGTGATATTTACCGATAACGTCACCGACCACACGGGCAGATTTTTTATAGGGTTTGTTCCAGTCGTTACCCAGTTCGCTCATGGCAAAAAGCACACGGCGATGCACCGGCTTCAGGCCATCACGTACATCGGGTAAGGCTCGGCCAACGATGACCGACATGGCGTAATCGAGGTAGGAGTTTTTCAACTCTTCTTCGATATTGACCGGTGTAATTTCTCTCGCAAGGTCGCTCATGGAGCCGCTATCCCTCTACATAATCCCGGATTTTAAAGGTGCGAAAGTATATCACATCGCTTGCGTGCGGTGAACGTAAAGCAGGGTTTTGTGGCGCTTTTCCTTTGCGCTGAGAGATGCCTCGCAGGGTTTATGCGTTTATACTGGTGGCATATTTTGTCAGGAGTCATGATTCAATGAATGAACAACCGCAGGAAAGCCGCCAGAACGTCGACCACGCCGAAATTGCTAAGTTTGAGGCGGTTGCATCACGCTGGTGGGATTTAGAGGGTGAATTTAAGCCGTTGCACCGCATTAATCCCCTGCGTCTTGGCTGGATTGCCCAGCACAGCCATGGGCTGTTCGGTAAGAAAGTGCTGGATGTCGGCTGCGGCGGCGGCATTCTCGCCGAGAGCATGGCGCGTGAAGGGGCGGAGGTCACCGGTCTGGATATGGGCGCCGAGCCGCTGGAGATCGCGCGCCTGCACGCGCTGGAGAGCGGCGTGAGCGTCAATTACGTGCAGCAGACGGTTGAAGCCCATGCGGCCAGCCATGCCGGTCAGTACGACGTGGTGACCTGTATGGAGATGCTGGAACACGTGCCGGATCCGCGTTCCGTGGTGCTGGCCTGCGCGCAGCTGGTGAAACCGGGCGGCGAGGTGTTTTTCTCCACCATCAACCGTAACCCTAAAGCCTGGCTGCTGGCGGTGTTTGGTGCTGAATACGTGCTGCGCATGGTGCCGCGCGGTACCCATGACGTGAAAAAATTTATTCGTCCCGCCGAGTTGCTGAACTGGGTGGACGAGACCGCCCTGCGTGAACGCAATATGACTGGCCTGCACTACAATCCGCTGACCAACCAGTTCCGCCTTGGCCGCGGGGTGGACGTCAATTATATGGTGCATACCCACCGTCAGGCGTAAACGACCTGTTTCGCCTGCCCGCCCGTGGGCAGCGCTGTTGTAGCGGCGCGATGTATTACGCGAAAAATCGCGCCGCTATGGAATCTACGACCAGCAATTTACCCAACTGAACGGCATAACGCTCTACAAACTGCCAGTTCTCCTTTCACTTCCGACCGCACCCGGTTTATCACGCGCTGGCCCTATCCAGATCAATTTCCTTTTAGACGCTGCGATGCGCTTTTTGTAAGGTGAAAAGGTCATAAAAAATTCATAAGCAAACGCAGATAAGTTCGCTGCTGACGGAGCGGCGCGGGCTTTTTTCGCCTGGGAAATTTCCCGAATCGCAGCGGTTGAGCAATAAACACGCGCTCGATCAAAAATTGAAAAAAAACCTGTTATCCGTTGACACCAGGTGCAGGCCTTGTGGCGTGGGGATCCAGGATTTTCCCCACCCCCCAGGGCGTAAAATTTTGTGAAAATCAACTCTTGTGATGATCCGATTGCTGACTAGAATACTCACCATATTGTTGTTCAAACTTTCCGCACCCCCTATATATAGTGTTTATCCACAGGCTTACTCACAATGAGCCGCCTGTGAATAGACGGGGGATAATTTTGTATTTCATGGACAGGTAAACACGCGACATGAACCAAAGTCTGCTCGTTACGAAACGCGATGGCCGCCAGGAGCGCATCGACCTCGATAAGATTCACCGGGTGCTGGACTGGGCAGCTGAAGGGCTGAACAATGTCTCCGTCTCGCAGGTTGAGTTGCGTTCGCACATCCAGTTTTACGATGGCATCAAAACCTCGGACATTCACGAGACCATCATCAAAGCGGCTGCCGATTTGATCTCCCGTGACGCGCCTGATTACCAGTACCTGGCCGCGCGTCTGGCGATCTTCCACCTGCGTAAAAAAGCGTACGGTCAGTTTGAGCCACCGAAGCTGTACGACCAGGTAGTAAAAATGGTCGAGATGGGTAAATACGATCGCCATCTGCTGGAAGACTACAGCACCGAAGAGTTCGAGCAGATGGACGGCTTCATCGACCACTGGCGCGACATGAACTTCTCCTACGCGGCAGTGAAGCAGCTGGAAGGCAAATATCTGGTGCAGAACCGCGTCAGCGGTGAAATCTACGAGAGCGCCCAGTTCCTGTATATTCTGGTCGCCGCCTGCCTGTTCTCCGGCTATCCGCGCGATACGCGCATGGATTACATCAAGCGTTTCTACGATGCGATCTCCACGTTCAAGATCTCGCTGCCTACACCTATCATGTCCGGCGTGCGCACTCCGACCCGTCAGTTCAGCTCCTGCGTACTGATCGAATGCGGCGACAGCCTGGATTCCATTAACGCCACCTCCAGCGCTATTGTGAAATATGTGTCACAGCGTGCCGGCATCGGTATCAACGCGGGTCGCATTCGTGCGCTCGGCAGCCCGATCCGCGGTGGTGAAGCGTTCCACACCGGCTGTATCCCATTCTATAAGCACTTCCAGACGGCGGTGAAATCCTGCTCGCAGGGCGGCGTGCGCGGCGGTGCGGCAACGCTGTTCTACCCGATGTGGCATCTGGAAGTGGAAAGCCTGCTGGTGTTGAAAAACAACCGCGGCGTCGAAGGCAACCGCGTACGTCATATGGATTACGGCGTGCAGATCAACAAGCTGATGTACACCCGCCTGCTGAAAGGCGAAGACATCACTCTGTTCAGCCCGTCCGACGTGCCAGGCCTGTATGACGCGTTCTTCGCCGATCAGGATGAGTTTGAGCGTCTGTATACCAAATATGAGAAGGACGACAGCATCCGCAAGCAGCGCGTGAAAGCCGTCGACCTGTTCTCGCTGATGATGCAGGAACGTGCCTCAACCGGCCGTATCTACGTGCAGAACGTTGACCACTGCAACACCCACAGCCCGTTCGATCCGGCCATTGCGCCAGTGCGTCAGTCTAACCTGTGCCTGGAAATTGCGCTGCCGACCAAACCGCTGGAAGACGTCAACGACGAAAGCGGCGAGATCGCGCTGTGCACCCTGTCCGCCTTTAACCTCGGTGCGATTGAAAGCCTGGACGATCTGGAAGAGCTGGCGACGCTGGCAGTACGCGCGCTGGATGCCCTGCTCGATTACCAGGATTACCCGATCCCGGCGGCAAAACGCGGTGCGATGGGCCGTCGTACCCTGGGTATTGGCGTGATCAACTATGCCTATTACCTGGCGAAACACGGTGTGCGCTACTCCGACGGCAGCGCCAACAACCTGACGCACAAAACCTTTGAAGCCATTCAGTACTGGCTGCTGAAAGCCTCCAACGAGCTGGCGAAAGAGCAAGGTGCCTGCCCGTGGTTTAAAGAGACCACTTATTCGCAGGGCATTCTGCCGATCGATACCTATAAAAAGGATCTCGACAGCGTATGTAATGAGCCGCTGCACCTTGACTGGGAAGCGCTGCGTGAGTCGATTAAAACCCACGGCCTGCGCAACTCCACGCTGTCTGCACTGATGCCGTCTGAGACCTCTTCGCAGATTTCGAACGCCACCAACGGTATCGAGCCGCCGCGCGGTCACATCAGTATCAAAGCGTCGAAAGACGGGATTCTGCGCCAGGTGGTACCGGAGTATGAGCGTCTGAAAGATCAGTACGAACTGCTGTGGGAGATGCCATCAAACGATGGCTATCTGCAGCTGGTGGGCGTGATGCAGAAGTTTATCGATCAGGCGATTTCATCGAACACCAACTATGATCCAGGCCGTTTCGCCAATGGCAAAGTGCCGATGAAACAGCTGCTGAAAGATCTGCTGACCGCGTACAAATTTGGCGTGAAGACCCTGTACTACCAAAACACCCGTGACGGTGCCGAGGATGCGCAGGACGATCTGGCGCCGTCTATTCAGGACGATGGCTGCGAAAGCGGCGCCTGTAAAATTTGATCGAAAGGCGCCTGCGGGCGCCTTATCGTGTCTGGGCCAGCAGCGGCTGGCCCGTTTCACTTTTGGACTTAGTCATGGCTTACACTACTTTCTCACAGAACAAAAATGACCAGCTGAAAGAGCCGATGTTCTTCGGCCAGTCAGTGAACGTTGCCCGTTTCGACCAGCAGAAATACGACATCTTTGAAAAGCTGATCGAAAAGCAGCTCTCTTTCTTCTGGCGTCCGGAAGAGGTTGACGTCTCGCGCGATCGCATCGACTATCAGGCGCTGCCGGAGCACGAGAAGCACATCTTTATCAGTAACCTGAAGTATCAGACGCTGCTGGATTCCATTCAGGGCCGCAGCCCGAACGTAGCGCTGCTGCCGCTGATTTCGATTCCCGAGCTGGAAACCTGGGTGGAAACCTGGGCGTTCTCCGAGACCATCCACTCACGCTCGTACACCCACATCATCCGTAATATCGTCAATGATCCGTCACTGGTGTTTGATGACATCGTGACTAACGAGCAGATTCTGGCGCGCGCGCAGGATATCTCGAAGTATTACGATGATCTGATCGAGATGACCAACTACTGGCATCTGCTGGGTGAAGGCACGCATCAGGTGGCGGGCAAGAGCGTGACCGTGAATCTGCGTGCGCTGAAGAAGCAGCTGTATATCTGCCTGATGAGCGTTAACGCGCTGGAAGCGATTCGCTTCTACGTCAGCTTTGCCTGCTCGTTCGCCTTCGCCGAGCGCGAACTGATGGAAGGCAACGCTAAGATTATTCGTCTGATTGCCCGTGACGAAGCGCTGCACCTGACCGGCACCCAGCATATGCTGAATCTGATGCGTACCGGTGAAGACGATCCTGAAATGAAAGAGATCGCCGCTGAGTGCCGCGACGAGTGCTTCGACCTGTTTAAGAAAGCGGCCGAGCAGGAAAAAGAGTGGGCTGAGTATCTGTTCAGCGGCGGCTCAATGATTGGTCTGAACAAGGACATTCTGTGCCAGTACATTGAGTACATCACCAATATCCGCATGCAGGCGGTGGGCCTTGATCTGCCGTTCCAGACGCGTTCTAACCCGATTCCATGGATTAACTCGTGGCTGGTGTCAGATAACGTGCAGGTGGCGCCGCAGGAAGTTGAAGTGAGCTCCTATCTGGTGGGTCAGATCGACTCCGAAGTGGGCGAAGACGACTTCAACGATTTCCAGCTGTAAGCATGAGCCGTTCCGTGGTAATCCTGCGCAGCTCCGGCTCCCGGCTGGAGTGCGCAGACGAACACCCTAATCTGCTGACGACGCTGGAAGCACACAATGTGTGCGTCGAGTTTCAGTGTCGCGAAGGCTACTGCGGCTCCTGCCGCATGCGTCTGCTGAAAGGCGAAGTGGATTATGCGGAAACCCCACTGGCGTTTATTCAGCAGGGCGAGATTCTGCCCTGCTGTTGTAAGGCCAGAGGGGAGATTGAGATCGAGCTGTAACCTGCCGCTACACCAAACGCAAAAGTCCTTTAATGCTGCAACATCCATACAGGTCGTCTGAGAGGTTGCCGCTTGCTGCACCGGCGTAAATCCATCCCTGGAGCCTGCCGCCGCGCCGTCCTGGCGCGGAGGCTGCTGCAAGCGGCAACCTCCCCCACGCCCTATCAGGCTTCTTCATTGCGGTAACAGAACGTCACCCTGCAGCGACACCCATGCTAACGGGAAGAGGGGATGTTGAGCTAAGCCGGACGTCACGCGGCAAGGATGCCGCGTGTCGAGGCCCGCAGGGAGCGGGTTTTGCCGTTCCGGGCGTGCTCAACTTCCCCTCTGACCTTGCTGTAAATTACCGCCAGCACAATGGAGTCAGCTCTTCACCGTCTCCAGGACATCAATCCAGCCGTGACCGGTACTGACTTCACTGCCGTGCAGCCAGCGGCGCAGCATATTCATCGCCATCATTGCCACCACTTTCTGCCGGGTTTCCAGATTGTGCCGCCCGTGGGTAAATTTCACCCGCTGGCCCCAGCTGGCTTCCGGGGTGTGCAGCGCAATCGACACTTCCCCTTCCTGCAGATCGCCAACCGACAAGGCCAGCACTGTGCCCTGCTGAGCAGCTAACTGACGCGTGCGCGTAACCTGCGCTTCCAGCGACTCCTCACGTGCCGGCAGCAGCTCAGCGGCGCTAAGCGGCACCTGTGCGGCGGCCAGCTGCCAGTGCAGCAACCCGGCCGTGTATTGTTCGCTCAGAGCAAGGCGGAAGCCGCGATCGTGCAGTTCCCGCGCCAGCACGGCTGGCAATCCTTCAAAGCCTTCAAAAATGGTGCACTCGGCCAGCAGTAACTTAACCTGCTGCCACACCTGCTCCATCGCTACGCGCTGGCTGGCCGGGCCGGTCAGTTTGATCTCAATAATGGGCATCGACGAACGGTAGCCCATCACTACGCCTTCCGGCAGCGGCAGCGGTTCAAGCTCCGCGGCGATATCGCTCTCGCCGCGACCAAAGGTGGTCAGACGCAGGCACAGTGGGGGTTCTGGCAACGTAAAACGCGCCTTAAGACGCGGAATAATCTGCTGCTCAACCATCACTTTGAATTCTGACGGCACGCCGGGGGTAAAGAATATCCAGCAGCGATTAAGCTGCAGGGCAAACCCACAGGCGGTGCCGACCGGGTTATCGATCAACTCGGCATTGGCCGGAATCTCCGCCTGCTTGCGATTACTGGGTGCCATGAGCCGCCCGCGGCAGGCAAACCAGGCTTCCATCTTCTCCAGCCACGCCTGCTGCAGCACCAGCTCGCTGCCACTGGCGGTGGCCGCTGCCTGTGCGCTGAGATCGTCGCTGGTCGGCCCGAGACCGCCGTTCACAATCAGCACGTCGGCAATCTGACTGCGGCTCTGTAGCGCTTCAACCAGCGAGCTCATCGCATCGCCGACCGTACTGCGACTGGTCATCGGCAGGCCGTGCTGAAACAGCACATCGGCCAGCCACGCGGCGTTGGTATCGACAATCTGCCCATGTAACACTTCATCGCCCGTTGAGAGCATTTCGACACGTATCACGATCTCTTCTCCTTATCCCTGTGGCTTTCACTGTAGGGAGCGCGCAGGCGAAACACAATCGCCGCCGGTGCGAAATGGCGGGTTAATCGCGATGCGGAAAGGAAACAGCGGGAAAGCAGGAATCGGGCGCGACGGACATCGCGCCCACGGGGATTAACGGCGCGCCAGCAGCAGGCCAACAAACAGACCGGCAGCCGCACCGATACCAATGCCCTGCCACGGTTTTTCATGCACGTAATCGTCGGCACGATATGCTGCCTGTTTGGCACGATAGTAATAGCTGTCGGACGCCTGGCTCACGCGATTCTTCACGTCTTCCAGCGCCTGCTCGGCTTTCTGCTTCAGTTCGATATATTTCTGGTCCGCCGGATCGCCCGAGGAGCGCAGCACTTCTTCCAGCGTTTCCGTCAGCAGCGCCAGATCGTCATCAAGACGGGTTTCAAATTGATCGGTAGATGACATGTTCACAATCCTCCATGTTTAAATGCGGTGTCGATTAACTATAGTCATAAATTGCGTTTTTGCGCCGCGCCGTCATCCGCTGACTGCGCTTTTTGCCGCGCTGAACGCAAAGTTATGTCATCCGGGGCGTTGCACGCGGAATTGTGCTTCGTTTATTTGATTAATCTGATAAATTTTCAGCGGACTGAATTTTTTATTTTCGCCACTGTCGTAACCCCCTATAGCCTGACGCTAAATGTCTTGCGACAGCCTCAATACACCCGAGCAGCTAAGGAAAAGATTTCCGGCATGAATCGTAGAAAATTTATGAAAGCGTCCATGGCCCTCTCTGCCGTTAGCGGCATGACCGGGCTCTCCTCGCTGTTTGCGCAGTCCGCCTGGGCCGATGATGGCATCGCCGACGGAACCGCCGTGCGCTTCGATTTCGATGTGCTGAAAAAGAAAGCCGCGGCGCTGGCCAAACAGCCCTGGGGCGGCGCGCCCGGCCCCCTGCCCGCGACCCTGGCCAATCTGACACCGCAGGCGTATAACGAAATTCAGTACGACGCTAACCACTCACTGTGGAACAACATCGCCGACCGCGAGCTGGATGTGCAGTTCTTCCACGTTGGCATGGGCTTTAAGCGCCGCATTCGCATGTTCTCCGTGGACGCCGCCAGCCGCGAGGCGCGGGAAATCCACTTCCGTCCGGAACTGTTTAATTATCACAACGCCAACGTGGATACCCAGCAGCTGGTGGGTAAAACCGACCTCGGCTTTGCCGGTTTCCGCGCCTTTAAAAAACCGGAGCTGGCGCGACGCGACATCGTTTCTTTCCTCGGTGCCAGCTACTTCCGCGCGGTAGATGAAACCTACCAATATGGCCTGTCAGCCCGTGGCGTCGCGGTTAACACCTTCAGCAATGGCCAGGAAGAATTTCCCGACTTCACCGCCTTCTGGTTCGAGACGCCAAAAGCTGAAGACACCACCTTTGTGGTGTATGCACTGCTGGACGGGGCCAGCGTCACCGGTGCCTACAAATTCACCATTCACTGCGAAGAAAAACGCGTGGTGATGGAGGTGGAAAACCACCTGTTTGCGCGCAACGAGATTCGTCAGCTCGGTATTGCGCCAATGACCAGCATGTTCAGCTGCGGCACCAACGAGCGCCGCATGTGCAATACCTATCATCCGCAGATTCATGACTCCGATCGCCTGGCGATGTGGAGCGGCAGCGGCGAGTGGATTGCCCGTCCGCTGAATAACCCGCAGCGCCTGCAGTTTAATGCCTATCAGGATGAAAACCCACGCGGCTTCGGTCTGCTGCAGCTGAATCATGATTTCAAAGATTATCAGGACGTGATTGGCTGGTATGACAAACGCCCCAGCCTGTGGGTGGAGCCGATCGGTAAATGGGGTAAAGGCGCCATCAACCTGATGGAGATCCCGACGACCGGGGAAACGCTGGATAACATTGTTTGCTTCTGGCAGCCGGCCGAGCCGGTCAAAGCTGGCAGCGAGTTTAATTTCCAGTACAAACTCTACTGGAGCCAGCTGCCGCCGGTCCGCAGCGGTCTGGCCCGCGTTGATGCCACGCGCACCGGTATTGGTGGCTTCCCGGAAGGCTGGGCACCGGGCGAACACTTCCCGGACCAGTGGTGCCGCCGCTTTGCTATCGATTTCATTGGCGGCGACCTGCAGGCGGCCGCGCCGAAAGGCATCGAACCGGTGATCACCGTGTCGTCCGGCACCTTCAAACAGGTGGAGATTCTCTACGTCGAACCGCTGAAAGGTTACCGTATCCTGTTTGACTGGTATCCGAATAGCGACTCAACCAAACCGGTAGATATGCGCCTGTTCCTGCGCACCAAAGATGAGACGCTGAGCGAAACCTGGCTGTATCAGTACTTCCCGCCACCGCCCGATCAGCGCAAGTACACCGACGACCGGCAGATGACGCCGGGCTAACCTGCACGGCGAGGCCAACACCTCGCCGTTAGTTTTTCTGCATGCCGACGTGCGGAATATTATCTTCCAGATAAACGTCCGTGACTGCCCGGAAACCCAGGCGACCATAAAAGCCTTCCAGATGCGCCTGCGCGGACAGATACACCGCCCGCTGCGGCCAGTGCTGTTCGCAGCTGTTCAGCGCCTGCTCCATCAGCCGATAGCCCAGTTTCAGGCCGCGCGCCTCTTCCGACACAATCACCCGACCAATGGTCACCGGCGAGGAAGCCAGCGCGGGCGTCAGGAGACGCGCATAGGCCAGCAGTTTGCCATCAAGAAAGCCCAGCAGATGGCGGTTATCAGCTGTCAAATCCTGGCCATCTATATCCTGATACGGACAGGCCTGTTCGACGATAAACACCTGATTGCGCAGCGCCAGCACGGTATACAGCTGCTGCGCGGTCAGTTCACTGTGGTGGCAATCAAGCCATTGCATATCCATCATGCTTCCTTGTCTGAGCGAAAAAAGTGATCTTCACAGCCTATCACAGCGCATGCGCTAAACGCAGTGGGCTGCACGTAACAGGGGCGGACACGCGGAGCAATGTGATCAAACTCTCAAATTGCAGGCAAAAAAAATCAGGCCCGCAGGCCTGATTGTGAAGATGACGCGCTGTTTACATCAGCGGCTGGGCCAGCTGCACCAGCGTGATGAGCGGCTGCGGATAAACACCGAGCAGCAACACCAGGATAGCGGAGATCAGCACCACCACACCACCTGCGGTGAACGCCCAGTTGGCCGGGGTATCGCGGGTGTGCAGTTCCGGCGGGCTGAGGTACAGGCTCACCGTAACGCGCAGGTAGTAGTACAGACCAATGGCGCTACCGGCGACAACCGCCGCGGTCAGCCACCACAGATGCGCGTTAACGCCTGATGCGATGACGTAAAACTTACCGATAAAGCCCAGCGTCATTGGGATACCGGCCAGCGACAGCATCATCACCGTCATCACGGCGGAGAGAATAGGACGATGCCAGAACAGACCGCGATACGAGTAAAGCGTATCCGCATCCGGACCACGGTACGGGCTCGACATCAGGCTGACTACACCGAAGGCGCCGAGGCTGCTGAACAGGTAACCGGCCAGATAGACACCGGCGGTTTCCAGCGACAGCTGATGGGTTTTCACCGCAATCAGCGCCACCAGCAGATAGCCAAGATGCGCGATAGATGAATAGCCGAGCAGACGCTTGATGTTGCTCTGCGAAATCGCCATCAGGTTACCGAACAGAATCGAGACGAAGGCAATCACACCCAGCACGGTGCGCACCGCTTCACTGTCGGTTACCGGTGCGTACATGAACAGACGCATGATGACCGCAAAGATAGCGATTTTGCTGGCGGTGGCGAGGAAGGTCGAGACCGGAGCCGGCGCGCCCTGATAAACGTCTGGCGTCCACAGATGGAACGGCACCAGCGACAGCTTGAAGCCAAGACCGATGATCATCATGCCCAGCCCGACCAGCAGCAGCGGCTGCTGAATCATGCTGTCATTCAGGCTCTTGCCGAGCTGCACAAAGCTCAGGCTGCCGGAATCGGCGTAGACCAGCGCAATACCGAAGATCAGGAATGAGGAAGCCGCAGCCGACAGAATCATGTACTTCAGCGCCGCTTCCAGCGAGCGCTTCTGACGGAAGGCGTAGCCGATAAGACCAAACAGCGGCAGCGACAGCAGTTCGATACCGATGAACAGCGCTGCCAGATGGTTGGCGCTGGCCAGCACGATCCCGCCCAGCGCCGCGATTAGCACCAGCAGATAGAACTCATCTTTGTTGTCCGGGAAACCGGCCAGCCACGGATAAGCAAAAGTGCAGGTTGCCAGACTCGCCAGCATCACCAGCGCGGTATAGAACATCGAATAGCCATCCACGCGCAGCAGCGGCGTGACATCCATGGCGCCCACGTGGCCCACAAACCACAGCGACAGCAGCGCGAGGTTTAGACCGATGACCGTCAGCGTGGCATTAACAAAGTGGTTGCGTCGCCACGCAATGGACAGCATCACAACCACCACCGTCAATCCGACGATTAACAGCGGTAGCAACGCGATCAATTGTTGAGGAGTTATTGTCATGGCGAATTACGGCCTTGTAGTTGAAATTGAAGCGGTAAACCACTGCTGAATATTGCTCATCGCAGCATGGGACGTGTCGAGGATTGGCTGCGGATAAACGCCCAGCAGCACCAGCAGCACGACCAGTACACCGATGGTCAGGAATTCGCGCGGCGACATTCCAGCCAGCGGCTCTTTTGATTTGGCTTCGCCGTAGTAAGCGCGCTGCATCATGATCAGCGAGTACACCGAGGCAAATACCAGGCCGAAGGTGGCAATCACGATAATCAACGGCACCACCTGATAGCTGCCGGTCAGAATCATGAACTCACCAACAAAGTTACCGGTGCCCGGCATACCGAGGTTGGCCACGGCAAAGAACAGCGACAGGCCCGGAATCCACTTGATGCGCGACCACAGGCCGCCCATCTGGCGCATGTCACGGGTATGCAGACGTTCATACAGCTGACCGCACAGGATGAACAGCGCCGCGGCCGACAGGCCGTGCGCAATCATCTGCACCACCGCGCCCTGGAACGCCAGCTGGCTGCCGGTGTAGATGGCAATCAGCACGAAGCCCATGTGCGAAATCGAGGTGTAGGCGATCAGACGTTTGATATCGGTCTGCGAGAACGCCATCCAGGCGCCGTAGAAGATACCGATGATGCCGAGCCACATGGCGATCGGCGCGAACTCCGCCGACGCATTCGGGAACAGCGGCAGGCTAAAACGCAGCAGGCCGTAAGCCGCAGTTTTCAGCAGGATACCGGCAAGGTCAACCGAACCAGCGGTCGGTGCCTGGCTGTGGGCATCCGGCAGCCAGCCGTGCAGCGGCACCACCGGCATTTTCACCGCAAAGGCGATGAAGAAGCCCAGCATCAGCAGATACTCAACGGTGTGTGACATTGGCGTTTTCAGCAGCTCTTCATAGCTGAACGTCCAGACGCCAGTGGCGTTGTAGTGCACAAACACCAGCGCCAGAATGGCAATCAGCATCACCAGACCTGACGCCTGGGTATAGATGAAGAATTTGGTTGCCGCGCTGATACGGGTTTTCCCGTCAGACGCTTTGTGACCCCAGAGCGCGATGAGGAAGTACATCGGCACCAGCATCATTTCCCAGAAGAAGAAGAACAGGAACATGTCGATGGCGAGGAACACGCCGATCACGCCGCCGAGAATCCACATCAGGTTAAGGTGGAAGAAGCCCTGATACTTTTCGATTTCATTCCACGAACAGAGTACCGCCATCAGACCCAGCAGGCCGGTCAGCACCACCATCAGCAGCGACAGGCCATCCAGCGCCAGATGGAAATTAATGCCAAAGCGTGGGATCCACGACACCAGGAAAGTCGACTGCCACTGCGGCAGGCCCGCAGCCTGCGTCAGCGAATAGCCGCCCTGCAGCCACAGCTGCAGGCCCAGCGCCAGCGTCAGCCCCATGGTGATCAGGGCAATCCAGCGCGGCACCTTCGCGCCAAGGCGCTCAGCCAGCCAGCAAAGCAAGCCCCCAACAAAGGGTATAATTATTAGCCAAGGTAATAACACGGCGTACATTCCCTATTTTCGTCTTCGTTCAGGCTATCGGACGCGCCTGTTTCGCCTCGCCCACGCGGGCAACGTTCACGTATTACTACGCGCCGGTTGCTGCGCTGGCGAACACCAAACTGACTGCGTTGATCTCACCCGTGTATCAGACAATTTTGAACATTCTTACGTGGGGCGCTAAACCATCGCGCGCCCCGCTCATCAATCGTTAAATCACCAGCATCAGCGCCAGCACCACCACGGCACCGACGCTCATCGACGCGATATACCAGCGCAGATAGCCGTTCTCGCTCACGATCAGACCTTTGTTACCAATGCGCGACAGCAGCGCTGGCAGGTTCATCAGGGAGTTGAGCGGATCGCGCTGCAGCAGCCAGGCAATGCCAAGGTACGGTTTAACAAATACCTTGTCGTACAGCCAGTCGAAGCCCCAGGCCGCAAACCACCAGGTGCCGAAGAAACGGCCCGGCGCGCTGTTGGCGATGCGGGTGACCAGCTGACGTTTGCCCAGCCACAGCGCGGCGGCAATCAGGATTCCGATAATCGCCACGGCACCCGAGGTGATTTCCAGCGCCACTTTGCCAGTTTCACCAAACTCGTTCTGTGGCAGCACGCCCGCCAGCGGAGGCGTAATCAGCGCGCCAACGAAGGTCGAGAGTACCAGCAGCACAATCAGCGGCAGGTGATGCGTAATGCCTTTACCGGCATGCGCATGAATTTTCTCTTCGCCGTGGAACACGATGAAGATCATGCGGAAGGTGTAGATTGAGGTAAGGAATGCACCCACCAGACCGGCGACCATCAGATTGATGTGACCGTTTGCCAGCGCACCGAACAGAATCTCGTCCTTACTGTAGAAGCCGGCGGTAATCAGCGGCAGCGCGGCCAGCGCGGCACCGCCCACCAGGAAGCAGACATACACCAGCGGGATGCTCTTACGCAGACCGCCCATTTTGAAAATGTTCTGCTCGTGATGACAGGCCAGAATCACGGAACCGGAGGAGAGGAACAGCAGCGCCTTGAAGAACGCATGGGTCATCAGGTGGAAAATCGCAGCGTCCCACGCCTGTACGCCCAGCGCCAGGAACATGTAGCCGATCTGACTCATGGTGGAGTAAGCCAGCACGCGTTTGATGTCGGTCTGCACCAGCGCGGCGAAGCCCGCCAGCACCAGCGTAATCGCACCAACGATACCCACCAGATGCAGCACTTCCGGCGTCAGCAGGAACAGACCGTGGGTGCGGGCAATCAGATAGACGCCTGCGGTTACCATGGTGGCAGCGTGGATCAGCGCGGAGACCGGCGTCGGACCGGCCATCGCATCGGCCAGCCACGTCTGCAGCGGCAGCTGTGCCGATTTACCCACGGCACCGCCCAGCAGCATCAGCGTCGCCCACTGCAGCATGTGGTTGTCCGCCGCGAAGTGCGCCGGGGCCAGCTCCATCAGCTCACGGAAGTTCAGCGTACCCAGTTCGTTGTAGAGAATGAACAGCGCAAAGGCGAGGAACACGTCACCGACACGGGTGATGATGAAGGCTTTCATCGCCGCTTTGCCGTTTTCCGGATTGCTGTAGTAGAAGCCAATCAGCAGGTAGGAACACAGCCCTACCCCTTCCCAGCCAAGGTACATCAGCATCAGGTTATCGGCCAGCACCAGCACCACCATGCTCGCGATGAACAGGTTGGTGTAGGCGAAGAAGCGTGAATAGCCCTCTTCACCGCGCATGTACCAGGAAGCGAACATGTGGATGAAGAAGCCGACGCCGGTAACCACCGACAGCATGGTCAGCGACAGACCGTCCAGCACCAGGTTCACTTTGATGTCAAAGTTACCCACGTGCATCCAGGTCCACAGCGCCTGGGTAAATGGCTGCTGGCCGTGACTAAAGAAGTCCACACCCACAAATACGGTGGTCAGCGCCGCAAGGCCCACTGAACCCATCCCCACCGCAGCCGACAGGTTCTCCGACCAGCGACCACGGGAAAACGCCAATAGCAGGAAGCCAATCAGCGGAAATAATACGGTTAAATAGAGAAGATTCATCCGCGCATCTCGCTCACTGTGTCAATGTTCAGCGTCTGACGACGACGATAGAGCTGGAGCAGCAGCGCCAGACCAATACTGGCTTCCGCCGCCGCGAGGCTGATTGCCAGGATGTACATCACCTGGCCGTCGGCTTGTCCCCAGTAGCTGCCTGCCACCACCAGCGCCAGCGCCGCGGCGTTGATCATGATCTCCAGACCGATCAGCATAAACAGCAGGTTGCGGCGCAGCACCAGCGAGGTCAGGCCGAGAACAAACAGCACAGCAGCCAGAATCAGGCCGTGTTGTAACGGGATCATGCGTGCTCCTCCTTATTGGCCGCCGCGTCTGACACGCGGT
The DNA here is from genome assembly GCF_026541005.1 of Pantoea sp. GM_Pan_4. Classification (NCBI taxonomy): domain Bacteria; kingdom Pseudomonadati; phylum Pseudomonadota; class Gammaproteobacteria; order Enterobacterales; family Erwiniaceae; genus Pantoea; species Pantoea sp. GM_Pan_4. The sequence continues at coordinate 196,632 of NZ_JALNUZ010000004.1, forward strand.
TGCTCAGCACTTCGCCCTGACGATCTTCACGTCCGATATGGAACGCCACCACCAGACCGGCCAGCAGCAGCATTGACGCCAGCTCAACCGCCAGAACATACGGGCCAAACAGACTGATGCCCACCGCTTTGGCATCGATGACGGTGCCATCAATACCCTGGTCGGTCGCGGTCAGGATGGCGTAGATCATCACCACCAGCAGCAGCAGCGAGACAATGCCCGGACCGATCCACAGCGACGGCTTCAGCCATTCGCGCTCCTGATCCTGCTGGGTTTTACCCAGGTTGAGCATCATCACTACGAACACAAACAGCACCATGATGGCACCGGCATAGACGATGATCTCCAGCGCACCGGCAAAATAGGCACCCATCGAGAAGAACACGCCGGCAATCGACAGCAGCGAAACAATCAGGTACAGCAGCGCATGTACCGGATTGGTGTGGGTGATGACGCGCAATGTCGTCAGCACCGCCACCAGTCCGCAAAGATAAAACGCAAATTCCATACCTGGCTCCTTAAGGTAATAAGCCTTTAACGTCGATCGGTTTGGCTTCGTTTTCCGCGTCGCCTTTGTCTTTACCGTCGATCGCCATACCTGCCATGCGGTAGAAGTTGTACTCCGGATATTTACCCGGGCCGGAAATCAGCAGGTCTTCCTTCTCATACACCAGATCCTGACGCTTGAACTCACCGAGTTCGAAGTCCGGCGTCAGCTGAATCGCGGTGGTCGGGCACGCTTCTTCACATAAACCACAGAAGATGCAGCGCGAGAAGTTGATGCGGAAAAATTCCGGATACCAGCGGCCATCCTGCATCTCCGCTTTCTGCAGCGAAATACAGCCGACCGGGCAGGCAACGGCGCACAGGTTACAGGCCACGCAGCGCTCTTCGCCGTCCGGATCGCGCGTCAGCACGATACGGCCACGGTAGCGCGGCGGCAGATAAACCGGCTCTTCCGGATACATCTGGGTTTCGCGCTTGGCGAAGGCATGCATGCCAATCATCCAGATACTGCGCACTGTCGTGCCGAAGCCAACGACAATATCTTTTAAAGTCATCTCAAAACCCCTTACTGCGCGTTGTACAGAATCACTGCGGCAGTGGCCAGCAGGTTCAATAACGTCAACGGCAGACATACTTTCCAGCCGAACGACAGCACCTGGTCATAGCGTGGACGCGGCAGCGCAGCACGAATCAGGATAAACATCACCATAAAGAACGCCGTTTTCAGGGCGAACCAGATGAACGGCGGCAGGAACGGACCGTGCCAGCCACCGAAGAACAGGGTGACGATCAGCGCCGATACGGTAGTAATGGCCACGTACTCACCGACAAAGAACAGGCCGAACTTCATCCCGGCATATTCGATGTGGTAACCGTCGGCCAGTTCCTGCTCCGCTTCCGGCTGGTCAAACGGATGACGGTGGCATACCGCGACACCGGCAATACAGAAGGTCACGAAGCCAAAGAACTGCGGGATGATGTTCCACAGGTGCGTCTGGCTCTCAACGATGGCGTTCAGGTTAAAGGAACCCGCCTGCGCCACCACGCCCATCAGTGACAGGCCGAGGAACACTTCGTAGCTCAGGGTCTGCGCGGAGGCACGCATTGCACCGAGCAGCGAGTATTTGTTGTTACTCGACCAGCCCGCGAACAGTACGGCGTATACCGCCAGACCCGCCATCATCAGGAAGAACAGCAGACCGATGTTCAGATCGGTGACCATCCAGCTCGGCGAAACCGGCACAATCGCAAACGCCAGCAGCAGCGAAACGAAGGCGATGACCGGTGCCAGGGTAAAGATGAAGCGATCGGTAAACGGCGGAACCCAGTCCTCTTTAAAGAACATTTTGATCATGTCCGCCGCCAGCTGCAGCGAGCCGCCCCAGCCTACGCGGTTCGGTCCATAACGGTTCTGCCACAGGCCGAGCAGACGACGCTCGGCAAAGCTCATGAAGGCACCACAGGCCACCACCACCAACAGGATCACAATGGCTTTCACCACCTGCAGGATGATGTCAATAACGTCCGGTGTCAGCCAGCTCATTGCGCTGCCTCCTGCAGTTTGTCAATTTGCGCACCCGCGAGGAACGGCGGTACACCCGGCATGCCAAGCGGCAGACCCACCTGCCCCGCCTGCAGTGCCGCAGAGAAGCGCACCGGCAGACGCAGCGTTTCACCGGCGCAAACCAGCTCCACGGACGCACCGTTATTAACGCCCAGCTTCTCAGCATCTGCCGGGTTGATCACCAGCGTGGCTGGCGCCATGCGTTTCTGGAAGGTTGGCGAGCGCTGCGTCATCTCTTCACTACCAAACAGCTGATAGTAAGGTGCCACGCGATACTGGCTGCCGCCCACGAAGCGTGCCGGAACCTGGCTGAACCAGTCCAGTGCACTTTCGCTGGCTTCGAACAGCCGCACGCCCGGATCGCCATGACGCAGTTTACCGCCCACTTCCGCCTGGAACTTGTTCCACGCCTGCGGTGAGTTCCAGCCTGGTGCCCAGGCAAAAGGAATCTGCGAACGCGGTGCCGACGGCTGGTTGTTACCTTCCATGGAGAAGGCAAACATGGTGTCTTTATCCTGCGGCTGACGCGGTTCGTGCACGCTGATGTTGGCGCGCGCGGCGGTACGGCCACTGGCACGATGCGGTGAACGCGCCAGTTTCTGGCCACGAATACGGAAGCTGGCGTCCGGCGCCGCGTCCTTAATCCCTTTCAGCTGCGGCAGCGCCACAATCGCGGCATCAATCACGTGATCGAGCTGCGTCCAGTCAATCTGGCGGCTCTCGACGGCGCTGTGCAGCGAATGCAGCCAGCGCCAGCTCTCCAGCATCACCACGCTATCGTCGTAATAGGCCGGATCGTAAACCTGGAAGAAGCGCTGGGCGCGACCTTCATGGTTGATGGAGGTGCCGTCGCTCTCGGCAAAGCTGGCGGTGGAGAGCACCAGACCGGCTTTCTCCAGCGTGGCCGTGCGTTGATGATCAACCACGATCACGTGCGCGGTGTTATGCAGTGCCGCATCGACGGTGGCTTTCGGCGCGTGACGGTAGAGATCGTTCTCCAGCACCACCAGCGCTTCCGCTTCGCCTTTATCCAGCTGCTCCAGCGCGCTGTCCAGCGACTGGCCGCCCATCAGGCCGAGACCAAAGCTGTTGGCCGCACCGGCGAGGAAGGTAATACCGACGTCGGCACCGCGCGCTTTCAGCGCTTTAGCCACGTTGGCTGCCGCTTCAATCATTGCCGTGCTGCCCGAGTGGGTGCCGGAAATGATCAGCGGTTTTTTCGCGCCGGCCAGCGCCTGAACCACCACGTCCAGCTTGCCGTTCAGGCTGCTGTCAAAATCGCTAACCGCCGGTGCGCTGTCATCCAGCGCGTGCGCGATGGCGAAGCCCAGGCGGGCCTGATCTTCCACCGGTGCGCGATAGCTCCACGCGGCGATATCATCGAGACGGGTTTCATCAACGTTAGTGACAAACAGCGGATGTTTGGCGTGCTGACCAATGTTGAGGATGGCGGCGATCTGCCAGTCAGCGACTTTCTGAGCGGCGGCCATTTCGCGTGCTTTGCCTTTAACGGCCTGACGCACCGACAGCGCCACGCGGGCACCGACCTGAGTCAGATCTTCACCCAGCACCAGTACGGCGTCATAGCTTTCAATTTCACGCAGCGATGGCGTGTAGATGCCGCCCTGCTGCAGTACTTTCAGCATCAGCTCAACCCGCGCCTGCTCAGCTGCCGGCATACCGGTTGAGAAGTTTTCTGCGCCCACCAGTTCGCGCAGCGCGAAGTTGCTTTCGATACTGGCGCGTGGCGAACCGATACCGATCACCTTCTTCGCCTGACGCAGGATATCCGCGGCGGCATTAACCGCCTGTTCTGCGTTCAGCGTGATACGGTCAGTGCCGCGCAGCTGTTCCGGATGACGCGGACGATCTTTACGGTTCACGTAGCCATAGCCGAAACGGCCACGGTCGCACAGGAAGTAGTGGTTCACCGATCCGTTGTAGCGGTTTTCGATACGACGCAGCTCGCCATAGCGCTCGCCCGGGCTGGTGTTACAACCCACGCTGCACTGCTGGCAGATGCTGGGCGCAAACTGCATATCCCACTTACGGTTATAGCGTTCAGAGTGGGTTTTATCGGTGAACACGCCGGTCGGGCAGATTTCTACCAGGTTACCGGAGAATTCGCTCTCCAGCGTGCCATCTTCCGGACGGCCAAAGTAGACGTTGTCATGCGCGCCGTACACGCCAAGATCTTTGCCATCGGCGTAATCTTTGTAGTAGCGCACGCAGCGGTAACAGGCGATACAGCGGTTCATCTCATGCGAGATAAACGGCCCGAGATCCTGATTCTGATGGGTACGTTTGGTGAAACGGTAGCGACGGAAGCTGTGTCCCGTCATTACCGTCATATCCTGCAGGTGACAGTTACCGCCCTCTTCGCACACCGGACAGTCGTGCGGGTGGTTGGTCATCAGCCACTCCACCACGCTTTCACGAAACTCTTTCGCTTCGCCATCGTCGATGGAGATAAAGGTGCCGTCAGACGCAGGCGTCATGCAGGACATGACGAGGCGACCACGGGTATCTTCGGCATTCTGGAATTGCTTCACCGCGCACTGGCGGCAGGCTCCTACGCTTCCCAGCGCCGGATGCCAGCAAAAATAAGGAATATCAAGGCCCAGAGACAGACACGCCTGCAGCAGGTTGTCCGCTCCGTTCACATCATATTCTTTACCGTCTACATGGATTGTAGCCATAGTGAACATGCTTCCGTAAGGCTCGTCCGCAAACGAGCGTTAAACATCTAATTCCTGCCCCGCAGCCTCAGGCCCGGGCGATTCCGTGTACGACGGCGGCTTACCAGCGCGCTTTCAGCAGGTTAGGCTGAATCCCGCCAATGGCGCGGGTATTGCCAAACACCTGCGGCGCAATGCCAGCTTCAAACTCGTCACGGAAATATTTAATCGCGCTCTGCAGTGGCTCAACGGCACCCGGTGCGTGGGCGCAGAACGTCTTGCCCGGACCGAGCTGGCGGCACAGCTGCAGCAGGGTTTCGATATCCCCCGGCTGGCCTTTTTTCTGCTCCAGCGCACGCAGGATCTTCACGCTCCATGGCAGACCGTCACGGCACGGCGTACACCAGCCGCACGACTCGCGCGCAAAGAACTCTTCGAGGTTGCGTACCAGCGACACCATATTGATTTCGTGGTCGACCGCCATCGCCAGCGCGGTACCCAGACGGCTGCCGGCTTTGCCGATGCTGGCAAATTCCATCGGCAGGTCGAGGTGCTGCTCGGTCAGGAAGTCGGTACCGGCTCCGCCCGGTTGCCAGGCTTTGAACTTCAGGCCATCGCGCATACCGCCGGCATAATCCTCAAGGATTTCACGCGCGGTGGTGCCAAACGGCAGTTCCCACACGCCCGGATTTTTCACCCGACCGGAGAAGCCCATCATCTTGGTGCCTGTGTCTTCGCTGCTGGAGATGTTTTTGTACCACTCCACGCCATTCAGGAAGATCGCCGGGACGTTGGACAGCGTCTCAACGTTGTTAACGCAGGTCGGTTTGCCCCAGACGCCGGCACTGGCCGGGAACGGCGGCTTGGAACGCGGGTTAGCGCGGCGCCCTTCCAGCGAGTTGATCAGCGCGGTCTCTTCGCCGCAGATATAGCGGCCGGCACCGGTGTGAACAAACAGCTCGAAATCGAAGCCGGTACCAAGAATGTTTTTACCGAGATAGCCCGCGGCAGTGGCTTCGGCGATGGCACGACGCAGATTTTCCGCGGCTTCGATGTATTCACCGCGCAGGAAGATGTAGCCACGGTAGGCTTTCAGCGCAAACGCACTGATCAGCATGCCTTCCACCAGCTGGTGCGGCAACTGCTCCATCAGCAGGCGGTCTTTATAAGTGCCAGGTTCCATCTCATCGGCGTTACACAGCAGGTAACGGATGTTCATGGATTCATCTTTGGGCATCAGGCTCCATTTCAGGCCGGTGCTGAAGCCCGCACCGCCGCGCCCTTTCAGGCCGGAATCCTTCACCGCGGCGACGATCTCGTCCTGGCTCATGCCCTTCAGCGCTTTATCGGCGCCAACGTAGCCGTTTTTACTGCGGTATTCATCGAACCATACCGGCTGTTTGTCGTCACGCAGACGCCAGGTCAGCGGATGGGTTTCCGCAGTACGAATGATCTGTTTAATGGTCATTGATACTGCTCCAGCAGATTGGCGATGCCTTCCGGCGTCAGGTGAACGTGGGTATCTTCATCCACCATCATGGTCGGGCCTTTGTCACAGTTGCCGAGGCAGCAGGTTGGCAGCAGCGTAAAGCGGCCATCCGGCGTGGTTTGTCCTGGCTTAATGTTCAGGTTTTGCTCCAGCGCCGCCTGAATGCCCTGGTAACCGGTGATGTGGCACACCACGCTGTCGCAGTAGCGAATCACGTGGCGGCCAACCGGCGTACGGTAGATCTGGCTGTAAAACGTCGCCACACCTTCTACGTCGCTGGCCGGAATGCCCAGTACCTCAGCAATCGCGTTGATGGCACCGTCTGGCACCCAGCCGCGCTGCTTCTGCACGATCTTCAGCGCTTCAATCGACGCCGCGCGCGCATCTTCATAGTGATGTTTTTCATGCTCAATAGCGTGGTGCTCGGCCTCGCTCAGCACAAAGACCTCAGTCGGGTCGATGGTTTGAATGGCAATTTTTTGATCGTGCATAATTAGCGGTCCACGTCTGACATAACAAAATCGATACTACCGAGGTACACGATCAGGTCGGATACCAGGCTGCCGCGGATCACCGAAGGGATCTGCTGCAGATGCGGGAAGCTCGGCGTACGCACGCGGGTGCGGTAGCTCATGGTGCTGCCATCGCTGGTCAGGTAGTAGCTGTTGATCCCTTTCGTCGCTTCAATCATCTGGAACGATTCGTTGGCCGGCATTACCGGGCCCCACGAAACCTGCAGGAAGTGCGTGATCAGGGTTTCAATGTGCTGCAGCGTGCGCTCTTTCGGTGGCGGCGTGGTCAGCGGATGATCGGCCTTGAACGGACCTTCCGGCATGTTCTTCAGGCACTGCTCAAGGATACGCAGCGACTGCCACATCTCTTCCATCTTCAGCTGCACGCGGGTGTAAGCGTCGCTGATGCCCGCACCGACCGGCACCTCGAAGTCGAAGTTTTCATAGCCGGAGTAGGGACGCCATTTACGCACGTCGAAATCCAGACCGGTGGCGCGCAGACCGGCACCGGTGGTGCCCCACGCCAGCGCTTCGTCCATGTTATAAGCGGCCACGCCCTGCGAACGGCCCATCAGTACGGTGTTGCGCAGCGCAGCTTTGTCGTACTCTTTCAGACGCTTCGGCATCCAGTCGAGGAACTCGCGCAGCAGACGTTCCCAGCCTTTCGGCAGATCGTGCGCCACACCGCCGATGCGGAACCACGCCGGGTGCATACGGAAACCGGTGATCGCTTCCACTACGTCATAGATTTTCTGACGGTCGGTAAAGGCAAAGAACACCGGCGTCATGGCACCGACGTCCTGAATAAAGGTGGAGATGTACAGCAGGTGGCTGTTGATACGGAACAGCTCTGACAGCATCACGCGAATCACATTCACGCGATCCGGTACGGTGATGCCCGCCAGCTTTTCCACCGCCAGCACGTACGGCATTTCGTTTACGCAGCCGCCGAGGTACTCGATACGGTCGGTATACGGAATATAGCTGTGCCACGACTGACGCTCGCCCATCTTCTCCGCGCCGCGGTGGTGGTAACCCACGTCCGGCACGCAGTCGACGATCTCTTCGCCATCCAGCTGCAGAATGATGCGGAACGCACCGTGCGCTGAAGGGTGGTTCGGACCGAGGTTGAGGAACATGAAGTCCTCATTGGTGGTGCCACGCTTCATGCCCCAGTCTTCCGGCTTGAAGGTCAGTGACTCCATCTCCAGATCTTCTTTCTGCTTAGTCAGCGTGAAAGGATCGAACTCGGTGGCGCGCGCCGGGTAGTCTTTACGCAGCGGGTGCCCTTCCCAGGTCTGCGGCATCATGATGCGCGTCAGGTGTGGGTGGCCGTTGAAGGTGATACCAAACATCTCCCAGGTTTCGCGCTCGTACCAGTTGGCGTTGGCGAAAATTTTGGTGATGGTGGGCACATTCAGATCGTTTTCAGACAGCGCCACCTTGAGCATGATGTCGCGGTTGCGTTCAATCGACAGCAAGTGATAGAAAACGGAAAAATCCGCGGCGGGCAGACCGGCGCGGTGAGTACGTAAACGCTCATCGAAACCGTGCAGGTCATAGAGCATGACGTACGGCTTCGGCAGCTTACGCAGGAATTCAATGATTTCCAGTAGCTGTTCACGCTTCACCCAAACGACCGGAATGCCGGTGCGGGTGGCCTGAACGGTAAAGGCATCCGGCCCAAAACGGTTACGCAGCTCGCCGATCACCGGATCATCCAAGTGATCCCGGGTTTGCCATGCAGGCTGAGCGAGATCTTGCGTGGTTAAATCTGTCATACGTTACTCACCATTCCGGCCTGTAATCAGGCACTCAAAAGAAGGCGTCAGGATGGCGGCACACACTACGTTGTCATTATCTGCTGCGGCCGTGGCTCCATCCGTGTACGGGGTGCTTAAACTTCGTCTGGGGTTCTCAGGTTGGTGACGGCAATACGCTCACCACGCTTTCTTTCACGCTCAGACTGCATATTGGCGCGATACACGCCCTGATCGCCAACCACCCACGAGAGCGGACGACGTTCTTTGCCGATGGACTCACGCAGCAGCAGCAGCGCCTGCATGTAAGCTTCCGGACGTGGCGGACAACCCGGGATATACACATCAACCGGCAGGAATTTATCCACACCCTGCACCACCGAATAGATGTCATACATGCCGCCGGAATTGGCGCAGGCCCCCATCGAAATCACCCATTTTGGTTCCAGCATCTGGTCATACAAACGCTGAATCACCGGCGCCATTTTGGTAAACGGCGTACCGGCGATCACCATAAAGTCAGCCTGACGTGGCGAGGCGCGCATTACTTCCGCACCGAAACGCGCCACATCATGTACTGCGGTGAATGACGTGGTCATTTCCACGTAGCAACAGGAAAGGCCGAAGTTATACGGCCAGAGAGAGTTTTTACGACCCCAGTTCACCATGTCATGCAGGGCGTGCTCGAGCTTGCCCATATAGACGCTGCGATGAACGTGCTGCTCCAGAGGATCGGTAACAATCTCCTGTTTCTGCAGGGGATAACGGTCGTTATCGCCCCCGTTCGGGTCTACGCGTGTCAGCGTGTAGTCCATCTTATTGCCTCGCTTTTACTGCTTATGAGGGTTGGTGTGACTGTGGCTGACCGGGCTCGATTTGACGACTACGCGACGACGCGCAGGCGCCCAATCCAGCGCACCGATGCGCACCAGATAAACCAGGCCTGCCAGGAGCACCAAAATGAAAATTGCGGCTTCGACAAAGCCGACCCAGCCGCTTTCGCGAATGGAGGTCGACCATGCGTATAGATAGAGGGCTTCGACGTCGAAAATGACGAAAAACATCGCAACCAGATAGAATTTTGCCGAGAGGCGGATATGGGTATCACCGACGGATTCGATACCGGATTCAAACGGCGTGTCTTTATGGCGCGCGCGTGCACGTCCACCTAACAACCAGCCACCGGTTAACATAAAGGCACACAGGCCAAACGCGATAACAATGAAAACAATAAACGCCCAGTGATGAGCGATGACTTCTGTGGTTGTTGACATACTCTTTGCTTACTCATCAAAAGTGGCGATGGCATCCTGCACTGTCGCAGCAAACACACCACATCGATTCAAGGGAAGGATAAAAAACCTTATAAACTTTGCTGTCTTTATCAATTAAGCAGCAATTTTATGGGGTTTTTTACTCCTTTCTATAACCTTTTGTCAACTTTGACAAAAGTATCCAAACATTAATTTACACCCGCATCATATTATTAACATATGCACCCCTGAGCGCCAGCTAAATCGCTTCAGTTTGTACGGTTAATTTCAGTGTAGCGGGTATTCACATGCATGGATCGTGCGTTTAACAATCATAGTTTGACAGGTCTTGCGCGGATTTCCCCCCCCTTATCGGGGGTATTTTTTTGATCCAGAACACATATTGACGTTTTTTGCTGGAAAAACCGGCAGGCGGTCTGACGAAAGACGGAGATATAGTTGGCACGAAATGATAAATAAATTCCGCGCAGGATGAAAATGAAACACATTTCACTTTTCAGGAAGTTAGTGAAATTATCAGGTGCTAATCGTGCTAAAAAAGCGGAAATAACCGCCATAAAAAAAGCCTTAGCTGATTTTCATCAGGCTAAGGCTCTTTTCTCTAACTTTTAACAATTATCTGGCATGCCGGTTGTGACGGATTACCAGTAACGGTCAACCTTACTCTTCATCATCCAGCAGCAGCGTACCGTCCGGATTCGCGCTCAGATTGTAAGGATCGTTAGTAGACTGCATCGCGTTGAAGATGGCCAGTGCCAGCTCATTATCGCTGTCCGGATTACGGCACAGCAAATATTGCGTATCCGGCAGCACCGGCAGGCCTTCTGCCGCCCCCATCACGCGCAGCTCCGGGCTCATCATTTCAACCGGACGCGCGGTGACACCCAGCCCCGCTTTTACCGCCGCACGTACCGCCGCCAGCGTGGAAGCCACGTAGGAGATACGCCACGGGATACCCGCTTCGTTGAGATGATCGATCGCCATGTCACGGTACGGGCTTGGCTCGTCCAGCAGCACCAGCGGAATGGCTTCACCGCGCTGGAAAATATAGTCTGCCGCGCAGTACCACAGCGTTGGCGAGGTGCGCAGCACCTGGTAGGTGAAGTTACCCGGACTGGAGGTGGTCACCACCAGATCCACTTCGCCCTGGTTCAGCATCTCCATCATAAACGGATTACGCTTCACGCGGACGTCGATTGCCAGTTTCGGATACACTGACGTTACGCGGTTAAGCAGAAACGGCAGAATGGTATCAGAGGTATCGTCAGACGCGCCAATCGTCAGCACGCCCTGGATATTGCTGTACATTAAAGAAGTGCAGGCTTCATCGTTGAAACGCAGGATCTTCCTGGCGTAGCCAAGCAGCTGAATGCCATGCTCAGTCAGCAATTTGTTACGTCCATGTCTGGCAAACAGCTCTTTACCTACCAATTGTTCCAGACGTTGCATCTGCTGGCTTACGGCTGATTGCGTTCTGCATACTGCTGCAGCGGCGGCTGCAAAGGTATTCAGGTCAGCAACGGCGACAAAAGTACGCAGCAGATCGAGGTCGAGATTCAGTATCGGACGATTTGCATTAGTCATGTTATTTCTTCACTTATAAGATTTTTTGAAACTACTACCCTGGTGTATTACCATACTTATCAAAGAGATAAGTGGTAATGGTGCTTAATGATCGCCCTGTGTGAAGGCGCTCATGAAAAAATCGAGTCAGGCGGATGCCGACGAACACATCACCGCAAAACGGGCAATGGCGTCGTAAAAGTCAGAACAACTTCCTGGGCCAGGGACGTCAGTAGAACGTTGCTGGAAGCTGTGTAGTTGCCTGGTTTCCCGCCAAACTGTCCTGCGGGGCAAAAAGGAATAACATCTTGTTATGCTGATGCGAAGCGATAAAGTGCATCAAATAATAAATTATACTTAATCATTTTTACGCTATAAATGGAAATGTTTTTGTTCAAAACATCGTAATTTTTGACCAAAAGCCATTTCCGGCACATCCTGCCACAACGCTGCTGATTTTTTAACCCGCCTGGTTCTTAAACTGAATGATAAGCGTTAAAGTGACAGCGTAAATGCTATTTAAGCCGCTGCCACGCGGTTTTATCCCCGGCTGACGGGGCCTGGTTTCAACCGCTTCGCAAAGCAAATAACCGTCGTCATCGCCTCATGCCAGATAGTGCTTAATCATTGCTGCACATTTTTTCGGCATCTAACAAGATTCCTTTAACTATTTCATCAAGTCGCTAACCGTTCCTCAGACCGCAGTTAAATGAAAAATTGCTGAATGGCGCGGCGCGCGGCTGGATATCCCGGTTTACAGGCGACCCGATCAGCGCAAGCATTTAATGTTGATTCCTGCCATTTTAATAGATAATTAAACCAGTTTTAATAGTTAAAAATGCGTTTCGCGCCACTGAATCCGGCAAAGCCTGGCTATCGCGCCAAAACCCAGCGCTGCCCTTCTTTTGTTACGGTGAGAGGAGTAAATTGAGCAGGTTTGATTTTAGTGGCAGGTTAAAAGGACTCTGCCCATTAAGGCGGTAACGATGAATTTTCAAATTGATAAATCCGGCAAGCTGGAAAATGTCTGTTACGACATTCGTGGCCCGGTACTGAAAGAAGCTAAACGTCTCGAAGAAGAAGGCAACAAAGTTCTCAAACTCAACATCGGCAACCCTGCCCCGTTTGGTTTTGAAGCCCCTGATGAAATCCTGGTAGACGTGATTCGTAACCTGCCGAGCGCGCAAGGCTATTGCGACTCGAAAGGTCTCTATTCAGCACGTAAAGCCATCATGCAGCACTACCAGGCGCGCGACATGCGCGACGTTACGGTAGAAGATATCTATATTGGCAACGGTGTGTCTGAACTGATCGTGCAGGCGATGCAGGCGCTGCTGAACAGCGGCGATGAGATGCTGGTGCCCGCGCCAGATTATCCGCTGTGGACGGCGGCGGTTTCGCTGTCGAGCGGCAAAGCGGTGCACTATCTGTGCGACGAATCCGCGGGCTGGTTCCCGGATCTGGATGATATCCGCAGCAAAATCACGCCGCGTACCCGCGGGATCGTGATCATCAACCCCAACAACCCGACCGGTGCGGTGTACAGCAAAGAGCTGCTGCTGGAGATTGTGGAGATCGCCCGCCAGCATAACCTGATCATCTTCGCCGACGAGATCTACGACAAGATTCTGTATGACGAAGCCCAGCATCATTCGATTGCCGCGCTGGCACCGGATCTGCTGACCGTGACCTTCAACGGGCTGTCCAAAACCTACCGCGTGGCGGGTTTCCGCCAGGGCTGGATGGTGCTGAACGGACCGAAAAAGCACGCTAAAGGCTATATCGAAGGTCTGGAGATGCTGGCTTCAATGCGTCTGTGCGCTAACGTGCCAGCGCAGCATGCCATACAGACTGCGCTGGGCGGCTATCAGAGCATCAGCGAGTTTATCGCGCCGGGTGGGCGGCTGTTTGAGCAGCGCCAGCGCGCCTGGGAACTGATTAACGATATTCCCGGCGTCAGCTGCGTGAAGCCGCAGGGCGCGCTGTATATGTTCCCGCGCATCGATGCGAAGAAATTTAACATCATGGACGACCAGAAAATGGTGCTGGATTTCCTGCTGCAGGAAAAAGTGCTGCTGGTGCAGGGCACTGCCTTTAACTGGCCGTGGCCGGATCACGTGCGCATCGTTACCCTGCCGCGCGTGGACGACCTCGAGATGGCCATCAACAAGTTTGGTCGCTTCCTGCAAGGCTATCGCCAGTAATCTGTGACGCGTATACTGTTTGACTTTCGGGGAGCCGCACAAGCTCCCCGCCGTGCAACAGGAACCGTCCATGACCCGTAGCCACTTTTTCGCCCACCTCTCCCGCCTGAAACTCATCAACCGCTGGCCGCTGATGCGCAATGTGCGCACGGAAAATGTCTCCGAGCACAGTCTGCAGGTCGCCATGGTGGCGCATGCGCTGGCCATCATTAAAAACAAAAAATTTAACGGCAATCTGAATGCCGATCGCATCGCCATGCTGGCGCTGTATCACGATGCCAGCGAAGTGCTGACCGGCGATTTGCCCACGCCGGTAAAGTACTACAACGCGCAGATTGCCCATGAATACAAGAAGATTGAAAAGATTGCGCAGCACAAGCTGATTGAGATGCTGCCGCCTGAATTGCAGGACGCGTATCGTCCGTTGCTGGATGAGCACCTGCATAGCGAGAGCGAGCAGGCGGTGGTGAAACAGGCTGATGCGCTGTGCGCCTACCTCAAGTGCCTTGAAGAACTGTCGGCCGGCAACAACGAGTTTCTGCTGGCCAAAGCCCGTCTGGAGAAGACGCTGGCGCAGCGGCGATCGCCGGAGATGGATTACTTCGTTGAAGTCTTCATCCCCAGCTTCAGCCTGTCTCTGGATGAAATTTCCCAGGATACGCCGCTGTAACCTGCGCCGCTCAGCGTGGGCTGTTTCAGGCGCGGAGCGTCACGCTGAAATAACCGTCCGGCTGTTTACTGATGTGCAGCGGCTGCAGATTTTCCACCTGCAGCGCCACTTCGCTCAGGCGCGGCGCATCGGCCGGCGGATTGACCGCCACCACGGCGCTGCCCGCTTCCAGCCCGGCGATAATGCCCGCCGGTGCATCTTCCACCACCACGCATTCTGGCGCAGAAAGCCCGAGCCGCTCAGCACCCAGCAAATAAGGTTCAGGATTGGGCTTACCGAATTTAATGTCCTCGGCGGTAATAAACACCTCCGGCAGCGGTAAGCCGGCCGCTTTGTGGCGGGCGTGCGCCACCGGGATCGATCCCGAGGTCACAATCGCCCAGGGAATGTCGAGTGCGTTCAGGGTAGCCAGCAACGCGTGGGCACCAGCAATCGCCTGCACGCCTGCCGTGTCTTCTGCTTCCAGCTGCTCCAGCCAGCGAAATTCAGCCTGGATCGCCGCTTCAGACTGGCCCGCCATAAAGTGGCGCAGCGAGTTGATCGCCGGTTTGCCGTGAATGTAGTCCAGCACCTGCTGCGCGGCCAGGCCGTGGCGCGCGCCCCAGCTTGACCAGGCGCGATTCACGGCCGGCAGTGAATCCACCAGCGTCCCGTCTAAATCAAACAGAAAACCCCTGTACTTCACACGTTGCTCCTTATTCAGGCATTGAGGATTTGCGCGATCTCATTCTCGCTAAGATGATACTGACGCGGACAAGTGTGCCACACCGCCAGCATGCGTTGGTATTTTTCCCACATCGGGGTTTGCGCATTGAAGCCGTGGGTGCCGGAATCGAAATGGGTATAGCGCCCTTCCACATTAACCATAAAGCGCACATAGCCGAGGTAACGCGCTTCGGTGGCCGCGTCGAAGCCGAGAAACGCCAGGCGACGCTCTTCAATGTTGCACGGCGCTTTGTGATTGGACCAGGAAACATGCAGCGCATGATGCATTTCCATAATGTCGATCAGCGTACGGCAGGTCGCCTCGCTCAGCTCGCCGAACTCCTTGTCCAGCTCGCGCAATTGCAGTCCATAGCCGCGTTCAATAATGGTCTGATAGCGGCGATAGCGCTCGGCGTTATCCGGCTCAAGCATCGCCATCATCTGGTATTGATTAGAAAGAATCAGTCGCTGTGCATGGGTCATTTCCATGGTTTACTCCCGGGCCGCAGGGCCGCTTAAGATTTAAACAATGCAGAAATGATTACACAACGAAAGCGATGCGTGTATGTCCGCATCACTATTCTTTGATTTGAACCGGGATTGGGCGCAAATTCTCTGGCAGAGAAAAGCGCCATTTGATCAAAGATCGTCGAGGAAAGTACGGTCGAGCTGCTTAAAAGCACGCTTGAGCACATCCGCCAGCGCCTGGTAAGTTGGCTTGCCGTCAACGGGGGCAATGGCCTGTCCGGCCTCTTCCAGTTTGGCGCGCACTTCATGGAACCAGTGCAGCAGCGTGGGCGGCAGCGGCGTGACGGAACGTTTACCCAGCCACCATAATCCCTGCATCGGCAGGCTACAGGCAAACAGCGCGGTGGCAATCGCCGGACCGAGCTGACCGCCGAGCGCGATTTGCCATGTCAGCGTAAAAATGGCCAGCGGCGGCATAAAGCGAATCGCAAAGCGGGTTGCCGTCACCACACGGTTCTCAGGAAACACCGGCGCCAGACGTTTGTCGGCGGGCCAGGTTTTCATGTAGTGCTGGCCGCGCTGAAATAAGCCGAACCAGCCTGGATTGCCTGCGTCATTCGCCATGGTAGACCTCAACTATTACTGCAACATTTAAAAAAATTTTATAACTACACAACTTTACGTGACATCCTTCAAAAGATTTTGTCTTTGCGGGTCACAGTGGGTATTCTGACGCCGTTTTTGCAACATTACCGGAAGCCGCAGCTCAATAAAAGAGCGCGCTGGAGCCATGTTTCGCTTCGTGGATTTCAAAAATCTGCGTAAAATTACCGAAATTTTTTGCGTGTCGTTTCTTTTTTGACTAGCGCATGATGTTAATCATTAATCTACCAGCTTTCATAGGCTACGCTGTTAGTCTGATTGCGTTATTTTTAGCCACTATTTAACAAAATAGGTACTTCCATGTCGACGAAGTTAGTACTGGTCCTCAACTGCGGCAGCTCCTCTCTTAAGTTTGCCATTCTCAATCCAGCCAGCGGTGACGAATATCTTTCCGGTCTGGCGGAGTGTTTCCACCTGCCGGAAGCGCGCATCAAGTGGAAACTGGACGGCAGCAAACAGGAAGCCCCGCTCGGCGCGGGCGCAGCGCACAGCGAAGCGCTGAACTTCATCGTTAAAACTATTCTGGCACAAAAACCAGAGCTTTCGGCACAAATCGCTGCAATCGGTCATCGTATCGTTCACGGCGGCGAGCAGCTGACGCAATCGGTAGTGATTGACGAGTCCGTGATTCAGGGCATCAAAGACGCGTCGTCCTTCGCGCCACTGCACAATCCGGCGCACCTGATCGGCATCGACGAAGCCATGAAAAACTTCCCGCACCTGTCGGATAAAAATGTCGCCGTTTTCGACACCGCCTTCCATCAGACTATGCCGGAAGAGTCCTATCTCTATGCCCTGCCGTACAACCTGTATAAAGAGCACGGCGTGCGCCGCTACGGCGCGCACGGCACCAGTCACTACTATGTGACGCAGGAAGCCGCCAAAATGCTGAACAAGCCGGTCAGCGAGCTGAACATCATCACCTGCCATCTCGGCAACGGCGGTTCTGTGGCGGCCATCCGTAACGGCCAGTGCGTAGATACCTCAATGGGTCTGACACCGCTGGAAGGTCTGGTGATGGGCACCCGCAGCGGTGACATCGATCCGGCTATCGTCTTCTTCCTGCACGATACGCTGGGTATGAGCGTGGATGCGATCAACAAACTGCTGACCAAAGAGTCCGGCCTGCTCGGCCTGACCGAAGTCACCAGCGACTGCCGTTACGTGGAAGATAACTACGCTACTAAGGACGATGCCAAACGTGCGATGGATGTGTTCTGTCACCGCCTGGCGAAGTACATCGGCAGCTACACCGCGCTGATGGAAGGCCGTCTGGATGCGGTAGTGTTTACCGGCGGTATCGGTGAAAACGCGGCGATGGTGCGTGAGCTGGCGCTGGACAAACTGGGTCTGCTTGGCTTCGAGGTTGACCACGAGCGCAACCTGGCTGCACGCTTCGGCAAGTCCGGCTTCATCAATAAAGAAGGTACCCGCCCGGCGGTGGTGATTCCAACCAATGAAGAGTGGGTCATCGCCCAGGACGCCGCGCGCCTCACCGCGTAATGTTTCTCTCCGTCAGCTTCGGCTGACGGTGTTGTTTTTGACACCCTGTAACACCGCGAGGTTTCTATAGTGTCACGTACAATTATGCTTATTCCTACCGGCACCAGCGTCGGCCTGACCAGCGTCAGCCTTGGCGTGATTCGTGCCATGGAGCGCAAAGGCGTGCGCCTGAGCGTGTTCAAACCGATCGCCCAGCCGCGCGCTGGCGGCGATGCGCCAGACCAGACCACCACCATCATTCGCAAAAACTCCGCTATTCCGGCCGCGGTTCCGCTGCCGATGTCCCGCGTTGAGTCGCTGCTGGGTTCTAACCAGCAGGATGTGCTGATGGAAGAGATCATCGCCAACTACCACGCCAACGCCAAAGATGCGGAAGTGGTGCTGGTGGAAGGCCTGGTTCCGACGCGCAAACATCAGTTTGCCTCGGCGCTGAACTATGAAATTGCCAAAACGCTGAACGCGGAGATCGTCTTCGTCATGTCGCTGGGTAACGACTCACCGGCACAGCTGAAAGAGCGCATCGAACTGACGCAGAGCAGCTTCGGCGGCAGCAAAAACAAAAACATCACCGGCGTCATCATCAACAAACTCAACGCGCCAGTGGATGAGCAGGGCCGTACCCGTCCGGATCTGTCAGAAATTTTCGACGACTCCTCGAAAGCCAGCATCGCCAACATCGATCCTAAGCAACTGTTCGCCAACAGCCCGCTGCCGGTGCTGGGCTGCGTGCCGTGGAGCTTTGATCTGATCGCGACGCGCGCCATTGATATGTGCCGCCATCTCAACGCGGAGATCATCAACGAAGGTGAAATCCACACGCGTCGCGTCAAATCCGTCACCTTCTGCGCGCGCAGCATCCCGCATATGCTGGAGCACTTCCGTCCGGGCTCGCTGCTGGTGACCTCAGCCGACCGTCCTGACGTGCTGGTGGCGGCCTGTCTGGCGGCGATGAACGGCATCGAAATTGGTGCGGTGCTGCTGACCGGCGGCTATCAGATTGAAGCGCCGATCGCCCGTCTGTGCGAACGAGCCTTCCAGACCGGCCTGCCGGTGTTCATGGTAAAAACCAACACCTGGCAAACCTCGCTCAGCCTGCAGAGCTTTAACCTGGAAGTGCCGGCTGACGACACGCAGCGCATCGAAAAAGTGCAGGAGTATGTGGCCGGCTTTATCAATGCTGACTGGGTTGAATCGCTGACCGCCACATCCGAACGCAGCCGTCGTCTGTCACCGCCGGCATTCCGCTATCAGCTCACCGAACTGGCGCGTAAAGCCGGCAAGCGCATCGTCCTGCCGGAAGGCGACGAACCGCGTACCGTTAAAGCGGCGGCGATTTGTGCCGAGCGCGGCATCGCCACCTGTGTGCTGCTGGGCAATCCGGATGAGATTCAGCGCGTGGCCGCAGCGCAGGGCGTTGAGCTCGGCAAAGGCATTGAAATTGTCGATCCGCAGGTGGTGCGTGACAACTACGTGCCGCGCCTGGTTGAGCTGCGTAAGAGCAAAGGCATGACCGAAGTGGTCGCGCAGGAGCAGCTGGAAGATAACGTGGTGCTGGGTACCATGATGCTGGAAAGCGGCGAAGTTGACGGTCTGGTCTCGGGCGCGGTTCACACCACCGCCAACACCATTCGTCCGCCGTTGCAGCTGATCAAAACCGCGCCGAACAGCTCGCTGGTCTCCTCAGTGTTCTTCATGCTGCTGCCAGAACAGGTGCTGGTGTACGGTGACTGCGCCATCAACCCGGATCCTAATCCGGAACAGCTGGCCGAGATCGCGATTCAGTCTGCCGACTCCGCCAAAGCCTTCGGCATCGATCCACGCGTGGCGATGATCTCCTACTCTACCGGTAACTCCGGTGCCGGTAGCGACGTGGAGAAAGTACGTGAAGCAACGCGCATTGCGCAGGAAAAACGCCCGGATCTGGTGATTGATGGCCCGCTGCAGTACGACGCCGCAATCATGGAAGACGTCGCCAAGTCTAAAGCACCGAACTCAGCGGTGGCCGGACGTGCGACGGTATTCATCTTCCCGGATCTCAACACCGGTAACACCACTTACAAAGCGGTGCAGCGTTCTGCCGACCTGATCTCCATCGGGCCGATGCTGCAGGGCATGCGCAAACCGGTTAACGACCTGTCACGCGGTGCGCTGGTCGATGATATCGTCTACACCATTGCGCTGACGGCGATTCAGTCGCAGCAGGCTGAAGGCTAATCCCCTTCCCCGCTCCGCATCAGCACGCCCGCCCGGGCGTGCTTTTTTTTATCCTGCGCCACAACCCTGCCCGTATAAACGCACTGGCAAAATCCCGTCTGCGCGCTAACACTGATTACACTCTCCCGCGACTTACGAGGTCAGCAATGAGCAACAGTGATGTGCACAGCCGTCGGTTACAGGCCACGCCGCGAGGCGTGGGCGTGATGTGTGATTTCTTTGCGGCGAAAGCCGAAAACGCCACGCTGTGGGACCAGCAGGGGCGGGAATATATTGATTTCGCCGCCGGCATTGCGGTGCTCAATACCGGACACCGGCATCCCAAAGTGCTGGCGGCGGTACAGCAGCAGCTGACGTGCTTCACTCATACCGCGTTTCAAATCGTGCCGTATGAGAACTACATTCACCTTGCGGAGCGTCTGAATGCGCTGGTACCGATTGAAGGCGCCGCGAAAACCACCTTCTTCTCTACCGGCGCCGAGGCAGTTGAGAACGCGGTGAAAATCGCGCGCGCAGCCACCGGTCGTCCGGGGATAATCGCCTTCAGCGGCGCGTTCCACGGTCGCACCAATATGACCATGGCGCTGACCGGCAAAGTTCTGCCTTACAAAACCGGCTTCGGCCCGTTTGCCAGCCCGGTATTTCATGCGCGTTACCCCAATGCGCTGCATAACGTCAGCGTGCACGATGCGCTCGACAGTCTGGAGATGATTTTCCGCAGCGATATTGCGCCACAGCAGGTGGCGGCCATCATCTTTGAACCGGTTCAGGGCGAAGGCGGATTCTATGTCGCGCCGCCAGAGTTTGTAACGGCGCTGCGTCAACTGTGCGATCGCCACGGCATCCTGCTGATCGCCGATGAAGTACAGAGCGGTTTTGCGCGCACCGGCAGGCTGTTTGCCAGTGAATATTATGAGGTGCAGCCGGATCTGATCACCCTGGCGAAAAGTCTGGCAGGCGGGTTTCCGCTGTCGGCAGTGAGCGGCCGGGCCGCGGTGATGGATGCACCGGAGCCGGGTGGTCTGGGCGGCACCTATGCCGGCCATCCGCCAGCAATTGCCGCCGCGCATGCGGTGCTGGATATTATCAGTGAGGAAAAGCTGTGCGAGCGTGCGCAATGGCTCGGTACGCAGCTGGCAGAAGCGTTGAACGGCGCCGGCTGCCGTGCGCTGGCCGAGGTGCGCGGCTATGGCTCGATGATGGCGGCGGAGTTTCATGACGCCAGCGGCCGGCCCTCGGCGGAAATCGCCAAAGCGATTCAGCAGCAGGCGCTGGCCGAAGGATTGATTCTGCTGACCTGCGGCGTGCACAGCAACGTGATCCGCTTTCTTTATCCGCTAACCATTCCGGACGCCCAGTTTAGTACGGCGCTGAACATTCTCACCCGCATTCTCAGCCAGCATTAAACACAAAAGGCACCCTTAGGGTGCCTTAATGCGGAAGCGCAGGAATCAGGCTTCGCTGCTTTGCTTACTGCGCACCGCGTCACTGTTGCGGCTCAGCCACAGCGACAGGGCTTTGAGTGAATCATCGGTGAATTCATCACAGCGGGCGGTGATCTCTTCCGGCGTCATCCAGAACACTTCATCCACTTCCTCTTCCTGCATGGCAAACGGACCGTGCGACACGCAGCTGAACAGTCCACCCCATACGCGGCAGTGCTGATCTTCGAAGTAAAATTTGCCGTGCTCGGCGAACGGGACATCGGCGATGCCGAGCTCCTCTTCCGCTTCACGACGGGCGGATTCCAGCAGGTCTTCACCGCTTTGCACTACGCCGCCCGCAGTGGCATCCAGCATACCCGGCATGAAATCTTTGCTCTCGGTACGGCGTTGCACCAGAATCTTGCCCATGCCGTCGTGCACCACAATATAGGTAGCGCGATGGCGCAGACATTGCGCACGCATCTGCGCACGGCTGGCCTGCGCAATCACTTCGTTTTCTTCGCTAACGATATCCACCCACTCGATACCGTCACCTGCCGTTTGATCCACCATCCGGTAACCCTTTCTCTGTTTTCGGCGTGCCCAGCACGCGCCTGTTTGCGATGCTTTATTAGAATGAGCGCTAAGGTAAAGCGTTCTTTTCGTCGCCGCAAGGTTTTAGCGTGCTTTACCCGACTCGGCCAGCCACAGCTGCACCGAGGCGCGCTGCCACTGGAATTCTGCATAGTGCTGCAGCTTCACCGGCAGCGGATCGCCGTGCAGCGCCAGCCGGTTAATCATCACCGCCAGGTCGGTGTCGGCAATCGACCACTCGCCAAACAGGTTCTGTTGGCCATCCGGCAGCAGGCGCTGCACCGCGGCAATCAGTTTACTGGCGGCCTGTTCGCCAGCGGGCGTGAGCGGAGCAAAGCGTTCAGCAGCAAACAGCACTTCGGTGGGTCGCTCCGTACGCAGCGCCAGTAAATCGCTGCGCAGCCATGCCTGCACTTCGCGCGCGTGAGCACGTTTTTCGCGATCGCGCGGATAGAGGCGCTCAAACTCCGGCGCCGGAAAACGCTCTTCGAGGTATTCGGCGATGGCCGAGGATTCATTCAGGCTGACATCATCAATTTGCAGCGTGGGCACACGGCAGGTCAGCGACAGGCCGCGGTATTCATCGTCAAGCTGTGCATTGCGCGACAGGTCAACGCGCCTGACCGTAAAGGGAATGCCCTTCTCGGTAAGCGCAACATAAACTGACATGGCATACGGGCTAAAAAAACAGGAATCGGACCACAAGGTAATGGCGGGATAGTTCATCAGCTGCCTCGGCTAAGCGTCAGGTGTGCATCATGTTTACCGATTTTTGCCGGCTAAGGCAATGGCGCGCTGGTCCGATGTTTTGCCGCAGGACCACGGCAAACTGGCGGTTTTTCATCATAAGCGTAAGCGCTGTCACGCCGCAGCGGCACTTCTCTTCTATGCTCAATTCAGAGCAGATAATTAATGACAGGGAGACTAAACATGCACCTGCTTATTACCGGCGGTACCGGCTTGATAGGTCGCCATTTAATTCCGCGCCTGCTGCAGCTGGGCCATCAGGTGAATGTGGTAACGCGTGACGTGGCGGCCGCGCGGGAAAAACTCGATGCGCGCGTGATGCTGTGGTCAGGCATTAACCAGCAGTCCGATCTCAATGCTATTGACGGCGTCATCAATCTGGCGGGAGAACCGATTGCCGACAAGCGCTGGACCGAGCAGCAGAAGCAGCGCCTGTGCGAAAGCCGCTGGCAAATCACTGAACAGATCGTCTCGCTGATCCACGCCAGCAGCAATCCGCCGCGCCTGTTGATTTCCGGCTCGGCTACCGGCTTTTATGGTGATACCGGCGATGTGGTGGTGACCGAGGACGATCCGGGCCACGAGGAGTTTACTCACACCCTGTGCGCCCGCTGGGAGCAGCTGGCGCTGAAGGCGCAAAGCGAGCGCACCCGCGTGTGCCTGCTGCGCACCGGCGTGGTGCTGGCGCGCGAAGGTGGCGCGCTGAGCAAAATGAAGCTGCCGTTCAAACTTGGCGTCGGCGGACCGATTGGCAGCGGCAAACAGTACCTGCCGTGGATCCACGTGGACGATCTGGTCAACGCCATCCTGTGGTTGATCGATAACGATCAGTTGCAGGGCCCGTTCAACATGGTGGCGCCTTACGCGGTGCGCAACGAGCAGTTCGCCGCCACGCTGGGCCAGGTGATGCACCGTCCGGCCTTTATGCGCACTCCGGCCAGCGCCATTAAACTGATGATGGGAGAATCCGCCGTGCTGGTGCTGGGCGGGCAGCACGTGCTGCCGAAGCGGCTGGAGGAGTCCGGCTTTGGTTTCCGCTGGTACGATTTGCAGGAAGCGCTGCAGGATGTCGCCGGCTGACGCACCTCCGCTCAGCCTTACCGCGGCGCCACGGCGGGCGTGAGGCAAAGCTGCTGCAGAAAACGCGCCGTCAACGGTCGGGTATCCTGCCTGCGCCAGACGGCATATAGCACAATCTCCAGCGCCAGATCGGGTAGCGGCATCAGCACAACGTTATCCGGAACGATGCGCGCCAGGCTGTGCTGGATCAGGGTGAAACCCAGCCCGGCTTCGACACAGGCAAGCGCGGCCAGCGGACCATTCACTTCAAAACGAATATCCGGCTGAAAGCCGGCACGCTGGCAGGCTGCCAGCAATCGCGCCCGCGCGGCAGGGTTGAGATTTTCCTGGTCGGCAATCCACGCCCGGCCGTGCAAATCAGCCGCCACGGGCGCGGTCAGCGCACTGGATGCCGGCATCGCCAGCAGCACCGGTTCGGTCGCGATCTTCTTATGCAGAAAATCCGCGTCATCGTGCGGCAGCGTATGCACAATGGCAATATCGATCGCCCCCGCCTCTAACCGGGCAATTTGCTGTGCAGAACGTAACGCATGCAGCCGGACATCAATGCCCGCCCCCGGTGCCAGCCGCGCCAGCGCCGCGGGCAGCAGGCGCGAGTGAATAGCCGCCTCCACATATCCAATATCCAGCCGCCCAACGTCACCCTGCTGCAGATGCTGCGCATACTCTTTTAGCCGTTCGTGATGCTGCAAAAAGGGCGTCACCTCGGTGAGAAAGCGCTTACCCTCGTCCGTCAGGCGCAGACGTTTCTTTTCACGGTGAAACAGCACCATGCCCAGTTCGCTTTCCAGCTGCTGAATTTGCCGGCTAAGCGGAGACGGCGAAATATGTAACCGTTCCGCAGCCTGACCAATATGCTCCAGCGCCGCGACAGTGGCAAAGGCGCGCAAAATTTTTATGTCCATGACAATCCGGGTCTCAACTCTGTCAAAAATGACACTGGTCACCTTAACGGTGTTAGCGTCATTATCGCGCTAACAGCCACTGACGCAGCATTATCATCGCGCTAATCCGCCGCGAAAATTGCCGCGTTATTTTGTTTAACGTGAACGAATAAATTAGCGCACAGAGATCATTATGAGCCAGGCAATATTTTCATACACCACAGGGAAATATCAGGTCAGCGCCATCAGCGACGGCACTATGCAAGCCAGTCTAAGTTTATTAACGGATATTCACCACGACGATGCGGTCGATCTGCAACGCCAGGCAGGCATAGCACAGCCGGGCGACATCCATGTGTTTTGTTATCTGATTCGCGGTCAGGGACGCGTGATTCTGGTGGATACCGGGATGGGAAAACGCGATGCGCAGAGCGGCAAATTACTGCCTCATCTGCAGCTGGCCGGGGTGACGCCGGACGACATCGATACCCTGTTATTAACCCATGCGCACCCCGATCATATTGGCGGCTTGCTGGACAGCGCGGGTCAGCCGGTCTTTCGCCATGCCCGGCTCTGCCTCAGCCACAGCGAAGCCGCCTTCTGGCAGGATGATGCGGCGATCAGCCAGCTGAGTGAACGCGCGCAGTTAAACGCGGCGCTGGTGCGGCGCATGCTGCAGGCTTATAGCCCGCGGCTGCAGCTAATGGCGGATGAGGAGATCAGCCCGGGAATCCGTGCGCTGGCGTTGCCCGGTCATACTCCAGGGCATTGCGGGTTTCGCATTGATTCAGACGGCGAGCGTTTATTGATTTGGGGTGATATTGTGCATTACCCGCCTGTTCAGCTGGCCTGTCCGCAGGTTTCTATCGCCTTCGATATCGATCCCGTCATGGCCAGAGAGACGCGCCAGCGTATTTTGCAGCAGGTGGCAGCGGAAAATACGGTGATTGCCGGCATGCATTTTGGCGCGTCTGGCTTTGCCAGAATCGTGGCGTTAGAGAACGGCGGTTATACGGCCAGCTATGTGTCAGCGAGTCACGATGGCGAAGCGGGTGAGCCATGACCGACTAACAGGCGGATTGACGGTGACATTACACCTGACCCTCCGCCTGTTATCACTTACGCCTGTTTCGGCTGGCCGTTCGACGCCGTCAGACCGCCATCGACCGGCAGGTTAACGCCGGTGATATAACGCGCATCGTCGCTGGCAATGAAAGCAATCGCGCTGGCGATATCTTCCGGTTCACCGGCGCGGCCCAGCGGAATACGGTCATAGAAGCGTGCAAGCAGCGCCTCATCGTTTTTCATCTCTTCGGTGAGATCGGTGAAGGTAAAGCCAGGGCAAACGGCATTAACACGCACGCCGTCGGTGCCATAATCCATCGCCAGCGCGCGGGTAAAATTGGTCACCGCGCCCTTGGCGGCGTTGTAGACACTCATGCCCCAGTCGCCGCCCAGTCCGGATACCGACGAGGTATTCACCACGTTGCCTTTACTGTTGAGCAGCGCGGGCATAAAGAAGTGGGTGCAGTAAAATACACCGTCGAGGTCAGTGCTCATCAGCGACTTCCAGTCCGCTATCGACACTTCGTGAATTTTGCCCTGCACGATGCTGCCGGCGTTATTCACCAGCACATCCACGCGCCCATACTGCTGCTGCACCTGCTCTGCCAGTTGTTTAACCTGATCCGCATCGCCGACGTCGCAGGGTGCCACCAGATGCTTCTCGCCGCTCAGCGTGCTCAGCACCTGTTCCAGCTTGTCGCGGGTTCTGCCCACCAGCACCACCTGAGCGCCTTCACTGGCGAAACGCTGCGCCGCTGCGGCACCAATGCCGGATCCGGCTCCGGTAATCACCACCACTTTCTCTGCAAAGCGCGACATATTTCCTCCTGGTTTTTTCGTGGTTGAAACGGTTAAGCCTGGCAGCCAGCGCGCTGAGTTCAAGCGAAGCCTGCAGATTTAACGTGGCGCTTAGTTCAGAAAAAAACCGGCGGATTATCAAATAGTGCACTTTTTTGTACGGTTATTGGTCGTCACCACCCAGCCCGTCTACAGTTAACATTCGCCATAAAAATTTACAAAAACTGAAGATTCCGGACCGCTGTGCCGCCGCGCACGCCGGCCGGTTACGCCTTATCTTGTTACTCTGTCTGGAAGCGATGATGAAAAAACGAGCCAAAACCCTGCCCGGTGTCACACGACGCCAGGTGCTGACCTGGTCGACGCTGGGCGTTGCCGCTGGCGTCACCCGCGCCGCCGATGCTGTCTCCCTCAAGGGCGCTCCCGGCTGGACACCCTTCGCCGATAACCCACCGGAACAGTTCCAGGCTCAGGGCTGGCTGTTCTTCACCGAAGAAGAAGCGCGCACCGTGGAGGCCATGGTTGACCGCATTATCCCGGCGGACGAGCTGAGCGTTGGCGGCAAAGAAGCCGGCTGCGCTGTCTTTATCGACCGCCAGCTGCACGGCTTTTATGGCACCTTCGAACGTCTCTACATGCAGGGCCCGTTTCAGCAAGGCACCACCGAGCAGGGCGACCAGTCGCCGCTGGTGCCGCAACAGCGCTATCGCCAGGGGCTGGCGGCGCTCAACCGCTACGTGCAGCAAACTTCGCAAAAGAACTTTGTCGATCTGACGCCGGCGCAGCAGGACGCGCTGCTGGCAGACATGGAAGCCGGAAAGGTGCATTTCAGCGGCTTTGATGCGCAGTCGCTGTTTCTTGAGGTGCTGAACAACACCATGGAAGGCTTCTTTGCCGATCCGATCTACGGCGGCAACAAAGACATGGTGTCGTGGAAGATGCTGGGCTTTCCCGGCGCGCGCTACGACTATCGCGAATACGTTGAGCGCCACAACGAAAATCTGGGCTTAGAGCCGATCAGCATTGCGCAATGGAAAGCACGGGGATAGATGATGAAGAAATTACCGAAAACCGATGTGGTGGTGATTGGTCTCGGCTGGGCCGGATCGATTATCGCCAATGAACTGGCCGACGAAGGCCTGGAAGTGATCGGCATTGAGCGCGGCCCGTGGCGCGACACCGCGCGTGACTTCAATATTGGCACCGTCACCGACGAGCTGCGCTACGTGATGCGCGAAGAGCTGATGCTGCGCACGCGGCAGAACACCTGCACCATGCGCAACAATCCGTCGCAAACCGCCCTGCCAATGCGCACCTGGGGCTCGTTCCATCCGGGCAACGGCACCGGCGGCGCGGGCAACCACTGGGCCGGCATTACCTTTCGCTTTCAGCCGGAAGAGTTTCGCCTGAAAAGCCACCTGACCGAACGCTACGGCGCCAGTGCCATTCCGGATGAGCTGGTGCTGCAGGACTGGGGCACCAGCTGGGAGGAGATGGAGCCGCACTACATGCAATTTGAGCGCGTGGCCGGCACCTCGGGTTACGCCGGCAATATTCAGGGACAGAAACGGGCGGGCGGCAATCCGTTCGAGGGCGCGCGGTCGGCCGACTATCCGACGCCGCCGCTGCGCCAGCCCTATGGTCCGACGCTGTTTGCCGAAGCAGCAAAAAATCTCGGCTACCAGCCGTTTCCGGTGCCCTCCTCGCTGGTCTCCGAGGCGTACACCAATCCCTATGGCGTCACCATGGGTCCCTGCACCTTCTGCGGCTTCTGCACCAACTACGGCTGCGCCAACTACTCGAAAGCCAGCGCCATCACCACCGTGCTGCCGGCGCTGATGCGCAAAGAGAACTTTACCGCGTATACCAACTGCGAAGTGCTGGAAGTGCTGACCGATGCCAGCGGCAAACAGGCCACCGGCGTCACCTACATCGACTCCTCCGGCGATAAGTGGGAACAGCCGGCCGATCTGGTGATCGTCGCCGCCTTTACCTTTGAAAACGTGCGCCTGATGCTGCTCTCCGGCATTGGCCAGGCTTATGATCCGGTCACCAACAAAGGCACCACCGGCCGCAATTACGCCTATCAGACCGCCAACGGCGTCACGCTGTTTTTTGACAACAAAAACTTTAACCCGTTTATCGGTGCCGGCGCGGTGGGCATGGGCATTGATGAATTCAATAACGATAATTTTGACCACAGCGGTCTGGGCTTCTTCGGCGGCGGCAGCATCCGCGTGACGCCCATCGGCTCGGCACCGATTGGCTACCGGCCGCTGCCGCCTAACACGCCCAAATGGGGCTCAAAGTGGAAGCGCGCGCTGAAAGACAACTACCTCAGCACCATGTCGATTGGCTGCGAGGCCAGCAGCTACACCACGCGCACCAACTATCTGTCGCTCGATCCCAACTACAAAGATCCGCACGGCCGACCGCTGCTGCGCATTACTTTCGACTTTGCGGCGAACGATCTGAAAATGGCGCAGTACTGCACGGGTAAAGTGGCGGAAATCGCTAAATCAATGAACCCGCGCGAGATGATTGTCAAACCGATGACCGGCCACTGGAGCAGCGTGCCGTATCAGTCGTCGCACGTGGTTGGCGGCTTTATCATGGGCAGCGATCCCTCAACCAGCTCGGTCAATAAACATCTGCAGGTGTGGGATGTACCGAACCTGTTCGTGGTGGGCGCGTCAGCCTTTCCGCAAAACCCGGGCTATAACCCGACCGGCACCGTCGGCGCGCTGGCATTCAAAGCGGCGCATGCGATTCGTCACTACTATCTGCAACGTCCCGGGGAGATGATTACCGCATGAAAACACGCCTCTCTCTGTGCGCTGCCGCGCTGCTGCTTACCAGCTTTGTGTCTCACGCCCAGCCGGAATACGATCAGTACGCGCGCGGCAGCTATATCGCCACGCTGGCGGACTGCACCGCCTGCCACACCGCCGATCCGCAGCAGCCGTTTGCCGGGGGCGTCAGATTGCAGACGCCGTTTGGTACGCTGGTCGGCGCTAACATCACGCCGGACCGCGAAACCGGCATCGGCAACTGGCGCTATGAAGATTTCCGCCGCGCCATGACCGAGGGCATCGGCCACGGCGGCAAGCGGCTGTACGGCGCGATGCCGTTCACCGCCTACACCAAAATGTCGGATAAGGATCTGCAGGATTTGTGGGCATGGATGCAGACGCTGCAGCCGATACACAACCCGGTCGAGACCAATCAGCTGCCCTTCCCTTTCAACATCCGCACCAGCCTGATGGTGTGGAACTGGATCAACTTTGACCAGGGCGCGTTCCAGCCGGACGCCCGTCAATCCGCCCAGTGGAATCGCGATGCGTATCTGGTGCAGGGCGCGGGCCACTGCGGCACCTGCCATACGCCGAAAAATCTGCTCGGCGGCGATAAAAACGGCGCGTTTTTGCGTGGCGAAGTGGTCGAAGGCTGGATGGCGCCGGACATCACCGCGAACCCGCACAGCGGGCTGGGCAAATGGAGCCAGCAGGATATCGTCAGCTACCTGCGTACCGGCGTGAACCGTTTCGATATCGCTTCCGGTCCGATGGCCGACGCGGTGCGTCACTCCACGCAGCACTGGCGCGATGAAGATCTGCAGGCGGTGGCGGTGTACCTGAAAAGCGGGGAATCGCGTGATGAGCAAGTGCCCGCCGCACTTGCCGCGACGGACGATCGCATGAAGCTGGGCGCGCAAATCTATGCGGCGAAGTGTTCAGCCTGCCACAGCCCGGGCGGCCGCGGTGAGAAGAATATCTTCCCGCAGCTGGCGGACAATCCGTTGCTCAATCAGGAGGATGCCACCTCGCTAATTCGGGTGGTCGCCGCCGGTAGTCGCGGAGTCGATACTGATGCCCGCCCCACGGCACCGGCAATGCCGGCCTTTGCCGGCACGCTGGGTGATGAGGAGATCGCCGCGGTGGTGAGCTACATCCGCAACAGCTGGGGAAATGCCGCCGCACCGGTCAGCGCTGACGACGTGAAGAAAGTGAAACAGAAGCTGGAATAGCGCCGTGTCAGCACCGGCAGCGGCGGCTGCCGGTGCGACAGGCTCAGCGTTAGCTGCGCTGCTGCACCACCGACGACTTCACCGCTGACGCTTCCCGCGTGTGTCCCGGCTGCGGCACGCGAATGATAAAGGTCAGCACGCCGGCGAACAGGTAGAGCGCGGTATAGGCCCACACCACCCCGACGATATCGAAGAACGGCAGCAGCAGTGAAGCAATCGCCGGGGCAACAAAGTTACTCAGCCCGGCCGACAGATTGTAAATCGATACCGCTGCGCCCTTATGATGCGGTTCCAGCGTCGGGAACACCGCGGTCATCGGCACAAAGGCAGCGACAAAGATCCCCAGCATGATCGCCGGAATCAGCGCCACCCAGAAATTATGCCCGGCATACAGCGGCAGGTAGTAAAACGCCAGGCTGGAGATCGCCATACCGAGGCAGCCGAACCAGCGCACCTGACGGATCCAGCCCAGCTTCTCACCGGTAATGCCCCAGAAAATATTGGTAAAGATGGTGACGAAGAAGAACACCGCCCAAATCTGCAGCCATTCGGAGATGGTAAAGCCGAGCCGATCGACAAACAGCAGCGGCATGATGATGGCAAAACCAAACAGCGACAGCGTATTGATGATGCGGATCAGGCAGGCATAAAACACATGCTGGTTGGTGAACAGAATGGTTACGGCACGCGACATCTCCGTCATCTTATCGCGCAGCGGCAGATTAACGCGGGAACGATCCACCGGCACGTTGCGCAGGCTGAAGTAGGCCAGCACGCCGCCGCACGCCACCCAGACAATCGCCAGCCATAAGGTGCCGGTTTCGCCCAGCATCGGGATGGTCAGGCTCGGCAGATAGCTGCCCACCACGCCAATCCCCACGGAATACATCGCCCAGAACCAGCCGGTGGCGGCGGCCAGCTTGTCACGCGGCAGCACCTGCACCAGCATCATCATGAACGAGTAGATAAACAGCGGATAGGCCAGGCCGCGAATGCCGTAGAACAGCACCATCAGCGGATAGTTACGCAGCCCGAGCCCCAGCGACATAAACAGCGCATGCATGACGATCCACAGCACAAAGCCAATCATCATGGCGCGCTGCGGCGTAATCAGCTCCGCCACCACACCGGAGGCCCACGCCGCCAGCGCGGCGGCCAGACCATAAAACGTAAACACCACCGCCGACTGGGCCGGCGAAAAGCCCATGTCAGTGATGTGGCGCGAGAGAAACGCCATTTCGAAGCCGTCGCCGGCCATGAAAATGGCGATGGCCAGAAAGCCCCAGAACATCTTTTTCGGTAAGCCAAACCAGTATGCGTTCGATTGCATGACAATCTTCCTTCCGTTCGCTAATCCGATCAGGCAGGCAGCAACGCGCGCGCCTGCTGTTGTTGTACATAGAGTTCACGGAACAGGCGCAGCCGCTGCTGCAGCACGGCCCCGCGCGCCGCATCGGGCTGATAGCGCGCCTGCACCGGCGGCTTCAGGCACACGTCGGCTTCACTGCCGCCGTCGGCCAGCCACGCCAGCCGTGCCGCACCCAGCGCGCCGGAGGCGCTGGCCGGATGGGTCACTATCGGCAGCTGCAGCACGTCGGCAATCAGCTGCGCCCACAGCGTGCTGCGCGCACCGCCGCCGGTCAGGCTGCACTGCTGAATCTGCTGCTGCGTATCGCCCAGCACCGCCAGACCATCCGCCAGGCCAAACGCTACGCCCTCAATCACCGCATAGCCGAGCAGCGCGCGCGGCGTTTCGTGGCGCAGATGGAAAAATGCCCCGGTCGCCTGCGGATCGTTATGCGGCGTGCGTTCGCCGGAGAGATACGGCAGAAACAGCGGTGCCTGACGCAGCTGTTCCGCGCTGAGCTGTGCCATCTCATCCATCAGCTGGCTTTCGGTGACCGACAGCAGATTGCACAGCCAGCGCAGACAGCTGGCGGCGCTGAGCATCACGCTCATCTGGTGCCAGCGTCCCGGCAGCGCATGGCAGAAAGCGTGCACGCCGGATTGCGGATCGGCACGCAGCCGATCGTTAACCACAAAAATCACGCCCGACGTGCCGAGCGAGATAAAGGCATCGCCCGCATTAACCGCACCGACGCCCACCGCCGATGCGGCGTTATCACCGCCGCCGCCGGCCACGCTCACCGTGGCGGCTAAGCCCCATTCGCTGGCCAGATCGGCGCGCAGCGTGGCGCTGACCGCGCTGCCCTCAACCAGTTCGGGCATCTGTGCGCGCGTCAGCCCGCTGATCGCCAGCAGTGCGTCAGACCAGTCGCGCTGCGCCACGTCGAGCCACAGCGTACCGGCGGCGTCCGACGGCTCGCTGACAAAGCGCCCGGTCAGACGCCAGCGCAGGTAGTCCTTGGGCAGCAACACCTTGTCGATGCGGCGGAAGATTTCGGGCTCATGTTCCGCCACCCAGTGCAGTTTCGGCGCGGTAAAGCCGGGCATAATCAGGTTGGCGGCGATTTCCATCATCTGCGGATGGTGCTGGCGCAGCGCATCACACTGCGCCGCGCTGCGCGTGTCGTTCCACAATATGCACGGCCGCAGCACCTCACCGGCGGCATCCAGCAGCACGGCGCCGTGCATCTGACCGGAGAGACCGATGGCGCGAATCGCGGCCCACGCGTCCGGTGCCTGCTGGCGCAGCCCGGCGATCGCCTGACCACACGCCTGCCACCAGCGCTCGGGGTCCTGCTCCGCCCAGTGCGGATGCGGGCGCTGCACGCTGAGCGTGGCGTGATTCGACGCCACAATCTCGCCCTGCGGGTTGACGATCAGCGCTTTGAGTTCTGAGGTGCCAATATCAATGCCGAGATACATGCTGTGCGCTCCTTACACCGTCGCCGGCTGCAGCAGTTGCTGCTCAATGGCGTCTACGCTGCGCGTCACCAGCGCATGAAAAGCGCGGTCATCGGCCAGTTCGGCAAACAGCGCGCGGTCGCTGAGGAAGGTTTGTAGCGCATTCTCGCCGCTCAGCTGCTGGCGCAGCGCGTCAGCATTGAGCACGCCATCCTGATACGCATACGGCAGCTGGTTGCTGGCCCAGCGTTGCAGGAACAGGTAGAACAGCGCCGGCAGCACGGCGGTAGCGGTCGGTTCTGCGCCGCGCTGATAGCATTCGCGCAGCGTCGGCGTCACCATGCCGGGGATTTTCGATAGCCCATCGGCACCAACGCGCTGGTTGGTATCTTTGATATAGGGATTGCTAAAGCGCGCCAGCACCACGTCGCGATAATCCGCCAGATCGAGCGGGCTGGGCGACAGCGACGGGATCACGTCCTGCGTGATGTAGTCATACGCCAGCTGATAAATCGCAGGCTGACGCGTGCTGTCATCAATGTAGTCATGGCCGGTGAGCGTGCCGGCCCAGGCAATCGCTGCGTGCGTGGCATTGAGAATGCGGATTTTCGCCTCTTCCCACGGCAGCACCGACGCCACCAGCTCCACGCCCACCTTTTCCAGCGCCGGGCGTCCGGCGATGAAATCATCCTCAATCACCCACTGGATAAACGATTCCGCCATCACCGCCGCGCCATCGTCTTTGCCGGTGGCCGCTTTGACGCGTTCGGCGACATCCGGCGTGGGGCGCGGCGTGATGCGATCCACCATGGTGTTTGGCGAAGTGGTGTTATCGCGCACCCAGCTGGCCAGCGCACTGTCGCCCTGCGCGGCGAGAAACGCCAGCATGCCGTGACGGAAACGTTCGCCGTTGTGACGCAGGTTGTCGCAGTTGAGCAGCGTGACCGGCGCACCGCCGCTGGCCACGCGCTGGCGCAGAATGCGGGTCAGCGCGCCGTAAATAGTGCGCGCCTCACCACGGAGATCGGCCTGGATATCCGCCTGGCTGAGATCGAGCTCATGCGCCGGCGTCAGGTAATAACCGGCTTCGGTCACGGTAAAACCGATCACTTTTGTCTCAGCGCTGGCGCCCTGTGCCACCAGCGCACTGATCTCCGCGTCCCACGGCAGGATGGTGCGCAGCGAAGTAATGGTTTCATACGCGCGCTCGCCCTCCGGCGTCACGGTTTCCAGTACGTACTCGCCGTTTTGCGCCTGCAGCTGGTTGAGCAGCGCTACCGCATCGCCGCGGATGTTGCCGAGCGCGATGCTCCAGCTGTCATCGCCCTGCTGGCGCAGCTGGTGCAGATACCACGCCTGATGCGCGCGGTGAAAAGAGCCTGCGCCGATATGCATCCACACTGATTTCGTCGTCATAGTCGCCTCGAAATAAACATTTGCCACAATGGAGGGCATTTGCCCGATGAGGCGTAGCATAGTCGCCGCCGGGGCGATCGTTCTGCGAGATCCATCACATTTAATACTTTTGCTCTTTTTTAGGGCTTTTGCTCAGTTAACGCTTCAGGGGCAAGACGCGATAAACTGGCGCATCGGAGTTTGACGGAACAAGGCGATGAGCAGAGAAGAGAAGAAGCAGGAGCTGGCAGCGCGGGCAGCGTGGATGTATTACGTGGCGGGCGTCACGCAGCAGGAGATTGCGCGCGCGCTGGGCTTATCGCGGCAGGTGGCGCAGCGGCTGGTCTCCAGCGCACGTGAAATGGGCATGGTCAGCGTGAAGATCGACCATCCGGTCACGCACTGCCTGCATCTGGCGCGCGAGATCGAACAAAAGTTTGGCCTGACGCTGTGCCGCGTGGTGCCGTCAGCCGGGCTGGATGATGAGGCGATTCAGCAAATGCTGGCGGTGGAAGGTGCGGCGGTGATGGCGCAGTTTATCAACGAAGAGACACCGCAGGTGTTTGGCATCGGTTCCGGTAAAACGCTGCGCTCGATGATTGATGCGCTGCCGTGGGTTGAACGGCCACAGCATCAGTGTGTGTCGATGATCGGTGCGATTGCGCGTGACGATTCCGGTACCCGCTACGACGTACCGCTGAAAATGGCGGAGAAGATGCAGGGCAAATATTTCTTCATTCCGGCGCCGCTGTATGCTGACACGCCGCAGGATAAGACGATGTGGGTGCAGCATCAGGTCTATCAGCGCGTCACCCAGCGTGCGCTGCAGGCGAACGTGGCGTTTGTCGGCATTGGCGAAGTGATGCCGGGCTGCCCGCTCAATGCCGAAGGCTTTATCACCGATGCGCAGGTAGAAGCGCTCAACGCGCGCGGCGTGGTGGGTGAAATGCTGGGGCATTTTTTCAATCAGCAGGGAGAGCGGGTATACGGCGAAACCGACGAGCTGCTGACCAGCGTGCTGCTGGAGAGCCAGACGCAGCGCAATATCATCGGCTTTGCCGGCAGCGCGCGCAAATACGCAGCGATTCACGCCGCGCTGCACGGCGGCTGGATCTCCGGGCTGGTGACGGATGAAGATACCGCGCTGAAACTGCTGCATGATTAATTAAAAATTTCTGTGATTCGTCGCGGCGCGATGTATCGCGCGGATTTGTCCGCCGCATCGCCGGGAAACGCGCAATACATTGCGCCGCAACGGTTCAGAAACCTATTTCAACGATCCCTTCAAAAACTGCTGCAGGCGCGGACTTTTCGGGTTGCCGAACAGTTCGTCTGGCGCGCCCTGCTCTTCGATTTTGCCCTGATGCAGAAAAATCACGTGGCTGGATACGTGACGGGCGAACTCCATCTCGTGCGTCACTACCACCATGGTTTTGCCCTCTTCGGCCAGCTTCTGCATGATGCGCAGCACTTCGCCTACCAGCTCCGGATCGAGCGCCGAGGTGGGTTCGTCAAACAGCAACACTTCCGGCTCCATCGCCAGCGCGCGGGCAATCGAGACACGCTGCTGCTGGCCGCCTGACAGATGCACCGGGTATTTGGCACGCGCGCGCGCATCAATACCGACTTTATCGAGGTATTTAATTGCCCGCTCGCGCGCTTCGGCTTTGCTCAGCCCCAGCACCTGAATCGGTGCTTCAGTAACGTTATCCAGCACCGTCATGTGGCTCCACAAATTGAAGTGCTGGAACACCATAGTCAGCCGGGTACGCAGAGAACGCAGCTGCTCCTTGTTGGCCACTTTCAGCTGGCCATCGGTGTCGCGCACCAGGTTTATCGCCTCGTTGTTAACCGCGATGGTGCCTTCACTCGGCTTTTCGAGGAAGTTGATGCAGCGTAAAAAGGTACTTTTCCCGGAACCGGACGAGCCAATAATGCTGATCACATCGCCGGCGTTGGCCTGCAGCGACACGCCCTTCAGAACTTCATGTTCACCGTAACGCTTATGCAGTTCGGTAACGCTTAATTTATTTTCAGCCATAGTCATACTCAGTGCGACGAAGAGGGTTTCACATGCGCGAGGAAGCGGCGCTCCGCAAGGCGGAACAGGCTAATCAGCACGTAAGAGATAATCAGGTACAGCACCGCAGCGATGCCGAACGCGGTGAACGGCTGATAGGTCGCCGAGTTGATATCGCGCGCGATTTTTAGCAAATCCGGCACGGTGGCGGTGAACGCCAGCGCGGTGGAGTGCAGCATCAGAATCACTTCATTGCTGTAGGCGGGCAGCGCGGTGCGCAGCGCCGACGGCAGAATGATGCAGCGGTAAAGTTTAAACGGCGAGAAACCATAGGCGCGCGCGGCTTCGATTTCACCGTGTGGCACGGCGCGAATGGCACCGGCAAAAATCTCGGTGGTATAAGCACAGGTGTTCAGGGTAAATGCCAGCAGCGTACAGTTCAGGCCACTGCGGAAGAAGGCGTTCAGCAGCTCGGAGCCTTTCACCACCTCCAGCGTGTACATGCCGGAATAGAACACCAGCAGCTGCACATACAGCGGCGTGCCGCGAAACACATAGGTAAACAGCCACACCGGCGTGGAGATGTAGCGATTGGGCGACACGCGCGCGATGGCCAGCAGCACCGCGAGGCTGCCGCCAATCACCACGGACAGAATCAGCAGCCACAGCGTGATGGCCACGCCGGTAAAACGGTAACCGTCGGTCCAGAGCAGTTGTTTCCAGTACTCCTGAATAATCTCGATCATAACTCTGCCCTTTTCACCCCTACCGAGTAGCGGCGTTCAAGCCACCACAGCACGCCGTTGGACAGCGTGGTAAACACCAGATAAATCACCCCGGCAACAATCGCGAAGTAGAACGGTTGCCAGGTACTTTTGCCGGCCAGCTGCGTGGCTTTTACCACATCTTCAAGGCCGAGCAGCGACACCAGCGCGGTGGCTTTGAGGATCACCTGCCAGTTGTTGCCGATGCCGGGCAGCGCAAAGCGCATCATCGCCGGGAACAGAATGCGACGGAAAGTTTGCGAGCCGGTAAAGCCGAAGGCGGTGGCGGCTTCAATCTGCCCTTTCGGCACCGCGAGAAACGCGCCACGGAAGGTTTCAGTGAAGTAAGCACCGTAGATGAAGCCGAGCGTAATAATACCGGCCACCATCGGGTCGATATCAAACTGCGCCATGCCGAGCGCATCGGTTACGGCGTTGAGGGCAATCTGCAGACCGTAAAAGATCAGCAGCATCAGCACCAAATCGGGCACGCCACGGATTAGCGTGGTGTAGCCTTCAAAAATCATCGCCAGCGGGCGATTGCGGGAGAGTTTGGCGCCGGCCCCTATCAGGCCCAGCACCACAGCCAGTACCACCGAGCTGAGCGCCAGCTCAAGGGTCACCAGCGTGCCTTTGAGAATTACTTCAGAATAGCCATACAACATGGGTTCGATCCTGTCGTGAGGGAAATAAACAAACGCTGTCCAACAACACACGGACAGTCCTGACCAGGATGTGAATCACGGAAGGATGGTGGCAAGCGTATGAACTCCGGGAGTTTACATAAGTAAGCGCCCGGAGTGAATA
The DNA here is from genome assembly GCF_026541005.1 of Pantoea sp. GM_Pan_4. Taxonomy (NCBI): domain Bacteria; kingdom Pseudomonadati; phylum Pseudomonadota; class Gammaproteobacteria; order Enterobacterales; family Erwiniaceae; genus Pantoea; species Pantoea sp. GM_Pan_4. The sequence continues at coordinate 234,819 of NZ_JALNUZ010000004.1, forward strand.
GTTATGACCCACGTTAGCGTGACTCAATACACCCGTTCAGGAACAGGAGACTTAATCGCCGTAAACGTTGAAATCAAAGTACTTCTTCGCAATCTTGTCGTAGGTACCGTCTTTGCGCATGTCGTTAAAGGCTTTGTCGATGGCAGCTTTCAAATCAGCGTCATCTTTACGCAGGCCCATACCGGTGCCGACGCCAAAGATTTTGTCATCTTTCACCGCCGGACCGGCGAAGGCGTAGTTTTTCCCGACCGGCTGCTTAAGGAAGCCTTCGCTCGCCTGCACCTCATCCTGGAACGCCGCATCAATACGACCAGCGTTCAGGTCCTGATACACCAGATCCTGGTTGGCATACGGCGTGACGGTCACCCCTTTTGGACGCCAGTATTCATTGGCGTAGGTTTCCTGCGTGGTGCCCTGCAGCAGGCCGATGTTCTTGCCCTTCAGCGACTCAATGGTCGGCTGCAGTTTAGACCCCTTCGGCGCCACTAAACGCGCGTTCGCTGCATACAGTTTTTCCGAGAAGGCGATCTCTTCCTGACGTTTCTCGGTGATTGAGAGTGAAGAGATGATGGCGTCAATCTTCTTCGCTTTCAGCGACGGGATCAGCGCATCGAAATCACTTTCCACATAAGTACATTTGGTCTTGATACGCTTACAGATCTCGTTGGCCAGGTCGATATCAAAGCCAACCAGCTGGCCCTGCGCGTTCTTGGACTCAAACGGCGGGTAAGTTGGATCGGTCCCGATGCGCAGCGACTGCGGTACCGCTGCGAACACGCTCGCAGCGCCGGACATAGCCAGCATCAGAGAAAGAGCCAGAACTCGCTTTTTCATAGGTAACCCTCAAGTGAAGTGCTTATTGTTATGTGGTGCGTGATGTGTTTGCGCTGAATGTTTTGCAGGTTTCATGCCAGTTGTGCGAATCGGCGAAACTGTGCGCAGGCGCACTAAATACCGCGTCCATCTGGGACGCAAGCACTTAGTTTGTGAGGGAAATATAACAGCGGTGTGAGGAAGAAAAAGTGAGATTGTTAACTTTTGGTGCACGAGATGCACGAACAGTGATCGGCCCCGCGCTTTTGCACGCATTCAGTGCATTATTGCACCATCATGCACCCTGCCAGCGGGTAAACAGATCTTCCGGCAACTCGATATCAAACTGATCCAGCACGCGGTTGACCGTCTGATCAATCAAATCGTCGATGCGCTGCGGGCGGTGATAAAACGCCGGCACCGGCGGCATAATCAGCGCGCCGAGTTCGGCAGCGGTGGTCATCATGCGCAGATGACCGAGATGCAGTGGGGTTTCCCGCACGCACAGCACCAGCCGGCGCTGCTCTTTCAGCACCACGTCGGCGGCGCGCGTCAGCAGACTGTCGCTGTAACTGTGCACAATGCCGGACAGGGTCTTCATGGAACACGGCACAATCGCCATACCCAGCGTTTTAAACGAGCCAGACGAGATGCTGGCGGCGATATCGCGCACATCGTGCACCACATCGGCCAGCGCCTGCACGTCACGCAGGCTGTAATCGGTCTCCAGCGCCAGCGTTTGCCGCGCCGCCGGGCTCATCACCAGATGGGTTTCCACTTCGGCTAACGGTTGCAGCACCTGCAGCATACGCACGCCGTAGATCGCGCCGCTGGCGCCGGAAATACCAATGATGAGTCGTTTCATAATTCAGCCTTGCTGCAAAAGAGTGCGCCAATAATAGCCGCTCCGCCGCCATAAATACAAAAACAAACAGGGCGGGATTGCGCCCGCCCTGTTTCGTCTGCCTGAGACTGACCTTAACCTTCGTTATGCAGTTCCAGGTTCTCCACTTCGTTCTGACGCGCAATCGCTTTGGCATCGTCGTTACGCAGCGACTGCAGATATTCCAGATACTGCAGGTCAACGTCTTTGGTGACGTAGATGCCGTTGAACACTGAGCATTCGAACTGGGCAATATCCGGGTTCTCTTCACGCACCGCGTCGATCAGATCCTGCAGATCCTGGAAAATCAGCGCATCGGCTTTAATCAGCTGACGAATCTCTTCCACTTCACGGCCGTGCGCAATCAGCTCGGTAGCGCTCGGCATATCGATGCCGTAGACGTTCGGGAAGCGAATTTCCGGTGCCGCCGACGCCAGATAGACGCGTTTCGCACCCGCTTCACGCGCCATCTCGATAATCTGCTCAGAGGTGGTGCCGCGCACAATCGAGTCATCCACCAGCAGCACGTTTTTATCGCGGAACTCAGCGCGGTTGGCGTTGAGCTTACGGCGTACCGCACTGCGGCGCAGCTGCTGGCCCGGCATAATAAAGGTACGGCCCACGTAGCGGTTTTTCACAAAACCCTGGCGGTACGGCTTATCAAGAATACGGGCAATCTCCAGCGCGGTATCGGTCGAGGTTTCCGGAATCGGGATCACCACGTCAATATCGAGATCTTCCCACTCGCGGGCAATTTTCTCGCCCAGCTTGGTGCCCATGCGCACGCGTGCGCTGTAGACGGAGATCTTGTCGAGGAACGAGTCCGGACGCGCAAAGTAAACGTACTCGAACAGGCACGGATTGCTTTTCGGGTTCTCTGCGCACTGGCGCGTCGAGAGCTGACCCTGCTCGGTGATGTACACCGCTTCGCCTGGCGCAACGTCACGAATAAACTCGAAGCCGAGCGTATCCAGCGCCACGCTCTCTGAGGCCACCATGTATTCGGTGCGGCCATCGGCCAGCTCACGCTTGCCCAGTACCAGCGGACGGATACCGTTAGGATCGCGGAACGCAACCATGCCGTGACCGATAATCATCGCCACCACGGCGTAAGCGCCGCGCACCTGCTGATGCACCGCCGCCACGGCAGCAAAAATGTTGTCAGCTTCCAGCGGATAGTGCTGAAAACGATCCAGCTCCTGAGCAAAGATGTTGAGCAGGATTTCGGAATCTGAGGTGGTATTCACATGACGGCGACCGACTTCGAACAGCTGCTTGCGCAGTTCATGGGCGTTGGTCAGGTTACCGTTGTGAGCCAGCGTGATGCCGTACGGCGAGTTCACGTAGAAGGGCTGCGCTTCAGAGGCGCTGGAGCTGCCGGCAGTCGGATAACGCACGTGGCCGATACCCATATTTCCCTGCAAACGCTGCATGTGGCGCGCTTCAAACACGTCGCTGACCAGGCCATTGGCCTTACGCAGACGGAAGCAGTTCAGCGCATCGATGGTACAAATGCCGGCGGCATCCTGCCCGCGGTGCTGCAGCACCGTTAACGCGTCATAGATCGACTGGTTTACTGGCATAAAACCGGTGATACCAACAATACCGCACATGTTGTCATTTCCTCATTAGCCGCACTCCCGGTGTTACCGGGGTAAAAAACTCGACGTGCTTTTCAGGTAATCGAAAAACCACCTGATGATGTAACTGAACTGGGGAATGAGTTGAGACTGTTGCCAGTCCGGACTTTTTGAAAAGCCGGTGAATGTATCAAGGAAGAAAAGAATGGCGGATACAATCAGCACGCCACGCAACGCCCCGAAACAGACCCCCAACACCCTGTCGGTTCCCGACAAGCCGGTTTTCTCAACCAGCGAGCCGATCACATAGTTCACGATGGCACCCACAATCAGGGTGGCAACGAATAACACCGCGATGGCGATGCCGTTGCGAACCAGTTCGTCGTCAAAACCTGTAAACCAGACTGCAAGGTAGGCGTAGTAATGACTGGCGACAAAAAACGCGCATCCCCAGGTAACAAGAGATAAGGCTTCCCGGACAAACCCGCGAATCAGGCTGACCAGAGCCGAAAAACCAACTACCGCAATAATGACGTAATCAATCCAGATCATGAACGCTTCCAGTACAGTGCATTTGCACCCCTGCATCCAGTTCGGGGCGCATTCTAACAGAAAAAGAAAACGTTTGCGTAGGGTTTTCCGGTTCTGTCCCGAGAAAAAGGGCGATGAAAAAAACTTTCCTCGCCCTTATTGATGTCAGCCATTTAACCTGCTGATATTCCATAAATTTTAAGAAACGCTTCGCTAAAAAATACGCCAAAAGCCGCGCCTGTTTCTGCTATCGGCGCGGCTTATCAGTTGATCAGCGTGTGCTGTACGGCTTCACAACACCGCCGAGGCCGGAGATGCCTTTCAGCTCGCCGAGTGCGCCCTGCAGTTTCGCTTTGGACGCATCCGGCCCGACGTAAATGCGGGTGATCTGCCCCTGCACCGGCGTCGACGGCACGGTAAAGGCACGATAGCCGGAGAGCCGCAGCTGCGCCACGATCTCATTCACTTTGGCGGCGTTCTTCAGCGCGCCGAGCTGCACCACATACGCCTGTCCTGCTGGCGCGGCCGGCTCGCTCTGCTTCGGCGTTTCCGCCGCTTTAGGCTGCTCTGAAGTTTTTGGCTGTTCTGTCGCTTTCGGTTGTTCTGCCGGCTTCGGTTTCGGCTGCTCCACCGGTTTAGGCTTCGGCTGCTCGACCGGCTTCGGCTTCACCTGCTCTGCCGGTTTCTGCTGCTGGTGCACCGGCGGCGGCGTCACGACGCTGGGCTGGCTGTTTTGCGCTGGCTGCGTGCTGCCGCTGGCGGCACTGTTTTGCGTTGCGCTGCTGGCGGGCGCCTGCTGCGCCGCGCTCGCACCTTCTGGCGGCTGCGACGGCAGCGGCTGCGTCACCGGCGGCACCATTTCGCTGTCCTGCTGATCGTCAGGCTTTGGCACCAGCGGAATCGCCGCGAACTCCTCTTTATAATGCTTTTTCTTACCGTCCAGCAGACCCGGTAACACGATGACGCCAATCGCCACCAGAATCACCGTACCCACTAAACGATTCTGAAACTTACTTGCCACTGCCGTTCTCCGCTGCCATCGATTGCATCACCTGCGCTACGGTGTGGAACGAGCCGCACACCAGAATCACATCGTCGGGCTGAGCCTGCTGCCGCGCCGCCTGCCACGCGGCTTCAACGCTCTGCCAGGCGCTGCCGCCCTGCAGATGCGCCATCAGCTCATCAGCGGACGCCCCGCGCGGGCCGTCGAGCGGCGCGCAGTACCAGCGGTTGACCTGCGGTGCCAGCGCGGCCAGCGTCCCGGCGATATCCTTGTCGTGCAACATGCCAACCACCGCATGCACCGTGCCGTGTGCCGGCAGCTCAGCGAGACGTGAAGCCAGATAATAAGCCGCATGCGGATTGTGTGCCACATCAAGGATCACGCGCGGCGCGGTGCTGACCGTCTGGAAACGTCCCGGCAGAATCGCCAGCGGCAGATGCTGACGAATCAGCGCCTCGCTCACCGTCAGGCCGGAAGCGCGCAGCGCCGCAATGGCGGTGGCCGCATTGGGGAGCGGCACCTGGGGCAGCGGCAGATCGCGCAGTTCACCCTGGGCATCCTGCAGCGTCCAGCTGTCGCCCTCGCGCTGCCACTGCCAGTCGCGGTTAATTTGTAACAGCTGCGCACCCTTCTCCGCGGCCACCTGGGTAATGGTGGCGGGCATATCGGCCTCGCCGACCACCGCCGGTTTACCGCCGCGGAATACGCCGGCCTTCTCGCGGCCGATGCTGGCGCGATCCGGCCCCAGCCAGTCGGTGTGGTCCAGCGCAATGCTGGTGATCACCGCCACGTCGGCGTCGACAATGTTCGTCGCATCCAGCCGGCCGCCCAGCCCCACTTCCAGAATCACGACATCCAGCTGCGCTTCACGGAACAGATTGAGCGCGGATAGCGTGCCAAACTCAAAGTAGGTGAGCGAAATATCGCCGCGTCCGGCCTCGATGGCGGCAAAGCTGGCGCTGTGCCGGGCTTCATCCAGCTCAGCGCCCTGCACGCGCACGCGTTCGGTGTAGCGCACCAGATGCGGCGAGCTGTAGACGCCAACGCGATAGCCTGCGGCCATCAGCAGGGTTTCCAGCGTACGGCAGGTGGTGCCTTTGCCGTTGGTGCCGGCGACGGTGAAGACAAACGGAGCGGGTTTTAGCAGGTCGAGGCGTGCGGCGACGCGCTGAATACGGTCCAGGCCCAGATCGATAGCCTGAGAATGCAGATGCTCAAGATAATGAAGCCACGTGGCCAGAGGCGACGTGGCTTGCGGGAGGTGAAGAGTGTCCATGTGCCCTGTTAGCTCTTTACGATGTGGTGCATGAATAAAAAGGCGCATCAATCTGCGCCTTTCGGTTGCCTGTCAGGCTTCGTTGCTCTCCGGCTCAGCCGCAGTCGGGCGATCACCATCCTGCAGCGGTGCCGGCAGGTTCATCATTTTCGCCAGCAGGCTGGCCAGCTTAAAGCGCATTTCCGGACGACGGATGATCATGTCGATCGCGCCTTTTTCGATCAGGAACTCACTGCGCTGGAAGCCCGGCGGCAGCTTTTCACGTACCGTCTGTTCAATCACGCGTGGGCCGGCAAAGCCGATCAGCGCTTTTGGCTCTGCGACGTTCAAATCGCCCAGCATCGCGAAGCTGGCGGAGACGCCACCCATGGTCGGGTCAGTCAGTACCGAAATATACGGCAGACCGCGCTCCTGCATTTTTGCCAGCGCCGCACTGGTTTTCGCCATCTGCATCAGCGACTGCAGCGCTTCCTGCATACGCGCACCACCAGAGGCGGAGAAGCAGATCAGCGGGCAGTTGTCTTCCAGCGCCTGCTCAACCGCACGCACGAAACGGGCGCCGACCACCGAGCCCATTGAGCCGCCCATAAAGGAGAACTCAAACGCGGCGGCCACCACCGGCATACCGTGCAGCTGGCCTTTCATTACCACCAGCGCATCTTTCTCGCCGGTCTCTTTCTGTGCCGCAACCAGACGATCTTTGTACTTCTTCGAGTCGCGGAACTTGAGCAGGTCTTTCGGTTCCAGCTCGCTACCCAGCTCTGTCATCGAACCTTCATCCATCAGGCTATGCAGACGCTCGCGCGCGTGCATACGCATGTGGTGGTCACACTTCGGGCAGACTTCAAGGTTGCGCTCCAGCTCGGCGCGGTACAGCACCTGACCACAGCTATCGCATTTGGTCCACACCCCTTCCGGGATGCTGGCTTTGCGCGAAGGCGTGGTAGTGCTTTTATTCAGTATGCGTTCAATCCAGCTCATTGATGACCTTTCTGTTTAATGCTGACCTGGTCCAGTCTTGTCGTTACTGCTGAAATCACCTTCAGCAGGCCGTAAATGTCGCTCATTAAACCACAACCCGTTCACGCTGTGGATAAAAATCTGGTAACAGGCTTACTGCGACTTGTGCTGACGCGCCTGGCGGCGGTGACGCCACACTTCAATCACGCCTGGCAGTACCGAGACAATGATGATGCCGACAATCAGCAACTTAAGGTTTTCCTGCACCACCGGCAGGTCACCAAACAGGTAACCGGCATAGGAGAATAGCAGGACCCACAGCAGCGCGCCTGTCACGTTAAAGAGCGCGAAGTGGCGATAAGACATGTGTCCCATTCCCGCCACAAAGGGGGCAAAGGTTCGCACGATTGGCACAAAGCGCGCAAGTATAATGGTTTTGCCGCCGTGGCGATCGTAAAACGCGTGGGTTTTGTCGAGGTAGCTGCGGCGGAAAATTTTCGAGTTCGGGTTACTGAACAGCTTCTCGCCAAACAGCCGGCCAATGGTGTAGTTAACCGCGTCGCCGAGGATCGCGGCAATCACCAGCAGCGTCACCATCAGGTGCACGTTGAGGTCGTTGCCCGGCAGCGCCGCCAGCGCACCGGCGACGAACAGCAGCGAATCACCCGGCAGGAACGGCGTAACCACCAGCCCGGTTTCACAGAACAGAATCAGGAACAAAATGGCGTAAATCCAGATGCCGTACTGCGCCACCAGCTCGGCCAGATGCACGTCAATGTGCAGAATGAAATCGACGATAAAGTGGATAAACTCCATAACAGCTAACTCCCTGACACTTTCCGATTAAAATGAATCCGCGAGGAACAACGGTCCCAGCGCAGGCTGAGGTAACGCAAACTGAGCAGGGTAATCCACCGCCACCAGATACAGCCCTTCGGCTTTCGCCGTTGCCGCCGCCAGCGTGCGATCTTTTGCCGCCAGCAGCGTGGCCATCCACGTTTCCGGCTGATTGCCGCAGCCAATCTCCAGCAGACTGCCGACGATATTGCGCACCATGTGATGCACGAAGGCGTTGGCTTTGATATCCACAATCACGTACGGCCCCAGGCGCGTGACGTTGAGATGCATCACGTTGCGCCACGGCGTGCGCGACTGGCACTGCACTGCACGGAACGAGGTAAAATCGTTCTCACCCAGTAAAGCCTGGGCGGCGCGGTGCATTTTTTCCGCATCCAGCGGATGGTAAAAATGGGTAATGCCTTTACCGAGAATTGCCGGGCGCAGCCGCTGGTTGTAGATCACGTAGCGATAACGGCGCGCGGTAGCGCTGAAGCGCGCGTGAAAGCTTTCCGGCACCGCTTTCACCCAGCGCACCGCAATATCGTCCGGCAGGTTGGCGTTCACGCCCAGCGTCCAGGCGCTGTCGGCACGCGAGGAGGTGGTCTCAAAATGCACCACCTGGCCGGTGCCGTGCACGCCCGCGTCGGTGCGTCCGGCGCAGAACACGTTCACCGGGTGATTGGCCACTTTGGCCAGCGCTTTTTCCAGCTTTTCCTGCACGCTGCGTACTTCATTCTGGCGCTGCCAGCCGTAGTAACGGCTGCCGTCATACTCAATGCCGAGCGCCAGCTTAAACGGGGTCGCGTCTTCCAGCATTAATACAGATACTCCTGCACCAGCTTCTCTGCAGTTTTCACCGCCATCAGCGCGCCGCCGAAGCGGATGTTGTCGGCCACCGACCAGAACTGCAGCAGCTCCGGGATGCCGTAGTCGTTGCGCACGCTGCCAATGCTCAGGGCTTCACTGCCGGAAGCGTCGCTGACCGGCGTCGGGTAATCACCGTCGTCGCTCAGGCTGATATCGTCGGCGCGCGCCAGTTCGTCACGCGCTTCCTCCGCCGACAGCGGCCGCAGGTTTTCGATATAGACGATCTGCGCGTTGCCGTAGAACACCGGCGCCTGCACGCTGCTCACCGCAATCGGTAATCCTTCGTCCTGCAGCACTTTACGCACCTGATCGACCAGTCGGCGCTCGCTCGCCACGCTGCCGGCACTGTCCGCCTGCTGCGGCAGCAGGTTGAACGCCAGCTGGCGGCCAAAATAGTGCTCATCGGCCGGTACGCCATTCAGCAGCCGCGCGCTCTCACCGGCCAGGCCGTCTACCGCCGCTTTGCCATGGCTGGAGACCGACACCAGATTGGTCACCTGCAGACGGCCTAAACCGGCGGTATCCACCAGCGGTTTGATGGCGCTTAACAGCTGGCTCACCAGCGCATCGGCCACGGTAATGATGTTGCGATTACGGTAATCCGCCAGCACCTGTGGATTGACATCCGGCACCACCAGCGGCACGTCCGGCTCCAGCGCGAACAGGTCGCTGCTGTCGATTACCAGGCAGCCCTGGCTGGCGGCTTCTTCGGCATAACGCGCCGACGCCTCGCGACCGGCGGTAAAGAACGCCAGCTGCGCCTGCGACCAGTCAAATTCCGCCGCGTCCTGCACGCGCAGCGAGCGACCGTCAAAGCGCACGCTTTCGCCGGCGCTGTTTTCACTCGCCAGCAGATACAACTCACCAACCGGGAACTGGCGTTCCGCCAGCAGTTCCAGTACAGCGTTCCCTACTGCGCCTGTCGCGCCCAGTAGCGCAATATTCCAGCCGTCAGACATGTTGGTTTACTCCAGACAATGACATAAAAAAGAGAGGCGATGACATGCATCGCCCATTAATTCAGAAAAATCAGAGATTAGTGATTCGCCTGCAGCGTGGCGCTGAAGCCAAGCTGATTGAGCAGCGCCGCGCTCTCCGCCTCATCACAGATCACCTGCAGCGAAGACCACTCGCGGCGCTCGACATACTGCTTGCGCAGGCGATCAAATTCGCCCGGCTGCGCGGCCACTTTGCGCAGTGGCGCATCGTCGCGGCGCACATCATACACCAGATGCACCAGGCGTTTCAGCGTCGGCTGATCGAGCTTGCCGTGCAGCGTAAGGGTGCCAAACTCGGGGCGCGGCAGCAGCGTGTCCAGCGCCACCTGCTGCGGCTGACCAATAAATTCGCTCCACGCCTCAAATACCTGAGTGGTGCCGCGCGCTTTCCCTTCAAGGGTATAACCGGCGATATGCGCGGTGGCGATATCGACCTTATCCAGCAGATCGAGGTTGAGATCCGGCTCCGGTTCCCACACGTCCAGCACCACGCTGAGATCGTTACGCAGCCGGAGCACCTCCAGCAGCGCAGCGTTATCCACCACCGGACCCCGGCAGGCATTGATCAGAATGGTGTTGGGGCGCAGCGCCATCAGCAGTGCGGCATCTGCCAGATGCCAGCTTTTATAGCGGCCATCTTTAAACAGCGGCGTGTGAAAGGTCAGGATATCGGCCTGCGCCACCAGCGCGTCGAGCGAGTGGAAATCTTCGTCATCGCCGCGATCGGCGCGCGGCGGATCGCACAGCAGGGTTTTTACTCCCCACGCGGCGAGGCGTTTAGCCAGCCGTCCGCCCACGTTACCGACGCCGACGATGCCCACGGTGCGATCGCGCAGATCAAAGCCGTCGCGTTCGGCCAGCAGCAGCAGCGCGGAGAACACGTACTCCACCACCGCAATCGCGTTACAGCCCGGCGCGGCCGAGAAGCCGATCCCGGCCGCCGCCAGCGAGGCATCATCGACATGATCGGTGCCGGCAGTGGCGGTGCCGACAAACTTCACCGGCGTGCCGGCCAGCAGCGCGGCATCCACTTTGGTGACGGAGCGCACCATCAGCGCGCTGGCATCCTGCAGTTCGGCTGCCGGCAGCGGGCGGCCCGGCACCGCCACCACCTCTCCGGTGCGGCTGAACAGTTCACGGGCGTAGGGCATATTTTCATCGACGAGAATTTTCACGGCGGCGGTCCTGTCTGCTTGAAATAAACGGGGCATATCATGGCACAAAGCCGGGGATTAACCTAACCGACTGCGATAGCGATCCGGCGTGGTGCCGGCCTGCTGCTGAAACATCACGATCAGCGCGGAGGCGGAACTGTAACCCAGCTCGTGGGCGATGCCCTGCACGCTGCAGCCCTGCTCCAGCAGCGCAATCGCGCGCAAAAAGCGTAAACGCTGGCGCCACTCGCTGAATGACATCTGCAACTGCTGCTGACAGCGCCGCGCCAGCGTACGCTCGGTGGTAAACACGCGCTTCGCCCATTGTGCCAGCGTGGTGTTATCACCCGGGTTCTCTTCCAGCGCGCGCAGAATCGGCGCGAGGAATTTATCGTCGGACATCGGCAGATAGCTGGTGTTCACCGGTGCAAGACGCAGCCGATCAATCAGCACTTCGCACAGCCGCCAGTCGGCGTCGCTGTGCGGCTGCTCCAGCGCGCGGCGGGCAAAATCATTCATGATGGCGTGCACGATGGCGTCCACGCTCAGCAGGCAGGCTTTCTCCGGCATGCCGGCGCATAAATCAGCGGCAAGGTTGAAGGTGCGAAACTGTGCCTGACAGTGGTTGTAGCTGCTGTGGCGCTGGCCCGGCGGGATCCAGATCGGCATCTCGGCCGGCGTCAGCAGCCGCTCGCCCTCCACTTCCATCTCCAGCACGTGGCTGGTGACAAATATCGCCTGGCCCCAGTCGTGCTGGTGCGGCAGGTATTCGGTTTTGGCGTTGGTTTGCTCATAGCGCATGAAAAAACGCAGCAGCGGCGCGTCGCGCGGTGGCTGATACTCAACCTGAAGATTCATTCTGTCCGGTCACTAACGAATTTTGTCCGATTTTAACTATCTGCTTTAAACCGGTCAAACGTAAGCTAGTCGCGATTTACATTTGGAGCCGTACTATGAACTTATTGTTACCGCTGGTGGTAGTGCTGATCTGGTCGATCAACACCATCGTCAGCAAGCTGTCTGCCGGCAGTATCGATCCTGCTGCCATCTCTTTTTACCGCTGGTTGCTTGCGCTGCTGGTGCTTACGCCGTTCTGCCTGCCGGGCGTATGGCGCCATCGTCACACCATCAAAACCCAGCTGTGGCGCTTACTGGTGCTGGGCCTGCTCGGCATGGTGCTGTATCAGAGCCTCGCCTATTATGCGGCACACAGCGTTTCGGCGGTGATGATGGGGATTCTTGGCGCCACCATTCCGCTGCTGACCATCCTGCTCAGCCTGGTGGTACTGCGCCTTGCGCCGACGCGCGGCATCCTGATTGGCGGCCTGCTGTCGTTTGCCGGGCTGGTGTGGCTGGTGAGCGCCGGCAACCCGGCGCAGCTGCTGAGTCAGCGCCTCGGCAACGGCGAGCTGATGATGCTGGCAGCCTCAACCTCCTACGCGCTGTACGGCGTACTGACGAAGCGCTGGGCAATCCCGTTGCCGACGTGGCAAAGCCTGTACGTGCAAATCTTCTTCGGCGTGCTGTTGCTGCTGCCCGGCTTCTGGCACGCGCCGGAGGTGGCGCTGAACGCCGACAATATTCCGCTGGTGCTGTTCGCCGGGCTGTTTGCCTCGATTGTGGCGCCGTTCCTGTGGATCCTTGGCGTGCAGCGCCTCGGCGCCAGCACCACCAGTATTTTCATGAACTTCGTGCCGGTGTTTACCGCCATCATTGCCGTGCTGTTCCTGCACGAACAGTTGCATGCTTACCACTGGATTGGCGGCGGTCTGACGCTGGTCGGGGTGATTCTGGCGCAGCGGCTGAAAACCCCGCTGCGTAAAGCGCGCGCGATGGCTCCGTCGATCAGCGAAAGCTAACCGTCACCCGCAGGCCGCCCAGCTGCGGGCTGCGGTCCAGCTGCAGCTGCGCGCCGTGCCAGGCGCAGATATCCTGCACCAGCGCCAGTCCAATGCCCGCCCCGGGCTGGCTGGCGTGATCGAGCCGGCCAAACGGCTGCAGCGCCTGCCGCTGCTGATCCGCCGCGATGCCCGGCCCGCTGTCTTCAATTTCCAGCACCTTTTGCCGCAGCCGCGCGGTCACCGTGCCGCCGTGCGGCGTGTATTTGATGGCGTTATCCAGCAGGTTGGCGCACAGCTCGGCCAGCAGCAGCGCATCGCCCTGCACCTGGCTCGCCGCCTGCTCTTCAAAGCCCAGATCGATCTGTTTACGCCGCGCCGCCGCATAGCCGCTGAAACAGGCCTGCTGCACGATGTCGCTCAGGTTGACCTTGCTGAAGGGCTTGTCTTCGCCGTGGCGCGCCCTGATTTGCGCCAGCTGCAGCAGGCGATCGGTGAGCTGGACGGTGTCGTCCAGCGTGTGGCGCATGCCCTGCAGGCTTTCGCGCCACTGCTGCGGATCGTCGCTGCTGAGCGCGACGCCGACCTGGGTTTTCAGAATGGTGAGCGGCGTGCGCAGCTGGTGCGACACATCGGCGCTAAAGCGCTCCTGCCGCGCCAGCAGTCCGCGCAGCCGCTCCAGATGGCGGTTGAAGGCGATGATCAGCGGCTGCAGTTCTGACCACGGCAGCAGCGACGGCAGCGGTGTCAGTTCGCCCGGCGCGCGGCGCAGCATCATGCGTGACAGCCGGCGCAGCGGGCGCAGCACTTTCCGTAGCAGCAGCCCGGCCAGCAGCAGCGTAATCAGTACCAGAAAACTCTGGCTGATCAGCGCGGTGCGTAACAGACTGTCAGCAAAGGCGTGACGCGAATTGAGCGTTTCCGCCACCAGTACCAGCGCCATGCCCTGTACGCCTTCCTCGTTCACCGGCTGCCACAGCGCGGCTACGCGAATCGGCTGCTTGCGGTAGTGCGCATCGTAGAAGTGCACCAGCGCCGGATAGACATCGGACAGCGGCGCGTTGCCCGGCACCAGCGGTAAATCCGGGTAGCCGGACAGCGTGCGACCTTCGGGCGAAATCACCTGATAGAACAGCTGATCGTTCATGTTGCGCTCAAAGCTGTCCAGCACCACCCAGGGCACATCCACCTCCAGGCGTTGATGACGCACCACCAGCCGCTCGGCCACGGTGCGCGCCGAGGCCAGCAGCGAGCGATCGTAAGCCTGATTCGCCGCCTGCAGCGCGCTCTGATAGTGGGTGTAGACCGACAATCCCCACAGCAGCAGCAGCGGCGCGCCCAGCCACGCCAGCAGTTCACCGCGCAGCGAGTGGATCAGTCGCACGGCTGGCACTCCAGGCTGTAGCCGAGGCCGCGCAGTGTGACGATCGCCACGTCGCTGCCCGCCAGCTTTTTACGCACCCGATGCACATACAGCTCAATGCTCTCCGGGCTGGCCTCATCCGCCAGCGTGAACGTTTGCTCGTACAGATGCTGGCGCGACACCGGCCTTCCCGGGCGCTGCATCAGCGTCGACAGCACGCTGGCCTCGCGCGGCGTCAGCGGCAGCGGTTTGTGATTCAGCAGGAAATAGCCTTCCGCATCGCGCTCCAGCTGGCCGAGGCTTTGCGTCTGCGTGGCCTGCCCCTGACTGCGGCGCAGCAGCGCGCGCAGACGCGCGTCCAGCTCGTCCAGCTCAAACGGCTTGGTGAGGTAATCATCGGCGCCCGCATTCAGCCCCTGCACGCGCTGTTGCAGCGCGCTCTGTGCGGTGAGCAGCAGCACCGGCACGCGTTGCCCGCGCTTGCGCAGGCGCGCCAGCACCGCCAGGCCATCGAGCCGCGGCAGCGACACATCCAGCACCACCAGCGCATAGTCTTCGCTTTGCAGCACATGATCCGCCGCCACGCCGTCGGCCACCCAGTCCACGGCGAAGCCTTTTTGCGTCAGCGCTTTCTGCAGCCAGTTGGCCAGCTCGACGGTATCTTCCACCAGTAAGAGACGCATATCACATCCTGTTAGTTTTGCCGATGGCTGAAAGGTAAATGAAAGGTTGCTGTTTTAACAATTCAGCAACCCCGAATGTTCGGTGGCAATCACACTCTGGAAGAAACAATGGAGCGACAGATGAAAAAAACAATGCGCACCGCCTTCGCCATGACCCTGCTGGCTTTTTCTCTTTCTGCAGCACAGGCTGCGGCACCCGAGCGGACCGAATGTATCGCCCCGGCCAAACCCGGCGGCGGTTTTGATCTGACCTGTAAACTGATCCAGGTTTCGCTGCAGGAAACCGGGCAGATAACCACGCCGATGCGCGTCACCTACATGCCGGGCGGCGTCGGTGCCGTGGCATATAACGCCATCATTGCGCAGCGGCCCGCCGAAGCAGGCACGCTGGTGGCCTTCTCCGGCGGGTCGCTGCTGAACCTGTCACAGGGCAAGTTTGGTCGTTACTCAGTGGATGACGTGAAGTGGCTGGCGGCCATTGGCACGGACTACGGCATGGTCGCCGTGCGCGCTGACGCGCCGTGGAAAACGCTGGGCGAACTGCTGGAGGCGATGAAGAACGATCCGACCAAAGTGGTGGTCGGCGCTGGCGCCTCCATCGGCAGCCAGGACTGGATGAAAACCGCGCTGCTGGCGCGGGAAGCCGGTATCGATCCGCGCAAAATGCGCTATGTGGCGTTTGAAGGCGGCGGCGAACCGGTTACCGCGCTGCTCGGCAACCACATCCAGGTGGTATCAGGCGACATGAGTGAAATGGTGCCGCACCTGCAGGGTGGCAAGATGCGCGTGCTGGCGGTGATGAGCGACAAACGCCTGCCGGGTGAACTGGCTGACATCCCGACCGCCAAAGAGCAGGGCTTTAACGTTGAGTGGCCGATTATTCGCGGCTATTACCTCGGCCCCAAAGTCAGCGATGCCGATTATCAGTGGTGGGAACAGACGTTTAAAACACTGGTGACCACCAAAGAGTTTCAGCAGCAGCGCGATCTGCGCGGCCTGTTTGAGTTCAACCTGTTTGGTAGCGAGCTGGACGCCTACGTCAAGAAACAGGTGGCAGATTACCGTGAACAGGCGAAATCGTTCGGCCTGGCGAAATAACGGAGGCACAGATGA
Organism: Pantoea sp. GM_Pan_4; assembly: GCF_026541005.1. Lineage (NCBI taxonomy): Bacteria > Pseudomonadati > Pseudomonadota > Gammaproteobacteria > Enterobacterales > Erwiniaceae > Pantoea > Pantoea sp. GM_Pan_4. Next base: position 250,721 of record NZ_JALNUZ010000004.1, read on the forward strand.
GCGATCGTATCTTTGCGGCGGTGTGGCTGGTGCTCTGCATCGTCGGGATGGTTATCGCCTGGCAGATTCAAAGCGAGTACAGCTACGAGCCGGTTGGCCCACGCCCTTTCCCGCTGCTGCTGCTCGGTCTGATGGCGATCTGCGCGGTGATGATGCTGCTGCGCAAGCCGGACGCCGTACAGTGGCCGGTGGCGGCAACGCTGAAAAAGCTGCTGGCGCTGTGCGTCATGCTGATGGTGTACGGCTGGCTGTTTGAGAAGCTGGGTTTTGCCCTGTGTACCACGCTGCTGACCTTCGGCATCGGCATGCTGTTTGGCGCACGCTGGTGGGCAGCCGTCCTCTCCGGTGTGGTAATGGGTGTGGCGCTGTTTTACGCCTTCGATCGTCTGCTGGACGTTACGCTGCCGGTCGGCAGCTGGTTCAGTTAACAGGAGTCAATTATGGATACCTGGTCTTTTCTGATGCAGGGTTTCGCCGTCGCCATGACGCCGGAAAACCTGATGATCGCCCTGATTGGCTGCTTTATCGGCACCATCGTCGGCCTGCTGCCGGGGCTTGGGCCGATTAACGGCGTCGCAATTCTGATGCCGCTGGCGTTTGCGCTGCACTTACCGGCGGAATCCGCGCTGATCCTGCTGGCAACGGTGTACATCGGCTGCGAATATGGCGGGCGCATCTCGTCGATTCTGCTTAACGTGCCGGGGGATGCCGGCGCGATCATGACCGCGCTGGATGGCTATCCGATGGCGCAGCAGGGCAAAGCCGGCGTGGCGCTGTCGATTTCGGCGGTCAGCTCGTTTATCGGCTCGACCATTGCCATCATCGGCATCATTCTGTTTGCGCCAATCCTCGCCAACTGGTCGCTGGCGTTTGGTCCGGCAGAGTATTTCGCGCTGATGGTGTTCGCCATTGCCTGCCTCGGCAGCATGATGAGCCACAACCCGCTGAAGTCGTTCCTCGCTGCGCTGATTGGCCTCGGCATGGCGACGGTGGGCGTCGATGCGAATACCGGCGTCTATCGCTTTACCTTTGACAGCGTGCATCTCTCAGACGGCATCCAGTTTGTGGTGGTGGTCATCGGCCTGTTCTCGGTGAGCGAAATTCTGCTGATGCTGGAGTCCACCAGCAGCGGCCAGAAGATGGTGCGCGCCAGCGGCCGCATGCTGTTCAATATGAAAGAGGCGGCACAGGCCACCGGCGCGACGCTGCGCGCCTCGTTCATTGGCTTCTTTGTCGGCGTGCTGCCAGGTGCCGGTGCCACCATCGCCAGCGCCATTGCCTATATGAGTGAGAAGAAAATCAGCGGCAGCGATCAGTTTGGCAAGGGTGACATTCGCGGCGTGGCAGCGCCGGAGGCCGCGAACAACGCCTCAGCCTGCGGATCGTTTATCCCGATGCTAACGCTGGGCATTCCCGGCTCCGGCACCACGGCGGTGATGGTCGGCGCGCTGACGCTGTATAACATCACGCCCGGTCCGGCGATGTTTACCGAGCAGCCGGACATCGTCTGGGGGCTGATCGCCGCACTGCTGATCGGTAACGTGATGCTGCTGATCATGAACATCCCGATGATCAACATCTTTGCGCGCATGCTGACCATTCCGCTGTGGTTCCTGGTACCGGCAATTGCCGCGATTTCGGCGGTGGGCGTGTATGCGGTGCACAGCACTACGTTTGACCTGCTGCTGATGGTCGGGCTGGGTATTTTCGGCTATATCCTGCGTAAGATGGATTTCCCGATGTCGCCGCTGATTCTCGGCTTTGTGCTGGGCGAAATGCTGGAGCAGAACCTGCGCCGCGCGCTGTCAATCAGCAACGGCAACCTGCCAATTCTGTGGGAAAGCCTGATCTGTAAAGTGCTGCTGGTGCTGGCTGTCGCCGTGCTGGTGGTGCCGCCGCTGTGGAAGCGCTGGCGTCGCAAGCGCATGAAGCTGGCCGCCGCCGAATAAATCCGTGTCTTATTGTTTTTCTCCCTGCCGCCCCCGTGGATTTCCCGGGGGCTTTTGCTATCATGTGCCATCGTTTTTCCGGCGCACCCGGATCTGACTCGTTTTCAAGGATTCCGCCATGCAACCTCTCAGCGGTCCCGGTGTGCCCGCGGGCGATCGTTCCTCTGTTAACCCGGCTAACGGCACCGGCCGCCCCGGCGCGGCACTGGGCGACCAGCCGCTCTCCCCGGCCCAGCGCACCACGCTGGAACGCCTGATCGTCCGGATCATGTCACTCAGCACGCTGAAAGCGCCCGAACTGTGGGCTGGCATACGCCACGAAGTAGGCGTGAAAAATGACGCCGAACTGCAGTCGCGCCATTTTCCGGCGGCGGAGCAGCATCTCAACAGCCGTCTGACGCAGGTGCAGAACAGCCACGCCACGCGTCAGCTGTTGCAACAGTTGCTGGAAAAGCTGCCGCAGGGCAACAATCGCCAGGCGGTGAGCGATTTTATCCGCCAGCAATTTAACCAGACGGTGTTGAGCGCACTGAGTCAGGATCAGCTGCGTCAGGTGCTGACCATGTTGCAGAACGGTCAGATGGCGATCCCGCAGCCGCAGCAGACGCGCACCACCGATCGCACCCTGTTACCGGCCGAACAGCAGGCGCTCAACCAGCAGGTCACACGGCTTGCCGCCGCGACCGGGGAATCGCCGGTAAAAGTGCTGGCCGACACGCTGAAACTGGTCAATCTGAAAAGCGGCGACCCGGTTCCGTCGCGCCACTTCCCACTGCTGACGCAGTTTTTACAGGTGCGCCAGACGCTGAGCCAGCACAGCGCGCCGACGCTGCAGCTGCTGGAAAGCTCGCTCAAACAGCCGCTAAGCCACGACGAGCAGCGTATGCTCGAGGATTACAGCCTGCAGCGCTTCCAGGCCACGCCGCAGACGTTGCTGACGCCGGCGCAGAGTCAGGATCTGCTGATGCTGCTGTTCAGCCGCCGCGCCGAGCGCAACAGCGAAACGCCGCTGGCCGACAGCGAGTTGCGTCCGCAGCCGATCTGGGCACCGTTTGTTGAAATTCTGCCGCGTCCACTGGCACAGCGCCCGGCGCTGACGCTGGTGCTCGGCCTGGCGCTGTTCTTCTTTTTGCTCTGGCTGCTGCTGTAGTTAAGCCATCGCACTCAGCAGCCGCACTCCGCCGCGGGTGCCGCGGCGGGCCACTCGCCTGCCGCCGCGCCCCACGCCATCGGGTGGCCGTCGCGCTTCCAGAAATCCAGTCCGCCAATCAGCTCTTTAACCTGAAACCCCAGCTCAGCCAGCTTTAGCGCCGCTTTGGTCGAACCGTTGCAGCCGATGCCGTCGCAGTACGTCACGTAGACGCGGTGACGATCGAGCCGCGCGGTGCTGGCCGCATCCATCTCACGATGCGGCAACGACAGCGCGCCGCAGATATGTCCGGCCTGATACGCGTCGCGGCTGCGGGCATCAATCACCACAATCTGCGTGACGCCCTGCGCCAAATCCGCCGCCAGATCCCAGGCATCGGTGTAATAGCTGAGTTTGTGCTGCAAATAAGCCACGCTGTGCTGCGGGCTGGCGGGCGGATAAAACAAAACGGCTGACATGGCATTCTCCTGTTGTGATGTCCCTGCAGTGTACGGCAAAGTGGTCTGCATCCTGATACCACTTTGACTGTAGCGATAAGACCATTATGCAGCACGCCTTTTTGCCACTGTTTCGCCATCAGACGCAGGGCGGTTTACGTCAGCGGCTGTGCGCCACGCTGCGCCAGGCCATTGTCAGCGGCATTTGCGCTTCGGGCAGAAGCTGCCCTCCAGCCGCCAGCTGGCTGCCGATCTGGCGCTGTCACGCGTGACGGTCGAAGCCGCTTACAGCCAGCTGGAGAGCGAAGGCTACGTGCAGCGGCACAGCGGACGCGGCACCTTCGTCGCCATCGCCCTGCCGCCACCGGCGGAAAAGGCGACAGCGCAGCGCGCACCGCGCTTTTCGCAGCGCGGCACGCAGGTGCTGGCGACCGGTGGCTGCCAGGATCCCCCTTTTCCCCTTGCCTTTGCCGCCGGATCACCGGAACTGCGCGCGTTTCCGCACCGCCAGTGGCAGCGGCTGAGCCACAGCGTACAGCGCGCGCTGGGCAGTCAGGTGATGGGCTATGGCGATCCGCTCGGTTATACGCCGCTGCGCCAGGCGGTGGCAGATTATCTGGCACTGTCGCGCGGCGTGCGCTGTACGGCTGAGCAGGTCATTATGCTCACCAGTTCACAGCAGGCGCTGCAGCTGCTGGCGCTGATGTTTCTGGATGCAGAGGATGAAGTGTGGCTGGAGGAGCCGGGCTACCGTGGCGCGCGGAACGCCTTTCTCGCCGCCGGTGCCCGCTGCCGCGCCATGCCGCTGGACGATCAGGGCGCGCTGCCACTCAGCGGCCGGGCGCAACTGGTGTATCTGACGCCCGGCCACCAGTATCCGACCGGCACACCGATGAGCCTCGCGCGACGGCTGCAGTGGCTGGCGTGGGCACGTCAGCACGATAGCTGGCTGATCGAGGATGACTACGACAGTGAATTTCACTATGACGGTCGTCCGGCGCCGGCGCTGCAGGGCATGGAAGCCGATAGTCGGGTCATCACCCTGGGGACTTTTTCCAAAACGCTGTTTCCATCGCTGCGGCTGGCGTGGATGGTGGTGCCCGCAGCGCTGGTGAAGGCGCTGGGTCGCGCACGCAGCGTACTGGACGGCCACAGCGCCCTGCTGCCGCAGGCGATCACCGCCGAATTTATCCAGCAAGGCTATTTCGCCAGCCACCTGCGGCTGATGCGTCAGCTCTATCATAGCCGGCGCGATCGGCTGCTGACACAGATCGAACAGCACCTGCAGCCGTGGCTGCGGCCGCTGCCGGCGACAGGCGGGTTACAATTGACGGTTGAGTTATTACAGGGAGATGAGGCGCGGCTCACACACCTGGCGCAGGCCGACGGTCTGCTGCTGCCGCCGCTGTCACCCCTTTACGCCGGCGCATCGCCACAGCAGGGCTGGATACTCGGCTTTGCGGCGTTGACGCCCGGCGAAATTGATCGCGCCTGCGCGAAGCTGGTAAGGCTGCTGGCAACCTGAATCCGTCAGCGACAAAAACAACAAAGGCCGGATTAACCGGCCTTTGAGCATTAGCGTAAGCGTTACGCCTGGTATTTACGCAGGGTCAGCGTGGCGTTGGTGCCACCGAAGCCGAAGCTGTTGGACATCACCGTGGTCAGCGCTTTTTCGGTTGGCTGCGTCACAATGTTCATGCCTTTCGCTGCGTCATCCAGCTGTTCCACGTTAATGCTTGGCGCGATGAAGCTGTGCTCCAGCATCAGCAGGGTGTAAATCGCTTCCTGCACACCTGCCGCACCCAGCGAGTGACCGGTCATGGCTTTGGTCGCAGAGATGTATGGCGTGTTGTCGCCAAACACTTCGCGAATCGCGCCCAGCTCTTTCACGTCGCCGACTGGCGTTGACGTGCCGTGAGTGTTGAGGTAGTCGATTGGCGTATCCAGACCCTGCATCGCCATCTTCATGCAACGCACCGCGCCTTCGCCTGACGGTGCCACCATGTCAGCGCCGTCAGAGGTTGCGCCGTAGCCGACGATCTCAGCGTAGATGTGGGCACCACGCGCCAGCGCATGCTCCAGCTCTTCCACTACCACCATACCGCCGCCGCCGGCGATCACGAAACCGTCACGGCTGGCATCGTAAGTACGCGACGCTTTTTCCGGGGTTTCGTTGTATTTAGTCGAGAGCGCGCCCATGGCGTCGAACTCACAGGCCATTTCCCAGCTCAGCTCTTCGCCGCCGCCAGCAAATACCACATCCTGTTTGCCCAGCTGAATCTGCTCCACCGCGTTACCGATGCAGTGTGCTGACGTCGCGCACGCCGAGCTGATGGAGTAGTTAACGCCGTGGATTTTGAACGGCGTGGCCAGGCAGGCAGAGACGCCGGACGCCATCGCTTTGGTCACCACGTACGGGCCAACGCCTTTCAGGCCGCGCGGGCCACGCATTGCGTCGGCACCGAACACCTGATAACGCGGGGAACCGCCACCGGAACCGGCAATCAGACCAACACGCGGGTTGTTCTGGTACTGCTCATCCGTCAGGCCGGAATCTTTGATTGCTTCTGCCATCGACAGATAGGCATAGATTGAGGCATCACTCATGAAACGCACGATTTTGCGATCGATGAGCCCGTTAGTGTCCAGTTTGACGTTACCCCATACATGGCTGCGCATGCCGGCATCTTTCATCTCTTCGGAGAAAGTGATTCCGGAACGGCCTTCACGCAGGGAAGCCAGCACTTCCTGCTGGTTATTACCAATACTGGAAACGATACCCAGGCCAGTAATCACTGCACGTTTCATTCAATAGTCCTCATTCCACTTCTTTTGGATTGACGTGCACTCTAGCTTACAGTTGTACGCCGAACAAGTCCGATCAGCCATTTCCTTTTGTAAATTTGCGTCATGTGACGCCACTCGCTAAAATCGCGCCACTGCCTGAAAAATGAGCCTTTCCCGTGAAGTTATCCCCGGTTGAACACGCGCAATTAAACTGGAACGATCAGGGTACACCTGTTTCCCGAGCGTTCGACGACGTCTATTTCTCCAACGACAACGGACTGGAGGAGACGCGCTATGTGTTCCTCGACGGTAACCATCTTCCGCAGCGATTTGCCGCACATCCGCGCGATCTGTTCATCGTTGCCGAGAGCGGTTTTGGCACCGGACTCAACTTTCTTACCCTGTGGCAGGCGTTTGATCGCTTCCGCGCCGCCCATCCGCAAGCCGGCTTGCGCCGCCTGCACTTCATCAGCTGCGAAAAATACCCGCTGACCCACGCCGATCTGGTGAGCGCGCACGCGCACTGGCCGGAACTGGCCCCGTGGGCCGGACAGCTACAGCAGAAGTGGCCGCTGGCCCTGCCCGGCTGTCAGCGCCTGCTGTTCAATGGCGGCGAGGTGACGCTGGATCTGTGGCTGGGTGATATTAACGCGCTGATTGATACTTTTGATGACAGCCTCAACGGCCAGGTTGACGCGTGGTTTTTAGATGGCTTCGCGCCGGCGAAAAACCCGGAGATGTGGACGCCTTCGCTGTTCGCCGCCATGGCGCGGCTGGTGCGTCCCGGCGGCACCTTCGCCACCTTTACCTCGGCGGGCTTTGTGCGGCGGGGCTTACAGCAGGCCGGCTTCAGCGTGACGAAACGCAAAGGCTTCGGCCACAAGCGTGAAATGCTGACCGGCGTGCTGGACAGCGCCCCCGGGCAGCTAGCGGCTCAGCCGTGGTATGCGCGTCCGCAGGCCACCAGCCGCGAGGTGGCGCTGATTGGCGGCGGCGTGGCCAGCGCGGTGCTGGCGCTGGCGCTGCTGCGGCGTGGCTGGCAGGTTACGCTGTACTGCGCCGATGCCGCCCCAGCGCTCGGCGCATCGGGTAACCGTCAGGGCGCGCTCTATCCGCTGCTTAACCAGCACGATCCGGCGCTCGCCACGTTTTTCCCGGCGGCATTCAGCTTTGCCCGCCGCCTGTACGATGCGCTGCCGGTGATGTTCGAACATCAGTGGAGCGGCGTGCTGCAGCTCGGCTGGGATGCCAAAAGCGCAGAGAAGATCGCGCAGATGCTAAGCATGGGTCTGCCGCACGCGCTGGCGCACGGCGTCAGCCCGCAGCAGGCTCAGCAGCTGGCCGGCGTCGATCTCGACTGCGGCGGCATTTTCTATCCACAGGGCGGCTGGCTGTCGCCGTCACAGCTCACCAGCAATCTGCTGGAGTATGCCCAGACTCAGGGGCTGCGCATGCACTGGCTGCATCGCGTGACGCAGCTGGTCCGCCAGCAGGCAGGCTGGACGCTGCAGTTCGCCCAACAGCCTGCGGTAAGCCATCAGCAGGTGGTGCTGGCCAACGGCCATGCGCTGCAGGCGATCGGGCAAAGCCGCGATTTGCCGGTGTATGCGGTGGCCGGTCAGGTCAGCCATGTGCCGACCAACGCGGCGCTGAACCCGCTGCGCACCGTGCTGTGTTACGACGGCTATCTCACCCCGGTCAGCCCGAACTTTGCCACGCACTGCATCGGTGCCAGCTACCATCGCGGTGAGACGGTAACCGCTTTCCGCGCCGACGATCAGCAGGAGAATCGCCAGCGGCTGATTAACTGTCTGCCGCAGGTCAGCTGGCCGACGCAGGTTGACGTCAGCGCTGATGAAGCGCGCAGCGGCGTGCGCTGCGCCACGCGCGATCACCTGCCGATGAGCGGCAGCGTGCCGGATTACGCGGCGACGCTCAGTGAGTATGCGGATCTAGCGGCGCAGCGCGCGCGCGGCGAGCAGATTGCGGAAGCGCCGGTGCATCCCGGCCTGTTCGTGCTTGGCGCACTGGGGTCGCGCGGACTGTGCAGCGCGCCGCTGGCAGCAGAAGTGCTGGCGGCGCAAATGAGCGGCGAGCCACAGCCGCTGGACAGCAGCACGCTGGCGGCGCTGCATCCCAACCGTTACTGGGTGCGCAAATTGCTGAAAGGGAAAAAGGCAGGACGCTAAAGCGCGGGGCGAGCGATCGCCCCGGCCAGTCAGGCAGTGAGGCGCGCCTGGGTAAACAGGTTATCCCACATGCCCACCACCAGCGCCTGGTCGCGCGGCGACAGTTCACCGGCGGCGATGGCGTTTTGCAGGCTGTTGGTAACCTGAATCTGCAACGCTTCCGGCGTGTGTTCGCCGCTCTGCTCAATTTCCGCTACTGCCAGCGTCAGATGGCCACGCAGATAACCGCTGGCAAACAGTTCGTCGTCGCTGGCGTGTTCGACCATATCGTCAATCAGCGCCAGAATGCGGGACTCGAATTCTACGATCATCTTCTCATCATCCTTCATTTATCGGAGTGCGGCTCACAGATCTTCCGGCCACGGAAACTGTGCCGCCGTCAGTGCAGGCGTACCATAATAGCTGGCTAACGCATCAATAAAGCGCGCCGGACGCGCCGGAATGCCGTGCTGCAGATAATGCATTACCTGCGCATGCACCTTGCGCTGAAACGCGATGCGATCCGGTTCACAATCGCCGTCGAGATTGTCACAGCTGACGTTGAAGGGAAAGCCAGCTGCCACACAGAACAGCCACTCCAGCGCCTGCGGCTTAATCTCCACCGCTTCAAACTGGCCCTGCGTTTGCGCATCGCGCCCGTCCGGGCAGTACCAGTAACCAAAATCTACCAGTTTGCGCCGCGCTTCACCGGCAATACACCAGTGCGAAATTTCGTGCAGCGCGCTGGCGTAAAAGCCATGGGCAAACACCACGCGGTGCCACGGTGAGGTGTCATCCGCTGGAAGATAAATAGGTTCATCATCGCCTTTAATTAGACGCGTCTGAAAATCGTCAGCAAAGCAGCCGTCAAAAATCTCCACCAGCTGCTGATAATGGTGCTCTTTACTCATAATATTTTAATCTTTAAACAAACCGCCGCCATTGTCGCACTGGCGGCCGGTTTTGACGAGTGCGGATTACAGTGCGGCAAACCAGGCGAGAATGACACTGCCGTGGCTGTCCCACAACAGCTTAGCGCTCATCACGGCAGACACCGTCACCACCATCGGGCGAATCAGCTTCTGACCACGGCTCAGCACCAGCCTGGCGCCGAGGCGTGCGCCAATAAACGCCCCCAGCAGCATAATCACGCCGGTGCCCCACACCACCTTGCCGCCGAACATAAAGAACAGCAGACTGGCGAAGTTAGAGGTGAAATTTAGGATTTTGGCGTGGGCGGTGGCTTTCGCCAGATTGAAGCCGCAAAGCGTGACGAAGGCCAGCGCATAGAACGAGCCGGCACCCGGGCCGAAGAAGCCATCGTAAAAGCCGACGCAGCCGCCGCCTACCAGCGCAAACGCCAGGCCGTGCAGGCGCTGCTCGCGATCGGCCTCGCCAAGACGTGGCATCAGCAGGAACCACAGCCCGATGCTGATCAGCAGCAGCGGCAGTATCTGGCGCAGTATCTCAGCCTGAATATGCTGAATCAGCAGCGTTCCGCCAATCGCGCCGAGAAAGGTCATGGCGATATTCAGCCGCTGCTCGCGCAGTTTCACCGCGCCGCGCCGCACAAAATAGAGGCTGGCCGAGAAGGAGCCGCCGACCGACTGCAGCTTGTTGGTCGCCAGCGCCTGCGCCGGCGAAAGACCGGCCGCCAGCAGCGACGGCACGGTCAGCAGACCGCCACCGCCGGCGATGGAATCAATAAAGGCCGCCAGCACCGCGACCAGAAACAGCACGCCAAGCACTGCCGGGCTGACAACAAACAGATCCATCTCAGGTTCCTACAGTAGATGCTTATCAAGTAACGCCTGGCAGGAAGGCGGCAACGGCGGCGGCGACTTCTTCACCGGCGGCGTAGTGCCCGGCTTCTTCGGCAGGAACCAGCTCTCCAGCTCTGCGCCGCAGCCATCGCCCGGCGGCGGCGGCGCCTGATCTTCACACTCCAGACTGCCCGGCGGACAGCGCAGGCGCACGTGCATGTGTGCCCGGTGGGCGAACCACGGTCGCACTTTGTTGAGCCACGCACGATCGCTACCGGCATCGGCACAAAGCTGCTTTTTAATCGCCGGATTGACGAAGATGCGCGTGACGTCGTCATCTTTCGCCGCCAGCTTGATCAGGCTGTCGATCTGCGGCTGCCAGTGCCGCGCAATCACCTGGCGGTCGTCCGGCCCAACCAGATCGAGCGGCTGCGGCTTCAGCAGCTGCTGTGCCGTCCAGCGGCTCTGCGGCAGCTGCAGCCAGATATCCACGTCGAGACCGGTCTGATGGCTGGCGTGGCCGCTGCTAAAACGTCCACCGGCGGCCATGCCCATATCACCAATCAGCACCTGGCCCAGCTGCAGCTGATGCGCCTGGGTGCTGAGGCGCTGGATAAAGGCGATCAGGTCCGGATGGCCGTAATAACGACGCTGATCCTGACGCATCACCTGATAGTTGGGCGAGTTGAGCGGCAGCTGCTGCGCCCCGACGATACAGCCGTTGGCGAAGCTGCCGATGGACTGCGGGCTGCCGGCAATCGGTTGATGGATTTGCTGCCACGGGGTGGCAGCCAGGCTGGCCGCACTGCACAGCAGCGCGGCAAGGGAGAGAAGCAGGCGGCGCATCATGCGGCTTACCAGCGCGGGACGCTGCTGTTAACGTCAGCGTTCTGCCCACGCTGGCGCAGCAGGTGATCCATCAGCACAATCGCCATCATCGCTTCCGCGATCGGTACCGCGCGGATGCCGACACAGGGATCGTGACGGCCTTTGGTGATCATCTCCACTTCCGCGCCGTCGCGGGTGATGGTGTTGCCCGGCACGGTGATGCTGGAAGTGGGTTTCATCGCCAGGTTGGCGCTGATGGTCTGGCCGCTGCTGATCCCGCCGAGAATGCCGCCGGCATGGTTGCTTTGAAACCCGTTGCTGCGGATTTCATCACGGTGCTGACTGCCGCGCTGGTTGATCACCGCGAAACCATCACCGATCTCCACGCCTTTCACCGCGTTGATGCTCATCAGCGCGTGCGCCAGGTCGGCGTCGAGGCGATCGAACACCGGCTCACCGAGGCCCGGCGGCACGTTTTCGGCCATCACCGTGACTTTGGCACCGATGGAGTCGCCCTCTTTTTTCAGCGCGCGCATCAGTTCGTCCAGCGCATCGAGTTTGTCGGCATCGGGGCAGAAAAACGGGTTATCTTCCACGATACTCCAGTCTTTCAGTTCGCAGGCGATGTCGCCAATCTGCGCCAGATAGCCGCGCACCACGATGCCGTGCTTCATCTGCAGATACTTTTTAGCAATGGCACCGGCTGCCACGCGCATGGCGGTTTCGCGGGCCGAGGAGCGGCCGCCGCCGCGATAGTCGCGCAGACCATATTTCTGTTCGTAGGTGTAATCCGCATGGCCAGGACGGAACAGATCTTTAATCGCGCTGTAATCCTGCGAACGCTGGTCGGTGTTTTCAATCAGCAGACCGATGGAGGTGCCGGTAGTGACGCCTTCAAACACGCCGGACAAAATCTTCACCTGATCCGGCTCGCGGCGCTGGGTGGTATAGCGCGAAGTGCCGGGACGACGGCGGTCGAGATCGTGCTGAATATCGGCTTCGGTCAGCGGGATGCCGGGTGGCACACCATCAACAATGCAGCCAAGCGCAATACCGTGCGACTCGCCAAAGGTGGTAACGCGAAAAAGTTGTCCGATGCTGTTTCCGGCCATGGGGGTTCCTTGTTGCGATGTTGCGGGCGAGCGCTCGCCCCGATTTTTAGTCTTTATAGAATGAGAAGTGCGACTGCGCCGCGACGATTTGGTCGCGCGTCAGCATGAACACGCCGTCACCGCCGTTATCAAACTCCAGCCAGGTAAAAGGCACGTCCGGATACTGCTCCATCATGTGCACCATGCTGTTACCGACTTCGCAAATCAGCACGCCCTGCTCGCTGAGGTAGTCCGGCGCGCAGGCCAGGATGCGGCGCACCAGCTTCAGGCCGTCACTGCCCGCGGCCAGACCGAGCTCCGGCTCGTGGCGATATTCGTTCGGCAGGTCGTCCATGTCTTCGGCATCGACGTACGGCGGGTTGGTGACGATCAGGTCATATTTAACCTGCGGCAGATTGCGGAACAGGTCGGCGCGAATCGGCGTGACGTGATGCAGCAGGCCGTGCTCTTCAATATTCTGTTCAGCCACGGCCAGCGCGTCGGTGGAGATATCCACGGCATCCACTTCCGCTTCCGGGAAGGCGTACGCACAGGCGATGGCGATACAGCCGCTGCCGGTGCACATGTCGAGAATATGGCGCGGCGCGCCGTCGATCAGGCCGGCAAAGCGGTTTTCGATCAGCTCGCCAATCGGTGAACGCGGCACCAGCACGCGCTCATCGACATAGAATTCATGGCCGCAGAACCAGGCTTTGTTGGTGAGGTAGGCCACCGGAATGCGCTCGTTAACGCGACGGATTACGCGTTCCACGATGCGGTGACGTTCGCTGGCGGTCAGGCGCGCGTGGCGCATGTCTTCCGGAATATCCAGCGGCAGCCACAGCGTCGGCAGCACCAGTTGGACCGCTTCGTCCCAGGGATTGTCCGTGCCGTGGCCGTACCAGATGCCCGCCGCCGAAAAGCGGCTTACTGCCCAGCGCAGCATATCCTGAATGGTGTGCAGTTCGTTCACTGCCTCATCGACGAAAATCTTGTCCACGTAGCCCTCCGCAGGCCATAAAATCAATCGGCCGATAGTGTGCCATGAAGCCGGGCAGAATTCAGCGCAGCGAGGTGAAAAAGCTGACATTTGTTGACGCTTAGCGGTAAGGTAACGGCCAGACACCCGCCATTTCTGATGATTCACTGAGACATGAGTAAAAAGACGCCGCTAAGCCAGGACGACCAGGCGCTGTTCCGCCAGCTAATGAGCGGTACGCGCCAGCTGAAACAGGATACGATCGTGCACAAACCGGCAGTGAAAAGCCGTGAAGTGCCGCTGAAGCGGCTGCTGTCTGAGCAGGCCGATAACAGCCATTATTTCTCCGACGAGTTTCAGCCCCTGCTCTCAAGCGACGGGCCGACGCGCTACGTGCGCGCCGACGTCAGCCATTACGAGCTGAAAAAATTACGGCGTGGCGATTACACGCCAGAGATTTTTCTCGATCTGCACGGGTTAACCCAGCTCCAGGCGAAACAGGAACTCGGCGCGCTGATTGCCGCCTGCCGTCGCGAGCATATTTTCTGTGCCAGCGTGATGACCGGCCACGGCAAGCACATTCTCAAGCAGCAAACCCCGCTGTGGCTGGCACAGCATCCGCACGTGATGGCGTTTCACCAGGCACCCAAACTGTTTGGCGGCGACGCCGCGCTGCTGGTGTTGATTGAAGTCGAAGAATGGCAGCCGCCGGAATTACCCTGACAGGCCAGGTATTTATTCAGCGGCGGTTCAGGAATATTACTCACATCATTCCCCGAAATAATTCAGGTTGCAGCAAGGCGGCAAGGAAATGAATCCCCAGGAGCTTACATTAGTAAGTGACTGGGGTGAATTGACGCAGCCAACGCCGCTGCGGCCTGAAATATGACGGGGAATCCCCAGGAGCTTACATCAGTAAGTGACTGGGGTGAATTGACGCAGCCAACGCAGCTGCAGCCTGAAGTATGACGGGGAATTACATGGCTTTGGCTAATTTGGCAGGACTCACCTGCCACGCCAGCTTGCCTTCACAGGCGTCGGCATCGAACTCCACGCAGGCAATGGCGGAGGTGGCGAACATCGGTGGCGCTTCCTGCGGGCAGAGTTCGGAAACCAGATAACCGACCAGCGGCAGATGCGAAATCACCAGCACCGCGTGCGCCCCCTGCACCGCCAGCGCCTGTAAATGACAGGCGACCATGCCCGGATCGCCGCCTGGCATCAGTTCTGGCAGCACTTCCTGCCCTTCCGGCAGTTTCAGCGCTTCACGTACCGTGGCGAGCGTTTGCCCGGCGCGCAGATAAGGGCTGACCAGCACCTTATCGATTCCCGGCGTCTGACCATTCAGCCAGCTCGCCATCTGACGTGATTCGTCGCAGCCACACAGGGTGAGAGGACGAACCGCATCACTCGCTGCTTCCAGAGCTGCGTCGCCGTGACGCATGATAAAAACTTGCATAAAGCACCGCTGTTGTTTGTCGATATCGCCGGGTACCACAGCACCAGACGCGTCATTCTGCGAATGAACGCTGTGTTTTACCCCAATGGCTTGAGTATAGTCAACCGGTTGTTTATTAAATAAGCATATCTCAGAATGGTGCCGCGCCAGGCACTGCGCGGCCCCGATTCTAACCCGCTGAATCCGTGCGGCTATTCATGAATGTGCAGAAGTGTAAAAATTCGTTTTCCCTTCTGACATTGCCACTAACGCGTCACAGGGTGTAAAACGCTCGCCATATTGCTGCATTAATGTACGTAATGTATTGACGATCTCGCCCGCACCGCGCTGGTCAATATAGCGGAACGGCCCGCCGAGAAACGGCGGAAACCCGATGCCAAACACTGCCGCGATGTCGCCGTCGCGGGCACTGCGGATCACCGCTTCGTCGAGACAACGTACCGCCTCGTTAAGCATCAGCATCACACAGCGCGTGGCGATCTGCTGCTCGCTCTGTTTCGCCTGAGGTTTTAACTGCAGCAGGCGGTACAGACTGGCATCGGCCTGACGTTTGCGCGGCCAGCGCGTGTGCTGATAATCATAAAAACCTTTCTGGTTTTTGCGCCCTTTGCGATCGTCGGCCAGGATAGCGCTCACCACCTGCGGCGCGCTGAAGCGTGAACCGTAGGCCTGTTCGAGAATCGGGCTGATTTTGCTGCCGACATCAATACCGACTTCATCCAGCAGCTGCAGCGGGCCGACCGGGAAACCAAATTTCACCAGTGCGCTATCAATATGTTCAATGGGCTCGCCCTCCAGCAGACAGCGCATGGCTTCATTTATATAGGGCGCGAGAATGCGGTTAACATAAAAGCCGGGACGGTCAGCGACCACCACGGCGGTTTTGCCCTGACGACGCGCCAGATCCACCGTGGTGGCCAGCGTCTGTGCTGAAGTGCCGCTATGCGGAATCACCTCGACCAGCGGCATCTTGTCTACCGGACTGAAGAAGTGCAGGCCGATAACATTCTCCGGGCGCTGCGCGCCGGCGGCGATCTGCGCAATCGGCAGCGAGGAGGTGTTAGACGCAAAGATAGTGTGCGGCTGACAGTGTTCTTCAATCTCGGCCACCATTTGCTGCTTCAGCGCCAGATCCTCAAACACCGCTTCGATCACCAGATCCCGCTGACGGAAACCCTGATAATCGGTGCCGCCGCTGATGCGCGCCATCTGCTGCTGGCGTTCCGCCGGCTTGAGCTGGCGCCGTTTGACCTTTTTGCTCAGTAAATCCCAGCTGTACTGCAACGCGTGGTTAATACCGTTCAGGTTGATATCGCGGATACGCACCGGCAGACCGGCCTTCAGCGCGGTGACGCTGGCAATCCCACCGCCCATCAGCCCGCCGCCCAGCACGCCAATCTGCTGCAGCGGGCGCGGCGGCGCATCCGCCATCGGCTCTTTCTTCAGGGCGGTGGACGCAAAAAACAGGCTGCGCAGCGCGGCCGACTGCGCGGTCATCGCCAGCTCGCCAAACGCGCGCGCTTCCGCGGCGTGACCGGCGGCGCTGCCCTGCTCCAGCCCGATGCGTACCACCTGCAAAATGCGGTCGGTGGCCGGATAGTTACCGTGGGTTTTACCGTCGGTCTGGCGTTTGGCCAGCGTAAACAGCAGCGAACGCGCCAGCGGCCCCTGCAGCAGGCGATCGCGGCGCGACAGGCTGCGTGCGGCGTGCTTTCCTTTATGTACACGTGCCACGGCGGTTGCCAGCAGTATCGCCTGCGGCACCGCATCATCCACCAGGCCAAGCTTTAGCGCCTGCTTAGCGCGCAGCTGTTTGCCGCTGAGGATCAGCGGCAGCGCCTGCTGCACACCTATCAGACGCGGCAACCGCTGGGTGCCGCCGGAACCGGGCAACAGGCCGAGCTGCACCTCTGGCAGGCCGAGACGGGTTTTCTCATCCAGCGAGCAGATGCGCGCATCGCAGGCCAGCGCCAGCTCCAGCCCGCCGCCAAGACAGGCTCCATGAATGGCGGCGACCACCGGGAACGGCAGCGCGGCGATCTCCGCCATCACTTCCTGTCCCTGCCGCGCCAGCGCTTCAGCCTGCTGCGCCGTTTCACAACGGGCGATCATGCTGATGTCCGCACCGGCGACAAAGTTGTCGCGTTTGCCCGAAATCAGCACGATGCCCGCCAGCTGCGCATCGCTGCGCGCCTCCGCCAGCACCGCGCGGATTTGCGGCACAAACTCCGCTTTCAGGGTGTTCATCTTTTCGCCCGGCACATCAATGGTGATCACCGCAACGTGATCCGGACGCATCTGTAAATGGAATGCAGATTCGCTCATTATTCGGCCTCCAGAACCATCGCGCTGCCTAATCCGCCAGCGGCACAGGCGGTTACCAGCCCTAAGCCGCCGCCGCGCCGCCGCAGCTCATGCAGCGTTTGCGTGATCATGCGCGCGCCGGTGGCGGCGAACGGATGACCGTAGGCGATGGAACCGCCCAGCACGTTGAAACGCGTCTCATCGACTTCGCCCAGCGCGCGATCGCGCTTCAGCACTTCACGCGCAAAGCGTTCATCGTTAAACAGCCTGAGGTTGGCCAGCGTCTGCGCGGCAAAGGCTTCATGCATGTCGATCAGCGTCAGATCGCCGAGGGTAATGCCGGCGCGATCCAGCGCCAGCGGTGATGCATAAGCCGGTCCGAGCAACATGTCCTGCCAGACATCAATCGCAGCAAAAGCATAGCTGCGCAGGTAACCGAGCGGTGTAATGCCCAGCTCACGCGCACGCCCTTCGCGCATCAGAATCAGCGCAGCAGCGCCATCGGTCAGCGGCGTGCTGTTGGCCGCGGTGACCGAGCCGTGGCGACGGTCAAACGCCGGACGCAGCTTTGCATAATCCGCCGCACTGGCGTTAAAGCGAATGTTGTTGTCCTGCTCAATCGGTGCTTTCCACGGCGGCACAAACGCCGGCATCACTTCCTGTGCCAGCACGCCGGATTGCCAGGCCTGCGCTGCACGCTGGTGCGAGCGCAGCGCCAGCGCGTCCTGCTGCTCACGCGTAATACCGTGCGTTTTGGCCATCTGCTCGGCGGTGTCGCCCATGCGTAAACCGGTGGAGTATTCCGCCACTGCCGGCGGCACCGGCAAAAGATCGCGTGGGCGCAGGCGGCGTAAGATGTGTAATTTTTTGCTCAGGGTGCGGGCTTTGTTGAGGTCAACCAGCGCGCGCGCCAGCGTTTTGCTGACGCCAATCGGCAGCACCGAGGAGGAGTCGGCGCCACCGGCAATACCTGCATCAATGGTCCCGGCCATCAGGCTTTCCGCCACGTTGGCCACCGCCTGAAAGCTGGTGGCGCAGGCGCGGCTCACGCTGTAGGCATCGGTGTGCACGCTCAGTCCGCTGCTCAGCACGATTTCACGCGCGATGTTGGGGGCTTCCGGCATCTGCACCACCTGGCCGAACACCAGCTGATCGATCACCTCCACCGGCAATTCGCTGCGCGCCATTAATTCGCTGACCACCATGCGCCCCAGCTCCAGCGCCGGAATGCCATGAAAGTCGCTTGCCTGGCGGGCAAACGGGGTGCGTAATCCGTGGGTAATGGCGATACGTTCGCCCTGACGCGTCAGCAGCGGCTGCGCTTTGCTCATTGCACTCACCTGTAATTTACGACCTGAGCATCATTGCCCAACAGGTCTGACCTGATCATCAGTGTTAACCAGGTGTTGCTAAGTCGCCAATAACAGAAGAAAAAAAGTGCGAGGAGTAACACGAAAAAGAGGCAACGCTGCCGAAAAAGCGGGTCGGCAGCGGCGGGATTAGCGTAAGCCGAGCTGGAAAATCAGGGTTTCGGCCTGGCAGGCAAAGGTGAAATCGACGTCCAGGCGCACGCCGTCTGCTTCGTCGGTAAAGCGTGAGTGAATCTCGCACGGATCGGACTCGACCTGGCGCGCTTTGGCGCTCAGCTCGGCCAGCATTGCTTCAGCCGCCTGACGGTCAGCGAACACGCCTGACCAGCTGGCGCTGCAATCGGTATTGTCCATCACGGTGCCCACGTCAACGCAGCAGCAGGCTGCCGTTTCGTTCGCACTACAGTTTCTAATGGCATCAGTCATGTTTTTCTCCTGACGATAAATCAACACTATCGGATCATTTTCTGCTGCAAAGTGTACGCCGGATGCCACGTCGCGGCTATCTTCCGCCCGCTAAGTGACGAATATCACACTAAAATTTGATCCAAAACAAATTTGACTCGCTATGCTGGAGCAGAACCGCAAGGATTTTGTTAAGCAGATCTGATTTTATCGATCAAAGCAGAAATATTTTAAAAACAATATTGCAACAAATACACAGGTCGGACCTATACTCGTCGCACTGGTCTGATATGTGTCTGTATCGTCAGTCCCTACAATCCGCCGTCCTTTGTTACGCGACGTAACTACGTTTAATAATAATTTAGATGAGGTTGTGGTCATGAACCATAAGAACCTGTTTGCAAAGTCAGCTGTGGCAGCTGCAGTGGCGCTCGTCTCTTCTCACGTCTACGCCGCAGGCTTTCAACTTAACGAATTCTCAGCAATCGGCCTGGGCCGCGCCTATTCCGGTGAAGGCGCCATGGGTGATACCGCCGCCTCTGCCAGCCGTAACCCAGCCACCATGGCCCTGATGGACCGCCCTTCTTTCTCCATCGGTGCCGTCTATATCGACCCGGAAGTGGATATCAGCGGTAACAGCCCGACCGGCAACAGCCTCAACGCCAGCAATATTGCGCCAAACCAGTGGATCCCGAACATCCATTATGTGCATCCGATTAACGATCAGTGGTGGATTGGCGCCTCGGCCACCTCGAACTACGGTCTGGCCACCGAATTTAATAACGGTTACACCGCGGGCGGCTTTGGTGGCAAAACCGATCTGATGACCGGCAACTTCAACCTCAGCACCGCTTATCGGTTAAATGATAACTTCAGCTTCGGCGTCGGCTTTGACGCGGTGTACGCCAAAGCGAAAATTGAGCGCTACGCCGGTGAAGCCGGTGCCCGCGCCGGTCTGCCGGCCGATACCCAGGTCGCGCATCTGAAAGGTGACGAATGGGGCTACGGCTGGAACGCCGGTATCCTGTATGAAGTGGATAAAAACAACCGCTTCGGCTTCACCTATCGTTCCAAAGTGAAGATCGACTTCGACGGCGACTATAAGAGCAATATCCCGCGCGCCTTTAACGGCACGCCGCAGGCGATTGCGCTGGGTCTGCCGTATGGCACCAGCGGCGCCACCATTCCGGGTTCGCTGACGCTGAACCTGCCGGAAATGTGGGAAGTGTCCGGCTGGCATAAAGTGGCGCCACAGTGGGCGGTGCACTACAGCCTCGCTTATACCAGCTGGAGCCAGTTCCAGGAGCTGAAAGCCACCGGCAGCAACGGCCAGACGCTGTTCTATAAAGATGAAGGCTACCGTGATGCATATCGCATCGCGTTAGGTACCACTTACAACTACGACGATAACTGGACGTTCCGTACCGGTATCGCGTTTGATGACAGCCCGGTGCCGGCGGATAAACGCTCCATCTCGATTCCGGATCAGGATCGCCTGTGGCTGAGCGCCGGTGCGTCTTACGCCTTCACGCCGGATGCGTCGGTGGATGTCGGGGTTTCCTATATGCACGGTCAGCACGTGACGGTGAAAGAAGGTCCTTATACCTTTAATTCCGAAGGTAAGGCCTGGCTGTACGGCGCTAACTTCAACTACAAGTTCTGATAATCAGTGCAGCGGCCCATGCGGGTCGCCAGCTGAAAACAAAACGGCGACCTGTTGGTCGCCGTTGTCATTTATTGAGAGTCGATATCTTTTAAATCGTCCTGAATCGCGCTGGCGTTCGGATTCTCCTCCGGCTTCAGCTTGCCGCCGCTGGCGAGGAAATCGTTACGCTGGAAATAGGCGTTGCGGATAAAGGCGTACGGATCCTGCTGCTGTCTGAGCAGGCCGTCGGAATCAAGCAGCTGCGCGCGCGTTTCCACCCCTTCCAGCGTCCATTTACCGATCGACATCGGCCAGGTAAGCCAGCTCAGCACCGGATAAAGCGTATCGACGTAGTCGCCACCATCCTGACGCACGGTAAAGCTGCCGTAACCTGGCAGCACCACGTACGGACCGTAGCCAACACCATAACGGCCCAGCGTGCTGCCAAAGTGGTGCGGCACTTCACGCGCCAGCTGGGGATTGGCTTTGCCGGCGACGTCGATGAAACCGCCGAGGCCGAGCACGGTATTCAGGAAGAAACGGGTAAAGTGAATGCCCGCCTGACGCGGCTCGCCGACCAGAATCGAGTTCACCATGCTGGCCGGTTCATCAAGGTTACCGAGAAAGTTGCTCAGCCCGGTACGGGCCGGCACCGGCACGTAATCACGCCAGGCAACCGCCACCGGGCGCACTACATAGGGATCCAGCACGTTGTAGTTGAAGTTAAACATCGTGCGGTTGAACCCTTCGAGCGGATCGCTGCGCTGCGCAGGCGTCGTCTCGTCGGCCGGTTTGGAACTGGCACATCCCACCAGCAGTAAACTGGCCAGCGCCAGGCCGGTCAGGCGATTATTCATTCTTCTCTCCCTGTGCAGATAAAAGGTGTATCGCTTCAGGGCTGCTGCTGATTGACCTCAACAGCCATCGGCTGGTGACCATCCCAGGGGGTGACCGCGCTTAAACCAAACCAGTCGCCGGACTGCGGATTAGCACTACCATCGCGCGAAATGCGCACCCTGACCTGCACCTGATGCTGCGCCGAAAGCAGGCGATCCGGCATCATGGCGTTGCTGTCATCCAGCGTAAGCGATAGCGGGAAGTGGCTGAGCGGTAAACGCTTTACAGCCACAGGCACCGGTGAAACACCGTCAGACACAGAAATATACAACACTCCGCCCGGCGGTAACATTTTTTCTGCCTCTGGCGTTAAGCTCACCGTCAATGCCAGCTGGCTATTTTGCTGTCCCGCGTCGGTTTTCGCTTGTTCAATGCTGCGCTCTATCATGGTAATGCGTCGATCGCCGGCCGGCAGCAGCTTCAGCATCACCTGCCACGCGCCAATCGCTTCACCATACTGCTGCTGCTCAAAGGCATTGAACGCCAGCAGACTGAGGGTGCGCACGTTGCTGTGGTCGCGCTTCAGCAGGTCTTTCAGCAGCATATTGGCCTGGCGGTTATCCTGCGGATCGCTGGAGCGCGTCAGCACTTCGGCATAATCCTGCTGCAGTTCAAGGTTGTCCGGCGCCAGCTGCAAAGCGTGCTCAAAGGCCTGGCTGGCATCGGTGGCGTTGTTCAGCACCATGCCGAGGCGGCCCAGCATCGCCCAGTCATTGAGGTTTTGCGGATCGTTTTGCAGCGAGGTGCGCAGGCCGAGCTGCAGACGCGCCAGCTCTTCCATGGTCAGCGGCTGCGCATTGGGATCCATCACCCGCGCGCGCAGCGCCGGGTACTCCTGCTGCACGCTCTGCCAGCCCGCCAGCTGGGCGAGGCCACCGGTTTTCAGATAAACGCCCACCGACACCAGCACCAGGACGATCACGCCCGGCAGCAGCACCCAGCGGCTGCTGTGATGCGCGCGTGACGCCGCGTCGCCTGGCACGTCGGTCAGCAGCGTTTGCTGCAGTTCGCGCACCATCTCCGGACGTTCGCTGACCACGCCCTCGGCTTCGTCATGCTCCAGCTCGCGCAGGCGCTGCTGATAAAAATCGGTATTGAGACGATCGCGATCGCCGCTGCTGGCCTGACGCTGCCGCCAGCCGGCACCGACAAACAGCGCCGTCGCCGCCGCCAGTAAAATAATCAGGGTAATCCAGAATCCAGTCATTACGGCTTCCCGTCACGCTTCAGAATCGCCGCAAGGCGCTGTTGTTCATCGTCATCCAGCTCGCTGCGCGCGTTGCCGCGTCGGCTGCGCAGAATAATAATCAGCCCGCCGAGCACCACAAACAGCGCCGGTCCGACCCACAGAATCAGCGTCGACGGCGTCACCGGCGGTTCATAAGTGACGAAGTTGCCATAACGCGCCACCATGTAATCAATGATCTGCTGGCGGCTCTGGCCCTGCTTCATCAGCTCATACACTTTCAGCCGCATGTCGGCGGCAATCATCGCGTTGGAGTCGGCAATACTGTTGTTCTGGCACTTCGGGCAGCGCAGCGATGCGGTGAGCTCGCGATACTGCTCCTCCTGCTGGACCGAATCGAACTGATAAGTATCGATCGCGGCCCACAGGCTGGTGCTCAGCAGCAGACCCGCGAGCAGCATAAGAAGCTGTTTCATACGCCCGCCTCCTTACTGTATTTCTGCCACAGCGGCTTCAGCTCTTCATTCCACACCCGGTCATTCATGTCGCCGGCGTGGCGATAACGGATAATGCCGTGGCCATCAATCAGGAAGGTCTCCGGCGCTCCGTAGACGCCGAGATCCAGACCGAGCATGCCGTCGCCGTCATACAGGCTCAGCGCATACGGATTGCCGAGCGTGTTAAGCCAGGTGACGGCTTTGCTGCGATCGTCTTTGTAATTGAGGCCAACCACGCGAATGCCCTGCTCCGCCAGCGTGTTGAGATATTGATGTTCGGCGCGGCAGGTCGGACACCAGGTGGCCCAGACATTCAGCAGCAGCGGTTTGCCATCGGTCAGCACCTGCTGGTTATAGATTTTACCCGGCTGATCCAGCGCTTCGAGTTTAAACACCGGCACCGGTTTACCGATCAGCGCCGATTCGAGGCGCGTAGGATCGTCACCGCTGGCGTTGCGCGTCAGCTGCCACAGCAGCGCCGCCGCCAGCAGCAGAAACAGGACTAAAGGAATAAACAGGATCTTTTTATTCATGCCAGTTCCTCGCGCTGTGCTTTTTTGCGCGAGCGATAGCGCGGATCGAGCAGGCATAACAGGCCGCCCACCGCCATAAACACGCCGCCGAACCAGATCCAGCGCACAAAGGGTTTGTAATAAATACGCACCGCCCAGGAACCGTCATCCAGCTCTTCGCCCAGCGCCGCGTAGAGATCGCGCGTGAAGCCGCCGCTGATCGCCGCTTCCGTCATCATGGTACGCGCTGCGGTATAGAAGCGCTTCTCTGCATGCAGCACCGTTTCTGGCTTACCGTTGCGTGTGACATCGATAATCGCCACGCCGCCGCTGTAGTTGGGGCCCTGCAGATTGTGCACGTCGCGGAAAATAAAGTGATAGTTGTGGATATCCACGCTGTCGCCGGCCTTCATGCGCACGTCACGCTCAACGCTGTATTGGGTGCTGAAGGCAATGCCCACCACCGTCACCGCCACGCCAAGATGGCCCAGCACCATGCCCCAGTGGCTGCGCGACAGATGGCGCAATCCCGCCAGAAAACGATGCCGATGGGTAGCGCGTTCGTGCAGCTCCATCAGCGTCAGCAGGATCACCCAGATGGCCATCAGCAGGCCAATCACCGTCATCGCTTCAATGCGATCCTGCAACAGCCACGGCAGCACGATCGACAGGATCAGCGTCACCAGCAGCCCCACACCGAGCCGCTTCCACAGCTTTTGCGGCTCATCGCGGCGCCAGCGCACCAGCGGCCCGATGCCGAGCATCAGCGCGAACGGTGCCATCAGCCAGGTGAACATGGTATTGAAGAACGGCTCGCCAACCGAAATGCTGCCCAGCCCGAGCTGTTTATGCACCAGCGGCAGCAGCGTACCGAGCAGTACCACCAGCATTGCGGCAATCAGCAGCACGTTGTTGCCGAGCAGGAAGGATTCGCGCGACCAGGCTTCGCTCTGCACGCGGCTGCGCACCTGGCCCCCTTTCAGGGCGTACAGCAGCAGCGAACTGCCGATGACAATCACCAGGAAGGCGAGGATAAACATTCCGCGCGCCGGATCGGAGGCGAACGAGTGCACCGACACCAGCACGCCAGAACGCACCAGGAAGGTGCCCAGCAGGCTTAATGAGAATGCGGTAATCGCCAGCAGCACCGTCCACGACTTAAAGCTGCCGCGTTTTTCTGTCACCGCCAATGAGTGCATCAGCGCAGTACCGGCCAGCCAAGGCATAAAGGACGCGTTTTCGACCGGATCCCAGAACCACCAGCCGCCCCAGCCGAGTTCGTAATACGCCCACGCAGAACCGAGCACGATACCAATAGTCAGAAATACCCATGCCGCGGTGGTCCACGGACGTGACCAGCGCGCCCAGGCGGTATCCAGGCGGCCTGCCATCAGCGACGCAATGGCAAAGGCAAACGCCACCGAGAAGCCAACATAGCCCATATAGAGCAGCGGCGGATGGAAGATCAGCCCGATATCCTGCAGCATCGGGTTGAGGTCGCGCCCATCAATCGGAAAGTTCGGCAGCGTGCGGGTAAACGGATTCGAGGTGAGGATGATGAACAACAGGAAGCCGAGGTTGATCATTCCCATCACCGCCAGCACGCGCGCCAGCGCATCCTGCGGCATGCCGCGGCTGAAAATCGCCACCGCTAATGTCCAGGTACTGAGCAGCAGCACCCACAGCAGCAGCGATCCTTCATGCGCGCCCCAGGTGGCGGCGATGCGGTAATACACCGGCAGCAGCGAATTGGAGTTGGTGGCAACGTAGCCGACGGTAAAATCGTTGACCACAAACGCGTGCACCAGCACGAGGAACGCGGCGGCGATGCACAGGAACATGCCCCAGGTGAGCGGACGCGCCAGCGCCATCAGCCGGCCATCCTGACGCGCCGCGCCCCACAGCGGATAAATACTCAATAACAGCGCTAAGCCCAGCGCCAGACACAGCAGAAAGCTGCCAATTTCCGGCATCATGATTGTGTACCCGCCTGCTGATAGGCCGCTGCCGGTCCGTTATGATTCTTCTTCATTGCGTCCTGAATTTCCGGCGGCGTGTACTTCTCATCGTGCTTCGCCAGCACCTCTTTGGCGTTGACCAGATTGCCGTCTTCCAGCACGCCCTGCGCCACCACGCCCTGCCCTTCGCGGAACAAATCCGGCAGAATGCCTTCGTAGCTGACGCTGACCACGCCGTTGGCATCATATAGTTTGAACGACACCGCCAGCGTTTTCGGATCGCGTTTGACGCTACCGGGCATCACCATGCCGCCGACGCGCAGGCGCTGACCGGCCTCTGGCTTCTGGTGATCCTCACCTTTGCCGTACAGAATTTCACTCGGGGTGTAGAACAGGTCGATGTTGGAACGCAGCGCGTACATCACCAGCGACGTGGCAAGGCCTAAGCCCACCAGCACCGCCACCACCACATACAGGCGGTTACGACGACGGATATTCACACGGACTCTCCTGCTGCTTCACTGGCAGCTTGTTTAGCTTTTGCCGCGCGGATGCGGCGCTCGCGGGACTGACGCTGGCGAATCTCTGCCAGCAGGCGGCGACGGAACAACACGGTGTGCAGCACCAGACCGATCAGCGGAATCAGCGTAAAACACACGGCCAGCCAGACGTAAAAGGCATAGCCGCCCATAGCGAAAAACTCGCTCCACGATGAGAAGGCAGGGGTCATGCTTTGCGTCCTCCCTGCGCCACGTCAATCGCCCACGGGCGGTGACGCTCGGTAAACAGAATCAGATTGCGCAGACGCATCAGGGTGAGCGCACCAAACACCAGCAGATAGCCGAGAATCGACCAGCGCAGCGGCGTGCGCATGCTGGGATCTATCGCCTGTTGCAGAATGCCCGACGAGCCCTGATGCAGCGTGTTCCACCACTGCACGGAGAAGTGAATAATCGGCAGGTTAACCACGCCGACCAGAATCAGGATGCCGGCCGCGCGTCCGGCGGTGCGGCGATCGTCGAAAGAGTGATAGAGCGCAATCACGCCCATATAGAGGAACAGCAGCACCAGTTCAGAAGTCAGACGCGCGTCCCAAATCCACCAGGTGCCCCACATCGGCTTGCCCCACGCCGAGCCGGTCACCAGCGCGATAAAGGTAAATACCGCCCCAACTGGCGCCATCGCCGCCGCCGCCAGATCGGCCATTTTCATCTGCCACACCAGGCCGATGAAGGCGGCGATGGCCATCGAGGCATAGACGCCCATCGACCACATCGCCGCCGGCACGTGAATGTACATGATGCGGAAGCTGTTGCCCTGCTGATAATCCGCCGGCGCAAAGCCGAATCCCCAAATCCAGCCGAGCAGCAGCGCGCCGACACCCAGGACTGCGAACCAGGGAATCAAGCGACCGCATAGCTGGTAAAGCCGCTCAGGCTTTGCCCACTGGTGTAACCATTTCCACATTGACATTGCTCACACTAAACAAGAATTCGGATGGCGGCCTCTCTGCCGGAGGTCCGCCTTAATGCAGACTGATGCGCAGCGCGGCAGCAGTTGCAAACGGCGACAGCGTGGCGCTGACCGCCAGCATGGCGCCGAGAATCGCCAGATAACCGCCAATCGGTAATCCCTGACCGGCCGCATCAATCGCCGCGCTGGCAAAAATCAGTACCGGTATCGACAGCGGCAACACCAGTAAACTCAGCAATACGCCGCCGCGCCGCAGCCCGACGGTCAGGCCGGTACCAATCGCACCGAGAAAACTCAGGGTTGGCGTGCCGATCAGCAGCGTCAGCGCCATTGCCCGCCAGCCAGCAAAATCCAGCGACAGCAGCAGCGCCGCCAGCGGCGAGAGTAAAATCAGCGGCAGCCCGGTAATCAGCCAGTGCGCAATCACTTTGCCCAGCACGGTGATCGGCAGCGGCGTCGGCAGCAACAGCAGCTGCTCCAGCGATCCATCGAGAAAGTCGTCGCGAAACAGCCGCTCCAGCGCCAGCAGCGATGCCAGCAGCGCGGCTA
The DNA here is from genome assembly GCF_026541005.1 of Pantoea sp. GM_Pan_4. Taxonomy (NCBI): domain Bacteria; kingdom Pseudomonadati; phylum Pseudomonadota; class Gammaproteobacteria; order Enterobacterales; family Erwiniaceae; genus Pantoea; species Pantoea sp. GM_Pan_4. The sequence goes on from NZ_JALNUZ010000004.1 coordinate 278,128, forward strand.
CCCAGGCGACGCCAGGTGCGATGCGCGCCAGCTGCTGCGGTTCTGGGCCAATGCCTAACGGAAACAGCGTAATCACAATTAGAAAAAACCACAGCGGATTAATCACTTCCGCGCCGCTGCGAAAGGCAATCTTTAACTCACGCTGAATAACCCGGCCAAGCATCACGCCCACTCCGATGTAAGACGAATTTTGCGCACGCGCGCATGGCTGTCCGGCAGGTCCTGATGGGTCGTCAGAATCACCACGCCACCGTTATCGGCATGATCGGCAAAGCGCGCCATTAATTTTTCCACGCCGTGTTTGTCGATGGCGGTCAGCGGCTCATCCAGAATCCACACCGGAGCCGGGCTGAGCCACAGTCGCGCCAGCGCCACGCGCCGCTGCTGCCCGGCAGAAAGCTGAGCCACCGGCACCTCTTCATAGCCCAGCAGATTGACCTGCTCCAGCGCGTCATACAACGTGTCTTCACTGCGATCGCCGTGCCAGAAATGCAGATTCTCCCGCGGCGACAGCACCGATTTCACGCCCGGATGATGGCCGAGATACAGCAGGTTTTGCTGCCATACTTCGCGCTGCCGGCGAATCGACTGCTGCTGCCAGCGTACTTCGCCCTGCTCTGGCCGGCTTAACCCGGCCAGCAGTCGCAACAGTGAAGTTTTGCCTGCGCCGTTAGGCCCTTCGATTTGCACCACATCGCCCGCCTGCACCTGAAAACTCAGTCCGTGGAACAGGGTTCGCTCATCGCGAACGCAGGCGAGATTAATCACTTCGAGCATAGAAGGGAGATTCATAGCAATAAATGAGGCGGGAATAATACCACACTCAAACCAGGGGCCGAAGTCTGTGCGCAAGCTCCTCCTTCCCCCAAATGGGGTATTCATGCGCATCAGATCAAGAAAGCGCTCAAAAAACCACCTTTGCTAATCTCTTGTTACTCTTAATTTGAATCTTTGTAACATTTCGCCCTTGCTAAAAACGTCTACGCTTATTACGCACTGGCATTATCACCGGGAGAAAAAATGAAGCCATCGCCATCAAATAACACGCATGACAATGACGTGGACAGTGAAGAAAAAGAACAGGGAACGGATATCGAAGTGGACGAAGACGCCCTGCCCTCGCGGGCTGCGGCGATCCATGAAGAGATTCGGCAGGACGGTGAAAAGGAGCTGGAGCGCGACGGTATGGCGCTGCTGTGGTCAGCGATTGCCGCCGGCTTATCGATGGGCGCCTCGCTGATGGCGAAAGGCATTTTCCAGGTGCACCTCGCTGGCGTGCCCGGCGCTTATCTGCTGGAGAATCTCGGCTACACCTTTGGTTTTGTCATCGTGATTATGGCGCGCCAGCAGCTGTTTACCGAGAATACCGTCACCGCCGTACTGCCGGTGATGCATAAACCCACCGGCGGCAATTTTATGCTGCTACTGCGGCTGTGGAGCGTGGTGCTGATCGGCAATTTGATTGGTACCGCGCTGGGCGCGCTGGCGTTTAATCATATGCCGATTTTCGATGACGCTACGCGCCAGGCCTTCACCGCCATCAGCGAAAAAGTGATGGAGCACACGCCGGGCGAAATGTTTGCCAACGCGGTGATTTCGGGGTGGATCATCGCCACCATGGTGTGGATGTTTCCTTATGCTGGCGGCGCCAAAATTGTGGTGATCGTGATGATGACCTGGCTGGTGGCGCTGGGCGATCTGGCACACATTGTGGTCGGTTCGGTTGAAGTGCTGTATCTGGTGTTTGCCGGCACGCTGCCGTGGCAGGAGTTTTTGTGGCCGTTTGCACTGCCCACCCTGCTGGGCAACATCACCGGCGGTACGCTGATTTTTGCCCTGATCAGTCACGCGCAGATCCGTAACGACATGAGCGAAGCGGCCAAAGCCAAAGCGCGAGCCGAACAGAAGCGTAAAGAGAGGCAGGAAAAGCAGAAAAATCAGGAAAATGCGTGATCGCCACCGCCTGATTGCTGACACTTTGAGCAAACAGGCGGCCTACGGTTATAATCCCCTGCACGGTGCGCTATACTGCGCGCCGCACGTCTCCTTAGTTAAATGGATATAACGAGCCCCTCCTAAGGGCTAGTTGCAGGTTCGATTCCTGCAGGGGACACCATGACTACCTCTCAGCAAGTCTAATAAATCCCATAACCACCTGATTTAAATCCTAATGAGTAATATCGCTCGTCCAATAAGGTGCCATTATTTCTAATGGAATCTATACATCTTTGCGTATAAGATTGTGTATAACTGAGTTCGATCTTTTTTCTATACACATGCTGCTATCTGACATCCAAATAAAACGAGCAAAACCAAAGGATAAGCCCTACACGTTGAACGATGGCATGGGATTATCACTGCTTATTGACACCGCAGGCAGTAAAGGCTGGCGTTATCGCTACCGCTTTGCAGGCAAGCCCAAGATGATTTCCTTCGGCGTATACGGTGATGTATCGCTTGCTCAGGCACGTGCTAAACGTGACGAAGCACGTTCGATGTTGGCCAAAGGGATCAACCCCAGTGAGGCCAGAAAGGCAGAAAAAATTGCGTTGCAGTTTGCACATGAGAACAGCTTTGAATCTGTAGCAAGGGAATGGCATGGTTCAAAAAAAGCCACCTGGTCAGAAGGGTATGCGAAAGAAGTCATCAACTGCATGGAAAAGGATATTTTCCCGTTTATCGGCCAACGCCCAATCGAACAGATTGAACCGCTGGAGCTGCTCACTGTTCTGCAAAAGATTGAGAAAAGAGGTGCTTTGGAGCAAACCAGTAAGATCCGCCGCCGTTGCGGTGAAGTCTTACGTTATGCCGTCGCCACCGGACGGGCGAAATATAACTTTGCTCCTGACCTAGCTATTGCACTCAACAAACCTAAAACTCAACACTTCCCATTTCTGACTGAAAGTGAACTGCCTGCTTTTGTCAGTGCTCTGGAGAACTATCAAGGCAGTTTAGTAACCAAATACGCCACACAGCTGCTGATGCTGACAGGTGTGAGAACAATTGAACTGCGTGCCGCAGAATGGGCTGAATTTGATTTAGAAAATGCATTATGGGAAATCCCCAAAGAGCGCATGAAGAAACGCCGCCCTCATCTGGTTCCGTTATCTACGCATGCGATCAGCATCCTGGAAAAGCTACAAGTCCTTACCGGAAATTACAGCCTCGTTTTCCCTGGCCGTAATGACGTCAGGAAGCCGATAAGTGAAGCCAGCATCAACAAAGTGATAAAACTGCTTGGCTATCATGGCAGGCTAACGGGGCATGGTTTTAGACACACAATGAGCACAATTTTGCATGAGCATGGCTTTGAAAGCGCATGGATTGAAATGCAACTTGCGCATGTTGATAAAAACTCTATCCGAGGTACATATAACCATGCACATTATCTTAAAGGCAGAGGTAAGATGCTTCAATGGTACGCATCTTACCTTATTGATTAACTTATTTTTCAATTATTGAACGCACATCAACGACTTTAGAAAAAATAGAGTAATTATCGATACTTTTAAAACATTGTATACCCTTCGAAAAGTCTCTAGTTCTAGAATCAAAAACCACCAAAAAACCTACATTTGTTTTTCTATTTTCCAAATAATGTAATATCTGAGACTCTCCCGACAGTGCATAATTAGAACTGTATCCATTACCACACATTTTTAGTTCTATAACCACCTTAATACCATTTTTTGTGACTAGATAAATATCTATAAAACCTGCTCCAGCCCTAGGCTCTTGTATTAATTCGATTGCTCCTGGTGCAAATCTGGCAGAAAAAAACATTATTAAGGCATGCTTTGCTATAGTTTCAGGCTTAGATGCCCATTTGTAACCATCATCACATTTGCTCCAATAAAGCATTCGAGAATGACTAGATACAGAGGCACAAAAATCATCTAATGCCTTTGATATGTCATCCAATGTAATATCGACATTAACAATTTGCTCTGAGACCGCCTTCTCAGATATAAGCTCACCTATATTCTCTATGCACCTCATAATATAATCATCGATATCTTTAATATTTTCAGAAACAGCCCCACCCCTTACCTGTTTAAACAGTTTATATGCCAATTGATAATCCTTTAACTCAAAAAGAACCTTCGCATAAATGTATGTAATATTAGGAAGGTGCCCAACCTCTTCTATTTTTTGCTTCAACAACTCCGAGGCTTCTTTCAACCGCTTCTCTTGAAGAAGTAGAGTTATTATATTCTGAAATGCGATTTTGTTGCTCTTGTTAGAACTTAAACTTTCATATAATTTCTCTATTGCAATAGATACATATTCATTTTTGTGATATTCCTCAGCCATTTGTTGAAAAATTAAAGATGTCATGTGGTAATCTTTCATTTCTCGGCTATACTTCAATGACTCATCTAATAACTCAATTTTTGCAGTGAAAGTCAACTCTTCATTTAAATACTTGGCCATTGCATATCCAAGCCTAATATTCGCTGGGCTTTCCTCATTAACCATGGAACTTAAATTACTGCGAGAAACTTCGTCTCCCTCTTTCAGATACTCAGCAACATCTCTGGCGATAAAAAACTCAGCGTCGTCTATATGAGACTCTAACAACATATACTCTTCTTTTATTTTATCCGCAGCAGCATCATCTTTCAGTTCTCTATAAATAAACTCAAGTTTTATAAGGCTCGCATGCAACTCCATCTCACCACCAATTAGCCCACGTCTTAAAGAGCATGCTGTGATTACAGGTTCCTTGGCATCTTCGTATTTTTCAAGATCTATTAAAATAGAACCTTTTTTTTGATACAATGCTGCTGTTTTATCTTTGTCCAAACTGCTATCCGATGATTGCAATTCAATGGCCTTATTTATTAGTGCCAATGCCTCATGGTTATCCTTACCTTGTATTCTCTCTAACATCAACATAATCATGCTGACTGCATCATGCTTCAACCCACCGATAAGAAAATGATCAATTGCTTTTAATGCATAGCTCTCGAAATCCTTATCATGTATTGATAACCGTGAAAGATTTCTGAATGCATAACCTAAAATAGAGTTAATGGTCGTTTTTTTAATAATATCTTGCAATACAATAAATGAAGCATTAAATGACTCTCTTTCAAAAAGAATTCTAGATCTTTCTATATATAACGACATTTCTATTATTTCTTCCATCGAATCATCTTTTAGACGTAAACATGTTTCTACGTCTTCATCTAAATCATCTATTAGATTAAATTCAGACGATAACGCCACAATGTAAATACATACCTCTTTCAGTTGCTCATCTGACAATAACTTACTGAATGATTTTATTAAAGTGTAATCACTCTTAGATAAAAACCGAAGTACTGGTATGGAATCTTTAAAATATGAAAATGCACTATCAATATCCCCAGATTGAATTAGCTTGTTAAGATGTAAAATGAAATCACAAGATATATCAGAAAATATATTCCTTACAGAATTAAATATATTACGACCTAGTTCATCACTCTCATTATTTTTTTCATCTTCATGATTAGTCCACTCGCCCAAAACACTTTTACTACGTAAATCTAACGCTAATTTTATCGTATGCGTTTTACTGTTCACAATCCATCCTCATCAATAATAAATCATAATTGCAACATCATCAGGAACAGTTTAATAAAAATGCTCCTTAGATAACCAAAACATCAAGTAGCTATTGAATTCCCATTAACACCATACCTGAGTGAATACGTGCATCATATGATCGAATTGTATTATCTCCATGACCACGGTCACACATGAAAAAGTTAAATCGACTAAAATCGCACTCTACCGCACCCGCCTGCGGGTTTTGCATCAGGAAAATTTTTCAGTTTTATTTTTCTACAAACCTCCGCACCGGGCCGCGATGCTGCTGGCTTTCTGCCGGAGTACACCAACTGAAATGAGTGAAAAGAATTTCAGTTTTTTTCAGTTTCTGCTCTTTCAGGACTGCCGCAAATTTTTCTCAGGTGATTGTTTCAGAAGGGATTTTTGAATCGCCACGGGTTTAACAGACACTTCGGAGTCATTTAAGATGACTTAAAGAGAGGTGCCCATGAGCGGTAAACGTTATCCCGAAGAGTTTAAAATTGAAGCAGTCAAACAGGTTATTGGTCGCGGTCATTCTGTTTCCAGCGTTGCAACACGTCTCGATATCACCACCCACAGCCTTTACGCCTGGATAAAGAAGTACGGTCCGGACTCATCCACTAATAAAGAACAGTCAGATGCTCAGGCCGAGATCCGCCGACTCCAGAAGGAGTTGAAGCGGGTTACTGATGAACGGGACATATTAAAAAAAGCCGCGGCGTACTTCGCAAAGCTGTCCGACTGAGGTACGCCTTTATTCGTGACAACTCCCGTTGCTGGCCTGTTCGTCTGCTCTGCAGGGTGCTGAATGTTCATCCCAGTGGCTTTTACGCCTGGTTTAAGCAACCGTATTCTCAGCGCCACCAGGTAGATCTGAGACTGACGGGACAGATCAAACAGTTCTGGCTGGAGTCCGGTTGCGTTTATGGTTATCGCAAGATCCATCTGGACTTGCGGGATAGCGGGCAACAGTGCGGAGTGAACAGAGTCTGGCGACTGATGAATCGTGCCGGGATAAAGGCTCAGGTCGGGTACCGGAGCCCGCGGGCACACAAAGGCGAGGCCAGTATCGTATCGCCCAACAGGCTCCAGCGACAGTTCAATCCGGATGCTCCGGATAAGCGTTGGGTAACGGACATAACCTACATCAGGACCCACGAAGGCTGGCTGTATCTTGCTGTGGTTGTTGATCTGTTCTCACGCAAAATTATCGGCTGGTCAATACAATCCCGGATGACAAAGGACATTGTCCTGAATGCACTGCTGATGGCTTTATGGCGGCGTAATCCCCAAAAACAGGTGCTGGTTCACTCGGACCAGGGCAGTCAGTACACCAGCCATGAGTGGCAGTCGTTCCTGAAATCACACGGCCTGGAGGGAAGCATGAGCCGTCGCGGTAACTGTCACGATAATGCGGTTGCAGAAAGCTTTTTCCAGTTGCTGAAACGCGAACGGATAAAGAAAAAGATCTACGGAACGCGGGAAGAAGCCCGCAGCGATATTTTTGATTACATCGAAATGTTTTATAACAGTAAGCGTCGGCATGGTTCGAGCAATCAGATGTCACCGACAGAATATGAAAACCAGTATTATCAACGGCTCGGAAGTGTCTAGATTATCCGTGGCGATTCACACATATGTTGCCATCGATACCCAAACCCAGACTACGCGCACTAAAGCTATACCCCTTCAATAATGGCGCATGCTTATCACTACTTATAGAACCCAATGACCTAAGGGCTGGCGATTCAGAAATGGCTTATCAAGCGAACAGCCACTTGAATGATTGACCGTCCTGTAAAAAATTGAGGACAGTGTTACGTTAGAGCAAGATCCGCCGCCAATGCGGTGGAGTTTTTAACTTTCCTGGGGTAACGGGCAGAGCTAAATATAATTTTCCGCCCGATATAGCTATCACATTAAACAGGCCCCATCAGAACTACTTTTTTCCTGACACATAATGAGATTCCACCCTTCGTTGAAGCGCTCAAGGGGTATCAGGGAAGCTCACTGACTAAATACGCTGCATAGCTACTTATGCTTACTGGTGTTCGCAGCGTTGAACTTAGTGAGGTTACGTGGTGTGAGTTCGATTTGGTTAACGATCTGTGGGAAATCGCGAAATGGCGAATGAATAAGCACAGCTCTCATTTGGTATCGCTATCGTCGCAAGTAGTTGAGATTTTCATTAGAATGAAGATGATAGCGGGAGAATACCAACTGATTTTTCCTGTCAGAAATGACGTCAAAAAGCTAATAAGCGATGCCAAAATCAATAAATTGATAAATACTGGCTGGCATTAAGGAGAGATTGATGGGATATGGTTTTCGCTAATGACGAGCAAGTTACTATATAAACATAGATTAGAAAATGCGTGGATGAAAATGCAGCTTGCGCATGTTGATAAAAAACCTATTAGAGAAATTTACTAACATGCGCTTTAAATTTAAGAGAATAGATATCTTTCAATGGTATGCAGAGTATAAAATAAATATTAAAATTACGACCTATGATTATTTAATCAAATTAGATCATCTTCCAAAACACTACCAATTGCACTTTCAATTATCTCAGCACTTTTAACTATAAACTTAGCGCGCTCGAGTAGTTCATCATAGCATATAATATCTATACTTTTAAGATTTCTACGATAAAGCTCAAAGGTTTTCTTTTTTATTTCTTTTTCGCGTTCACTTCCATCTATTGAATCTAACGAACCAATTATTAATATGCATTCAGCATCATATGTTTTTTCATAGATACGCTCTCCATCTGAATTGTAGTTTTCTCTTTGACTTTCAATTTCCCAGTTAGCTTTTTGAGCAAGTATTTGGCTGACTGCATCTGTTAACTCACTTGAAAGCCGCCATGAATCAGCCCTATTTTTCCTGTTGACAAAAAGACTTGTTTCGGGAGTCTTTAATTCAACAATTTTAGTGAAGCGAGAATCAGACACAAGGAAATCAGTTATTACATCATTCGAACCATTAAGATCAGTATGTGATATATGGGCCTCACGCTGAATAATTTTGAGATACTTATATCTAAGCCCATAACCAAATAACCACTCATTCTTTTCAAAAAAAGCCTGCCATTGCGGCTCATTATAATGAGCCGCATTATCAAGCATGGTTTGATATTTTTTCAAGCTATCCTTTCTACCCAAGATAGTATTGATGTCGTCATTTGTAAGGCGATTAGTGATTACATTTTGGAGAGCTAAAACCAATGAGGTGTTATCAGCATGTTCAAGCAGCCTCATAATTTGCTCATGATTTTCTCCTACCTCAACGAAACGCCCCGTAGCCGTGGAACTTATATCACGAATCAAGCTATATTTAGACAAGTGCTGATAGAGAGCTTTTAAATGACTGATTTCTAATTGGCAAGTAAACTTAGGCGTTCCAGTATTTGAGCAATGAGCAAATATATGAGACTTTAATTCTGACGCATCCTTTGACTCTTGGTCGAGCCCAGAAATATTTAACTTTAATTCATTTACTCCGTCACTACCAATGATAAAAGAATGATCGATGCTCATACTTACACCTTTGCAATCACATTAGCATAGCCAGCCCATGATGGATTATACGCATGGTGAATTTCGAAAGAAGGGGAATCGCCTAAAATTTTAACATTTGAAATTTCAAGAATATCAAACATTCTAAACTCATTGTATCCTTTATCAGAATCTGTAACTCCAGCAGTCTGAACTAAGTGGACTTTGGTGGATTCTGTTCCATCTTTTTTTCTCATTATAAAAACCGCATGCGTATTTCCTATTCTTTCACCAATCACTTTACCTTCTTTGTTATATTCAAAAGAGACTGGCTTATGTTGCTGAATGGCTTGCTGTAATAGTTTTAATGACATAACATTTTCCTTATGTATTGAAATTAACAATAAATAAACAGCTATCATTTATTTGAGCAGCGGATTTCCAGATAGAAGCGTTGTTTCACACTCAATACAACAATTAGCTGAAATTTTGTCAAGCTTTTTCCATATTGGCACGCAATCATTTGACTCCTGAAAACGGTGCTACATCGTCCCCTCCAGTTTCCTTTTCAAGAAATTATTTCAGTTTCACTTTTCTTCAAAGCACTATCTCCACCAGTGACAGTAGCGGTTTCACGGCGCAGGTTGCAGGTCAAGAAGTCGCTACGCGGCTCATACGCTTAGCTTATTCACCCGATCGCTCTGCCACCCCAATGCTGTTTTTCATCTGCCACAAGGTGTAAATCTGCGATCGCAGGTGCTGTTCAAGCTGGCGGATAAGCTGCTGCCGCTGGGGCGCACTGGCTGGTAGCGAGTGAATTTGCCGCAATTGTTCCTCGATGGGCTCAGCCTGCTGAAAACGGGTCATCATGCCAAATACCGAGGACTTCAGCTCACTCACCGTGATGTATTTGCCTTTTTGCTCATCCAGTCCATTCAGCCGCTCGCTTAACTGTGCCAGCTTCATCATTCCCTGATGCCAGGCCGCAAGGTTTTGCGCTGGCAACGTGCTGGCCTCAAGCTGATGCTGCCACCGCGCAGATAACGAACCCGTCTGTTCGGGCCACAGCGCCTGCGCCTGCTCCACCAGCTGCTGGCCATACGCAATATTCCAGTCGGGCGCGAGTTGCTCCAGGCGAGATAACTGCTGCTGCGTGTCGGCGATCAAGGCTGATGGTAAGGAGGTCCGCTGCCGCAGCACATCCCGCTGCTGTGGCGTGAGTGTGGCGGGCACAGGACCCAGCGATGCCACCAGCTGAGCCTGCAGTGGATCGGGCCGGTGCAGATATTGCCAGCCGCCCACCGCGACCACGCTGATAAGCAGCATGGTAAACATCCCGGCACTGAAAAATTGCCAGTTATTACGACGGGCCAGCGCCGCTGTCTGCACCTTTATCTTCGGCTGATGTTGCTGCTGCGCGACATACACCCATCTGGCGCTATGAGGGGTTTTCGTTTCATGCGGATGTGCGGATATTGCCCCGTCATCTATCGTGGTGCCGGGCAAGATGTCGCTGGTCGTATCGTCACGGCTTTCCAGCCTGGCGGCACTGTTGTGCATCAGAGCACGCAACGTATCAAGCTGGCTAAGGTGTTTAAGCTCCAGCCGCTGTAACACGGTCCCCAGGCGGGTAAGCAGTTGTTCAGCACGATAAAGCTGACTCAGATCGTCATAATTCAGGGAAAGGGTGCGCATCTGCTGCTGCACGCGCTGGCTCAGGCTGGTGAGAATGTCCATGCGCGCGTGGATCGGTTGCGGCCACAGCACACCCCACTGATGGCTCACCAGCGCTTCCAGTAGCGCCAGACCTTCATTCAATCCGACCAAACCAGCCAGTTGCAGGCGGGCAAGCGTGAACCAGGCCGCGGTCTGCAACTCCACTCCGTTTTGTTCGAACAGAGAAAGGCAGCGTTGTTCAACATAAAGCCAGTCTATATCTGGCCGTGCCGGATGGGTCAATTTGCTCAGCTCTTCACGCAGAGCAGCATAATCCGGCAGCTTACGCGGGTCGCTGCCGGTTTTAATCCGACGGGCAGGCATGTCATTCATGACTTATTGTCCATTTAAGATATTTACAGCGTGGGAGGATAATTAATTATGCAGTCTGGTTTTTTGCCTGTTCTGAGCGAGGAACGATGCAAATATTTCTTTACCGCCCCCCCCTTTCCCGCTTTAATTAATATTGATTACCGGTGCAAATAGGTAAATGCGTGTAGCCGGGTTGGCTGGCCATATAAAGCGGGGCGCAGGTTGGTTTTCGTGGTAGCAAATCGTTCTGATCCTGAGCCACTGGCTGTGGCTGTTTCTTTGATGTGGCGATCTTTTTGGTCTGCGTATTTCCGCTGTTAAGCGGTGATTTTGCCTGCTGCGTGCTTTCTGACGAATCATACCTGGAGCAAATTTTCTTCGACTGACTCAGACTTCCGTCATTACAAACAAAACGCCCATCTGAGGTACAGTGTGCAATACCACCCTTTGCACCAGAACAGGGTTTTCTGCCTCTGGCCGCTTCAGCCTGCAGAGTCACTAATAAGCTAAAAACCAACAGGGGTATCAATTTTTTCATATTCAAATCCATGTGTTATTTATTATTCATCGATTATTCAGCCTTGTTTGTAATAATGCCGCTTAGATTTGCGCTTTACCATCAAGATATTGCTGCTGCCTGAGATGCCGCAACAGAACGCGCCCCTCCGGCATAAACTCAGTGCCGTACCGCACCAGACCGAATCCCTTCAGTTCCGCATCAATCGCGTAGCGCAATTCGCCGGGCTGCGCCTGCTCCAGCAGCACCACTCTGATGCTTTTCAGGCGCGGCTCATACCTGAGCAAAACAGCAGACAGGGTGCCAATCAGCTCATGGGCAGTACCCGGCATGCCCTGCAGGATTTTGGTCATATCGGGCAGACCATAGTCCGGCAGATGCGCCAGCGTGCCGGCGCGGCAGTTGAGGATGCGCTGCATGTTATCGAGCACGGACAAAATCACCTGATTTTGTTCGCTGACCTGATCGAGAGCCAGGCCACCGGTGAAGTTACCGGTGAGCATTTCATACAGCGAAGGTGTGTTATGTCCCTGGGGCATCAGTCGTCCTTGAGCGGTTGTAGCGTCAGATGGTTGTTCCCGGCTTCCAGAATGCGCGGCTTATCCGGGTCAAGGTCTTCACGCCCTATCACCAGCTTCCAGGTATTGTTAACCCTATCCGGATGGCGGAACAGCCCTGCCACGGCGACAAACTGCGCATCTTCTTCCATTGGCATATCGAGGTTCGCATCACCGCCAGGTTTTACTACTACATCCCGGGTCGCCAGCAGATCGGCTTTCAGGATGGTGTCGCCATCCCTGAGTAGCTGCTGATAGATCGTTTTGTCGAAGGTTTTACGGTCTTTCAGCTGCCAGACCCGAATAACCACCGGCTCAGACAGCGAGTTACTTTCACGGGAATCGGTGTTAAGCGCCTCACGAGCGGTGAAATCCAGGTGCAGCACCTTAATCTTTTTGTAAAACATGGCGTTAAATGCCGATTTAGTGCCATCGGTGATACCCTGCGTCACCCCACACCCCGTCAGGCTGAATGCCAGTAGCGCAGGTAGCCAGCATGCGGATTTAATCAAACTTGTACGTAACACGTCGGTTTCCTTGTTGTGATGATTCAGGCTCCAGCCCGGCGTAATAACCCAGTTCCGTGGTAAAGGTCTGCGGAATATCCTCCGGGAGATCTTCATCTTGCGCGCCCAGTACGCCATTCATCCCCAGCCAGAATGGGCCTTCGCCGAGTGGCGGTGCAGCCAGCAGGCGGGTTCGGGTGGTCAGGGTGATTTTTGCTTTAAAACGCCAGCCGAGATACACCCGCAGCATCACCAGAAAGTCCTGATATAACAGGCCATCCGGTTTCCAGCCCTGTGATTCCTGCTCGTTATCGGTGGACAGAGCAATCAGCAGCTGGCTGTTGGCATCCATCGCCTCTTCGCCCAGCGGCGTGTTGCCATCCAGCAGAAAATCGTCATCACCGTAAAAGCCCAGCGGCTGGCTGACAGCTACCGGTCGCAGGCAATACGGGCTCACCTGCACCGTCGTGTCGGGTGCCAGCAGGCTCACCAGGGCCTGCATCCCCTCCTGGGTTTTACCTGGCTGCTGCAGCACACCCAGCAGCGCCAGAAATCGGGACACCGGGGTGGCGATGTGCTCTGCGGTGCCCGGTATCCCCAGTCCCACCAGACCCAGCAGTGACTGCGTGATAGCGTCAGTACCGCCGGGCTCAAAGGTGGCCGGGTAGGAGTATTTACGCCAGACACGGTAAAACTGCGTCAGGATACGGTGGCTGAAGATATCCAGAAAACCCTGCAGCGCCTCATGCCCTTCGCGACGCTGAGTGATGTCGTCGAGATAGGCGGTCGGCAAAGGGGAATCAACTCCGTACATCCCCATAAAGGTCGTGCGGATGAGCGGTGGCTTGCTGTCATCCTCCTCGTCATATTCGACAGCCTTTATTTCGCTGGCCGGAAATCCCATCCCCGGATGTGGCGCAAACCGCACCGGGTCATCCGCCGGGTGGCTGGTCGAGCCAATCAGCGGCCTGCCAGGATTACGCTTCTCCAGCAGCTGGCATAAGCGGTAAAAGTTGATACGGTGAAGGTCGGCTTCCAGCCGCGGGGTCAGCCGGGAATGCGGCGGTTGTGCTTCTCTTCCCATTCCAGGCGCTCTCCGGTCGGTTGCAGGATGATAATCAGGCGGTTGAACAGATAGATATCGGTATACAGCGCAAAGAAACGGCTCAGCATCTCGCCGAACAGACAGATGTCGCCGCGCCCGGCAAAGCCGTGACTGTCCAGCGTCACCTCAATCTGCACACCGCGTACCAGATAGCCCTGCTCGAAACGCTCGGTTTCGCGGTGCTTAACGTCAATGATGGCTTCCAGCCGACAGCGGTTCATCTCACTGTCGGTCCATTCGTACAGCGCCAGCGTCCCGCGTAGCACGTCGGCATTGTCCATCATCGACAGGAATCCGCTGCCGAGATGGCTCAGCACGCGCCAGTGGAAACGGTCCTGCGCCGGTGGATAACAGGGTAGTGTCGGCGCACATAGGTTACGCACGGCGATGCTGGCTGAGGTGGTTTTCATCACCGTATCAAGCACCGTGCTCTGCAGAGCACGTCGTGGCAGTTGGCCATTGGTGCCAGTGAGCGTCAGCGACAGGCTCTCGTCTTCCGGCACCGTGTGGTTATCAAACGCTTCACCGCCAAGGATAAGCCAGGTGTTATGCAGTCCGGACGGACCGCGACGTACGCGAGTGTGGTAGTAATATTCGGGGGCCTGATGGCGCATCATGCCGCCTTTATGGCGAAAGCTCGAAAACGGCACGTAGCTATGCTGGCTGGATGACATCACCGAATCCACCGCATAAATCTCGGTATGACCATCCTGCACGCGCATCGGGCGCAGCATGTATTCGGTCTGCAGAGAGTTGAGCGTCAGCGGGTCAGATTCCAGCGGGAACAGGTTAATCACCGGCACACAGTTCAGGCGCAGATGTTTTTCGGTAAAGCTGAAGTCATGCTCCCAGCGCTCCGCCAGCACCACGTCGATTTCAAACCATGCGAGCTCAGCCGGAAAGAACACGGTCTCCAGCCCACGCAGGCCCGTGAACATGAATTTCTCGCGGAAGGTGAAATACTCCAGCAACAGCTGATAGCCGCTGAAACTGCTGCTGCCCTTCGGCCACAGGTCGTCGTTATCGCCAAAGCCCAGCGCGGTGAAATACCCGTCGAGCGGTCTTGTGTCGATGTCACCCGGCAGGCGCAGCCACAGGCGGGCGACATTCATGGTGAAGGCTTCATGCATGGCACAGGCCAGCGGGGCGTCTGCATTGAAGTAGAATGGAAGCTGGCTGAGATCGACACGACTCCAGTCGGCAAGATGGCTGCAGTTAAAGCGCAGCGTGATGACCGAACGGCCATCCGGATCGGTCGCCAGTCGGGCTCTCTCAAGCGACAATGGCTGAAGGGTAATCTCTTTGGTTGTAGTGTACCGGCAACGCGTGCCCTTCTCGCCGATCGGCCGCGAGTTCACCTCAAAACCTTTGACGATGCGCATCGGCTCTTTCATCTCGCGCCAGTCAGGGGTGAATTCCACCACCGACATGGACGGAATGGTACGCAGGTAATGTGGCCACAGCAGGCTGACCAGCCCTTCGGTTAATTCGGGCAAGTCATCATCGAGCTTCTCGCGCAGCCGGCCCATCAGGAAGGCAAAGCCCTCAAACAGCCGCTCCACGTACGGGTCGCGCGCTCCCGCTTTCTCGAGATTGAGCATTGCCGCCTGCTCGGGGTGAGCACGCGCAAACTCTTCACCTGCTTCCAGCAGGTAGCGCATTTCAGCGTCGTAATAACGCAGGGTTAAATCATCCATAAAAACCTGAATATGTGTGTTTGAAAGGTATGCCTGGCGTTTTAGCCGCAAAGCACTGCGCTGCTGGCCGGATCGAGCGCAATCAGACCCGCCAGAAGCTGGTCCATATCTGGCTGTAACCGTAATTTATCGGTTTCACTGCGTGTGGCTTTCATGCGTAGCAGTCTGAGGCGGCGCGATTTCACTTCAAACAGCAGTGCCGGTGCCCACTGTGTGAGGGTGATGGACTGTGCGGCACTGTCGAGCTCTCCCAGCAGATGCAGGGCCAGTTCATTTTTGCCCTTCTGCTCGGCCACGCGGGCCATCAGCAAACGCAGCAACCATTTGTCTTTCGCGGAATCCGCACCCGGGCGCGTCTGGAGCCAGCGAAGCGTGGCATCCAGACCGTCGGTGTCCGCTTTATCCAGCGCTTCCGGCTCGAGAGCCAGGATATCGTTATCTGTTTCACCGGCAGCACTGACCGGCTCATCCCGCCAGCCGGACATATCGTCCAGTACGTTCTGATTTATCCAGTTCAGCGTCACTTCATCGGCAAACGGCGTACCGTCATTAAAGGCCAGGGTTTCAAGCCCGGTAAGGCGACGCAGTAATCCTTTCAGGTCGGCGGCGATGATCCCGGCAAGCACCTCATGCCCCGATTTCATCAGCGCCTGGTGGATATACCACTGCAAATCCAGCCAGAGGTGATTGGCGCCACGCGAGAAGGTACTGTCCGCCTGCTCCAGTATCTCCAGCCAGCTCTGCTGCAGGTACAGGCGTTTGAGCATGGCACGCTGGTCTGCGCGAGGCGGATCTATGCGGGTTTTGCCTTGTGCATCTGGCGCAGGAATGCTGTGCAACGTGTCATGACGCAGGCTTTTCATCAGCCGGTGTGCGGCAAGCCAGCCATCGGGTTGCTCACGCAGATATCCGGTCAGGGTGCGGGCCTGGGCCAGTAAATCCTGACCGGAGGTGATGCGGCTCAGCACTGGCGCATCTGGCTCCGTCACAGGCGTGGAGATCTGTGACGGAGCCTTATCACCTGCGTTCTGCGGTACCACGGCATCCACACCACCGGCCTTCATCAGGCGGGATTCCAGCGCGCTGTACAAGGCATTCAGCTCTGGCCGCGATGCTTCCGGCTCTGTATCCAGGCTGTCGCGCAACAGCAGCAGCGCACCGGCAGTGCGCAGTGCATGGTCGCGAATCACTTCCGGCCAGAGTGACAGGCTGTCCAGAACGCGGGAGCTTGCGAGCCACTCCAGCGCCGGTTTACGGCTCCGCTCGCGCTGAGGATAAAGCTGCGTGCCATAGCGCTGCAGCAATCCCGCCAGCAGCTCAAGTCCTTCGGCAAAACCGGCTTCGCCGTCCTGGTGCAGGCGCGCCCAGCAATAATAAGTTGCAATGCGGATATCTTTGGCCGCAGTGGTCAGCAGTTTTTCGGCAAGCGTACAAATCAACCCGGTATCAATGCCGGAGAGCTTATTGACCTCTTCGCGGATACGCTGAAAATCATCATCATAGCCCGGGTCTTCACCGGTCGGACTGGCGCCACTTACCGGCACAAGCCAGGGCTGCCAGTTTTCCGTGCGCGTCTGCGCCTGCTGCCGCAGCTGAGTTTCGTCAGCCTGACAGGCGGTGACCAGATTCTGCAGTGTGCTCATTCTTCGACCTCCTCCATGTCACTGTTTGCGGTGTCAGCCATCAGCGCCTGCGCGGTGGCTGCGCTGTCGACACTGAATATTTGATCCGGCAGCGTGAAACCGCGCAGATCCAGCAACGCCAGCGGACCTTTCCCGAGTTGTGAGCGCAGCACCCACTGCAAAGTGCGACCGTCCGGGGCAGTAAAGCTCATCATCCACTGGCTGCGGTCAAGCTGCTGGCGTTTGCCCTGGTCCAGCCAGCGAATAAAGCCCCAGGTTCCGCTGTAATCCCCGAACAGACGCGCACCGGCGTTGACTGAGGTCCAGGTCAGCATCGTCCCCGGTTTGTAAGTGTCACCCGGCCAGCGGAAGCTCTGCCAGTCGGCCATCTGGTTGAAGTAATGCAGCTTTTGTCCATCAATAATCAACTGGGTTTCCACGACCTGCGGTACAGGACGCGCCTGCAGCTCAAAGCTGATGCCCTGGCTGCCATCGGTGAACAGAATGTCTGACAGCTGGCTCAGCTGATTAATCGCCCGCAGCAAGGCCGGGTTAAAGCTCAGCCCCTGGCTGTTGACCTTATCCGGCACCCACTGGCTGCCCTCTTTGTGCAGCACTCCGTTGAGCTCTGTCGTCAGGAAGCGCTCGATACGCCCGCTGTCCTTACGCACAAATTCAGCCAGCATGGGTAAAGAGGCATCACTTTTGCTGGCGGCAAACGGGAAACGTCCGTCAAAGGCAGTTTGCCAGTTGGCGACAATCGAGCGGCTCCATTTATCATTCAGGCTCGCCGCCGACGGCTGAAGCACGGTCTCCCAGGCCTGAGTCAGAGGCTGGACAAACATCGTGCTGCCAAAACCACTCCACTCTTCGCCCAGGCTTGCCGAAATCAGACTGCCGTACTGCTGGGTGTCGGTCAGATCCACACTTTTGCCCTGGAACACGGTCTGCGCCAGAGTCTGCATCATTGCCTGCGGATCAGAGGCGCTGGCCACCTGCTGCAGGCGCAGACGCACGCGGGTGATGCGGGTCAGATACGTCTGCAGGCTCAGTGACGTGTCCGCCGACATAACGTTGCTGCCTTTGTTTTTACCTAAAAGCTGAAGCAGTGGGCCAAAGGTGTCATCCAGCGGGCCCTGCGGCCCTGATGCAGACTGGTCAATCGCTGGCTTGTCCTGTCCACTTACGAGATCTTTAGCCGATTTGATAATTGAATCCGAAAGACTTTCGCTGTGCTGGCCGGTCTGCCCCTGCCAGGCAATGGTATTCATCAGGGCAATCAGTGGCGACTGGCGGACATCGCTCATCAGCGTCAGCTGGTCGGTAACGTCTGCGATGTTGTTCGCAGGATTAAGTCGCAGACTGTTAAGGAAGCTCAGCCAGCTACCGGCAAAGTCGGTGAAGTAACGTTGCGTCAGACGTGCTTGCAGGGCCTCCGGCGACAGATCTGAGGAGACCGCTTTCCGGCTGTCACTCAGCACCCAGTCAATTTCATCCCGGCGGGAGTTGGCGGCCTTTTCGATAGCCTGCTGAATACCGCCCTCCCACGCCTGACGGGTGAACATGCCCGGTACCACTTCATCAGTGGTGAACAGGCGGCGGGCATCAGTACCGCTGGTCATGTCTTCCAGCGACACATCGGCAAAGTTACGGCGCACCGATGTGAGCATGTTTTCATACAGCGTGCTTTCGGCGTTACGCCGGCCAATTTGCTGCAACAGCACCTGGCGGCTCTGGCTCACCAGCTGCGCATCCGGGGTGATTTTCCACTGTGGTTGCCCGGGCAGTTCGTTGATGTAGAAAGCCCACAAATCCGGCGCCAGGCTTTGCCACAGGCCGGTTGAGATGCCCTTTCGCGTCGGCTGTACAGTTTTCATGGTCTGGGCGTAATACGCGCCATCGGCTTTATCCGGACGCGCCATCATCAGCCAGGCCTTCAGCTGGTCATAGCCCAGCGTCGCCAGCTGAGCGCGCCGATCGCTGTTCGGTTCGGAATTCACCAGCGCATTGAGTTTTTTTGTCAGCGCAGCACTGGCCGGATCGCGGATCAGGCGATTGTTTGCCACGCCATACCAGGGCAGCAATGCCTCGAGCAGCTGCGGGTTATGGTCCAGGCCAAAACGCTGATACCAGGGAGCGCCTTCCTGAATACGGTGCTGCAGGCGACCGGCATGATTACGCAGCGTATGCAGCGCCGTCAGCTGGTTATCCGATACCGAAGGATGCTCCACCAGGGCATGGGCCTGCTCAGCAACAGAAACGATCTGCTGACGGTTGACCGCGAACGACAGCAGCGTTCCCGCCCCCCAGATACCCATGATGGCCATCAGCGTCCAGGCAAGCGTCTGTTCCCAGGCCATACCGACTCGGCGGCCACGAACACGGGTACAGTCGTCCACGATACCCCGCCAGGTCACCGGCAAAGTCAGCGCATGGCGTTGTGATTGCGGGATATATTTCTCAGCGTCGGCTGTTCCCTCTGTCGGATGAATAGAGTGACTGTCCGGCAGGCTGAACATCAGACCACGTAGCGGAACGCGCTGCTGAGAGGCTGCCAGCCATGGCACCAGTTGCTGAGCCCAGCGGGCGATACCGCCGTCTTTGAGGTGCTGACCCAGGCGCAGCAGGAAGTCGTGGCCGTTGTTCTCAGCGACCTGGCTCACCCCCTGCGTCCGCAGGTCCGACAGCATCCGTTCAAGCTGACGACAAATATCGTCAGGCTCAGCACGCAGAGGAAAAGTAGCCCCTACCGTCTGTTCAGTGCGTTTTGCCTGCGACCAGGCGCTGTCGCACAGCTGCCACAAATAAACCGGGGCGGAATAGCGCAGCAGTTCGCTGATTTTTTCCAGGCCGCGTAAATCGTTGTCGCTGATTTGCGGGGTCAGATTAAACGACTGCGGCATGACGCGGACAATCCCGTCCAGCGGACGCCCGCGGCGCAGTTTACGCAGCGCAGCGTATTTTTCCTTATCGGGTTCAGCAGTCAGGCTGCCGCCATAAATCAAGACCGTGCGGTTGCCTTCCAGCCACTGGCGGGCTTGCAGGTTGGGCACCAACTGAGCGATGGCGTTTTCATCGCCTGTGACTAACAGCAGGCGGACTTTACTTCGCCAGAAGAGGCTATAACGACGACGGAGATGGTTGCTGATGTCCGCCCTGAGCGGCAGACGGAGCGTTCTTTTCTTTTTGACCGGTCTGGAAGAAGCCTCTCCCATTACTTTTTCCCGAATCATTAAATGAAACGCGATAAACCCCAGCACCAGTACGCAGAGCGACACTCCCCAGACAACAAAACAGGCCGTCATGATTCGACGTATCACGTCCCATTCCGTGGAGAGATCTTCCCCCCAATACCACCACAGTAACCCACCTGCCAGCACAAGTAGCGTGACAGTAGCAACAAACAACACCGCCGTGGCAAACACCGAAAATTCAGCGGGTTTATTTTCCTTCACCATAAGGTTTAATAATTCCAAGAGCGAGAGTATGTAGAGGATCTTTGGCTATCCAGCCGCAGGGTTGTTGATAATTTTTTGCGTAAAGAGCCGCCAGAATCAGCACGATAAGCATTTCCATATCACCGGGGTTCCCCCAGTTGAGGTCCTGAACGTGATGGGTCACATTCCAGCCGCTTTGCGCCAGGGTGGGCAGCGCCGGCTGTGAGAACAGGATGCAGGTGTCATGCGGCGTTTCGAGGTCGCTTTGCTGCTCCGCTCGTTCGCAGACTGCGGTTAAAACCTCTTTCCCGGCGATATCGTAGACTTCCCCCCGGGTGAGGCTGACCAGCCCTTTCTGCGCAACCAGACACAGTGCAGCGGACTCACCGGCAGGCTGCGCAGAATTAAACGAGGCAGCTATCGAATGACACCCGGCGACCAGAATGGCCTCTGTTTCAGGAAGCGTTTGAGCCGTTGCGGCAAGTGCAGACAACGTCTCTTCGCCTTGCCATGTCTCCGGTTTTTCAGGAAGCGCCACGTCAGGAAATGAAACCTGCATTTGGCTACAGAATGCACGCCAGGCATCCAGAGAACCCTGCCAGTAGCAGCGCCATAAGTGTGGCAGAGAGGAATCTGCGCGCTGCGTCCGCCATTGCAGCACCAGCATTTTTGCCAGTAAAGCCTCGCGCTCAGCCACCGTATCGACCAGCGTTCGACCGATACGCAGCGCTTTCCCGCTCGTCTCATTTTTTATCTCAGGAACCCGATGCTCACGCTTTAGCAGCCGCAGCCAGTGTGGCGTATCGGTCCCGCCCGGGCCCAGCAGCACCATTTCACTGAGCGCGAAACGGTTCTGATGCCGCTCCCACCAGGCCTGCTGCTGCTGCTCAACCAGTTGTTGGTAATACCGGGCGTTATGGGCCGACGTCCGGTAATACAGCAAACGTATTAACCAGAGCACGCCCATCAGAATCACCGCGCCAGCCATTCCTTTTATCACCAGTCCGGCACCGCTCCCGGCAGGATGAAGCAGCGCGCCGCCTCCCCCGCACAGCAACACCATCAGCGCCCCCGCTGACAACCATCGCTTGCCGTCAGGGGCGCGCGCCACCCGGTAGGGTGGATACTCCGGTAATGGCCTCACAGCTCAATGCCGCAATCGGGAAAAGAGCTCACCAGCGTGCAGCCACAGGCACAACGATGACCATGCAGCGCCACCGGCTGTCCGTCCACTTCCGATAACGAACTGCCTTCGCTAATGACCGTGATGCCATGTTTATTGCACTTCACTGCATCGCCTTTACAGGCGATCCCTTTACCGAAGCAAAGATAATGCCCGCCCAGCACTTTCCCACCGTACTCCTGCAGGGTATCGCCCTCGCGTATCACTGCTTTCATCCTTCATCCCTCCCTGAATCAGGCCGTTACGGTCGCCTTAAGATTTTCCGCCCAGCTGGACTCAATCATCGTTTTTGCCAGTGCCAGCCGCTGATCGCTGATGAGCTGCGTTTGCTGTGCCACCACTGTGCCTGGCTCCATCGTTGGCGCCTGCAGCTGTGCAGCGTTGGGCAGCATTGGCAGCGGTTTGCCGGAAAGCAGATCGATGGCCTGCGTTTCGAGGTAAACGGCACCCACGGTACCGGCAAGCCCCGTAAGTTTGCCCTTCGCGCTTTTCTGTCTGATGATAACGGCCGCGCCTGCGGCAAGGGTCGCAACGCCCACTACCGCTCCGGCAATCATCAACGGCGTCATTGGCTTACTGCTGCAGCTGCCGAAATAGATCATCCGGTAAAGGAAATAGCTGCCCCAGGGTTCGCGGGAGCCGAAGGCGTTGTGCATAAACCACGCGCGGGAATCGTGGATCTGATCGTCAAACAGTGCCCGCACCAGCCCGCCAGGTTCAGTGGCGTTACTCGCTTCGCCGGCCGCCGGGAAAAGCACTTTTACACGATCGTCTCCGGCGTTTTTCATGCTGAGCCATTCGCCATACTCATTATCGTTATTCAGCAGGAAGATGGCGTTACTCATTGAATCAACGGCTGTAAAAATCCAGTTCCCGGTACCCGAGCGGGAGAGGCCGTGGTAATCCTCTCTGAACTCCTCTGCGGCCTGACGCAGCTGGGTTTGCCCCAGCGCGGCGTCGAAATCCTTTGGCCCCGGCGGGAGCATCAGGAAGCCATCTTCAGGTTTATGTTCGGCAATTTTTTCCTTACGAGCATCGTCAACTTTTTTCTGTGCTTCTTTCCAGTCATCCTCAGCCTGCTTTCTGACCAGCGGATCGCTGTCTTTATCCAGCCCATTTGCCGCCGAATCGACATAGAAGCGCTGGGTCTTGTAGGTTCCCCCGGCATAGCGGTTAATACGCCAGGCGGTGATCCAGCCCATCTGATCTTCAAGGGCTTTCTCCAGGCTGACCGGCGCGCGCGGCGGATCGTATATTGCGGCTTGTTCGGGGAGAATCGGGACCATGGGCGAACTCAGACCGAGGGTAAGCTCGCGCCAGGCGTTGAAACGATTTATTAATATTTCTGATATAAAAAATTCACGCCCTAAATCAAAAGGCATGGTTCGCCAAGGGTCGTTTGCCAAATCCACAGGAAGCACTTCCTTAGGTACTTTTAAAGGAGCTCCAGACTCAAAGGCAGAGGCATACATTTCATGCAGCGCTATTTGTGACAACAAATAACCGTCGTTGTCTGCATTGGCCTTTCCCTGATCCCCCGGTGGATAACCTCCGCCTAAATCCGAGTGCATCCCCGGATAAACAACCTCCACACTATTAGCTGGATATTTACCATCCGGGCGGCGGATCGAATCCAGCGGGAAGCACAGCCGCTGCTCGTGGGAAGAGACCAGATGGACACACTTTTTGATCAATCCCCCATAGATCTTCTCTGCCGGCAACTCCTGGGTCTTGTCTGCCCAGCCCATATGCCCTTCCGCCACCGGGGCGATATGCGCCACGCCCACCGAAGCCACCGTATCCAGCAGGCCCAGGAACTCTACACTGAGCGGAATTTTCAGCTCGCCCACTGCCAGGCACTGCTCGGGTTTGTCTTTTCCCTCCTCAGGCTTTGGCAGCAGTTCGCTAAGCCACCGGACAAAAGCTCGTGCTGCCGCTGCGCCGCGCGAAAAGCCGTACACGTACAGCTTGATTCCCATCAGCTTTGGCTTTCCGGGCTCGGTGGGTACCAGGGCCTTTTGCAGCTCTGGTGCCATATCTTTTAGCAGGCTCTGGAAGGTCTCAAAACGGTTGGCAGCGCCGGTCAGCCCAAAGGACGCCATAGAGGTGGCCATTTTTTCCACCGCCTTCCAGCTTTCGTCGTCCGACAGCGTATCCAGGCCCATTGTCCGCTTCAGGGCATCGATAATCCGCAGCAGGCCCCAGTTGATTCTGTCTTCCCCGTGCGTCGCCGCCGCCAGCCCCATCAAGCTGAAATCCAGATCGTTCACCTCGGGGAAAGGTGTCCCGACGCCGGGAATATAATATTTATAGTATTTATTATCTCCGCTGCCGCTGGCATCCAGCAGCTCCGCTGTTTTATCCGCCAGCCCCCCGGCATAGCCCTGGCCGATAGTGGCGCGGAACAGGCGGGCAATATTAGTGGGGTGCTTCGGGTCAGCAATATATAAGTCGTGATTGAGGTTATTGCCGGTGCCGTCAAAAAACAGGCTGATGTGTAAAGTCTTACAGCAGGGAGGCTCCGCGCGCCACCTGGCGGCCAGGCACAGCTTCTGCCGCCAGGCCAGCTCATCGCTGTCCTGCAGCGCGCAGTTTGCGCCAACCAGCGCAGCCCTGGTGGGTAAACGCCCCTGAGCCGGAAACGCCGGCGGGAACCATGCCAGATCGGTAATTATTTTGGACATACTTTCGGCTCCGGCATTTGCAATGGCTCGTTGATTGGGTAGCCCGGCCGGCCGGGGCTCACGCAGCTGGTGGTCACCTTCACCTCATCACAGGGCAGAAAGTGCACCGTGATCCCGCAGGTTTTTTGCCCCGTATAATCCGGTACTGGTACCACCGTTCTGTGTTGCTTATTCTGGGCCTTCATTTTTTTTCCCAGGCAAGATACCTGGCGTCATCACCAAAGCCAGGGAAACCATCCATATCTCCTACTCCAGTTTCCCAGTCGACTTTCACCGTCATACCCGGCCGCCATTTCGCCGGCACGCCATAGCAGCACCCCCCGTCGCCGCCCTGATACGGACCAATAGCATCGATGCCCGACTGACCGTCGACACTGAAATGGTTGATCGCCCATTTGGTGTGGTTGATGGCGACAATAATCCCACCGCCGCCGCTCCGGGTTTTGGCTTTCGCCACGGGCTGACTACAGCCCGCCAGCAGCAGGGCACCCAGTACCACGAGGTAATGTTGTATTTTCATTTTGCATTCCTTTGATGAAGAAACTGATAACGTCCGTCTTGCTCAGCCATGACTTTTCGGGATGGCATGGCTGAGCATTACTGAAGGGGAATAAAAGCCAGATCGTGATTAAGGTTATTGCCGGTGCTGTCGAAAAACAGACTGATATGCCCAGTCCTGCCACCAGGTAAGCTCGTAGCTGTCCTGCTGCGCGCAGTTTGCGCCAACCAGCGCAGCCTGGGTGGGTAAACGCCCCTGAGCCGGAAACGCCGGCGGGAACCAGGCCAGATCGGTGATTATTTTGGACATACTTTTGGCTCCGGCATCTTAAGGGGCTCTTTGATCGGATGTTCCGGATGGCCATAGTTGGCACAACTGGTCGTCACTTTCACCTCATCACAGGGCAGAAAATGCACGGTTATCCCGCAGGTTTCCTGCCCCGTATAGTCCGGCACTGGGACAACCTTGCTATGCTGGCGATTATTTGCACTCATTTTTTTTTCCCAAGCCAAATACTTTTCTGTATCTGCAAATCCTGGAAACCCTTTTGTTGAGGCTTCTCCGCTTTCCCAGTCAACCTTAACCCTCATACCCGGTCGCCATTTCGCCGGCACGCCATAGCAGCACCCCCCGCCGCCGCCCTGATACGGACCAATAGCATCAATGCCAGACTGACCGTCGACGCTGAAATGGTTGATTGCCCATCTGGTGTGATTGATTGCCTCTATGGTTCCGCCGCCCCCCGGCTATCCGCGTTCGCCGCAGGCTGATTACAGCCCGCCAGCAGCAGGGCACCCAGTGCCACGAGGTAATGTCGTATTTTCATTTTGCATTCCTTTGATGAAGAAACGGATGACGTCCGTCTTGCTCAGCCATGACTATTCGGGATGGCATGGCTGAGCATTACTGAAGAGGGATAAAGGCCAGAACGTGATTAAGGTTATTGCCGGTGCCGTCGAAGAACAGGCTGATATGCACAGCCCTGCCGCCAGGTAAGCTCGTGGCTGTCCTGCAGCGCGCAGTTTGCGCCAACCAGCGCAGCTTTGGTGGGTAGACGCCCCTGAGCCGGAAATGCTGGCGGGAACCACGCCAGATCGGTGATTATTTTGGACATACTTTTGGCTCCGGCATCTTAAGGGGCTCGTTGATTGGGTAGTCCGACCGGCCGGGGCTCACGCAGCTGGTGGTCACCTTCACCCCATCACAGGGCAGAAAGTGCACCGTTATCCCGCAGGTTTTTTGCCCCGTATAGTCTGGTACTTTCACAGTTTTACTGTGATTTCTATTGCTTTCGTCAATTTTCTTTTCCCAAGCCAGATACTTGGCTCTGTCTTGGTACCCAGGAAAATCATCTGTAGACGCCTCCCCACTTTGCCAGTCCACTCTCACCGTCATACCCGGCCGCCATTTCGCCGGCACGCCATAGCAGCAGCCACCTCCACCGCCCTGATACGGCCCGATAATGTCAATTCCCGACTGACCGTCGACGCTGAAATGGTTGATCGCCCATTTGGTGTGGTTGATGGCGACAATAATCCCACCACCGCCGCTCCGGTTTTCCGCCTTTGCCACCGGCTGGCTACAGCCCGCCAGCAGCAGGGCACCCAGTACCATGAGGTAATGTCGTAATTTCATTTTACATTCCTTGTATGGCAGCCTCTCCGGAAGGCGAACTGCCTCATAAACCCACTTTCAGACTTCTGCTGAGGACCGTCCGATCAGGGTCTTAATCACCCAATCCTCGCGCTCTTTATCCAGTAGCATCCCTTTGGCGGTGGCTGAAAGCATGCCGTTGAAACAGGCCGTAAACCGTTCAGCCTGCGAAGCAAATCCCGTATCGGGAACGTCCCGATAGCGAAGCATCAGCCTGGCATCGCAGATGCACATCAGGGCTTCAAACTGGCTATCGCTCAAAGCGATGTTTTGGCACTTCTCGTTGATGGCGGGCTGTGCTCCCTGCCCCATCAGCAACCCCGGCTTCTCGTCAGGATCCAGCCAGCTCCAGAAGAGCGCCGGGCGCTGCAACTGGGCCTGCTGATCAGGTTCCAGAATATGAGAGAACAAATAAGGAAAAATACGGGCATCAAAGTATCTGAACAGCCCCGCCCGTCCTTCATGTGTCGCATCGGTACAGGTTGTTAACCATTCCGCCAGTGTAGCGAAAGGCCAGGGAGAACAGAGCACCAGTAGTGGAGCAGTTTTTTGTACTTTCTGAGCCAGCTCAATCAACCACTGTTTCTGAAGCGGATCGTTCAAAGAGATCCTGATCAACAGCGGCGACTCTTCTGGCAGGGCATCTTCCGGCAAGCCCTGATAGAGAGACTGCCATACCAAAGGTGGTGAAAAATCGTGCAGTACCGGAATGACGGAAAAATCAATACCGCACTGGTCGAGAATAAAATCAAGGTGGGTCAGGTTTATATCAGCGCAGGTTTGCTGAAGCAGATTCACCCAGTCAGTGATATGGGTCGTGTTCATTTATGCCTCCCTTGGCACAAAGCCCTGTGCCAGCCGCTGCGCCTTTTTCAGACACTCTTTGCATACTGATGAAGGCAATTCAGGCAGCGGATAATCCTCACTCGCCGGGCCCTGTAATTTATGTTGCCCCTTGAGGCTTAACAGGCCTGGACCATGCACGTTGATTTCGCCCTGTGGCGTGAGCTTGATGTAAGCGCCACCGCAGGCGAGCGTGATCCCATTCTTTGCCGTCAGCTGCAGGTGTCCCTGCGTTGACTGGACGGTGACATCCTTCAGGGAAGTCAGCGACAGCACATCACTATGTGATTCAATCTCCAGTGCACCTTTGGCAGATACCAGCCGCATTCCTTCCTGTAGGGCTAGCAGCGAAACCGCCTGACTTGCGTTAACCGAATAGCGCTGTGCTGCGGTGATATTGACTTCTCCCAGGCTCTGCAGATACAACCCTTTCCCGCTGTGCATCAGAGTCGTTTCCGGCGTAACGGCAGCAATACCCTTAGGTGAAGACAGCAGCAGCGCAGGCTCTTTAAGCTCACTGGCAGCGGAAACAAATGCTCTTAATGGCCCAGAATCAGGCGTTATGTTGTGGTGAGTCTGCGTAATCGTTCCCCATCCAGTTACCTGATTCAACGCTCCTTTTAGCAGACTGACCGCCGGCTGCATCTCCAGCACCTGGCCCTGTGCTTTCGTCTGGCCATCAGCGCTGATGAACATCCCTTTCTGTGCCCGGATGGCGCCCCAGCTGTCGGTTCTGAGCTCGAAACCCTCCCCACGCTTCTGCTTTTCGCTGTTGACCAGGTGTCCCAGATTCAACTGGCTCTTGCCGCCGTACTCGGTGCTGACCTTGACATGCTCTTTTCCGCGCTCGTCGTCGAGGCGGATTTTGTTGTTCGCCGGCGTGCGCAGCACGTTGCGTTTGTAGTTGCGGATGGTGACGTGATCGCCGTGCGCCGAGTCGTGCAGCACGCCGGCGATGTACGGCCGGTCCGGGTTACCGTCCTCAAAGCCAATCGCCACTTCGGTGCCCGCCAGCAGCGGCAGGTGCAGACCGTAAGTGTCGCCGGCATACGGGCGGGACTGGCGCACCCACAGACTCTCGAACCCGGCTTCCCGGTTATCCCGGTCAAACAGTATGTTGACGCGATAGCGGCCGTCTTTATCGATGTGGCCGTAGGTGTCGTTCTCTGTGGTGCTGGTAACGCGGGCCGGTAATGTGCCGGCCATCACCGGGCGTGAGCCTGGCTCAGGACGGAAACTAAAATCCGTGCTGTCCGGGATCCCGTCAAAATGCACTTCAAAATCCCGGTCACGCCGCGCATGGCTGCGCATCGCCGTGATGACCACGCCCTGAGCAAACACCTCGGCCACTTCATACCCACCGGTGACGTTGAGCACCTGGCCCGGAGAGAGGGTCGGGCAGCTGGTGGTGGCATGGGTCCGGGTCTGGCCATTCAGGTAGCGCTCATGACGAATGCGGGCATAGAACGCCCCCGACTCCGCAGCCGGATTGCGGTCGTACGCATTACCCTGGGTAAGGTAGTTGTCCCCCCAGTGGTAGGCATCTCCACAGGTGGTGGCATCCCCGCGGGTCACATCAACCTCGGTATTCATGTCATCCGTGGCCTGGCGGTAGTTGTAGTCGCGGGTGCTGACCTGCTTCTGCACCACGTTATGGTGGCTCTCCATTCCCCACACCGCGTCCACTCCGTCTGAATGCTGGCCCGACGGCGGCACTGAGGGCAGCGTCAGGCCTTTTTCATACCCCTGCTGACTGTCGTAAAACTCCACGACGTCGATGTTCAGACGCGTATCCGTGGTAAAGCGGAACCAGATACCCGCCTCACCCAGCAGGCGGGTAATGAAGCGCAGGTCATCCTCGCCGTACTGCATCACCTGCTCCCGGCGCGGGTACTCTTTTGAGAGCGAGAACAGAAAATCCTGACCGCGCAGGTTGTGACGCTCGCGCAGGATTTTTTCCACAATCTGCGGCACCGACATGTCCTGATAAATGGCGTTCTGGTGTGAACGGTCGAGCAGCGCCAGGCGTGGCTGCAGCGTCAGGGCATAATGGGTTTCATCTTTTGATGTACCGAGGCGTTCAAAGCCGCTCACCACGCCCTGAAGGGTCCGCACCGCCTGCTGTATTTTGATGCCGTAACCCTGGTCAACCGGGGCCTGCAGCGTCAGGGAGGCCGCTTTCATCAGCATCATCTCTTTGCTGATGGCATGGTCAGAGCTGGTGAATTCAATACGGTAGCTGAACGGCCGGCTGAGCGCTTCATCGCCTTCAAACGCCAGCACATCAAGCCCGGCTTCACATCCCTTCACCGATAACTGGTGATGGCTGTGGCTGAATCTGATCGGGAGACGGGAGTTCATGTGTTATCTCCTTCAGTACGGTCAAACTCCAGCCCGATCCCCTCTTCCTCGCTCCAGCTCAGGCATAGCGACTGTGGTTTCTGTCTGGCAGCCATGTGGGTCAGCAGTTGCTGACTCAGCACCGGCAAAATCTGCTGATTGAGCAGGCTGTCGACGTTGCGTGCGCCGATATCCGGCAGCAGGCAGGCGGCGGTCAGGGCGTCGTACAGGCTCTCATCAATGTGCGTGGTCAAACCGTAGTGGCGATGTAAGCGCTTGCTGACCTGTGACAGCTTCATTTCCACGATGGTGCGCATGGCGGCCTCAGCCAGCGGGCGGTAAATCACGGTCTGGAAGCGCGCCAGCAGCGCCGGCTGGAAGTGGTCGCGCAATATCGGGCGCAGCAGTTCGTGTAAATCGCCTTCGCTGGCATCCGGCCGTTCGTCCAGCAACTGCATCAGGTGGTCGCTGCCGAGGTTGGAGGTCATCAGGATCACGGTGTTGCGGAAGTCAATTTCCCGGCCTTCGCCGTCGCGCATAAAGCCGCGATCAAATACTTGATAGAACAGGTTCATGACGTCGCGGTGCGCCTTTTCCACCTCATCGAGCAGTACCACGCTGTACGGGCGCTTACGTACCGCTTCGGTGAGGATGCCGCCCTGACCGTAACCCACGTAGCCCGGCGGTGAACCTTTCAACTGGGAAACAGTGTGCGGCTCCTGATACTCGGACAGGTTGATGGTAATCAGCGATTTTTCACCACCGTACAGCACATCCGCCAGCGCCAGCGCGGTTTCAGTTTTACCGACGCCGCTCGGGCCAACCAGCAGGAATACGCCCTGCGGGCCGTTCTCTGACGTGAGTCCGGTCTTCGCCGCGCGCAGGCGCCGGGCGATAGCGGTCAGCGCCACGTCCTGCCCGACCACACGCTGGCCGATTTCGTTTTCCAGCGTCAGCAGTTCGGTTTGCTCGTCTTTCATCAGCGAGGACAGCGGCACGCCGGTCCAGTCGGCGATTACATTCGCGACGGTGCGGATGTCCACATCCACCTGAACCAGCACATCGCCCTGCTGCGCCTGTTCAAGCTGCTGTTGCAGGTCGGAAATCTCAGCCTGCTGGCTAATGTCCTTGCGCCTGGTCATCAGTTGCTGTGCCAGCGCTTTTTCGTGGCTAAAACGCGCTTCCTGCTCTTTGATGCGCGTCTCCAGTTCAGTCCGCTGCTGCTCAATGGCACCCAGGCGGTCATCGTGACGGTTGCTGCCGGCGGCGATATCTTCCCGCAGCGCCTGCGCTTCCAGTGCCAGCGCGGTCAGTTTTGCTTTCAGGCGCACAATTTGTTCTGGCACCGTGTCGAGACTCATTCGCACACGTGCGGCGGCGGTATCCAGCAAATCAACCGCCTTGTCCGGCAGCTGGCGGCCCGTCAGATAGCGGCGGGACAGCGTGACGGCTGCGCGTACTGCATCATCAGTGATATGCACGTTGTGGTGTTCGGCGTAGCGGGCTTTCAGGCCGCGCAGCATCAGGCAGGCGGTCTCGTCGTCCGGCTCGTCGACCTTCACCATCTGAAAGCGGCGCTCCAGCGCGGCATCGCGTTCGAAGTATTGCTTGTATTCAGACCAGGTGGTGGCGGCGATGGTGCGCAGTTCGCCGCGGGCGAGTGCCGGTTTCAGCAGGTTGGCGGCATCGGCTCCGCCGGCCTGGTTGCCGGCGCCAATGATGGTGTGCGCTTCATCGATAAACAGCAGAATCGGTACCGGGGACTGCTGCACCGCATCAATGACGTTTTTCAGGCGCTGTTCGAATTCGCCCTTCACGCCTGCGCCCGCCTGCAACAGACCAAGGTCGAGGGTGCGCAGAATAACCGGCTTGAGAGATTCCGGCACGTTGCCCTCGGCTATACGCAGCGCCAGCCCTTCCACCAGCGCGGTTTTACCGACGCCCGGTTCGCCGACCAGAATCGGGTTGTTTTTGCGACGACGCGAGAGAATATCCACTATCTGGCGGATCTCCGTATCGCGTCCAAAAACCGGGTCGATTTTGCCTTCTCTGGCTTTGGCAGTAACGTCGAGCGTGAATTTATCGAGTGCGTTCTGCAGCGCCGGATTGAGTTCGCCTTCCTTTATGGCCGCGCCGACCGGGCGCCCGACAAATTCCACCTCACCACCATGACTCTGCGCGAGTTCCGCTGCCTGTTGCCGCTCCGGGCGTTCCTCCGACTGCCCATCAAGCAGCGGGCGCAGACGCTCCAGCTGACTGTGGCCCAGCGTCAGCAGCGGCCACAGCCCGTCACAGCGCACCAGTTTCTGTTTATCAACCAGCGCCATCAGCAGATGGACGCTGCGGATCTGTTCCTCACCGTTGAGAGAAGCAATCAGCCAGGCTTCCTGCATCAGCGTCTGAAGAGTGTCAGATAACTGCGGACGCTGACGGACTGAACGCGGCAGTTTATCCAGCCAGGCAAGCAAATCCTGCCACAGCATATCCATATCCCACTCATAGCGGCGTGCCAGCACCGTCAGGTCACCTTCCCCCTGTTCGAGCAGCTTCAGCAGCCAGTGCTCCGGCAAAATTTCCGCATGGGCGCGGGTCTGGCACAGGGAGGCGGCCCCTTCCATCGCGCGAGCACAGTAAGGGTTAAGGCGACGTAATAAGGTTGATGAGTGATGCTCCATAAAGGCTTTCTCCATTCTGACGCGCACTATCTGGTTTTACCGTATGGGAACTATCGGTTTCAGATATCCCCAACCGGAAGATCCTCACTGCACACAATTAATGCCCTTTCAGGCAGGGTTACAGCATCTGAAACGCGACGATTCAATGGGGTATTTTTGATTTGGGCGGGGTCTAATAATGGCCGCCAATTTCCAGGATCGTTATGGACATTCCTACCACCGAGAATAAAACCCTGTGCTGCTGTGTAAGCCGGACAGAACAGAGGTTACTGTTGCCCTTCAACAGTTCATAATTCATATCTCCGGCAAGTCTTGCAGCATCTGACGGAGAACGGCCGGTTAGAATATATCTACGCCAGTCGTGATATTTCCGCATTCCGGCAGACGGCACACTGATTGATTTTCCTTTTTCCCAGCGCTGCCTGGCAGCTGAATCATCAAAAGTATATGGCATAGTTTTCTCCTTTTATGTCTCAGAAATAAGCCTGATTCATTCAGGCACGCTACCGCCCATCGCTTTTCCTTTTAGTAAGGAACCCTAAGCGCATTAGGTCAGATTTTTGGATGTTCACTTTTACACTGTCCCCTCAGCACAAAGGGGCCTTGCAAAAAGCTGCGGACAGGTTTCCCCATCCGCATCAGGCATTACTCTAAATAACACCCCTGCAGCACCTGGCACGGCAGGTCATTACGCGGTGGCACGTTCGTTCCAGCTATCGGAATGAATGATGTTTCCATCTTTGTAGGTCCAGGTGATTTTTTCGTAACGCAGTTCAAGCTGTTCGAGGTGATTGTGCTTTTCGTAAGAAGGATTCTTAACGTCATGCATCAATGGATTTACTTTCACCACCTTCACATTCTCGAGTCTGGTGTTGAAGTATTCGACTTCCTGACCGGCGTCATTGATTTTGTACCACTTGAACTCTGCTGATTTCAGGGTCTGGCCGGTGGTCACTGCCTTGTACAGATACGGACTGGACGAGTCGATTTCCTTGGTGAACATAAACGGCGTGTGGATACGGGTGCCGGTCAGTTTGCCCGTGTTGTTGTCGGTCGGAATGTAGATATTGTGATCCTGAGCGACAACTTCGATGCTGCCTTCACGGTCCTTAACGTCTACGGAACCTTTGATGTCCGCACCGCCGTCGTCTTTCAGCCACAGATAAACAGGGATTGCCATGGATTACTCTCCGTTGTGTTGTGATACGTCATCATCCTGCGATGACGTCTGGGGGTTGCCCGGTATCTGGCAGGCATCAGCCTGCGGTACCAGACTGATTTCGACGCGACGGTTAAGCGCACGTCCATCCGTCGTGTCATTGGTTGCGATTGGGCGGCTTTCGCCATAACCCTGCACCGCAAAACAGCTTTCCGGTACATCACCGGTGTCACGCATCCAGTCGCGTACCGCTTCGGCACGTTTCAGAGAGAGCGCCTGGTTCAGTTGCGGGTTACCGGTGTTATCGGTGTGGCCGGCGACCACAATCAGCCAGCCCGGCTTCGCTTTGATGCCGACCAGTGAGTTCACCAGCATTTTAGTGGACCCGGCTTTCAGCGTAGATTTGCCGGAATCGAACAGCGACATGCTGTCGAGGCGGACAATTTTCGGCACCGGTTTCGGCTGCGGTTTTGGCGGCGGTGGCGGGGGCACATACGAACGGATCGCATCCAGCACAGGCATTCGCAGACGCTCGCCCTGATACAGACCAAGGCCCATCCGCATCGGTACGCCATTGCGCGCCTGGTCATCCAGCCCGGCCGCATCGTCACGCAGGACAGCAACAGCGTCGGCTTTGGGTGCGAAATCCTGCATCGGGATACGTTCATAGCGGGCAATATCGAAGCTGACACGCTGTAGCAACTGGCGATTGTTCCAGCCACTGCTGAGCAGCGCAGCCATGGCCGCCAGCGTGAAAATCGCGAGCGCATAACGGAAGGCTTGCCCACGCGGCGTCAGGCCTCGCCCTTCCGGCAGCAGCGGCAGGATAAAATCCGGCAACGGGGCAATAACCGTACTGTCCGTTCCCACCGGCTGCCAGCCCGCTACCTGTTGCATCGCAGTATGACGGGACAGCCATGCCGTCCAGACCGATGTGGCCAGACTTCCGGCCAGGATCGGTCCCAATCCCCACAGCACCGCAACCGGTGCAATGACCGGAACATCCGGGCTCTCATCAATGAAGACCGCTTTAACGTGCAACCGGAACCAGCTCATCAGGCTGTTCATCAGCACCTGTTGCTGCATCGCAGGCGCGCCACCGGTGGTGACCCATGCAGCGACTGAGCCCGGCGCTGAAGACGCACGCCAGACCCTCACCCCTTCCCCCGGGATAGCCGCCTGCCAGAGCAGATCATTGGTCATCGCACTGCCAACCTGACCATTCAGAACCAGCGGCACAGAATGCCCGGTTTCTTTACGCAGCTGGCTGATTTGCCAGCGCAGGGCCAGCAGACGACGGGTAAGCCGCTCGCTGTCGGCGTGTTTTTGCGGACAGACGCTGACCATCACCGACAACTGGCGGCCCCAGTCAGGACGCAACCGCAGAATCTGACAGGCAACCTGTTGCAGATCCTGATGTTCCTCCACGCGGATCCAGCATCCCTGTGTCACTGTAAGCACCGATGACTGCTGCATACATGCCAGCGGCAGATCGCCACAGACCAGCACTACAGGCTGACGGTAAGTGGCTTCCGGGAGGTCATCCAGACTTAGGACGACGTCATGCTCCGCACGACGCCTGGCGACAATCCACAACGCCAGGATAAGCCCCAGCACCGCAAGCAGAAAGAGCACCGAAACCAGTCGCGATACCGGCAGGAAACTCAGGCAAACCACGGCACTCAGCAGGGCGGCCCACAGCGCAAGCCCGCGCTGCTGTGCAGGACTCATTTCACGGCTCCCGGCAGCAGGGTCACCAGCATCTGATCCAGCCAGTGACTCAGTCCCCACCACAGCGCAGCCACCAGCACCACGCTCAGGCCAATACGCACGGGCCATGACGCCAGCCAGCCCCCCATTTCTCTTCCGGTACGGCTTTCCGCCAGAACCGGATGGGTTGGTGGATAGCTGAACGGCGTGACATGTTCGCTGAGCGCGTTGACGAGTTTCTGGCGCTCCGGATCGTTAAGAGAGCGGAAACTGCCGAGGAACCCCAGCATCATGACCCGCTGAAAGCAGGTCATAACAGCCTGGTCAGGCGCCGGTTCACGCAGCACATCACGCATGCGATCGCACAGCGTATCACCGGCATCCATGGTGCCGAGGAAGTGCCCCTGCAGGGGAATGTCATACCACTGCACGCAGGCGTCATCCTCCACACCACGACCTTTGACCGCCTCATCAAGCAGCGCACACTGTGCGGTGAGAATATGCTGACAGCTGACTTCATCGAGTTCGCTCGCTTTCAGCTCACGCTGCACACGTTCGACATCGG
Source organism: Pantoea sp. GM_Pan_4 (assembly GCF_026541005.1). Lineage (NCBI taxonomy): Bacteria > Pseudomonadati > Pseudomonadota > Gammaproteobacteria > Enterobacterales > Erwiniaceae > Pantoea > Pantoea sp. GM_Pan_4. The sequence goes on from NZ_JALNUZ010000004.1 coordinate 313,988, forward strand.
CAATGCAACGCTCCCACAACGTGCGCCCCTCTCCATCCTGGAACGTCGGACCGTGACGCAGGCTGATGACCTGCAGCCAGGTATCCTGCAGCAGAGCATCAATATCAATGGGCGCAGCAGTACTGCGTTTAGGCTCACTCATGTTCTCAGTACCGCAAAAAGTTCAAGTTCAGGCTCGCCGAGCATGCCCGGAACGTAAAACATACAGGTGCCGCTCTGAAGCATTTCGCTGGCCAGAGGATGCGAGACATCAAGGCTGAAATACTGGTTTTCCAGACGCAGCGGAATGGCTGCCGGCACATGGCGCAGTGGCGTCAGTGGCACGCCCCCCCGTGAGGAATTGACGATACTCCGGACATGATCGGGACTGCCGATCTTGCACTGGCGCGGGAACTGCTCCTGCAGTTGTGCCACCGGCATCGGTGAACGCACGGAAAGGTAGTAATCCGCCCCTTCGCGCAGACGGGAGTCATGCAGACGGGCCTGCCAGACGTGCAGCCGGGCATCGTGCTCAAGCTCAATCGCCACTACCCGTGACGGCAGGCTGGCTTCCAGCAGATCGCCCAGTAAGTCAAACAGCGGCGGGAAGACGTTATTCAGCTGTTCATGCTGCCAGACCGGAATAGCACTCACCTGATGTTCCAGCGAGAAAGTCAGCAGGCTGCCCGCAAGCCGCGCCAGTTCCGGGTACAAACGCTCCGGTGGGCTTTGCAGGTTACGCTGAAACTGGCCGAGCACCGGTTCTGCGCTGTTCAGGGCATTGAGCAGCCAGAACAACGACACATCAGCCACGGCAAAGTCGGCCATGCGCTCGTTACTTTCACGTCGCATGGCCATCAGTCGACTCAGACGGGCACGCAGTTGCGTCATCAATTGTTCCAGCTGGGTTACCAGCCAGCGGCTGCCTTGCAGAGCCAGCAGTGGCGGAAGCCAGGTTTCATCGAGTGCCCAGCTGCCCTGTGAATCCTGCTGCAGACGGGCGACCGGACAGGTGAGATAATCACTGTTGTTCTGATGGGCAAAACGCAGCGTCAGCTCTGGCTGCATCACTGCAATCTGTCGGGTATCGTTGCCGAAGGTGTTGCGGACATCCCGCCAGCGCTGGCGATAACGCACAGGGCGCTCGGCCACCTCATCGGGTTTAAGACAGTTGCCGCCATTTGCCCGCAGCAGCGGAAGCGCCAGCACCACCACCACGTCCTGTGATTCGCCCTCAAGCATCAGCACCGGTGGCAGGTCATCGGCATTATCGGTGTCGATAAGCGTGCCATCGGGGAAACGGATGTGCAGATGACGGGCCTGCAGGCGGCCCAGCTTCAGTGCATCAGGTTCGAAGGTGGCAGCAATCATCCCCCAGGGATGGCAGAGGCCCAGCCGGGCGATGCATTCCGCAGACCAGGCCGCATAGGCGACCTGTTGCTGGAAGTGCTGGGGAGAGACCATAACGCCCCTGCCCCATAACGGTTGTTCCGTTTTCATTGGCTTCCTGCCTTCGCTTACGATTTCGCCTTCGGCATCTGGGAAACCAGTGACAGGTTGACGTCCATACCCTCTACCTGGAAGTGTGGGATGGCGTACAGCCTGACGCGGAAGAAGCCCGGGTTGTCGTCGATATCTTCCACTACCACCTTCGCGTCGCGCAGCGGGTGAGAAGCCTGCAGCTCATCGCCCGGATCGGTCATTTCGGTCACCAAACTGCGCACCCAGGTGTTTAACTCCAGTTCCAGCAGACGCCGATCCTTGGTGGTGCCGATGTTTTCACGCTGAATCAGCTTCAGATAATGCGCGATACGCGACAGCAGGAAGATATACGGCAGACGGGCATTAATGCGGCTGTTAGCGGTGGCATCCGCAGTGTCATACAGCGCAGGTTTCTGGGTGGAGTTGGCTGAGAAGAAGCAGCTGTAGTCGCGGTTTTTGTAGTAGGACAGCGGAATGAAACCGAGATTGGCGAACTCAAATTCGCGGGTTTCCGGGATCATTACCTCACTCGGGATCTTCACCTGATTGCCGGTGCCCAGATCGTACAGATGAATCGGCAGATCCTGCACCGCACCACCGGCCTGTGGACCACGGATTTGCACGCACCAGCCATTGTTGATAAAGCTGCGCACCATGTTGGATGCGAAGGCAAACGAGGCGTTGGTCCACAGGTATTTGTCGTGATCCGGGCCTTTGACTTCTTCAACGTAGTTAAAACTGCGCACCGGAACGGTATCCGGGCCATACGGCAGGCGACCCAGCACACGCGGCATCACCAGACCGATGTAGCGCGAATCGTCCGTCTCGCGGAAGGATTTCCACTTGATGTATTCAGCGCGGTCAAAATAATTACCGATATCTTTGATGGCCGCTACGTCTTCCATTGAATCCTTGAGGAAGAATTGCGGGCCGGCAGAGCCGATAAACGGCATATGCGCCGCAGCAGACACTTTTGAAATATTGCGCAGCAGGGCAACATCCTGCGCAGACGCATCAAACTCATAAGCGGAAATCAGCGCCGCAATCGGCTCGCCGCCTGGTGTGTCATACTCATCAATGTAGGTGTGTTTATACAGGCCGCTCTGGATAATTTCCGGGCTGTCTTCGAAGTCCTGACGCAGATCTTCTTTAGACATATCCAGCAGTTCGACTTTCACGTTCTGGCGGAAATCGGTTTTATCAACCAGCGATTTCACGCCGCGCCACAGGCTCTCCACTGCCTGGAACTCTTCGCTGTGCATGACCGCATCCAGCTGACGACTGATCTGGTGATCCAGCGCGGCGATATGATGGTCAATCAGGTTTTTGTCGAGTTTTTCAACTTTTGCGCCTGATTTTTTCAGGCACTCCAGAAATACCTGCATGCCGGCGGTTAAACGCTCATCCGCCGTTGCATCCGACATCGCCTGCGCATCCTGCCAGATATCCAGCGCGCTCAGCTCAGAAACCGGGTTAAGATTGATTTTTTCAAACAGGGTGGCATACACCCCACCGGCTGCCGGACGTTCCAGCACCACGCTCTCGCCACCCGTCGCATTCTCATTATTTACAGACATCAGCATCTTCCTTATTAATCCGTTAAATCATCGTGATGGTTATGGCTGTTTTGGTGCCAGAGTTGAGAGCTCAGCGCGCAGTTCTGCGCTTAACGCCGGGTCCAGCAGAATTTTTTCCAGCTCCTTTCGGAAGGCCTGGTTATCCAGCAGGTTGGCTTTTAAATCGCGCAGTAAATTACGCATGGAAAGCATGGCCTTCAGCTGAGGTATTTGCCGGGAGACCTGTTCCGGAGAGAAATCTTTCATGCTCTGGAAAGTCAGACTGATGCTGTCTTCGCTGCCGTCATCGGCCAGCGTATTTTTAACGGCAACCGTGACTTTGGGCGAATATTCGGAAAGCACTGCGTCAAAATTATTTTTATTCAGATTAACTTTGGTTCGCTCTGATAATGGTGCGGACGCCTGACCATGACTGAAGTCGCCCGCCACCAGTAATTTCAGCGGAAGCTCGGTTTTCTTGCTTGCGCCACCGGTATGCAGGTCAAGTTTTAAGTTAATACGTGCCTTTGGCACTTCATTCTGGAAACTATCTGCCATTTCATCACCCCTCTGTTTATCTCAGCGCACATTTTTCGCGCCATACTACTTTAGAGGTAACAGCAGAGCAATGATCGACATAAAAGCAAATGAACAGATCTTTAAGCTGCAAAAGTGACGCACACAAGCCATTAACACTAAAAAAGGCAGATCATTGTCACCTGAAACCAGCTAAAAAAACTGGCAAAGACATTAAAGGCCACACATTAATGCCAATAAAAAATAAAGATGTGGATTAATATTAACAAAGCGTAAATTTGTTGATTCAGGTCAAAATAAAAAATCCGCCCAAAACCATCACACCATCAAGAAAGAAATGACATAAAAAGATAAAAATTGCGGATAGCAGCAGTGCGGAATTTCATACAGGAGGGTAATGAGATGAAGTAAAGATTTCAGGTAAAACAGAGCGCAACTAAGCCCCGTGCTACATCCGTTCAACGTAATCGTATAAATCATCACCCATGCGGGAAATTTCGTATAAATAACGTTCGGGTGCGACCAGAGGGATCAATCAGGATAGCGTGGTTCATGCAATAATGACGTACGCGATCAATCGCGCCGCTGCTAATTCAGTAATCTATTCCTCGCAAACTTCATTCCAACTGTCCCGTCAGCGCTGACGCCATGCCGAGGGTGCCATGCCGTGCAGCTGACGGAAGCGGTTGCTGAAATGGCTGGAGGAGTGGAAACCGCAGCGCAGGGCAATCTCGGTGAGCGACAGCGCGCTGAATTGCAGCAGTTGCTGCGCGGCTTCCATACGGCGGCGCATCACATACTGGTGCGGCGCTTCGCCGGTGCTGCTGCGGAACATACGTGCAAAATGGTATTCGCTGAGCGCCGCCTCTGCCGCCAGTTGGGCCAGCGTTAACGGCTGATCCAGCTGCGTATCGATCAGCGCCAGCACGCGGCGCAATACCACCGGTGCCAGTCCGCCGCGCACCTGCGGCAGCTGCCACTGTACCTGACTGTAGCGCTGCAGCAGATGGGTCATCAGCAGTGTTGAGGCGCTGCTCAGCATCAGCTGGTTAGCCGGCTGCTGCCAGTCGGAGCTCAGCAGAAAATGGCGATACAGCTGGGTGATGCGATCATCGTCGGCAAAAATCTTCTCATGCAGGTTAAGCTGCGCCGGGCTGCGATCCCACACCTGCTCACCGAGGTGACGCAAATGCGCATCGGTGCAATAAAGGTGCACGAAGGATAAATCCGCGCGCAGATCCCAGGTCGACTCGGTGCCAGACGGCATCAGGCAAAAGCGATCCGGCGCGCCGCCGTTGCGCCAGCCGTGCGGTGTTTTGTGCCAGGTGTCGTAACCATCGGCAACGTACAGGCTAAGCGTATGGTGATCGCTGAGGTTGGTCACGCGATCGCCACTGTTGAACCATGCCGCCAGCCGAATGCCGCCGCTCAGCTGCACGCTATCGCGCAGCTGCGCTTTGTGACGCTGAAGCATAGTAAACGTCTGATATTCCGGCATGGTCTGACATCGCTCTCTGGGTTGATGTCCTGTAGTTTACGCAACTGACCGGACAGAAAACAGGCCAATGCCGGACCAGGCGGGAAAAAGCGCAAGAATTTGCAAGTGCTGCGCAAAGTCATGCAAGCCGCGCTCCTGTCGCTCAGGCACACTGCGAGCCTGATTCCGCCGGAGAGTTTCTGATGAACCTGATGTTATACCTCGCGGTGGTGCTGATTTGGGGCACTACCTGGATTGCGATTTTTCTGCAGCAGCAGGCCGCCGATACGCCGGTACTGGTGGCGGTATTCTGGCGCTTCCTGTTCGCCTCGTTGACCATGCTGGTGCTTCTCCGGCTGTTGAAACGTCTGCGTACGCTGGATGCGCGTGACCACCTGTTTTGTCTGTTACAGGGCGGCTGCGTATTCGGTTTTAATTTTGTCTGCTTTTACCATGCGGCAGCGATGATCAGCACCGGACTGGAGTCGGTGATTTTTTCGATGGCGGTGCTGTATAACGCGCTCAACAGCTGGATTTTTTTCCGCCAGCGCCCGCCTTTCCGCCTGCTGCCCGCCGCCGCGCTGGGCCTCGGCGGGATTGTTGCGTTGTTCTGGCAGGATATTCAGTCAGCCCATGTTGCGCCGCAGCTGCTGTGGGGCGTGGGACTGAGCGCGCTGGGCACGCTCGGTTTCTCCTTTGGCAATATGATTTCTACCCGCCATCAGCGTCGTCAGCGCGACGTGCTGACCACCAACAGCTACGCCATGCTGTACGGTGCGCTGATCATGGCCGTGCTGGCGCTGGTGAATGGCGACGCGCTGGCACCGGCACTCAATCTGCAGTGGCTGGGGGCGATGAGCTATCTGGCTTTGTTTGGCTCGGTACTGGGCTTTGGTGCCTACTTCACGCTGGTGGGGCGCATCGGTGCCAGCCAGGCGGCTTACAGCACCCTGCTGTTTCCACTGGTGGCGCTGACGCTTTCGACGCTGTATGAAGGTTATCAGTGGCATAGCAATGCCATCGTCGGACTGGTGATGATTCTGGCAGGGAATATGGTGATGTTCGTGCGCTGGCCGGCTCATCGCCGGTTACGTCTGGCCTGAAGCAAGAGCGGGCATGGCGCCCGCTCTGTCACTCCTCTAGCGCCAGCCCCCGACGCCGATGTTGAGCTGGTGAGGTTGGTTAATGGCTTTTCTGGCAATCCAGTAAAGCAGAACGCGTTCATCATCTCTGTCGCGGTCGGCCATCGCCAGTAATTTCAGCGACAGGGTGGACCTGGTCACAGGCTGCTGTTCATCGCTTAACTCGATAACCGCCTGACCGATGATGCAGCAAACCTCATCCCCGCTGGATACGGATTCATATGCCCGGTCTTTCATATTTCCTCCTGTTGAATGAACTATAAGCCTGGCAAAGTTCCTGCGTTTTGCCGCGCAGATGCTGCGCTTAAAACACCCTGTTACACATGCTCACCTGTCGCAATGCCTGTTCATGTGACGACATCCGCGCTGCGCTTAAGCAAGGGCGCAATGCCATTCATACCGGTTTCACAGCAGTTCATTCCGTCTCCCGCTCCGTTCACGCCCGTCCGCGCCACCCGCGCCCGCGTGAGGCTTATTATCGCTGCAGATTCCGTATTCCCGGATGGGAGAGAGAAAATGACAACAGCCGTTACCCCTAATCATCAGCGTGTCCGTATCCTTACCCTCGCAGGCACCATCATTACCCAGTTCGCGCTCGGCTCGGTTTATACCTGGAGCCTGTTTAACGGCCAGCTGGCGCAGAAACTGGATGCGCCGGTCAGCCAGGTGGCTTTTTCCTTTGGTCTGCTCAGTCTTGGTCTGGCGATTGCCTCCTCGCTGGCCGGCAAGCTGCAGGAACGCTTTGGCGTGCGCAACGTCACTATCGGTGCAGGCATTCTGATGGCGATTGGCTTCTGGCTGACCGCCCATGCTGACAACCTGATGATGCTGTACCTGAGCGCCGGCATTCTGGTCGGGCTGGCCGATGGCGCGGGCTATCTGATGACGCTCTCTAACTGCGTGAAGTGGTTTCCGGAGCGCAAAGGGCTGATTTCGGCCTGTTCGATCGGCGCTTACGGCCTCGGCAGTCTCGGCTTTAAATTTATCTGTGGCGCGCTGCTCAGCACTCAGGGGCTGGAAAATACCTTTGTGATTTGGGGTGTGCTGGCGATGACGATGATTATTGCCGGGGCACTGATGATGCGCGATGCGCCGCTGCAGCAGGCCGGTTCACGTCAGCAACAGGCCACACAGGAGTTTACGCTGGCGCAGTCGGTGCGCCTGCCGCAGTACTGGATGCTGGCGCTGATGTTCCTGACGGCCTGCATGAGTGGTTTGTATGTGATTGGTGTCGCGAAAGACATTGGTGAAGGCCTGGTGCATCTGAGCACGCAAACGGCGGCCAATGCGGTGACGATAATTGCCATTGCCAACCTGAGCGGACGACTGATTCTCGGCGTGCTGTCGGACAAAATGGCGCGCATCCGGGTCATTTCGCTGGCACAGCTGGTTTCGCTGAGCGGTATGAGCATCCTGCTATTCACCCACATGAATGAAACCACCTTCTTCCTGTCGCTGGCCTGCGTGGCATTCAGCTTTGGCGGCACCATCACCGTCTTCCCGTCACTGGTCAGCGATTTCTTCGGCCTCAACAACCTGACCAAAAACTACGGCCTGATCTATCTCGGCTTCGGCATCGGTAGCGTGCTTGGCTCGCTGGTAGCTTCGGTGTTCGGCGGCTTCACCGTGACCTTCAGTCTGATTATGACGCTGCTGGTGATCTCGCTGGTGCTGTCGCTCAGTATCCGTCTGCCAAATCGTCAAAACCTGGTCGCGCCGGTACTGCATAATTAATTCACCACCCTGCCGTGTAAATGCACGGCAGGCTTTTTACTGATAACCACAGAATTGATCACGCGTTGAGAATGACTGTTATTTAACCTTGCATTTCAGAGTAATCGGGTTATTATCAGGCGCTATTCAGCTTATTCCGATTGGTTTATTTCCCGCCCTGTCACTTTTAGCTTTTAATTGACATATCTGGTAATAATTACGGAAATAACTCTACATTCACTGCATCTTCACTCCACTTTTCCCGGTTAATCTGGCCTCATTGGAAAAGAGGAGGACTCTCCATGAAGAAGTTAATAAAAGTCGCTTCGGTGGTGGCGATTATGACCATGCTAAGCGGGTGTATTATCGAGCACGACCATGGACGCGGTCCCGGCTGGGGCCACGGGCACGGCGGCGGCTGGCATCACGGCCATGGCGGCTATCGTCACTGGTAATTGGGCAAAGCACACACAGCACATAATAAAAAATGAATAAAGAAAGGGCGGGAATCAATCCCGCCCTTATTTTTTAGCTTTTCACCGCGTAATTACATTGATACCAGACTTTCTTCAGGCCAGGCAAATTGCTGTCCTGCGCCGGAAGCGACTCGACTTTATCGAAGCCGCGCTGGTTACAGTAATTCGCCAGATCAAGTTCCAGCGCATCTTTATCCAGCTTCTGTGGATCGTAACGATACTGTACGGTATTTGAACGGGCATCTTCATCCACGCGCTCAAAACCCCCGGGTTTGCTGACACTACAACCGGCCAGCATAAAAAGCGCTAACGCGCTAATAAGCATTTTATTCATTAGGGTGTCCTCATCAGACGTTGCAGTGTAAAAGGCAACGCCACACGCCTCTATAGGAAAAAGACGCGAAATGTCCGATTAATGCAAAGCTTTCGCCAATCAAATCAATAAAACCAAACGGTTTTCCTTATCACATCAGCAGTGAGAAGATGACTTCAGACAAAACGAAGTCTGCACCACACCAGGTGATACACACAAAAAGACATACTGAAAGTGACCTTTATGCCCGTGCTGAGCGGGCTTTTTTTCGCCCGTTATCCGGTAAGGCTGACCATCTTACGCAAAAGATTGGCCGCTTGTTTGTCCGGCAATGCGAGAATTCCGCTGTAAAGATCAATCGACATCGCGCACATCGTGCCGCGATCCACCGCCGTATCCGCCGGCATATTCAGCTGCTGCAGCTTATCGCCCCACTTGCCATACAGTTTTTCCACCACGCGCTGCAGATCGCGCTGCGCCTGAGGCTGATCCACCGCCAGCTCATCGCCGGTACTGTTTTGCAACAGTGCCTCGAGCGCTTCACCATCGCGCTGATTAAGCTCCGGCGACAGCACCTGTTGCAGATTGACGCCACCGCTGACCTGCGGATAGAGGAAACGGAAGCAGCGCTGCGTATCCTGCTGCTGCAGCGCCTGCATCTCCTGCACCGAAACGCGGATGTAGTTGATGATCGCCGCATCGCTGGCGCGCGCCATGCGCTGATTCACCAAATCCATCAGCCAGCCGCGCATATCGCCCAGCGCCTGCTCCGCAGGTACGCCCTCTGCCAGCTTGTGCTGCAACTCGCGATTGAGCAGTTGCCACAGCGCCGGCTCCTGCACTTTCAGCACGCGATAACCCGGCGCGTCGCTCAGTTGGATAGCCACCTGCGCCGCCAGCGCCTCGCGCTCCTGACGCGGATGCAGCCAGCTAAACCACAGCAGATTAGCCAGCAGCACAGGCAGCAAAAACAGCAGGACACCCTGCCAGACGCGCAGCGCGGTGGTGCGCAGCAGTATCACGATGATGATCGCCAGCAGCACAAAAGCGGCCAGCGTGAGCGGGAAAAGCGAGAACATGGAGCGACATTAATCCTTGCGAACGTCAATTAAAACCGGACAGCTGGCGCGTTCAATAACTGCTGCGCTTACCGAGCCTTTCAGCAGGCGGTTGAGCGGCGACAGGTGACGACGGCCCATTATAATCATACTGGCGTGCAACGCCTCAGACTGCGCCACAATGGTTTCTGCCGCTTCACCGGCCAGAATCAGCCCGCGTGCGTCAATGCCAGCGCGCAGCAGCGGTGCCAGCGCATGGCGTACCACCATTTCAGCCGTGTTTTGTTCATCCTGCGCCACGACAAAATCGTCCGGGTCTTCCCCGGCGTCGATCTCAATCGGCTGATTGCACGACGAATAAGCCGGATCGACACAGCACAGCACGGTGACCTGCGCCTGTTGCGCCAGCGCCTGTTCAATGGTCAGGGCGATCACTTTTTCCGCCACCGGTGAGTTATCAATGGCCATCAGCAAGGTTTTCATCAGTCGGTTATCCTTCCGCAGCAGTTATTTTGCCAATTTCGCGAATCAGCGCCTCTTTACACTTTATCAGCGCTGTCCGGTAATGCGCTTCCTGGCGGTGAAAACGTGCGGTCGGCACCAGCAGTGAGATCGAGAAGCGCCCGAACAGCGTATCAATCGCGACCGCCATGGTGGAAATGCCCTCCAGCGTTTCGCCGCGATCGATAGCCAGTCCGCTGGCGCGCACCTCCGCAATCAGCGTCAGCAACTGCGGCAGCGTTTTTACCGTCATTTCCGTCAGTTCCGCATAGGCTTCACCGACCATCACCCGCACATCTTCGTCGCTCTCCAGCGCCAGCAGCGCCCGGCCACCGGACGTGCTGTAAAGCGGCAGATTCAGGCCGATGTGTGGCACCACGCGCAGTTCACGCGTGGCCACCACGTAATGGACTATCGCCAGCTGCGTCCCGCTGGCCCGCGCCAGCGATACTGTTTCATTGATTTCCGCCGAGAGTTGTTCGAGGAACGGCCGGACAATTTCCACCACGTCACTGTGCACGCTGGAGATCAGCTTCAGCAACGCCGGACCGAGGCGCAGCCCGCCTGCCCCGCCGCTGCGCACCAGCTGCGCGCTATCCAGCGCCGCCACGATGCGCTGCACCGTCGAGCGCGGCAGATCGACCACCTGCGCAATTTCACCCAGACTCATGCCGCCCGGATGCTCACCGAGCGCATTTAAAATTTTTGCCGCACGCGCAATGACCTGAATGCCACCCGCTTTTTCATCCTCACGGCTTGAGGGAGGTTCTACCATGATACGTTCCTTTTTGGCCTGCCCTACTTTAGCGCGAACGATCGCACTTTTACACCCTGTATCACATTGCAATACACCATATCGAAATGTAAGATGCGAGCTGTATCACATCGCAATACACTGCATCAACTAATAACGAGACACCTGCTATGAATGCCCAGCCCGTCGCGGCACCGGCACCGCATCCTTTTACCCTGCGCCTCGCGCTGGGGCTGGTGGGGGTGCTGATCGCCGCGCTGACCTCCGGATTAAACGATCGCGTCACCGACATCGCGCTGGCCGATATCCGTGCCGCAATCGGCATTAGCTACGATGACGGCAGCTGGATTATCTCGGCCTATCAGGCAGCGGAAGTCGCCGCAATGATGATTGCACCGTGGTTCGCCGTCACCTTTTCGCTGCGCCGCTTCGCGCTGGCGGTGTCGGCCGGTTTCATGGTGTGCGGTGTCCTGCTGCCCTTTATGCCCACGGCCCCGCTACTTATTGCGCTGCGCGTGGTGCAGGGACTGTTTGGCGGCGCCCTGCCGCCGCTGCTGATGACGGTGGCGCTGCGCTTTCTGCCACCGCCGATCAAACTTTATGGGCTGAGTGCTTACGCCCTCACCGCCACGTTTGGCCCGAATCTGGCGGCGTCGCTGGCGGCGTTCTGGACCGATGACGTCAGCTGGATGTTTGTGTTCTGGCAAGTGGTGCCGGCCATGCTGATCGCCATGCTGCTGATCGGCTGGGGTCTGCCGCAGGATCCGCTGCGCACTGAGCGATTTAAACAGATTGACCTGTTCGGCATGCTGAGCGGCTGCTCGGGCATGGCGCTACTGATTCTGGCGCTGACGCAGGGTGAGCGTCTCGACTGGCTCAGCTCGCCGCTGTTTGTCGCCCTATTATTCAGTGCGCTGGCGTTGCTGATTGTGTTCTTTATTAATGAATGGTTTCACCCGCTGCCGCTGTTTAAGTTGCAGATGCTGCGCCGGCGTAATTTGTCGCACGGTTTGCTGGCACTGGCGGGTGTACTGATTCTGGCGCTGTCCGGTTCGGCGCTGCCGTCGGCCTATTTTGGTCAGGTGGAGGGGTTTCGCACGCTGCAGTTCGCGCCGCTGGCGTTGACCATCGGCCTGCCACAGCTGCTGATTGCACCGCTGGTCGCCAGCCTGCTGAATATCCGCTGGATTGACTGCCGCTGGGTGCTGAGCGCCGGTGTGCTGCTGCTGACGACCGCCTGCCTGCTCGGCATGCAGATCACCACCGACTGGGCGCGGCAAAACTTCTGGCTGATGCAGGTCTTGCAGGCGTTTGGTCAGCCGATGGTGATTCTGCCGGTGCTGATGAGCGCCACCAGCGTGGTCGCGCCGCCGGAAGGACCGTTCGCCTCCGCCATGTTCAATACCGTTCGCGGCTTTGCCAGCATCGCGGCCAGCACGCTGGTGGAGTGGTTTATCAGCCATCGCGAGCAGTTTCACTCCAGCGTGCTGGTCGATCAGGCTGCCAGTCGCAGCTGGCTGATGACCGCAGCGGATAGCCAGCAGGCCAGCAGCAGCCTGCCGCTGTTGGCCGACGGCAGCGCCAGCAGCGCGGCCAATCTCAGCGGCTTCGCCACCCTGCTGAAGCATCAGGCGATGGTGCTGAGCCTGAGCGATGCGTATCTGATGCTGATCGCTTTCGCTGTCGGGCTGTTAGTGCTGACGCTGTGCCTGGCGAAACGCGTCTGGCCACCGCAAACCCTGGTTCAACCTGTTACCAAAACTCCGGAATAACTGTTATGCACGCTTTTGCTATGAAACGAACAATCCTGCTGAGCGCCCTGCTGCTGGTTTTGCTGGCGATGGCGTTCTGGCTGTGGTCAGCCATGACCGGCAACGACCATCGCACTGATGATGCCTGGGTGAATGCCGACTACACGCTGGTGGCCCCGAAGGTGTCCGGCTATATCGCCCACGTCAACGTGCAGGATAACCAGCGCGTGCGGGCTGGTGACGTGCTGGCGACGCTCGACGACCGCGACTATCGCGTGGCGCTGGAGACCGCGCGGGCTAATCTGCAGGTCAGCGACGCCAAACGGCTGAGCGCGCAGGCGCAGCTCGACCAGCAGCAGTCCACCATTGCCGAGGCCCGCGCCACGCTGGCCGCCAGTCAGGCATCGGCACAGTATGCCGGACAGAGCGCGGCGCGCTACAACCAGCTGTACAAGAGCGGCACCATAGCCGCTGACGATCAGCAGAAAGCCAGCTCAACCCAGCGTTCCGCCGCCGCCACGGTGCGCCAGAGCGCAGCAGCGCTGGCGGCGGCCGAACAGCAGGTGAAGGTGCTTGAGGCCGCGCTGCGTCAGGCGGAGGCTGATGTCGCGGCGGCGCAGGCCAGCGTCGACCAGGCCGGGCTGAATCTCTCTTATACGCGTATTATTGCGCCGGTGGATGGCATGGTGGGTCAGCGTTCGGTGCGCGTGGGAGCCTGGGTCAGCGCGGGTACGCGTCTGCTGGCCGTGGTGCCGCTGCAGCAGACTTACATCACCGCCAACTATCTGGAGACGCAGCTGGCGGATGTGCGCCCGGGCCAGAAAGTGGTAGTGAAGATTGATGCATTGCCCGGCAAGATCTTCACCGGTCACGTTGACAGTATCGCCCCCGCTACCGGCGCCACGTTTTCCGCGATTGCCCCCGATAACGCCACCGGCAACTACACTAAAGTGGTTCAGCGATTGCCGGTGAAAATTGTGCTGGATCCGCATCAGAGCGATCTGGCGCAATTACGTGTCGGCATGTCGGCGATTCCGCAGATTGAGACCCGATGAAAATGTGAGCAACTTCTCAGAAGTGACCTATTTATTTTCGGATCGATTCCGCGTAAATTAGCGCTCGATCCTGTTTCGGGGCAGCCCGAAGCGACCTGAGTAGAAAGCGTGTAGCGATGATGAACTCCACCTTTCTCTTATTCTGTTCGGGTTACGCTGGTTTGGGATCGCCATCATTGTAACCGCTCAGAGGAGTTGTTTTGTGAAATACGCCTTGATGGGAATCTCTTTCTTCGTCTTACTTTGGGTCGGCACCTTCGTGCTGATGCTGTAAAGACGCCAGCCGGGGCGACCGCTCAGTCGCCCCGATTTGTAATTACTCTGCTTCTTCCACCGCTTTTACCGTTCCCGGCAAAATACCGTCGGCGCGGAACATCGCTTTAATGCCACGCACCGCCTGACGAATACGATCGCTGTTTTCAATCAGGGCAAAACGCACGTGGGTATCGCCGTAGTCACCAAAGCCAATGCCCGGCGAGACGCACACTTTCGCCTCCTGCAGCAGCAGCTTGGCAAATTCCAGTGAGCCCAGATGCGCATAGTGATCGGGAATTTTCGCCCAGACGTACATGGACGCTTTCGGCAGATCGACCATCCAGCCCGCTTCATGCAGCCCTTTCACCAGTACATCGCGCCGGCGTTTATACTGCTCGGCGATATCACGCACGCACTGCTGATCGCCCTCCAGTGCCGCAATCGCTGCCACCTGCAGCGGTGTGAAGGTGCCGTAATCGTGATAGCTTTTGATGCGTGCCAGTGCCGCCACCAGCTCTTTGTTGCCGACCATAAAGCCGATGCGCCAGCCCGCCATGTTGTAGCTTTTTGACAGGGTAAAGAATTCCACCGCCACATCGCGCGCGCCCGGCACCTGCATAATCGACGGCGCTTTCCAGCCGTCATAGGTGATGTCAGCGTAGGCCAGATCGTGGATGACCAGCACGTTGTAGTGCTTCGCCAGCGCGATGACGCGCTCGAAGAAGTCCAGCTCTACGCACTGCGATGTCGGGTTGGACGGAAAGCCGAGGATCATCATCTTCGGTTTCGGGTAGCTTTCGCGGATGGCGCGTTCCAGCTCATTGAAGAAATCGACGCCTGCGACCAGCGGCACCGAGCGCACCTGCGCGCCGGCGATCACCGCACCGTAGATGTGAATCGGGTAGCTGGGATTGGGCACCAGCACGGTGTCGCCGTGATCGAGCGTCGCCAGCATCAGGTGCGCCAGCCCCTCTTTCGAGCCGATGGTAACGATGGCTTCAGATTCCGGATCGATATCCACCTGATAACGCTCGGCGTACCAGCGCGAAATGGCGCGGCGCAGGCGCGGAATCCCTTTGGAGGTAGAGTAGCCGTGCGTGTCTTCACGCTGTGCCACCTGACAGAGCTTTTCCACGATGTGCGGCGGTGTCGCGCCATCCGGGTTGCCCATGGAGAAATCGATGATGTCTTCGCCGCGCCGGCGCGCAGCCATCTTCAATTCAGCCGTGATGTTAAATACATAGGGGGGCAGACGTTCAATACGCGAGAAACGACGGGGTGTGCTGTTATCAGCCATGATGTCCTCTGGATTACGTTAGCGCCCGGACCGTCCGAGCGACGCTGGTCACTGCCGTGACCGAAACAAGAACATAACGCGCTGATAACAATATTGTCGAGGGGGGACGGCAAATTTTTTAGCCTGCTTCGTTTAAGCGCCCAAACACCCAATCGTTTACCCACTGGCCGTTGAGGCGGTAATTATCGCGTAGCGTGCCTTCCAGCGCGAAACCGTTCTTTTCCAGAATGCGCCGCGACGGCCAGTTGCCCTCAATCACCAGCGCTTTGAGTTTGTGGAAGTCGGCCTGCAGCAGGAACGTGCACAATGCCTGCAACGCTTCGCTGCCGTAGCCCTGACCGGTACAGGCGTGGCGCAGCATGTAACCCACTTCGGCCTGACGATACGGATGCCACTCGGCGCTGCAGCCAAACAGACCAATCGCTTCACCGCTGTCGCGCAGGCGCGCCACCAGGCACAGCATGTGAAAACTGCTGGGTTGCCACGGTGCCAGCCGCTCGTTAAAGCGCTGGCGGATGTCGTTTTCATCGGGGATCTCGCTCACCCAGGTCATGGTCGCGGCATCTTCATGTACCGCTTTGAAAATCTGCCAGTCTTCCGGCTGTAACCGGCTGAGGGACAAACGAGGGGTGAGTAATTGCATGGCCACGCTCCGCTGTTGTGCTTACGGCAACATAGCAAACCGCATCCGTGACAACCAGTGACCGCTGCACGCTTTCAGCAATCCTCTTTTTAGCACTCAGGATTTCCTCTTTTCAGTTTCATAGCGGATAATCTGCGTTGCTTCCCTTCAGGGGCGGGCGTTATGGGCGGATCT